>UQUZ01000032.1 GCA_900544375.1 uncultured Oscillospiraceae bacterium
CTTCAGCATCGCAAACATCATCCCGAAGGACCAGGCGATCCAGTACATGAAGGACGCCGCTACCAAGTCCTACAGCAAGAAGGGCGAGAAGATCGTCGCCATGAACCACGAGGCCATCGAGCGCGGCGCGAACGAGTACCATAAGGTCAATGTGCCGGAGTCCTGGAAGAACGCCGTGGACGAGGCGAAGGCCGACGTTGCCATCGAGGGCAATGCGGACACCGTGGCATATGTCAAGAACTTCTTGAATCCCTGCAACAAATACAAGGGCAATGAACTGCCGGTTTCCACGTTTGTCGACCTCGGCATGGAGGACGGCACGGCTCCGGCTGGCTCTTCCGCTTATGAGAAGCGCTGCATTGCAATCGATATTCCGGAATGGAACCCGCAGAACTGCATCCAGTGTAACTTCTGCTCCTATGTTTGCCCGCATGCGGTCATTCGCCCGTTCGCACTGACAGAGGAAGAGGCCAAGAACGCCCCTGAGGGCATGAAGATGAAGCCGATGACCGGCGTGCCCGGCATGCAGTTCTCAGTTGCTATCTCCGCGCTTGACTGCACGGGCTGCGGCTCCTGCGCAAACGTCTGCCCCGGTATGAAGGGCGAGAAGGCGCTTGTGATGAAGCCGCTTGAGACACAGGCTCATGAGCAGGAGAAATTCAACTATGCGCATGCTCTGCCCGAAAAGCCGGAGGTTGCCGCAAAATTCAAGGAGACCACCGTCAAGGGCAGCCAGTTTAAGACTCCGTTGCTTGAGTACTCCGGCGCATGCGCCGGCTGCGGCGAAACGCCGTATGCAAAGCTTGTTACCCAGTTGTTCGGCGATCGTATGTATATCGCCAATGCAACGGGCTGCTCTTCCATCTGGGGCGGTTCCGCACCGAGCACGCCCTACACGGTGAATAAGAAGGGTCAGGGCCCGGCTTGGTCGAACTCCCTGTTTGAAGACAACGCGGAATTCGGCTACGGCATGTTCCTTGCCAACGCACAGATCCGTGCGCGCCTGGAGGAGAACGTGAACGTTCTTGCTGAATGCGATAAGGCTGGCGTGGCGGAAGCTGCGAAGGCTTGGATTGACACAAAGAACGACAGCGGCGCCAATATGGCTGCATCTGAAGCGCTCATTAAGCTCCTTGAGGACACAGCGTTTGATAAGGATTGCTGCAAGGCTGCTGCCGAGGCGATCCTGAAGGATCAGGATTATCTCAATAAGAAGTCCATCTGGATCTTCGGCGGCGACGGTTGGGCATACGATATCGGCTTCGGCGGCCTGGATCACGTGCTTGCACAGAACCAGAATGTGAATATCCTCGTCTTTGATACAGAGGTTTATTCCAACACGGGCGGCCAGGCGTCTAAGGCAACGCCTACTGGCGCTGTCGCGCAATTTGCCGCAACCGGTAAGGTTGTTAAGAAGAAGGACCTCGCTGCAATCGCCATGAGTTACGGATATGTCTATGTGGCGCAGGTCGCCATGGGCGCAGACTACAACCAGTGCCTGAAGGCCTTCCACGAGGCGGAGAGCTACGATGGCCCGTCCATCATCATCGCCTATGCGCCGTGCATCAACCATGGTATCAAGGGCGGTATGGGCATTAGCATGACGGAAGAGAAGGCCGCTGTGGCCTCCGGCTACTGGCACAACTTCCGCTTCGACCCGCGCCTGGCTGCGGACGGCAAGAACCCCTTCTCCCTTGACAGCAAGGAGCCGAGCCAGAGCTACCGCGACTTCATTATGAACGAAGTGCGTTACAACTCCCTGCTTCGCGCCTTCCCGGATCGCGCAGAGTGCCTGTTCGAGAAATCCGAGGAGTATTCCAAGGAGAAGTATCAGCATCTGCTCAAGCTCAAGGATCTCTACGCGCCGGCTGAATAAGTGCCGGAGAGCTTCTAAAAACACAGTGCGCGTGCTCCGCAGATTATCTGTGAAGCACGCGCATTTTTTTGGCGACAGCATGTGCACTTGAGAAGGAATTGAGGCAAATTAGGCAAAAAAACCGTGCTGCCACAGGCCCTTTTCTATGTGGCAGCACGGTTGTATATTTAGTTAACTTTCTGGCTTACTGATCTTCCAGAAGGCCCCGGATGACCTCTGCGCTCTTATCCATCACCATCTGGATGCCGCGGTTGACATCAAAATAGTCTTTTCGGATTTGTTCCAGATGCTCGCGCCCCGCCGGCTCAATGTGATAATAAACGCGCAGCTGGCGGCGCCCAGAGGTGGACTGATGGTCGGTGATATAGCCCTTGCTCATGAGGCGATACAGGGTGGGATACATAGAGCCTTCCGGGATCGTAATTTCCCCTTTACTGCGCTTTTTGACGAGCTGAGCCATTTGATAACCGTACATATCCTCTTCACACAGCATTGTCAACAGCAGCATTTCCACGGCACCTTTTTTAAAATTGTCTTTGGCGCTCCCCATCGAGCAAGCCACCTCATTTCTTAATTATAATTTTACTACAGTTGAATGGTTTTGCCTCTCCATTCCGTAGCGCCAATCTGGAAGCTGTCGTTTTTCGCGAAAGCAAGACATTTCCTATATCATAACACGATCATATTGAATAGTAAATACCTGGCGCACATCTTATTCATTTATTACGAAACTATTTTTGAGTAAGCATTGGAACCATCTATAACTAATTATACCATGAAGTTTTAAAAATGCAATACATTTTGCAATATTTTATTACGAAAAATCGTATATTAAACTTTCATACTCAATTTTTAGAGAAGAATTGCTTTTTTGCCAAAGCGGATCGGCCTTCAAACCAATGCAGAGCATGCGCTTCATCTGTTGTTGGTAGCATCAGCAAACAGGCGCAATAGCGCTTTTCTTCGGTCCGATTTTCAAATGGCGAATGCTCCACAAAATAATCCATTTGATTTTTGGTTTTTCTCTTGCATCCCTTGTGCTTTTATGCTAAACTATTTAAGCATTTGTTTTCCGTCGTGCCATTGCGACGGGGTTCATGCCGGCTGAGAGGCCAGACATTGAAACGGACGGTCCGCTTCCGCCGTAGGCGGTATGAACGCCTGTAAATTAAAGGAGGAAATTTTAGAAATGGACGCTTTGAAGATTATTACCGAAGGCCAGATGAAGCAGGACGCACCGGTGATTCGCGTGGGTGATACGGTGAAAGTTCATGTAAAGATCCGTGAAGGCGAGCGCGAGAGAATCCAGGTGTTTGAAGGCACGATCATTGCGAAGAAGGGCAGCGGCGTATCTGAAACTTTTACCGTTCGCCGCGTTTCCTATGGCGTTGGCGTGGAGCGTGTTTTCCCAGTGCATTCTCCCAATGTTGCAAAAGTGGAACTGGTTCGCTCCGGTAAGGTGCGCAGGAGCAAGCTGTACTATCTGCGCGACAGGGTCGGTAAGGCTGCAAAAGTTAAGGAACAGCTTCGCTGAGGGCAGAAGTACACAAGGGACAAGGGTGACACCTATGTCCCTTTTTTGTTAGGATGATTTACATGCGCAGATATGAAGAATATACCATTCAATTTGATGAAATCCCGGCACGCCGCACAAAGTGGAATGTGATCTATGAGATGCTGGATTCCCTTTCTCTGGCGGTGCTGCTTGTGATGGTGCTGTTCGCTTTTGTGTGCCGCCCATTTTGGGTAAGCGGCGCCTCAATGGAGCCAACGCTGCTGGATCGCAATTGGGTGGCGGTCACCACACTCGGCTTTCATGCGCAGCGCGGCGATATCGTTGTGATTTCGCAGCCGAATGCGCTCAACGAGCCGCTGATTAAACGCATTATCGCCGTGGCGGGGGATACGGTTGAGATTGATCCGCAGGCGCATACGGTTGCGGTAAACGGCGAAAATTTGGACGAGCCTTATATCAGCGAGCCGGTGGAGAAGGCAGGGGATCTTACCTATCCAGTCCAAGTGCCGGAAGGTTATGTTTTCGTGATGGGGGATAACCGCAACGATTCGCTTGACAGCCGTTCCTCTACGATCGGGTTTATCGATACGCGCTATCTTTCTGGCAAAGCGGTGTTCCGGCTGCTCCCGGCGGGCCAGTGGCAAATCGGGTAAAACATACCGGATGAGAAACAGGATCCTATTTCAGAGCGGAGGTTATACAGATGGATACAGAAGAAAAAGTCCCCCAAGAAGGGCAGCCGGTGGCGCCGCAGGCGCCGAAGAGAAAGCAGATGTCGCCCGCTCGCAAAAAGCTGGTATCCGCTGTGTATGAATTTGCGGATATCCTGGTGTCTGCCTTGCTGGTGATTTTTTTGATTTTTACTTTTTTATTCCGTTTGGTAGGCGTGGAGGGAACCTCCATGGTGCCCACCTTACAGGAGAATGACCGTCTGCTGGTATCGAGCCGGCAGTATGAGCCACAGTATCAGGATATCGTGATCGTCACACAGCCCAACGCTTTTCACGAGCCAATTGTGAAACGCGTGATTGCCACGGAGGGGCAGAAGGTAGATATTGATTTTGAAAAAGGGATCGTCTATGTCGACGACAAAGCGCTCGACGAGCCCTATGTCAATGCGCCGACACTGACGAAGGAGGGCGTAGAATTTCCCGTTACCGTTCCGGAAGGGCACATCTTTGTGATGGGGGATAACCGTAACATGTCAACAGACAGCCGCTCGCCCATGATTGGGTTTATTGATGTGCGCTATGTGCTGGGCAAGGTAGAGGGTCGTATTACGCCTCTGGGGCACTGGTCGGTCTATTGACGGGATCTGGAAGGTAAGGAATCAATGAGTGATTTTCAGAAACAGACGGTGCAGTGGTTTCCCGGCCATATGGCAAAAACCCGGAGGCAGATCAAAGAAAGCCTCCCCCTTGTGGATGCGGTGACGGAGCTGCTGGATGCGCGGGTTCCCCTGAGCAGCCGCAACCCGGAGCTAAATGAACTGATCGCCAGCAAGCCGCATATTGTGCTGCTCAATAAGTGCGATATGGCGGACGAGGCGGCCACGCGCCGCTGGAAGGCGTGGTTCGGCAGGCAGGGTAGCCCTGCCTTAGCGGTGGATTGCCGTTCCGGGCGCGGGCTGAACGATTATGGAGATACGGTGCGCGAATTGCTGCGGGATAAAATCCAATCCAATCTGGAAAAAGGGATGGCAGGCCGCGCGCTGCGCATGATGGTTGTCGGCATCCCCAATACGGGCAAATCCTCTTTTATCAACCGCATGGCGGGCCGTAGCCGCGCTAAGGTGGCCGATCGGCCGGGTGTGACCAGGCAGAACCAATGGTTTGCCATCGGCGGAGGAATCGAGCTGCTCGATACGCCCGGCGTGCTCTGGCCGAAGTTTGACGATCCGGAGGTGGGCAACCGCCTGGCCTTTATCGGCTCGGTCAAAGATGAGGTGATGGATGTGGAAACGATGGCAGTCAGGCTGCTGGCTGTGCTGGGCGCGCAGTATCCGGCGCGGTTGTGCGAGCGCTATAAGATCGATCGGGAACAGGCATCCCAGAGCGAGCCCTATGAGTTGCTGGAGCTGATCGGCCACAAGCGTGGCATGCTCATGCGCGGCGGAGAGATCGATACAGAGCGGGCGAGCGCTATGCTGCTGGATGAATACCGCGCGGGCAGGCTCGGGCGGATTACGCTGGAGTTTCCACCGGCGGATTAAGCAAGAAAGGCTGGGGGAATCCGGCCTTTTTTCTATGTGTAAGGGGAATTGGAATGGAAGAGATCAATTGGTACCACTATGAAGAGGCGGCGGCCCAGGAGGGCTTCCAATGCGTGTGCGGCATTGATGAAGCCGGCAGAGGGCCGCTTGCAGGCCCCGTGTTTGCGGCATGCGTTGTGCTGCGCCCGGGGGAGGAGATCGCAGGGCTGAATGATTCCAAAAAGCTCAGCGAGAAAAAACGCGAGCTGCTTTTTGACGAGATCACCGCCCGTGCAGCGGATTATTCCATCGCTATGGCAACAGAGCGGGAGATCGATGAAATCAATATTTTGCAGGCGACCTTTCTCGCCATGCGCCGGGCGTTTGACGGTTTGCATAGGAGGCCGGATCTCGCGCTGATCGACGGCAACCGCGCGCCGGGTCTGCCTGTCGCCGAACGCACGCTTGTCAAGGGCGATGCCAAATCCGCATCTATCGCGGCGGCTTCGATCCTTGCAAAAGTTAGCCGTGACCGCTGCCTGTATGAGCTGGATCGGGAGTATCCGCAATACCAGTTTGCAAAGCATAAGGGCTATGGCACGAAGCTGCATTATGAGATGCTCGCGCAGTATGGAATTTCCGCAGTGCATCGAAAAACCTTTTTAAAGAATTTAAGCCGCCACGTTAAGTGACAAAGCCGCCACGTTAGTGGCTGTGAATCATATTCGGCTGTTTCAGGGAGGCTTTTGATGGATGGAAGGCAATTGGGCCCGCTCGGCGAGCGCGCCTGCGCACAGGCTCTTCGCAAAAGGGGATATCGGATTTTGGACGCTAATTACCGCACCCGGTTCGGCGAGATCGACATTATTGCGGAGAAAAAGCCATATATTATATTTGTCGAGGTGAAAACGCGTGGTCCGCAGGCAATCGCTTCTCCCATGGAGGCGGTTACGCCCATAAAGCGGCAGAGGGTGATGCGCACCGCTTCGCTTTACCTTGCTTCTCATCCCTGTGCGTTGCAGCCGCGTTTCGATGTGATGGAGGTAGAGGCGGACGCCTGTGGAAGGGTGCGGGAAATCCGCCATATGGAAAACGCCTTTGACGCACAGGATTACAGATGAGCGGGAGGAATAAGGTTAAAAAATGAATTTTTTAACCAAGGAGTTCTGTCCTTTCTCGTTCAAAGAACGAGAATTTGACTTTGTCAAACCGGACAGAACATCCCGCCTTGTAGAGAAAGGATGGCCATAAACATGAGGCTGTTTGACCTGCACTGTGATACGATCGGAGAATGCTGGAAACAGAAAAAGGATCTCTTTGAAAACAACCTGCATCTTTCCTTGCAAAGGGGCAGCGCTTATGCGCCATGGCGGCAGGTTTTTGCCGTTTTTATCCCGGATTCCTGCCGCGGGGAGGCCGCTTGGAATTATTTTCAAGGCATTTACGATGATTTTTTGCACCAGCTTGAAACGCATAAAGACGCGGTTTCTTTTTGCCGCACCTCTGACGAGTTGGCCCGTGCGGAGCGGGAGGGGAAGTGCGCCGCAATTCTCAGTGTGGAAGGCGGCGCAGTGCTGGGCGGCAGGCTTGACCGCATTCAAAAGCTGCATGCTATGGGTGTCCGGTTGATCACCCTGACCTGGAACGGGGCCAATGAGCTGGGCTGCGGCTGTGGAAAACGGTGCGCGGGCGGGCTGACGCCGCTCGGCAAAGAAGCGGTGCGGGAAATGGAGCGCACCGGCGTCGCGGTGGACGTATCCCACCTGAGCAGGCGCGGGTTTAGGGATGTGGCAGGGCTTGCAAGGGCACCGTTTCTCGCATCGCATTCCAACTGTAATGCGGTTTACCGCCATCCCCGCAGCCTGACAGACCGGCAGATTGACTGCATCATTACACGCGGAGGGCTGATTGGGATTAATCTATACCGGGCCTTTTTGGGCAGGCCGGGCAGCGCTGGCTTTGCGGCGGCGCACCGGCACATTCGGCATGTGCTGGAGCGCGGCGGAGAGCATGTGCTTGCGCTTGGCAGCGATTTTGACGGCTGCGAGCTGGAGCCTTGCTTTGCCGGGGTTGAAAAGCTGGAAGCATTTCAGGATTACCTGCTTGCGAACGGGATGCCCCAGGAGCAGGCTGACGCGCTGTTTTACAAAAATGCGGAAAAATTTTTTCAAACCCTTTTACAGCCGCAAACAGATATGTTAAAATAAAATTATCAATAGCCGATTTGATCAATGGGATGAATCAACGAAAAATATGTGTCAAAGTAAAGGGGTTTGAAATGATGCTGTATACGAGCACAAGAAATAAAGCCGTGCATGTTTCCTCCGCCCAGGCAATTGCGCAGGGGATTTCTGCTGAAGGGGGTCTGTTTGTTCCGGAGGAGATCCCAAAGCTTTCGATGGAGCAGATTGCCGCGCTTGCTCAGCTTGACTATATTGAGCGGGCAAAGGCAGTATTATCCCTCTACTTAACGGATTTTACGCCGGAAGAGCTGGATAGATGCGTTCGCGGCGC
Organism: uncultured Oscillospiraceae bacterium; assembly: GCA_900544375.1. GTDB lineage: Bacteria > Bacillota > Clostridia > Oscillospirales > Acutalibacteraceae > Fimivicinus. Next base: position 8,098 of record UQUZ01000032.1, read on the forward strand.
CTATGCGCCGGGCAAATTCAGTTCCCCAAAAGTGGCGCCGCTTGTCCATCTGACGGAGGATATCCATGTGTTGGAGCTTTGGCGGGGGCCGACCTGTGCGTTTAAGGATATGGCGCTTCAGCTTTTGCCGCATTTGCTCACCGTTGCCGCTTCCAAAACGGCGGAGGGGAAAACAATCGTCATTCTGGTTGCTACCTCCGGAGATACGGGCAAGGCTGCGTTGGAAGGGTTTAAGGATGTGCCCAATACCAAAATCCTCGTATTCTACCCGGAAGAGGGCGTAAGCCCCATGCAAAAGCTTCAGATGACAACGCAAGAGGGGGATAACGTCGGCGTTTGCGCAATCCACGGCAACTTTGACGACGCGCAGACCGGCGTGAAGGCGATCTTTACTGATCCGGCAATCGCGGAGAAGTTAGCGCAAAAGAATATGATGTTCTCCTCTGCCAATTCGATCAACTGGGGCCGCCTCGTCCCGCAAATTGTCTATTACATCTCCGCCTATTGTGACTTGCTTAAGGATGGCTCCATCGAGCTGGGCGATAAAATGAATGTAGTCGTCCCCACGGGCAATTTTGGCAATATCCTCGCTGCCTATTATGCGCGCAGGATGGGGCTGCCGATCCAAAAGCTGATCTGCGCTTCCAATGCGAATAATGTGCTGACAGATTTCCTCCAGACCGGGAAATATGACCGTAACCGCAGCTTTTATACCACAATGTCGCCTTCGATGGATATCCTCATCTCCAGCAATTTGGAGCGGTTGCTCTTTGATTTATGCGGTCAGGATGATGCGCAGGTGCGTGCGTGGATGGATAGCCTGAAACAGGATGGCTGCTATGATGTGGGCAGGTCCATGCTGAATAAACTCAAAACGCTTTTTGCGGCTGGTTGCTGTAATGATAGCCGCACGAAGATGACGATCCGTGAAACCTACAATAATACCCACTATCTTTGCGATACGCATACAGCTGTAGCTGTAGACGTATGTAAACAATACCTGCTGCGCACAGGAGATAATACGCCGGTGCTGATCGCTTCCACAGCAAATCCCTTTAAATTCTCTGCAAGCGTGCTGTCCGCCGTCGGGAATGGGCAGGTGGAGAGCAGCGATGAATTCGGCATGGTACAGGAGCTTTCCAGTCTTACAGGCGAGCAGGTGCCGCCGCAGCTTGCAGGCCTTGCGCAGAAAAAACAGCGTTTTACCAAGGTTTGTGAACGGGATGAGATGAAAAACGTGGTTTATGAGATGCTCGGCATCGAGTCATAATAGACGAAGAAGCGGAAATAAGGCTGCTGCAAAAATTTTGCAGCAGCCTCGCGCGCTTCTTGTTTGTTTTTTTACTGCATGCCGCCATCCGGCTCGTAAGTCGCGCACTCCGTCTCAGACGAACAGCACGCGTTGCGCGGCCCAACCTGAATCTTGCCGGCCATGCACTTGGTCTTGCCATCGTGATATACGCAGCTCGTCACGCTGCAATCGATATCGCTGATTTCCTTGATGTGTTCCTTACCCATCGTAACGCCTCCTTTCGCGGCGCTTTCCGCGCCCGGATTTATCTTTTGCATCCTTTGGCTTTCTATGCGGAGCAAAGCGGCGGGAAAAACATGAATCGCCTTGTTACAGGGCTGAAGGCGAATCGGTATTTTTTGGATATAAAAATTTTGTGGATATGAATTTGGAAAGATTGGAGGGGAACGCAATGTCGCTGTTTGCCATCGCGGACCCGCACCTGTCCCTAGACGCTGATAAATCCATGGAGGTTTTCCGCGGCTGGCAGGATTATGTGGCGCGGCTGGAGGCAAACTGGCGCGCTGTAGTAGGCGAGGAAGATACAGTTGTGATCGCAGGAGATCTTTCGTGGGGGATGTCCCTCGCTGGAGCGCTGCGGGATATGCAGTTTTTGCATTCTCTGCCGGGAAGAAAGCTTTTGCTAAAAGGCAACCACGATTATTGGTGGTCAACGCGCCGAAAAATGGATACCTTTTTTGAAGAGCATGGGCTTCACTCGCTTCAGATCGTCCATAACGATGCCGCTTTGGTGGAGGGAATTGCTGTGTGCGGCACGCGCGGCTGGTTTTTTGATGCGGAAGAGGACGCCGACAAAAAAGTAGTGCTGCGTGAGGCAGGCAGGCTTCGTACCTCCATTCAGGCGGCAAAGGCGCTTGGCGGTGAGCCGGTGGCGTTCCTGCACTATCCGCCCGTGACGCAGTCAGCTCGGTGCGAGGAAATGATGCGGGTTCTGGAGGACGAGGGAATCCGGCGCTGTTATTACGGCCATCTGCATGGACCGGCTACGCGTGCAGCAGTGACAGGCGAGCGGGAAGGGATTCGTTTTTCACTGATTTCTGCCGATTATTTGAGCTTTTGCCCAAAGTTGGTGCCTGCTGGGCTGGAGGGAGATGCTTCCTCTACATAGTGTCTCCAATCAACCATTTTGAAAGCCCGGAAGAATTCGGGCAAGGATTCATGAAGAATTTGTAAAGAATTTCAGATTTTAAAAAAAAACTGGAAATTGCAGCATGTATCTGCTATAATAACTTAGTTAAACTGCAACAGATGTACAGGAGGAAAATTAAGATGAGTTTAAAAACAGCGACCAAATTGGAAGAGGCCGGTGTATACGAGCTGGAAGTAACGGTTGACGCCGCGACGTTTGAGGACGCTGTCAACAAAGCGTATCTCAAGCAGAGAAAGAATATCACCGTTCATGGCTTCCGCAAGGGGAAAGCTCCCCGTGCATTTATTGAGCGCGTTTATGGCCCTGAGGTGTTTTATGAGGATGCGATCGAGGCGGTTTATCCGCAGGCGGTCAAAGAGGCTGTGGAAGAGTCCAGCCTGAAAACGGTTTATGAGCCCTATGAACCTAAAGTGGAGGAGATGGGTAAGGACGGCGCTCTGATTAAGGTAAAGGTTGCCGTGAAGCCTGAAGTGGAGCTGGGCGAATATAAAGGCTTGGAGGCGGAGAAACCGGCCGTTGAGGTGAAAGATGAAGAAGTCGATGAGGAAATCGAGAAGATGCGCGAGCGCAATGCGCGTTACATCAGCGTGGAGGATCGTGCCGCGCAGGATGGCGATCTGGCTGTGATTGATTTTGAAGGCTTTGTGGACGGCGTCGCTTTTGAAGGCGGTAAGGGTGAAAATTACGACCTGACGCTCGGTTCCCATCAGTTTATTCCCGGCTTTGAGGAGCAGGTGGTAGGCCACAGTGCTGGCGAAGAGTTTGACATCAACGTTACCTTCCCGGAAGAATATGCCGAGGAGCTCAAGGGAAAGGACGCCACCTTTAAGATTAAGCTTCATGAGATCAAGCAGAAAGAGCTGCCGGAGCTGGATGATGAGTTTGTCAAGGATGTCAGTGAGTTCGACACGCTCGATGAGCTGAAGGCGGATACCAAAAAGAAGATGCTCGATCATAAGCAGGAGCATGCGGATGAAGATTTTGAGCATGCGGTTCTCGATCAGCTTCCCGCGCTGGTAACGGCGGAAATTCCGCAGTTGATGTTTGATCGTGCGGCGCAGGAGGAGTTTGATGAATTCAATTACCGCTTGCAGTCGCAGGGCATTGATTTTGACACCTACCTCAACTACACGGGCATGGAGCGCGACGCGATGATGGCCATGTACCGCGAGCAGGCGGAGACGAATGTGAAGACCCGTCTCGCGCTGGAAAAGATCGTGGAGCTTGAGCAGATTGAGCCGGCCGAGGATGAGATAGAGGCGGAATATGCAAAGCTCGCTGAGAATTATAAGATGGATATCGACAAGATCAAGGGCGTGATCCCTGCCGCCGACATCAAGGCGAACCTTGCCATGCGCAAAGCAATTGACCTGCTCAAGGAGCATTCTGTCGCTAAGAAAAAAAAGGCGACCCGCAAGAAAAAAGCCGCAACGGAAGAGAAACCAGCTGAGGAGCCGAAAGCGGAATAATTTTGACTCGGCGTTTAAAGCGCGCGCCGCCTGTGCAATACTAAAGGCATATGCGGCGCGCCTATTCGAAAAAGTAATTGCGAGCCATTCGATGTGGCCCGCATTTTGCGCATTTTTTGGCACAAAGCGTGCTGTTTCGATGCGTATGCTTTTGCAAACACAGGCGTCAGTGGATTGGGCGAAATCCTCTGCACTGATGTAATCCATGACACAATTAAAGGGGGATCTTTCCTATGAGCTTAGTACCAATGGTAGTCGAGCAGACCAGCAGGGGAGAAAGGCAGTTCGATATTTTTTCCCGCTTGCTCAACGACCGCATCATTGTGCTCTGCGATGAGGTCAATCAAACGACTGCAAGCTTGGTGGTAGCGCAGATGCTGTTCCTGGAAGGGCAGGATTCCGAAAAGGATATCAGCTTTTATATCAACAGCCCGGGCGGCTCCGTAACAGATGGGCTTGCAATTTACGATACCATGCAGTATATCAAATGCGATGTTTCCACTATCTGCATGGGCATGGCGGCGAGCATGGGCGCATTCCTGCTTGCAGCCGGCGCAAAGGGTAAGCGCCTTGCGCTGCCCAATAGCGAAGTGATGATCCATCAGCCCTCTGGCGGCATGCAGGGGCAGGCGACGGATATGGAGATCACAACCCGCCATATTATCAAAACCAAGGAGCGCCTCAATAAAATCCTGGCCGCCAATACAGGCAAGCCCTATGACGTGATCTGCCAGGATACGGAGCGCGATAACTTTATGAGCGCACAGGAAGCGCTCGAATACGGCCTGGTTGACCGTATCATTGAGCACAGGTAATTGCTTTTACCGGGGAGGTATTGCACGAATGCCAAGAGATGATGACAACAGTCAGAAGGGTGTACGCTGCTCCTTCTGCAATAAAACGCAGGATCAGGTGGATACGCTGGTCGCAGGGCCGGGCGTTTTCATCTGCAACGAGTGTGTGGAGCTTTGCCGGGAGGTCATTGAGGATGAGGACCGCCCGCACCGCCACGGTGGGAGGGACGACGCGAATTTTACCCTTCCCACGCCGGAGGAGCTGAAAGATCAGCTCGACGAATATGTGATCGGGCAGGAGCAGGCAAAAATCGCGCTGAGCGTGGCTGTTTATAACCACTATAAACGCATTTATTTCGGCAAGGGTGCGGATGTGGAAATCCAAAAGAGCAATGTTTTGCTCCTGGGCCCCACAGGCGTTGGCAAAACGATGCTTGCGCAGACGCTGGCCCGGATTCTTAACGTGCCGTTTGCCATTGCGGATGCGACAACGCTCACAGAGGCGGGCTATGTCGGCGAGGATGTAGAAAATATCCTCCTGCGGCTGATCCAAGCGGCGGATTACGATATTGAGCGCGCGGAGCACGGCATTATCTATGTGGATGAGATCGACAAGATTTCCCGCAAAAGCGAAAACACTTCAATTACGCGCGACGTCAGCGGTGAGGGCGTGCAGCAAGCGCTGCTGAAAATCCTGGAGGGCACGGTTTCCAATGTTCCGCCGCAGGGCGGACGCAAGCATCCGCAGCAGGAGTTTATCCAAATTGATACCTCGAATATCTTATTCATCTGCGGCGGCGCCTTTGATGGAATCGAAAAAATCGTTGAAAACCGGATGGGAAATTCCTCCCTCGGTTTTGAAGCGACAATCCGCGGCAAGAAAGATATGGAGCTTTCCACGATCATGGAAAAGGTCATCCATCAGGATTTGGTCAAATTCGGCCTGATTCCGGAGCTGGTTGGCCGTATGCCGGTGATCACGGCGTTGCATGCATTGGATCGGGAGGCGCTTGTGCGCATTCTCACAGAGCCGAAAAATGCGGTGATTAAGCAGTATAAAAAGCTGTTTGAGATGGATCATGTGGAGCTCGATTTTGATAAAGACGCGCTGGATGCAATTGCAGACCAGACGCTGGAAAAGGAGACGGGAGCTCGTGGCTTGCGCTCCATCATGGAGAAGTTGCTCACGCCGATTATGTATACAATCCCTTCGGATTATACGATTGAGCGCGTGCAGATTACGGCGGCTTACGTCAAGGATAACCAGCCGCCCCTGATCGAAAAGAACCCTAATCGCAAGCCTGTCCGGCTCAAGGCCGCCACGGTGGTGGAAAAGCCGAGGCCGCGTTCTTCTGCGGTTTAACGGTTTTGTAAAGGCGGGCTGCTGCAAGGTGCAAAGCGTTTTGCGGCAGCCCTTATGGAAATAAATTTAATATTTTCCCGTTATAAGGGAAAATAAGGCTTGACGGAAGCCGTGGATTGTGATAAAATAACTCCCGTCGCTTGAAGGCTCTATCTGCTTCCTAGTGTTGATATGCGGGCGTAGTTCAGTGCCAGAACGCCGGCCTTCCCGGCCGGAGAGGTGGGTTCAATTCCTGCCACCCGCTCCATTTTCTTTCCGAATCCCGGCGCACGCGGGAAGGCTTTTGTGCGGGTGTAGTTCAATGGCAGAATCCCAGCCTTCCAAGCTGGTTGTGTGGGTTCGATTCCCATCACCCGCTCCAGTTTTCTCTTTCTTTATGCGCTTGTAGCTCAGGTGGATAGAGCAACTGCCTTCTAAGCAGTGGGCCAGGGGTTCGAGTCCCTTCAAGCGCGCCAATTATGGTGGGTATAGCTCAGCTGGTTAGAGTGCCAGGTTGTGGCCCTGGAGGTCGTCGGTTCGAACCCGATTACCCACCCCATTTGATGATTCCATACGCAAGGCGAAAGCTTTGCGTATTTTGGTATCAGCGTAAGAAGCGTAAAATAAAATATTGGGGTGTAGCCAAGGGGTAAGGCAACGGACTTTGACTCCGTCATCCGCTGGTTCGAATCCAGCCATCCCAGCCATAACTGCGGTGTGCAATTTGCGCACCGCAGTTTTTTTCAAACGGCGGCTTGCGTAGCCTGAACAGCGCCATGTTCCATCAGAAACAAAAATTTTGTATCCACCAATGTTTTTGGATCGATAAAATAAACGCCCATATTTCCCACCCCTGTATTTTTCATTCAAATATTATATTGAACAATGTATTGAGTTTCTTACAAAAGCATGGTAGAATACACCTGCATTTATCAAAAAAGTATGCAAAATGTCGAAAGAGGAAAGGCGTTTGCAAGCTCTTCCCTCACATTGCATTTTATGCTTTTGCACATGAAATGCAATGCGGGGGTTTTGGCGCAGCCAAAACTGCCCAATTTGATGACTGGGAAAAAGAAAGGGATGGTCAAAGGGATGCTAATTTTATGTTGTCTGGTCGTCGGGATCGCCATCGGTGCAGCGGAATATTGGCTGCTGCAAAGGAAAAAATGGTTCCCGGATTTGCCCTATCGGATCATAAAGGATACGATCATTGTTAACCTTTTGGCGATTGCTGTGATGAAATATTTCCTAAAGATTCCGGATGTGTTTTATATTAGCCGCCATGGCCCGCTTTACTTTTTGAAATACCTGTGCTTTGCGCTTTGCGTAGGGGCAGCCGTTCTGTTTCTGAAGGGTATTTTTGAGGGTGTTCTGACCTATGAGCGGGAAGAGCGCAAGCAGAAAGCAGGTTTTCTTGTTGGAAAGGTGATCTCCATTCTGCTTTTTGCAGTCGGTGCGGCGGCTTTTACCGCCACAAACTGGGGAAAAAGAACGTTTGGTGATATTACGCCCGATCAATTTTTGGTCAACCTCAAATCCCCGATTGTCGGCACCAGCTCCGATGTGATGGTGACTGCATTTGAGGGCCCTGTGTTTGAAACGGCTGTATTGACAATGCTGTTCAGCATTTTTGTATGCTCTGTATACCGCCTTGTGCTGCATCGTGGGGAAAAGCTTCGCGTTGTGTTTGGCCGGATTCCCCGGCTCGTGTTAAGCCTTGTGTTAGCGGTTGCCGTTTTGGCCGGCGGGTTGGTTTATGGTGTGAAGAAATTCCAGCTGGTCGATGTTTATCATGCTTATGTTTCCGATTCCAGCTATATCCAAGATCATTATGTGAGCCCCCGCGATGTGAAGCTGATATTCCCGAAAGAGAAGCGCAATTTGATCCATATTTATCTAGAATCGATTGAAACCACCTACCTGTCCAAAGAATTGGGCGGCTATATGAAAACAAACCTGATGCCGGAATTAACGCAGCTTGCCGGGGAGGGCGTCAGCTTTTCTCATACGCCGGATACGTTTGGCGGCCCGCGCCAGACGGTGGGCTCCAGCTGGTCGGTAGCCGCAATGGTCAATATGGAATTGGGGCTCCCTCTGAAGATTCCGATGAATGGTAATTCTTATGGAAAATCTGGGAAATTTCTACCAGGCGCTGTTGGAATAGGTGATATTTTAAAAGCGCAGGGTTATGAGCAGACGATTATGTTTGGCGCGGATTCTGATTTTGGTGGGCTTACGTCATTTTTCCAAAACCATGGCGATTTTAACTTCATGGATTATAAGGCGGTGAAGGAGAAGGGGCTGATTCCCAAGGACTATAAGGTTTGGTGGGGTTATGAGGATGATAAGCTCTACGAATTTGCCAAGGAGGAGCTAATCCGTCTTTCAAAAACGGGCAAGCCCTTCCATCTGAATATGGAAACGGCTGATACCCACTTCCCGGATGGTTACTTAAGCCCTGGTGTAAAGGATAAACACGGCAACCAGTATGCAAACGTTATCTCTTATTCGACCGCTGAAACGGTTCGGTTTATCCGCTGGATTCAGCAGCAAGATTTTTACCCCAATACGACAATTGTATTGACAGGCGACCATTGGAGCATGGATCAGAAATTTTTTGCAAAGGTCGATAAAAAATACCGCCGTGCGATCTTTAATTTGATTCTAAATGCGCCGGTAAAAGCGGAAAAGGCATATGGGCGCGAATTTGCCCCGTTTGATTTCTACCCGACGATTTTAGCAAGCTTGGGCGTTCAGATCGAGGGCGACCGGCTTGGTCTGGGCACAAACCTCTTCTCCGGCGCGCCGACTTTGGTCGAGCGGGATGGCCTGGATAAGGTCAATCAGGAGTTGAACGAGCGCAGCAATTTTTACAATGACGAGTTTATCGCCGAGTGGAAAAACAGCACGTTTGAAAATACGAAGGTTTCCTATCAATAATCCCATTCTAAATCCTTGAGCGGCGGAGTTATTTTGCTCCGCCGCTTTTGGGCATACATGAGCGGATATCATTTGCGCAAAAGCGCACAGATATGCTATACTAAATCATAATATATCGTCGGCGTTACCGCCTGTTTGGCGGCATCGTGAAAGGCAAAGCTTGAAAGATGAAGCTTGCAAACCGCGTTTTTTGTTCTGGCGGATGAGACGCAGTGTAAATTTCGAGCTTTTCCAAAACCGTACAATTCTGTGGCTGGGAGTAGAGGGGGAGAAAAATGGCCATAGGCATGAAAAATCTAGTTGATCACAAGCGGTTTTTTCTTGTTCGGCGGTGTTATACCCGCAGGAAAACCTCCCTTGGCCGAGAAAGGGGCAGACGCCAGTATGGATCTTCAAAACGGGCATTTTCCTGGTAAGGAGGCGATTAAAAACCTCCTTGCCTTTTTAAAATGGTCGGCGCTCGCGCTGTTTGCCGGGATTGTCATCGGTTTAATCGGAACTGCTTTTCACATGGCCTTGAGCGGTGCGCTTGCATTGCGGCAGGCGCACCCGTGGCTCGTTTGGCTCTTGCCGGTGGGCGGCGTCTTGATTACGGCGCTGTATAAATGGGGCGGGATCAATAATGATCGCGGCACGAATTTCGTGTTAATTGCGGTGCGCACGAATGAAAAGCTTTCGTTTAAAACGGCTCCGCTGATTTTTGCAACCACGCTTTTAACCCATCTCTTTGGCGGATCGGCCGGCAGGGAAGGGGCGGCGTTGCAGCTCGGCGGTAGTCTCGCTGCAAAGTTTGGAAGGATTTTGCATCTGGATGAGAAGGATGCACGCATTTTGACCATGTGCGGCATGAGCGCGGCTTTTTCCGCCCTGTTTGGCACGCCGGTCACCTCTGCGATTTTTTCCATGGAGGTCATCAGCGTGGGCGTAATGTATTATTCAGCAATTGTGCCCTGCGTGATCGCTGCTGTGGTAGGAGACCGAATTTCTTCCCTTTTCGGGATTGCCCCCACGGAATTTTTGCTTACGGGTGTGCCGGAGGGCTCGGCGCTCGGCGTGGCAAAGGTGGCGCTGCTCGGCGTACTGTGCGCCGTGCTGAGCATCTTGTTTTGCGTGTGCATGCATCAGTCGGCTGCGCTCTATAAAAAGTTAATCCCCAATAAATATCTCTGTGCCGCTGTGGGCGGTTTACTGGTTGCCTTGCTGACCCTGCTGGTCGGCACGCGTGATTATAACGGCGCCGGTATGGATGTGATCGCCCGTGCCGTTGCAGGGCAGGCGCGCCCGGAGGCATTTGCCCTAAAGATCCTGTTTACAGCGCTGACGCTGGGCGCGGGCTTTAAGGGCGGCGAGATCGTGCCCGCTTTTTTTACAGGGGCGACGTTTGGAAATGTGATCGGGAAGCTGCTGGGCCTTTCGCCCTCCTTCGGGGCTGGGCTGGGGCTGGTGGCGCTTTTTTGCGGCGTGACCAACTGTCCGGTCAGCTCTTTAATTCTGAGCGTAGAGCTATTTGGTGCGAAGGGCTTTGGCTTTTTTGCCGTGGTGGTCGCGGTGAGTTTTATGCTTTCTGGCTATTATGGGCTTTATAGCGAACAAAAGATCGTCTATTCAAAACTCAAACCGGAATTTATTGATAAAAAGGTAGAATGATAAGCATAGCGGAAGCAAGGCTTGTTGACATATCAGGCAAGGGGGAATGTTGCATGAATCAGGAAAAAATAGACCGAATTAATTTTCTCGCGCGCAAATCACGCACAGATGGGCTGACGGATGCGGAGAAGGAGGAGCAGTTGGCACTTCGGCAGGAATACATCGCCGCGTTTCGCCGGAGCCTGACGGGCCAGCTTGACAATACCTGGATTGTGGATGAAAAGGGGAACAAAAGAAAATTGGAACGCCGCCCGGGCGTGGCAAAAAAGAAAACGGCCGCGGTAGAGCCGATGCCGTTGAAAGTGAATATGGAAAATAATAGAAAAAAGACTGCCGATGAATAGCTTGACGAGAGGAGGCAGGAATATGCTTGTAAAGAAACAATATGTAACGGCCGCTTTGATCCTGGCGTTGCTTTGCGCGTTCGCATCAGTTCTCTCCGGCTGCGGCCATTTGACGGAGCTGGATAGCCAAACGACCGGCCTTGTTTCAGAAGAAACGACTGTGGAAGGTTACCACCGGATCACCGCGCAGAAGGCCAAGGAGATCATGGAGAGTGGAAAGCCCTATGTTCTTCTGGATGTGCGCAGCCAGGTTGAGCACAATTTGAAATATATTGAGGGAGATATTTTAATCCCTCACCGGGAGATTGCAGAGAAGGCGCCCGAGCTGCTACCGGATAAAAACAAGACGGTCCTGGTTTATTGCGCTAGCGGCGTGCGTAGCAAGGCGGCGGCAGAAACATTAATCCAGATGGGGTATACGGATGTTTATGATTTCGGCGCGATTACGGATTGGCCCTATGGCGTAATAGAAGAAAAATAGGCGCAATCCGCTTATCGGCTGTCATCTGCTTTACCTGCGCGCAGGATGATTTCAATCAGCAACGCCGGCACGATAGCGGCGGCAAGCGTATCCTTCCCGCAAACAAAAAGATCGCCGCTCAAAATCATCAGGGCGTGATAATCGCTCAACCGTCCAGCGCAAAGGTATGCGGCGGCCGATGCGGTAAAAAGAAAGATCACTAGCATACCGCCATATTTCAGCAGCAGCTTTGGCAGGCGGTGCATGGTATGTACGGTATCGTGGAGCTCTGTTAATAGTTTCTGCATTGGATGCATGGCCATCCCTTCTATAAACGACTCGTTTTTAAAATAATATTGCGTTGCGATTTTAATCCATTATAGCGGTCTGCGGCGCTGTTTCGCAATGTATAAATGTTGGAATGCTGATACAACCCAGGCCTAACACGCAGTTTGAAAGATAAATCTGCAAACTTTTAGGAGGATGGTATTCTTGATCCAAATTGGAGCATCTACCGCCTGCTTTTATCCGCTTGAAACTGAGCGAGCGCTCAAGCGGGTAGGGGAATTGGGCTTTTCCACAGCGGAGGTATTTTTCAACTCTTTTTCCGAGCTGCGCGGCCCGCTCTTGAAGGCGATTTGCCGGGAACAGGAGGCTTGTAAGATTCAGGTGGTGTCAGTGCACCCCTTCAGCTCTGGGACTGAGCCTTTTTTTCTTTTCAGCGCATATGAACGGCGATTTCATGACACGTTGGAATATTATAAGCGGTATTTTGACGCGGCAAATGCGCTTGGGGCGCATCTGCTGGTGATGCATGGGCTGAAGCCGGGGGCCTCGATTGAAGAGCCGGAATATTTTGAACGCTTCGGAGCGCTTGTTCAACTGGGCCGGGCACAGGGGATTATGGTTGCGCAGGAGAATGTGGTACAGTTTTCCTCACAATCCCCCGTTTTTCTTGCCCGGATGCGAAAGGCACTGGGGAATGATTTTCATATGGTGCTGGATCTCAAGCAAGCGGTGCGTTCCGGCCTTGACCCGCTCGAGCTTGCGCGGCAATTTGCCGACGAAATCGTCCATGTCCATGTCAGCGATCACCTGCCCGGCAGGGATTGCCTGCCGCCTGGGGAAGGCGCGTTTCGTTTTAACGCGCTTGCCGCACTGTTGGAGGATGCGGGATACCAGGGAAGCTTTATGATTGAACTATATGCGGGGAATTTTACGGATGACAAGCAGTTGATGCGTGCTAAGGCCTATTTAGAGAAGCAACAAGGCTGAGAGATTGGGGCTTGCGGATGTTCGGATGGGTATGGTATAATAGCTTCAAAGCGGATAGCTTTGAAGCATTGGAAAAATGGTTGTCGGCGCGAAACGCCTCCTGCCGCAAGGCGGTAATTCCTATGATTAAAAGCGCTGGAAGTGATGAGTGTGAGATGTCCATTCTGTGGCTATGAGGAAAGCAAAGTGATTGATTCCCGCCCGACGGATGAGGGCGAGCGCATCCGCCGCCGCCGGGAATGTATGCGTTGTGCAAAGCGCTTCACCACCTATGAGGTGATCGAAAGCGTTCCGGTGGTCGTTGTAAAAAAAGATAAGTCGCGCGAGGTTTTCGACCGTGATAAGCTTTATAACGGCATGCTGCGTGCTTGTGAGAAACGCCCTGTCAGTGCGGCGGCGTTGACGGCCGCTGTGGATGATATTGAGACGTCTCTACAGAATTCGTTGGATAGAGAGGTGACCTCTGAGCACATCGGTGAGCTTGCGATGGAAAAGCTCAAAGAGATCGATGAGGTGGCATATGTCCGTTTTGCTTCCGTATACCGCCAGTTTAAGGATATTGAAACATTCCGAGAAGAGTTGATGAAGCTGAAAAGGGAAAAGTCGGAATAGAACGGGGCAAAAGCTTTTTTGAAACGTTCTGAATCGAATAGGGTGGAATCTGATTTCAGAGGGATTGCTGCAAGAAGCTTTGCAGCAATCCCTTTCTTATTCCCATCGTGCGGAGTTTCAGCACAGGGTTATTTGCCTCGTGCGGGAAAAGCGGAGGTTTTATCACAGGCAAAGTGCCGGCTATCGGTTGTAAGCGGTGGGTTTATCGATTGCCGCTGCTTTCCTCCCGCACCGCGCTGAGCATCCGCGCCGCGCCACCGGGATTGGTCGTTGTGCCGTATAGCTTTAGCCGGGTATAGGTGAGCCTGCTGAGCTCCCGCAGGCCGGACGCTTCATATAGCGCGCCCGCAAACTGATCTGGATTGATCCCATCCGGGATCAGGCGGAAGTAAGGCTCTGGCAGGTTGATCCCTTCGGCAGTGATGCAGAGATACCCGCCGCTGCTTTCCTGATTGGTGAAAACAGCGCATTTCCGTTCTGGAAAGAAGCTCTCTTTCAGGCCGCCCGGCGCGATGACAACGGTGCTGTCCCGCGCACCGGCGAAGGTATCCTGAATCAAAAGCGCCGCCCCATAATCCTCCATAACCTGCTCAGCAGTTTGCTCATATATGGCGGCATGATCTGTGACAACCCGTACCAGGGAGGCGAAGGCCAGTAGGCGGCCTGCCCGCCGCGCGAGCCTTCCTTTTGGGTCAAGCAGTGTGATGCATTCTTCGCCAGGTGGCTGCCGTCTGCGCGAGAGGACGTCGCAGGCCGTATTAAATAGAATCAATGGGGCAAGCGCATCTGGCAAAAACGCTTTGACCGAGCCACCGTCTGGAGGAATGATTCCGTCCGGCAACAGCATTCTCCCAGCGCAGCGCCCGGCACAGAAAGCGATCTCTTCCCAGGGGAGCTCTCCTTTCCGGCGGGATGCCTCCACACAGAGAAAAGGCGTGCCGCCCTTCACTGCAACCTGAATTGCCTGCGGCCTTGCCGGATGCATGCGTTCTTTGATCTTTTGCAGGAAACCGTTTTCCTGCGGCCTGATCTGTAGCACGGCAAACATTGCTGCGGCCATCTCCCTTCCCTGATCGTTTCCATACCAGTTTCGTACCGTATCTATATGCTGTGCCGTTGCGGAATATCCGCTTTGTTTGCCCTGGAAAACAAGATAGTCTTTTGCCGCAGCGTGCCTCATAGAATATAAAGCGGCTTTCTGTTACCGAAATGCCGCGAGAGGTTCGCAAAGGAGCGTCATCCATGGATAATCGGAAAAAACGGCTTTTGGGAATGGGCTTTGTTGTGGCGGTGCTGTTCGCCGCCAGTATGCTTGCCTTTCAGATGCAGAAAGCGGCCCCGGCGGCGGCCCCGGCACAACCGGCGGGGCAAAAGCTGCCAATCATTATGTATCATAATATTTCGCCGAATGCGGGCAGGCAGGGGAAATACACGGTTTCTATCAAGGAGTTTGAAGGCGATTTAAAATATATCAAGGAGCGCGGCTTTACTCCCATCCTGACTCAACAGCTGATCGATTATGCCAAACAGGGCAAGTCCCTGCCGAAAAAGCCGCTGATGATTACATTCGATGATGGCTTCGAGAGCTTTTACGCCTACGCCTTTCCGCTCCTGCAAAAATATGATATGTGCGCTGTGATGGCGGTGGTCGGGCAATATGCGGATACGTTTACCAAAAAAGAGGATCATCACCTCAACTACTCCTACCTAACTTGGCCAATGATTGGAGAGCTGAGTAAAAGCGGTCTGGTGGAAATCCAGAGCCATACCAATAATATGCATACGATCACTTCAAAGCGGCGCGGTTGCACCATCAACAAAGGAGAGAATAAGGAAAGCTACAAAGCCCTCCTGCGAAAGGATCTGGAGCTTAATCAGAAAAAAATCCAGGAAACGACGGGAAAGGCTCCTACCGCGCTTGCCTATCCCTATGGTTCGCATTGTAAATCCTCCAAAGAAGTGCTCAAGGAGATGGGGTTTCAAGCGGCGTTTACCTGTGCGGAGAAGGTAAACGTCCTCCCGAACAAGGGCGGCGATTTAGATTGGCTTTATACATTGGGGCGCTACAACCGTGCGCATGGCGCTTCCTCACAGGCTTTTCTCAAGCCGATTCTCGATCAGGCGGAGCCCACATGAGCTGGAGCAGAGGGCCTCATTTGATGCTTTTTTCAATGGGCGCGTTGCAAAACGCTCATTGCGGATACTCGTCATAAGAAAAACCATGGTTTCGGGCGCGCAAAGCCCAAAATTTGCCTGCGTGAGGTGAAAACGGTTTTTAAAAAGGGGCTGTTGCAAACTGTAAGGCATTTTGCAGCAGCCCCCTATTTTATCTTGTATTGTGCTTTCGATTCAGGTAAAATGCTTTTGGATTCTTTTGACGGGGAGGCGCAATATGAGGCATTTTGATGTGGATTTTCGGGATAAAAACGGGGAGCGCTATCAGCTCTCCAAGCGGATTGCAGAGCTGACAGAGGCGCTGATGGCAAATTATTTCGTTTACGATACGGAGGTCCTGGAAGGCGTATGGTTTCGGGATGGAAAATTTACCTATGAGCAGCGGGAGGAGGGAACGTGGCTTCCGTTCGACACAGAGCATGATACCTGGGGCTATGCGGATTGTTATGCGTGGATGAAACATTCCTTTACGGTTCCCACCCGGTTTGCAGGGCGGCCCGTCTATTACCAAATTCTTCCCCAGGAGGGGAAGAAGTGGGCCTGGGGATCTCCACAAGCGTTGCTCTATGCCAATGGGGAGGCGCTTCAGGGCTTTGACAGCAACCACACCCGTACCCGGCTGCTCGACTGTGCGCAGGGCGGAGAGCATTATGAAATGCTGCTCAATCTGTATGCGGGGGGCCGAGATTATGAGGGCAAGATCGGCACGCGCTTGCGGCTTTTGAGCGTGGATGATGAGGTGGAAAAGCTTTATTGGCACCTGCGCACCCCGCTCGAGGTGGCAAACCTGAAAGAACCGGACGAGCTTGCCCGGATTCACCTTCTTCAAACGCTCAATGAGGCGGTGAGCCTGGTATCGTTTCATCTCCCCTATGGCGAGGATTTTTTAGAGAGCGTGCGTGAAGCGACCGCCTACCTGGAAAAAAAGCTCTATGGAAAGCGTGAGATGGAGGCCACTGTTTCCGCTGTGGGGCATACGCATATTGATGTGGCATGGCTGTGGCGGCTGCGGCAGACGCGCGATAAAACGAGCCGTTCCTTTGCCACAGTGCTCAAGCTGATGGAAGAATATCCCGACTATCGCTTTATGTCCTCCCAGGCGCAGCTTTATGAGTTTATCCGGCAGGAGCACCCGGCGATCTTTGCACGCATTCGGGAGAGCGTGCGCCAGGGGCGCTGGGAGCCGGAGGGCGGCATGTGGGTGGAAGCGGATACCAACCTTTCCTCCGGGGAATCGCTGGTGCGTCAATTTCTGGTGGGGAAGCGTTTTTTCCGCAATGCGTTCGGCGCGGACTGCAAAATCCTCTGGCTACCGGATGTGTTCGGCTACAGCGCCGCCCTGCCGCAGATTATGAAGCAATGCGGGATCAATTATTTTATGACCACCAAGATTTCCTGGAATGAGTATGATAAGCTGCCTTACGACACCTTCCTTTGGCGCGGCATCGACGGCAGCGAGGTGCTCACGCATTTTATTTCCACCATGGATACGGTCAAGGAGGAGAAGGATTGGATCACCACCTATAATGGGGATCTGAATCCATCTCAGGTGATCGGCTGCTGGCAGCGCTATCAGCAGAAGGATCTCAACCGCGATGTGCTTTTTGCCTTTGGCCACGGAGATGGCGGCGGAGGCCCGACGCATGGCATGCTAGAGCGAGGCAGGCGGATGCATATGGGCATTGAAGGCTGCCCAAAGGTGGAGTTCCAATTCGCCCGCGATTATTTTGACCGGCTTCAAAAGGACATAGCGGGGAGGAAACGGCTGCCTCGATGGGTGGGGGAGCTCTATTTTGAACATCACCGCGGCACGTTGACCGCACAGGCCTCTGCCAAGCGGTGGAACCGAAGAAGCGAATTCCTCTATCACGATCTGGAAACGCTCGAAAGCCTTGTGAACCTCGACCATCTTTCCAGCTACCCATCTGCTGCATTGTTAGAGGGCTGGAAGGTGATTTTGCTCAACCAGTTTCACGATATCCTGCCTGGCTCATCGATCCGGGAGGTATATGAGGATTCCCAAAAGCAGTATGAGGACCTGCACCGCACAGGCGGACGGATGCTGGAAAAGGCATTGCAGCAGGCTTCGCGCCGGGTGGGCCTTGCGCGGGATTCACTGCTTCTTTTTAATACGCTCGGCTTTTCACGCAGGGAAGTGGCTGAGATGCAGCGCCCGCAGCACACGGGCTTCCTCCTGCGGGATCCTCAAAGTGGCGCGGTGCTCCCCTGGCAGAAAACTTTTGACGGAAAGATCATTTTTACCTCGCCGGAGGTGCCGGCAAAAGGGTATTGCGCCATATCGGTTGAGGCGGGCGAACAGCGGCAGACAACGCCTTTGACTGCTACGCTTCGGGAGATGCATACGCCGTTTTTTGATCTCACCTTTGATGAAGCAATGCAGATTGCCTCTTTGATTGACCGGCGCACCGGGCGCAGCGTAGCGCCGCAGGGCGAGCCGCTCAATCGGCTGATCGTTTATGAAGACCGTCCCTTTGAGCACAGGGCTTGGAATGTGCAGGCCTATTATACGGAAAAATCCTGGGTTTTGAGCGATGTATCCCATGCAGAAGTGCTTGAGTGTGGGCCGGTACGGGCCGTGGTGCTCGTAGAGCGAAAGTTCCTGCATTCTGTGATCCGCCAGTATATTACGGCTTACGCAGAGCTGGATCGGATCGATATCCGCAATGAAATCGACTGGGACGACAGCTATCTGCTGCTCAAAGCGGATTTCCCGGTGGATGTCAATGCCGTGAAGGCGACGTTTGATATCCAGTTCGGCAATATTGAGCGAGTAACACATGAAAATACGCTTTGGGATTTTGCACAGTTTGAATCCTGCGCGCATAAATGGGCGGATTTAAGCGATAACAGCTTTGGCCTTGCTGTGCTCAATGATTGCAAATATGGCTATTCGGCAAAGGATGGGCATATTGCCCTCACCTTGCTGCGCAGCGCAAACGATCCGCAGCCGAAACAGGATTGCACCCATCACACCTTTACCTACTCGCTTTATCCGCACGCAGGCCCGGCTGCCATTTCCCGTGTGGTGCAAGAGGGCTATTCGCTCAACTGCCCACTCTACACAATGTTTAGCAATGCTCAAAAGGGTGCATGGCCGGAGCGCTTTTCTCTCGCCTGCGTGGATGCGGATAACATTATCCTGGAAACGGTGAAGCGCGCGGAGGATAGCGATGCGCTGATTCTGCGGCTTTATGAAACGTGGAACCGTGCGACAGATTGCAGCATTCGTTTCGGGCGTTTAATGGAAATGGCGGCGCAGTGCGATATGATGGAGGAAAATGAGGACTTGCTCCAAGTGGAAGGCAACCGGCTCCGGCTGCATTTCAGGCCGTTTGAAATTAAAACCTTAAAGGTGCGGCTGGAGCAGGCGTAAGGCGCCCCGCGCGGTCAGAAAATAAAGTGAAGATCCGCGGGCTGTCACAGGATGGCCCGCGAATTTTTTGCCAAATAGGTTTGAACCATGTTTAAAGCATTGAAAAATCATCTTTCGTGTTTTGTGTATCACAAAAATTTTCATTTTTTTACAATGGTTACTTATTTTTATCAATTTGGTTAAAATGCTTGTAATTTATTCTATTGGAAGCAAGATCATCTTCTTCTATGCCATAATCATAGCGATTACAACAGGCTTCTTTTCGCCAATTTTTACACTGTATAGCGCATGCCTTTTCACACAAGCTGAAGGTGAGGAAAATTTCGCAGAAAAATGGCAGAGAGCAGATGAAATGCAATGAAGTGGAAAACGTTTTTAAGGCGGATGCATGCGTCGAGCTTGAAGCGGATGTTCCGGCTGATCCGTGCGATCAGCCGGGAATCGCACAGGCCTCGCTTGTTGATTTTGATCGACATGCTTTGGTGTGTGGTGCGCTATGGGATTGGATATCTGGATTATAAGGTGTTTGGCTTCGCGTTTATCCATGGGGAAGCGCGTAAAACATTCATGACGATGGATGATAACCTGGCGCTCGTGCGTGCGGTAAACGACAAAGCGTATACGTATCTTTTTGACCAAAAATGCGCCTTTAATGAGCGGTTCCATCGCTTCCTCGGGCGGGAATGGCTCGATCTGCGCACGGCGGATGTGGCGGTTTTTGCCGACTTTATAAAGGATCGGGAGGATTTTTTTGCCAAAGAGGTAGATAGCTTTGGCGGTCAGGGCGTTAGCCGCGTTTTTGTGGAAGAGTATCCGGATGCAAGTGCGCTATATCACCAGCTGCGCGGGCGCGGGCAATATCTCGTGGAGGAGACAATCCGGCAGCACCCGGAGATGGAGCGGCTGCATCCGGGCTCGATCAATACGCTGCGGGTTGTTACCTTGCTGACAAATGGGGAACCCTATGTGATGTATGCACTCATCCGCGTGGGTGGGAAAGGGCAGTGCATTGACAATATTTGCAGCGGCGGGATGTATGCGCCGGTGGATGAAAACGGTATGGTGTTTCATGACGCTTTTTGCGAGCTGGAAGAGCGCTTTTATGCTTGCCATGCGGAATCGGGCGTTCCGTTTGTGGGGTTTCAGGTGCCGTGCTTCCATGAGGCGGTAATGTTAGTAAAAAGGGCGGCTTTGGTTGTGCCGCAGGTCGGATATATTGGTTGGGATGTGGCAATTGGGGTGGATGGGCCTTTGCTCATAGAAGGCAATGTGATACCGGGCTATGATATGTGCCAAAATTATTGCCATTTAAAGAAAAGGGGAGAAGGGATTTTGCCCCGGTTTGAAAAAGTGATGGGAATGGCTTTTTTTCATCATTGAATCAAGAATAGCCGGTAACCGTTTCTGATCCATAAGCTGAATGCTTCTCTTTGCTCTGTAAGCTTGCGGCAGGCTGCATCACAAACGGGCTTGCAGTTGATGTGAGAGCCATCGTCGTTTTTATTGATTCCGCGGCCTGCGGGCAAACATCGTTCGCCTGCCTGCATAAACAGCGCGAAGCTCTTTTGCCGTGTATCTATGGCGGATTTTGTGCGACTACTTATCTCTTTCATCATCGAAAAAACCGGCCCTGCGATATGATTTGAAGTGATCCCAAAAAGTTAGACAAAAAAATTAATTAAGCAGCAGAAAGGGCTTGTAGTCTGTGAATAGCAGGCGGCAAGCCCTTTAGCTTTGCCTTAATGCGGCGGGATATCCGCCTGGCCGATATAGCCTGTTACATAGCCTGCAATTGGTGTTTTGCCCACCCAATCTGCGCGTGGGGTAATCCGGTAGCGCCCGCTGAAAGCTTTGCCATCATATAGATAATACGTTCCGCTAAGCTTTCGCGCTGCGGTTTTTGCAGTGGAGGATGCATAAAGCGAGGCATTGGAAATCGCAATTTTCCGCCCTGCCCGATACCGGTTTACCGGCTGAACAGGGGCCGCCTCGCCATTTTGCTCAATAGCCGCCGCATCAACCCAGCCATACACGCCCTTGCCATCCTCGCTGATACAGTGGAAGGGATGCTTTGCGCCCGGTGCGGTTGCCGTTACTTTGCATTTGCTTGCGCCGCGCGTGCCGGCCGCTGTTGCCGCAGTGGACGATGCGTAGACTTTCCCTCCTGTAAACTGGACGATATCCCCCACGCCGATGGCTTCGGGCTTGGTAGAGGGTGCATCACCCGCCGTGCTCCTTTTTCGCAGTCCAAGATAGCTGACCGCCGCCTTCGCATACGCCTCACCGACTGCCCTGAGCTTCGCATCTGAGTTGATC
>UQUZ01000033.1 GCA_900544375.1 uncultured Oscillospiraceae bacterium
ACGCAGGAGATGGGCGACTGCCTGTTTTCTATCCTGTGTTTGTGCAGCTGCCTGGGGCTGGATGCACAGGATGCGTTGGAACTGGCGCTGCAAAAATATGAGGAGCGGTTTGTAGAAAAAGGTCATGTCGGCTCCGGAAAAACGATTTAAGAACGGGAAGCGATGATAAATGGAACTTGAAATCAGAGAATATTGTGAGGCGGATCTACCTGGGATGGCCGAGATTTGGAATGCGATTGTGGAGCAAGGCGACAGCTTCCCGCAGGAGGAGCGGATGGCGCTTAACCGGGCGCGCGCCTTTTTTCAGCAGCAGACGTTTTCAGGCGTGGCTGTGGATGAAACCGGGGCGCTGCAAGGGCTTTATATTCTGCACCCCAACAACGTGGGCCGATGTGCCCACATAGCGAACGCCTCCTACGGTGTGCGCCCTGGCTGCCGGGGCTACGGTGTAGGGGAAAGGCTGGTGAGGCATTCGCTGAAGATGTGCGCCCGGTTTGGTTTTCGCGGGCTACAGTTTAACGCCGTAGTCTGCACGAACAGAGCGGCGATTCATCTTTATGAAAAGCTTGGCTTTACCAGGCTCGGCGTTACGCCGGAAGGGTACCGGATGAAGGATGGGAGCTTTCAGGATCTGTGGCTATTTTATAAGCGTGTTACTTAACGAAAAAAAGCCGTCGGGGCGCCATCTGTAAGGAAGGCGCCCCAACGGCTTTTTATCAGATTCTTTTTTCGGTTTGTGTGATCATAATCCGATGCTCGTTATACTTGTGGATATCAATCTATTTTAGAAAAAAGTATAGAGATGTCCCTAGGGATAATTTTTACACCGATATCTTGTTCTTCCCATTTAAGTTCGACGCCGAGCCATTCCGATACCTTTGATGAAGAGAAAGGTAAAAAGGGATGCAGCAGAATGGCGATATTGGCAATTAAATACGCACAATGACTGATCGTGTTTCTGCATTCTTTGAGATTGTTGGCCCTTGTTTTCCACGGCTGTTTGGCATCATAATAGGCGTTACCAAATCGAACAACTTCAAATATTTCTTCAAGAGCCTCACGAAAGGTACCTTTTTCTATTTTTGTTCCAACGGATTTGTACAACAGCCGTATTCGCTTTTTAATATTAGCATCAATAATTGCAGGCGTAACTTGACAATCAAGAAACTTAACAGCAAAGGCAAGTGTACGGTTGACCAAGTTTCCCCAAGCGCCAACCAGCTCTGAGTTGTTTTGCTTTTTGAATTCTCTCCAAGAGAAATCAGTGTCTCGTTTTTCAGGTCCATTGGCAATAAAGAAATACCTTATTGCATCCGGATTGTATTCCTCTGCAAGATCCTTAGCCCAGACAGCCCAGTTTTGACTGGTGGAGATTTTTCTTCCCTCAAGTGTCATATATTCGCTTGAGATAATGTTATCCGGCAAATGCAGTCCGTCTCCGTGAGCTAACAAAAGTGAAGGCAAAATGATCGTATGAAAAGGTATATTGTCTTTGCCGTGTACATAGTAGTGACGGCTTTCTGTTCCATACGCTTCTTTGAAATCAATTCCTCTTTCTTCACAAAGAACAAATGTGGCTGACAAATAACCTAGAACATTCTCTGCCCATATATAGATTTTCTTATTCTCGTATCCGCGCTTGGGAACATCAATACCCCAATCAAGATCACGTGTTATCGCACGATCTCGGAGTCCTTCAGCAATATATCTTTTTGTAAATGCAATAGCGTTTTTGCGCCAATACGGATGGGCATCGAGAAACTCACAGAGCTCATTTTTTAGTTTTGATATTTGTAAAAATAATTGTGTTGTTTCTCCGAAAGATAGTGGCGCACCACAATCCGCACATTTTGCATTAATAACAGTATCCGCGTCTAGAACTTCTCCGCAGGTATCACACTGGTCCCCGCGAGTAGCAGAACCGCACGCAGGACAAATCCCGACAATCAGTCTATCTGTGAGTACCTTTTTACATGCAGGACAGAAAGCCTGTTTGACTGTTCGTTCTTCTATATAATCACTGTTATATAGCCTCTTGTGAAATTTTGAAACAAATTCTTTATGTCTCGGATCTGACGTCTTGGTATATAGATCATACGAAAAACCAAGTTTCTTGAATACGTCGCAGAATTCCTTGTGATAATGCTCGCTAATTACTTCCGGCGTTGAATTTTCTTGCTTTGCTCTGATGGTAATCGGTGTACCATGGCAATCGCTACCGGATACATAAAACACGCAGTTGCCCTTGGCCCTGAAATAACGGGCTAGAACATCTCCCGGAAGAAGAGCTGCTATGTGCCCTATGTGGAGCGAACCATTTGCATATGGCCATGCTCCTCCTACAATGATGTTTTCCATAGTTCGTACCTCATTTCTTATAGTTGTAACACTTAGTTGTTATGCAGATAAATCTGCAAATAAAAAACGCTCTCACCCCCATACATAGTACAAGGGACGAGAGCGAAAAACTCACGTGTTACCACCCTAATTCACTTGTTTCTCACGATAACAAGCCTTATCAAGTTCGGATAGGAAATGATCTATCGAAACTTTATCGCTATTACGGGCGATCCCGGCGTAGCCTAACCCAAGGGCTCGGTACGCAGCTCGGAGACCATGTTCAGCAAAATCCACTTCACCCATTCACAGCGCATCCGAAGATGATGGGATTCTCTGAAAAGTTTTCGTTGCTTACTCTTTCTCGTCATTGCTATTATATTTAGTATACTACAAATTTGATGAAAAAGCAATATTGAAAAACGTATTTATTAGATTGTTTACAAAATCGAAGGGAAACAACTTCTTTACGAAGTGTCTCCCTTGGGGCGGAGGCTGAAATGTGTGGTCTCAGGTGCAAAAACAGCTAGGCCACAAAAAGCAATTGTTAATTTAAGAAGGGGTTCTGCAACATGTTTTGCATGTTACAGAACCCGTTTTAAATTTTATAAAATCAATTGTGGTTATTTTTTGGGGGAATCCTAAAATTTTTCACTGCCCCCGATAGCCAACACGATAATTGCCCAGAAGAGCTGATACAAAAGCAGCTGTACCACGCCGAGCATCGTGACATCCGAAGTGAAGCACAGCACGCCTACCAGCGCCGCGCCGAGCGCTGCCGCTGCTATATGGAGCACGGTGAGCAGCTTGGCGCCGTTTTGCAGCGTGGCGCAGGCCGCCACACTACGCAGAAAGTTTTGAATGCGCCCATCATGGACGATACCCGCATTTGCCCGCTGAAGAACGGTGGTGCGGTATTTGCGGTAGAGAGCGCCCGCCTGCGCACTGATTACCTTCACGCAGTTTTGCGGCAGACCGAAGGTTTCCTCCACAAAAGAATCAGTAATATTGGGGTCGGAGGTGCGCACGAGTATGGTAATGCCCTTATGCTCCAAATTTTTCAAATGCTCCGCAACATTAGGGTCTGCCTGATAGCTAACAACGAAAAGCGCGCTGACCAACCCGTCCACGGCGAGATACATCACCTGGCGGCCGTCATGCCGATAACGCGCTTCGCTCTGACGCGCAGGGAGCTCCACATTGTGATGCTGCAAAAGCTCCCGGTTGCCAACAAGAATACGCCTGCCATGAATCCAGCCGGAGAGGCCCATGCGATCTTCATAGGATAAATCCTCTACAGGCGGAAGAATCTTCCGATTGCCGAGGATCACACTGTCAAAGACTTCTCCAAGTGGACCACCCGCTGAAATGACCAGCGCGGCAGCGTCCAAAATCGCTTCGTCCATGCGCATGCCATGAAAGGATTTAAACCCGTGGATATTGCAGCCGCCATGTTGAAAAATATCCGACGAGTCGAACACAACGGCGTTTGTCTCGCCGCAATCCTCTGCGGCGGCGTAGCCGGAAACCATGGCGCCGCCGGCATTGAGGGAGCGGTTCGCGCGGGAAAGCGGCAGGGCCGCGCCCAATGAGAGGGCTGCGGGCATCGAAATGCAGAATAGCGCGGTCATAGCAGAAAAGCCATATACAACATTTTTCTGAAGGATGGAAACGGCAATTCCCACAGCAACCGAAAGTGCTAGTACGGCAGGGACGAGTTTCACACATAGCCTGTCGGCCGGCTCCAGATGCTCGGATAGCGCGCGGAAGCGCGCCGGGAAAGCCGTGCGGGAGGAGAAGCGAACGTCCGGATCGCCAAGCAGAAGGCCGCGGCCGATCTCATAAGCATCCTCCTCATTTGGAACCTTTTGCACGGTATATAGTGGAGATTCCTGCGTGCAGAATTGAAAATTGCGCGCAATGCTGCTTGCCAACATCGCTTTGCCTGTCATACAGGCAGCCAATAATAGGCCGGCCGCAGCGCCGAACAAATGCGTCACAACATTGGCGCCTGGAGAAAAGAAGAGGAAAAGAATATTTTGGATCAGAGCGAATACGGCGGCAATTGCCGCGCCTGAATCCGCAGTGCATTTCAGGCGGCATAGTGCCCGCAGACCGCTTCGGATGACGGGGAGAGTCATCAGGCAAACGCCTGCCAGCAGGCACAGGTGGATCACTAGATAAAGCTTTTGATCCGCGCTGAACAAAGTGAGAGAGGCCCCTTCTCCCTGGAAGAAGGCGAATGCTTGAGGCAAGATTCCGCATATGATCAGCGATAGCTCAGTTAGCCAGGCGCCAGCCGCACATCGTTTTTCTATTGCGGCTCTGCGGCGGAGCAGGCTGCGCAGCGGGGCCTTTTGTGAGGGAGTGGTATATTCTCCAATCGGCCCGTTTTGCGCATCTGCCGGCCGCTCTTTTGCGGCGTCCGGAGCGGGGGACGGTTCGACGGGGCTTTCTGCGGGAAAAGCGGGCTCCTCCACAGCGGCAAGCTTAAATTTCTTGATCTTTTCTTTTCGGATGGCATGCAGGCGCATCTCCGCTTCCTCTTCATCGAGTGTGGAAGCGGGACGCTCCTCCTGAAAGCCTTCCAGAAGCAACTGGCCATCCACCATATCCTTGGGGAACTGCTTTTCAGGAGCGCTCGCTTGCGGGGGAAGGATGTCCAGCGAGCCTACCTCCCGCGTTTTTCCCTGATCAAGCACCGCACCGATTTCCTCTTCGGCGGCAATTAGCGTGGGCAGAGGTTCCAAATCGGCGGTAGCGCTCAGCGCGCTTTTTTTGCGAATAAGCCCGGGCCGATCGATGAGAGGCGCTCTTTCCTGCCCCGGCTGCGGTTCAATTGGAATTTTTATTGTGGGCTCACGGAAAAAACGCTCCCGATATTTATCTGCGCCCAGCAAGGGCTGCCCTTCTTTTGGCATCTCCCAATTTTCACGCGCACCGCCAATCAGACCGCCGCGTTCCGCTGTAGGGTCAAATGGCTCCTGCATGCCGGTGATCGGCTTCAAAACCTCTTCCATCTGAACAAGGCGTTCCGCGGGAGACAGCATCGGAGGTTCTTTTGCGGGCGGAGGTTCCGGTTGCGCGGTTATGGGTGGCGGAGCATCCTCCTGGAGAGGCGCCTCCTGCGCGGTAGGCGGCGGGGAGAGCGGATCGAAAATATCGCCCGTTTCCTCAAACAGGGGAAGAAGCGGCTCAAAGGTCTCCTCTTCCACTGCATCTTTTGCCTTGTCCAGCGCGATGGAAGGGCCGTCGCCTTCTATGCCGGGGAGAGGGGATCTCTCCGGCTCTGGCTGGGCAGACGGCTGCGTTTTATGTTCAGAAAGGAGGGCTTCGATTTCTTCCAGAGACCACAAATGGGAAGGCTGCTGTGCGCCCGTATCCGGCATGGATTCAGCCTCCATTAAAATATCATCCAGCGAAAAAGGAGAGGATTGCTCTAAATCATAGCGATCGTTCAATTTTTGTCACCCCAAATAAACAACATAACGTTTTTTTGGCGGAAAAACGAATCAAACCGGCTCATTTTTTAGGCCGAACGGAGGAAAGGCCGGCTCTCTGCCGCGCCACTTCATACATCAAGATTCCGGCGGCGACAGAAGCATTGAGAGAATTGATTTGCCCCTTCATTGGCAGGGAAACGATAAAATCACATTTTTCTTTTACCAAGCGGCCCAACCCGTGCCCCTCGGAGCCAATCACGAGCGCGGTTGGGCCGGAATAATCGGTTTCACAGTAGGGCGCGCCGTCCATGTCGGCGCCATAGATCCAAAGGCCCTCTTTTTTGAGTTCGTCAAGTGTGGTAGCAAGGTTGCCAACCCGGGCGACAGGCAGATATTCCAGTGCACCCGCGGCAGCCTTGGAAACGGAGAAACTTAGGGATGCAGCGCGCCGCTTGGGGATGATAACGCCATGCGCGCCTGCGGCCTCCGCCGTACGGATGATTGCGCCGAGATTGTGCGGATCCTCCAATTCGTCGCATACAATGAAAAACGGGGGCTCACCGCGCTCCTTGGCGAGGGCTAAGAGCTCCGCCACGCAAGCATAGGCATGAGCGGCAGCATAGGCGGCAACACCTTGATGATTGCCTTGCCCGCAGAGAAAATCCAGCTTTTTGGCATCGACCTCTTTGATGACGATTCCCTTTTCCCGGCATTCGGCAAGAATTCGGCTGATCGAGCCGCTGCGGTCTCCACGCGCAACCAAAAGGCTATCGATGGCGCGGCCGGCCCGCAGCGCCTCCATAACGGAATTGCGTCCGATTATCAGGTCTGTTTGCGCTCCGGTTTTTGGCTGCACCATATGGCGATTCCCCCGCTTATCTTGTATAATATCTGATATTATACCACATTTTGCAGTGGATTGACAGCAAAATTCCTCCTTTCCTTTGCATTTGCAACAGGAAATATTTACCTAAAAAAGGAAAAAAGAAAACGATAAAAACGGCCAGATAAAAATAGCCGGTAGCCTTCTGTTTGCGTGAACAGCTGATATCTCTTAGCCCCCGTGTTATTTGGGCAGGCTTTGCATCTAAAACGGGCCTGCGGTTGATGCGGGAACCACTGTATAGGCGAACTGCGTTCGCCCGTACGTATATAAAAAAATAGCCGGTAACAAACTGTTCCTGTAAGCAGTGCGTACCTCTTTGTTCCATGGGGTTATGGTAGGCCTTGCTTTGTTACTCGCTACGCTTCGTGATAAAAATAGTTTGCGATAAAAACTGTTTTGCTGTGGCCTCTTGCATAAAAGTGTGAAATATGATAAACTCAGATAAAAAATGAGGGGGATAACTCTTCGTTTATGGCGGTTTTGTTAAATTGCCGTTAGAGATATGGGAGGAACGAGTGATGGGAACCTGCCCGAAATGCGGAGCAAAATTGAAGAAAACAGATTGGCGGCCGAACTGCTGGAATTGCGGCGTGAACATTATGTACTATGGAATGGAAGCGCGCCTGGATGAGGATGCAGAACGAGCGGAAAAAGAATTTGGGAAACTCTATCACATGACGGCGGGGATTAAAACGTCGTTCATCGGGTCGAAACTCGCGTATGCACGATGGATTTTAACGCTGCTGTGTATTGGCGCGTTGTTTTTGCCGTTGGTAAAAATCAATGTGACACTGCCATACCACATGGTGGAGGGAGCGTCCTACGGTATCTTGCAAACAGTGATGTTTGTAAAGGATATGGATTTTGGCGGCGTGATTGCGGCGTTTAGCTCTCCAGTAGTGGGAGATACGCTGATCAGACTGTGCGCAGCCGTGGTATGCCTGGCGGTGGGCGCGCTGATGGCGGTGCTGAACCTCATTTTGATCCTGCGGGCGTATACAAAGAGCGGTGGAATTCTGCTGGCAGTGCGTTGGGGAATTGGCCTAGGGGCAATGGTAGCGGGAACGGTACTGTTTCAAATGGCAATGAAACCGGAGGGCCTCGCCGGGATTTTGAGCGGTCAGCTGTCTTTTGGCATCTATATAGCGTTAGCGCTGTTTCTGATAGTATTTGCACTGCAAGTGGCGATCCTCTCGCGCGGAGGAATCCCAATGCTGCCGACAAAGTCGGAACGGGATGCAGAGGCGGCGCAGCAGGCGTTGGAAAAAGAGCAGGTTGCAGCTGGTGCTTAAGCGGATGCCGGCCACAACATGACGTAGGGGAATCACGCGGTTTTAAGATGGAAGCCGCGTGATTTTTTATTACGAAGCGAGTAACAAAGCAAAGCCAGTTACGACCCCACGGGGCTAAGAGATATCAGCTGTTCACGGGAGCAGGCGGCTTGGAAGCAGCCTTTAGGGCCTCATATAGATGCACAAGTGCGCCTATGCAGCCGTTTTTATCTAAGTGGCCATACACAGCGGAATTTGTGGATCGAATCAGAATAGGCAGGAGAGGATGGGCAGTCGATGTCACGTGCGGTACCAACGAGAGAGCAGTTAGAGTGGGCAGATTGTGAACTTGGTGCAATTTTTCATTACGATATTACAGTATTTGAGCAGGATTATCGGTTTCGAAGAAGCTGGGGTTATCAGCCCTCCCCACAAATCTTTGCGCCCGATGCGCTTGATACAGATCAGTGGATCAGAGCCGTGGCAAAGGCAGGCGTTCGATATGCCGTTTTGGTGGCAAAGCATTGCACTGGTTTCGCCCTATTTCCAAGCAGCGCGAATCCATACCATGTGGGCAATTCGCCTTATGGGGAGGATATTGTGAAAAGCTTTGTAGAATCCTGTAAAAAATATGGGATCAAGCCGGGCGTGTACTATTCCACCGTGTGCAATGCCTATGAAAATGTGGATAATCCGGGGCTGGTGCGTACCAAGGATGCAGGCGATCAAAAACATTACAATAAAGTTGTGGAAACCCAACTGACAGAGTTATGGTCTCGCTATGGGGAATGGTTTGAAATCTGGTTTGATGGCGGTACGCTTTCTGTGGAGAAAGGTGGGCTTCCTATTGCCCCGTTACTCCTGCGTTATCAGCCGAACGCTATTACCTTCCAGGGCGATAAGCTAAAGAAGAAAAATAATTTGCGTTGGGTAGGCAATGAGAAGGGGGAGGCTCCTTTTAACTGCTATTCCACCACGAACGATCAGAGCCAATCGGAAGGAACGGTTCAGGACGCTGCGCTTGGCAGGGGTAACCGCAACGGCACCGAGTGGAAACCGGCGGAG
Source organism: uncultured Oscillospiraceae bacterium (assembly GCA_900544375.1). Taxonomy (GTDB): domain Bacteria; phylum Bacillota; class Clostridia; order Oscillospirales; family Acutalibacteraceae; genus Fimivicinus. The sequence goes on from UQUZ01000033.1 coordinate 9,003, forward strand.
TGCGATATGCCAATCCGCAAAGATAACGAATGGTTCTATATTGATGGCCATGATAAAAAGGTGATGAGCGCAGATCAGCTGTTTGATACATATACCAAAACAGTCGGAAGAAACTGCAACCTGCTATTGGGGGTTGTAATCGACCGGCACGGCCGTGTGCCGGAAGCGGACGCCAAGGTCTTGGCACAGCTAGGGCAAAAAATAGACGACCGTTTTTCCATCCCCATAGCGTCGGCACAGGGGGAGGCCGACGGCCTAACGCTTACTTTTCCAGCCTACCAAAAGGTTGATACAGTGGTATTGGAGGAAGAATTGGCAAATGGACACTCCATTTTTGGGTTTGCCGTGGAAGCGCATACGAAAAAGGGCTGGAAGCAGGTTTTTGCGGCGGAAACAATTGGGCATAAACGCATCGCACGATTTCGAGCTGCCTATGCGGATGGGGTTCGGCTCCGTGTGACAGACGGCCGCCAGAGCGCGCAGCTTCGGGGTTTCCAGGCGTATTGGCTGGACTGTTATTCTTTGGCTCAAAAATCTAGGCTTTTATGGACCGGCCGTTTATAAACCGGATCAGTTCAAGTGACCTTCTACTTTTTCAAAACGAACCTCCCAGGCTTTGGCAGGGCAAAATGCCGCCGGAGCCCGGGAGGTTTTCGTTGCACAGCGGGGCAATCAGAGCTCTCCGCCTGCCGTTCTATCAGAGATATGCGCCAGTGCTATTAAGAAATGATTGACATTTTTTAAAAGCAATCGATTTCAGATCAATACAGCAATAGCCGAGGACGAAACAGCCCTGCCTATCTTCGGATTACCATGCCTGCGCCCAACAGCGCTCGTTCATCTGCTTTTCCGTCTTTTACGACGCACTTTCCGTTAATATAGACGGAATCAATGCCGATTGGGCGCGTTGGCTCGTCTCCAATATTGGAGACGGCCGCGGCGTCGAAAAGCGTGAGATCGGCCGCATAGCCGGGCTTTAAATAGCCGCGGCAGGCAATGGAGAAGCGATCTGCCACAGCGCCGGTCATCTTGCGAACCGTTGCTTCCAGTGGAATACCTTTGCTCTCGCGCGACCAGGCTAGGAATTTTGGAAAACAGGAGTAAGCGGCCGCATTTTGTACGCCTTTTTCTTCAATCCATGCATCCGTCATGAAAATGGACGGCTCGTGGCGAATCAAGCGGGTAATAATTTCATCGTTATAATAACGGTACATATTGAGCCTGCCCTTGCCTTCGCTCAGATCGACAAGTCTGATATATGCATCCAGATCAGATATGCCCCATTCGCGGGCGATTTCCGTCACGCGCTTCCCACAGAGGGTTTCATAGCCGTCCCCAATCCAGGCAACCTGCATATCATCAAAGCCGAATCCGAGCATTTTAACGGTTGCACCGATCATAGCGCGCAGCTTCAGATGGGTCCAGCGCGTGTGGCGCTGATCCGAAGGCAGGGAGAGATACCAATTCGGCAGGACGACTGTGATAACCGAAACGCCAAAGGTCATGGAATACAGGTCATAGCAGAAATCATAGCCTTCTGAACGGACTTGGTCGATTTGTGCAAGGCTCTCCTCCACTGTTTTCCAAGAGGATTCGCCCACGTAGATGAGATGGGAATACTGCATTTTGACACCCGTTCGTTTGGTCAGCTCAATCATTTCATCCAGTGCCCGCAGATTGTGCGGCCTGCCTCCAAAGGGCGGATTGTAGGAGGTGGAAGCGGCGGAACAAGCCCTCTCATGGACGGTGAGCACACCGCCGTGTTTTGCCACAATACGTGCAGCACCCTCCAACTCGTCGGCTGTGGCATATCTGTCCGGCTCGTACATCAATCCAAAAGAAGCGCCAAAAGCCCCATCGGAAAGAGAACGCTCCAGAATTTCATCGCGCTTTTTCATTTCCTGCCCTGTAAGCGGCCGGTTTTCATATCCGCAGATACCGATCCGAATGGGGCCGTGGCCCTGAAGAGGCACCATATTCAAAGGCGTCAGTTTGGCGGCGGAATCACACCAGCCGGCGAAGGTGGAAAAATCACCCTGAGCATCCCCTACCTGAAATAGGCCGCTTCCAAGCAGGTTCTTGTAAGGGGTGCCAGGATCATAGCCAAACGGGGCGAATCCGCAGTTGCCAACAACCTGTGTGGTGATGCCTTGCTCTGCAAAGGGGATGAAAAATGGCAGTGGATTCTGCCGCGCGGCGAACCAATCGTTGTGGGAGTGGGCATCGATAAATCCCGGCGCTACCGTGAGCCCCATACAATCGTATGCTTCTCCATCAAATCCCTCCGGCGCTTTGCCACAGGAGACCGCTTCAATTTTATCCTTTTCGGTTATGACATAGCCTTGAAAAGCCGGGGCTCCGCTGCCGTCGATGATCGTTGCATTTTTGAACAGCCTTTTCATACAATGACCCCTTTCTTGGATTACAATTAAAATAATAAAATAGAATATATTGAAGTGATTTTAGTATAGAATAGCCAAAATAAACTGTCAAGCAAATTCACAATACAAATGATCTGATTTTGTCGAAAAACGCTTCGTGTCACATTTTGAATCGCCTGCATACAATAGTGTAAACTGGTTTGATGGGGGATTGAATGATGGAGCAAAAATACAATGCACGGTTTCTCGGGGCCAACACGCCGGAAGGTTTTATTTCTCTGTTCGATGAATTGTATGACCCGGCAGAAGATTGGCGCGCCTATATCATCAAGGGCGGCCCGGGCACAGGAAAATCCAGGCTGATGCGCAGAGTGGCAGACGAGCTGGAGCAGGCGGGCTATACGGCGCAACGTGTGTTGTGCTCTTCCGACCCGGATTCTTTAGACGGCGTTATTTTCCCGCAGATACGCGCGTGTATTGCCGACGGCACTTCGCCTCATGTGATTGAACCGCGGTTCCCCGGCGCTGTGGAGGAGCTTGTAAACCTCGGTGATTACTGGGATGCGGAACAGCTGCGTGTGCATGCGGAAGGAATTCGCGCCGCGGCCCTCAAAAACAGCGCTTATCATCAACGGTGCATCGGATTCCTTTCCGCAGCCGGTTCGCTGGCTAATGATACGCTTCGGATCGCCTTGGAATGCGCCAATACGGATAAGATTGCCGCATACGCCTCGCGCTTTGCTGCGCGGGAATTTGGGGCGGGGCATGGGCGTGTCGGCCGGGAAAGCCGATGCTTCCTCAGCGCAATTACCCCGAAGGGGTTTGTGATGTGCGCTGATCTGATTGCCGAGCAATGCGACCGTGTGATCGTGCTGGATGATGCATACGGGGCGGTATCTTCCTTGATCCTTGACAGGCTGCGCTCCTATGCGCTGGCGGCGGGGCTGGATGTGACGGCCTGCTTGTGCCCGATGAGTGCAGGCAAGCTCATTGAGCATTTGATCATCCCAAAGCTTCGGCTCTGCCTGTTTACCGCAAACCGGTTCCATCCCGCGCCGGAGGCGCCGCTGCGCCGTATCCACGCACGCCGCTTTATGGATGAGGAAGGAATGAAAACGCACCGTTACCGCCTTCATTTCAATGCAAAAGCAGAGGCGGAGCTATTGGCGGAGGCAATCCATATGCTGGAGAACGCAAAGGAGACGCACGATATGCTGGAGGCGTTTTATATCCCCGCCATGGATTTTAAAAAGGTTGAAAAAAGGGGCGCGCAGATCACACAGGCACTGTTGGCACGCGCAAAGCGCATGGAGAAATAGACAAATTTGTGAAGCTTTTTTGCAGGCTGTTTTTTCACAGCCTGCATTTTGTTACCCGTATGCTGCATATGATTTTTTAACGCATGTTTTATTTATAAGATAGGGGCAGATGCAAAATAGCGATTGAATTTTCATGCAGAATTGGTTACAATGAAAATATCTTTCAAAATGATAGGGGGTTCTGATTTGAACCGATACGAAGGAGCTGTCTGCCCAGTTTGCGGACAGGCCTTTACACAGGGGGATGACGTGGTTGTTTGCCCGGCATGTGGCACACCGCATCACCGTGCCTGTTGGATGCGTGAGGGCCGCTGTGCCAATGAGAAAAAGCATGCCTCCGGATATACGTGGCAGGGGGCGCCACAAGAGAAAAATGCATTTGAGGAGAAAACAGAGCTCGGGATTATTTGCCCGCGCTGTGGCACAAACAGCCCAAGGGATACCCTCTTTTGCCCAAACTGCGGCCAGCCGCTCGGTGCGCAGCAGCCGGGCGGTTATTCGCCGTTTGGCGGGCAGCCTTATGCGCAGCGATTTGTCACGAATGTGCCGCCGGATGAAAAAATTGACGGCATTCCGGTTGCGGAGGTTGCGGCCTATGTTCGAACAGGGACGGTCAGCTATCTCTCGAAATTTTTCCGCATGGACCGTGAAAAGAAAAAGATCGGCTGGAACTGGGCCGCGTTTTTCTTTTCGCCGTTTTGGTTTTTTTATCGAAAGCTGTATGCAGCCGGCGCTGTTGTAACGTCGCTGCTCCTGGCGCTGTCGGTTGCGTTCTCTGGCCCGCTGGAGCAATATATGGAGGCCTATCTTCAGTATGCACAAGCCGCTATGCAGGGCCAGGCAGCAGCGGAATCGGCCTTGGCGGCCCTGTGGGGCGCGATGCCGCTGGCAACCCTGTTCCTGGGGCTCCAGCTTGTGCTACATGTTGTGTGCGCGCTGATTGCCAACCGGCTGTATTTTAAAAAAACGACGGGGGACCTGCACGCGCTCCATGAGCAAACGCTTGGGGAGAGCGAATACCGGCTCCAGCTCTTTAAGAAGGGTGGAACGTCGCTGCTGTTCGGCTTCAGCTCTTATGTGCTGTATGACATCGCCTATATGCTGGTCATCCAGCTTTTGGCCCAAATTTTATAAGATCATATTAGGAGGATTATAGGATGAAAGTAAAAAAAGCGATTATTCCGGCCGCGGGTATGGGCACGCGCGTGCTACCCGCTTCTAAGGCTGTGCCGAAGGAAATGCTCAATATTGTGGATAAGCCGGCCATTCAGTACATCGTTGAAGAGGCTGTTGCCGCCGGGATTGAGGATATCCTGATTATTACCAACCGCGGCAAGGGCGTCATAGAAGATCATTTTGACCATGCCTTTGAACTGGAGACGAACCTCAAGGACAACGCCTCCAAGCAGCATATCTATGAGGAGCTCAAGGCGATTGCGAACCTGGCGAACGTTTATTTTATCCGCCAGAAGGAGACAAAGGGCCTGGCGGATGCAATCCTGCGCGCAAAATCCTTTGTAGGCAATGAACCGTTCGGCATTCTGTATGGCGACGACGTGATCCTCTCGGAAGACCCGGTCATCGGCCAGCTTTGCCGCGCGTATGAGGAGTTTGGTTTCGGTGCGGTGGGCGTGAAGGAAGTGCCGCGTGAGGATGTGCCGAAATATTGCACATTGGATGTGACACCCTTGCGCGACAATATCATGAAGTGCAATAATATCATCGAAAAGCCTACGCCGGATCAGATTATGTCCTGCTATTCGATCCTTGGCCGCGTTGTTATGCCTCCAGAGATTTTTGGCATCATTGAGCAGACCCCGGTGGACAAGAAAAGCGGCGAGGTCTATTTTACTGATTCGATGGTCACGCTCGCCAAGCAAAGCGGTCTGACAGCGGTGGATTTTGTCGGCACGCGTTACGATATGGGAAACAAGCTCGGCATCATGAAGGCAAACTGCGAGGTCGCGCTGACGCACCCGGAGATTGGCGCAGATTTCAAAGCGTATCTCCAAGAGCTTGTCAGAACATTCTGACGAAATTTGCATAGAACGGCCCGCCTCACTGTAGCCGAGGGGGGCCGATTGTTTTTATGAGGGGGAAGGAAGCGGATGATACTGCCGGGCGAATAACTACGGCTCCTACCGCGTAATGGAAAAGTGCGGGATGCGTAGGGAAGCCCATTTCATCCGGAACCGCACGGGTCGGGAATCGGGCATATGGTACGATGAATTTATTTATGCGCTGCTCAGGGAAAAGCGGGCAACAGGTGAAGAGGCTGGCAGGTAGATACCTTCAAACGAATAAAACGGTCTGTTCCTCAGCATAACTGGAGGAACAGACCGTTTTTAATAGACAGCAAAGCCGGGTGGAAGATGGCGGTTGCCCTGGCAGAAGGAATTGGCGGCGTTATTTTCCGCTTTTCTCCAACTGCATCGGATGCTTTTTGAAGAAATCGACGCGGGGCTCCAAAAAACGGAAGGTATGATCCTCAGCCATAAAGAACCGGAGGGGCTCAAAGATATATTGCCAATCCCAAAGCCGCTCGTCTATATGCAAATACTCCCGGATCATTTCACAGCCATCCGGTACGATTGGATGAAACAGGGCGGCGGCAACCCTTACGATATGGAACATATCGATCAACAGCTGCCGGATCTCCGCGGGATCCTCGCTTTTCGCCCGCCTGGACCAATCCTTGTTTGCGTCTCGGAGGTAAAGATTAAGCAATTCAAAAAGCTTATCAAAGGCAAACTGGGAAATCAGGCGTTCATATTCCAGAATGACCTGATCGGATCGCGCTTTCACCGGCTCGGTGACGGTGCCGGCCGGATAGACGCCATTGCAATGCTTTTGCAGCGTGTAAAAACAGGAACGGACCAATCGGTTAAACACATTGGTGACCAGATTCCCCTCATATAGAATGGTGTCGAAGGCGCCGTCCTGTTGCAGAAGCGCTTTCGGCTCAAAGCTGACGCTCTTTTCACCTAGGCTAGCGTTCATAAAATGGATGCGCAACTGCTCCGGTGTATATTGCTCCAAAAGCTCCATTGCCTTGGGCGGCTTGACGGAGCCGCTGCTGGAAGCCTTTGTTTTGCCGAACAGCAGGTGATGGTTCGGCACAATAACGGGCATTCGGAGGCCTTGATTTAATGCATGAAAAAGGCCCAGTTCCGCAATGCCGTAAAAATAGATGTTATCTTCCCCGATGAACTGATAGGCCTGGGCATCCTCCGCTTTCCACCACTGTTCCCATTGGCGGCCTTCGATCCCGTCGCCCAGATATGCTTTGGTAAACGATATCGGGGCCCACAGGGATTCCGGCCAAACCCAAAAGGTTAATCCGGCTACACCGTCGGCTTCCGGAACGGGGATGCCCCATTTTACATTGCCGGAGAGGCGGAAAGGAACCAGCGTTTTACCGGTGCGATACCGTATTTTATGTTCCTCCAAGAGGGAAACTGCTTGATCCCGATGCGTTAAATCGGCAAACACCAGCGCAGAGGATGCTTTTTGCGGCTCCTGCGTCACGGTAAAGGCAGGCATGGTCTTGATCTCTTGAACTTCCTCCAGAAGCTCCTTTTTCACGTAGATCGCAGGTTTACGCAAAAATTCTTTGATGGTTTTGATAAGCCCCACGCGGTATCGGGGGTCGCCCTCCCAGGAGCGGACTGTGTCTTTCAAAAAGCTCTCATAAGCCGGCAGGTCAAAAAACCAATTGGTGACCGGCACGCGCTTGGGGGGCTTGCCGGATAAAGCGCTGATGGGATTGATTAATTCGGCGGGATTATATTGATGTCCGAGCGAGCACTCATCGGCATAAGCGGTTTCTGATTTACAGCCCTGAATGGGGCAGCGGCCTGTTACCTGACGACCATTGAGGAAAGCGCCCTTTTCTTCATCAAAGAATTGGACGGTCTGTTCCAGCTTGAGCGTGCCGTTTTCATAAAGCCGCTTAAAAATAGTTGCGGATAAGTCCGAATGAATACTGCCAGCCTCTCCCAATGCAGAGGCCCCAAACAGATCCAATGAGATCCGGTAGCGGGAAAGCGTTTCCTTCTGCCTTTCGTGGTTTTGGGCAACATAGTCTGCTAGGGCGCCGCAAAAGCCGTTGGCTACGGCCTGTTCAAAACCGGCCTCTATCGTGGCACCGTAACAATCTGTGCCGGATACAAAGATCACATTTTCCTTCCCGATTCGATCTCTTAAAAAACGGGCGAAGATATCTGCATGGACGAAAACGCCGCCGACATGGCCAAAATGCAGCTCTTTATTGCCGTAGGGCATGCCTGCGGTTACAACGGCACGTTTCGGAAAGGATGGCCTCCCAACGCCATCGTTTGTCATTTAAACTCCCCCTTCAAAGTTTTATCGTGCCCATTTGTGTTCCACATATGATGATTAATTAGGGCACCGCGTCCTTTGGGCTTTTGCCCGTGTGCTTTTTGCATCATATCATAAAAAGCGGCAAAAGTATACGGGCTTTGCATTTTGCTCAATTGCTAGAGAAGGCTGCTCCCGGATTAGAGCGTTTTTTACTGACCGCAGAAGCGATTTGACGCAAAAAAACGGCTGAGGGAGAGGCTAGCGCACTCCCTCAGCCGTTTTTGCATGAACACTGTTTGCTTTATTTATTTGCCAGCTTCTTCAACTGCAACCGCGCAAGCAACCGTTGCGCCGACCATCGGGTTGTTGCCCATGCCGATCAGGCCCATCATCTCCACGTGCGCAGGCACGGAGGAAGAGCCGGCGAACTGAGCATCGCCGTGCATGCGGCCCATGGAGTCCGTCAAGCCGTAGGAGGCGGGGCCAGCCGCCATATTATCGGGGTGCAGGGTACGGCCTGTGCCGCCGCCGGAAGCAACGGAGAAGTAGTTCACGCCGTTCTCCATTGCCCACTTCTTATATGTGCCTGCAACGAGGTGCTGGAAGCGGGTGGGGTTGGTGGAGTTGCCGGTGATGGAAACGTCAACGCCCTCAGCCTTCATGATTGCAACGCCTTCGAGAACGTCGTTCGCGCCGTAGCACTTCACCTTTGCCTTCTCACCGTCGGAGTAAGGTGTTTCGCTGATTACGTTGAGCTCGCCGGTGTAGAAGTCATACTCCGTCTTCACATAAGTGAAGCCGTTGATGCGGGAAATGATCATGGCGGCATCCTTGCCGAGGCCGTTGAGGATAACGCGAAGGGGCTCTTTGCGAACCTTGTTTGCCGTACGCGCGATGCCGATTGCGCCTTCAGCGGCTGCGAAAGACTCATGGCCGGCAAGGAAAGCAAAGCACTTTGTTTCGTCCTTTAAGAGCATTGCGCCAAGATTGCCATGGCCAAGGCCAACATTGCGCTGCTCTGCAACAGAGCCGGGGATGCAGAATGCCTGCAAGCCTTTGCCGATGGTGGCGGCGGCCTCGCTTGCCGCCTTCACGCCGGTTTTCAGCGCAATGGCAACGCCAAGCGTATAAGCCCAAACGGCGTTTTCAAAAGCGATGGGCTGAACGCCCTTTACGATTTCTTCCACATTGATGCCCTTGGAAAGGCAGAGATCGCGGGCTTCCTCAAGGCTTGCAAGACCATACTCTGCAAGACACTTCTCGATTTTGGCCATTCTTCTCTCTTTGCCTTCGAATTTTACATCGTTAGCCATAGTGAATTGTCCTCCTTTATACAGTCTTATTATTCTTCACGCGGGTCGATATACTTCTTCGCTTCATTGAAACGGCCGTAGCTGCCGGTGTTGTTCTTGAGCGCTTCGTCAGCGGGAACGCCGTGACGGATATCCTCCAGCATTTTGCCGAGCTTTACGAACTCGTAACCGATCACCTGATCGTCATCATCAAGCGCCATGCGGGTGATGTAGCCCTCAGCCATTTCCATGTAACGAACGCCCTTCGCCTTGGTGCTGAACATTGTGCCAACCTGAGAGCGAAGGCCCTTGCCAAGATCCTCAAGGCTTGCGCCGACAACAAGGCCGCCCTCGGAGAAAGCGGACTGGCTGCGGCCGTAAGCCAACTGCTTAAAGATTTCGCGCATTGCAACGTTGATTGCGTCGCAGACAAGGTCGGTGTTCAGGCACTCAAGAAGCGTTTTGCCGGGGAGGATTTCAGCAGCCATAGCTGCGGAGTGGGTCATGCCGGAGCAGCCTAGCGTTTCAACGAGCGCCTCCTCAACAATACCGTTCTTAACGTTTAATGTGAGCTTGCAGGCGCCCTGCTGGGGTGCGCACCAGCCGATGCCGTGTGAGAAACCGGAAATATCCTTAATCTCATAGGACTTAACCCATTTGCCCTCTTCGGGAATGGGAGCGGGACCGTGATGAGGGCCTTTGGCGACCGTGCACATGTTTTCCACTTCGCGGGAATAGTTCATAATCCGTAACTCCTTTCGATGTTAACATCCATTGGGATCGGTTCCAACACTGGAACAGAACTAAACCCTATTATACTCAAATCCTTCTTTTTCCGCAAGTTTCAAAGCAGAGGTTTTATTTTGGAAAGTGAGAAAAAGGCGCCGTGCCATGGCTCACTTTTGGTGAAAATCGCATACTTGAAGGCGTCCCAAAAGAACACAGGCAGAAAAAACCGTGAATCCCTTGCCTTTTTAATCATTCTGTATTAGGATGAGGAAGCATTCTGATAAAGGAATCCTCAGAGGGAGTGGGCGCGGCACAAGCGTTCCGCATATTTTTAGGAAGGTGTTTGTTTGAAACGGGAAAGAGAACGGCGGCCGGTAAGGCCATTTTCACCTGCCCGGGTGATTGCAGCGAGTTTTTTGGGTGTGATCCTCGTAGGAACGGTGCTGCTGATGTTGCCGGTTTCCTCAAAAAATGGGGAGATGCTGCATCCGCTGACGGCTTTGTTTACCGCCACCTCCGCCACCTGTGTGACGGGATTGACTCTGGTAGACCCATATACGCAGTTCACTTTTTTTGGTCAGGCGGTGCTGTTGACGATGATCGAAATCGGCGGCATCGGCTTACTGACGCTCACAAATTTTTTCATGTTTTCCTTGCGCAAAAAGCTCGGCCTGCGCACGCTGCGTTTGGCGCAGGAAAATACAAACGCAGGCTCCTTTCACAATATTCGCTCCCTTTTGCAAATCATTGTGGCGACGACGTTGCTGATTGAATCGATCGGGGCGATCCTGCTTTCGCTTCGATTTGTGCCGAAGTATGGGGCGCATGGCGTATGGGTGGCCATTTTTACTTCGGTATCAGCTTACTGCAACGCAGGCTTCGACATTCTTGGAAATGAAACGCCGTTTGGCTCGCTCATCCATTATAATGGGGATGTAATCGTTCTCTATACAGTGATGGCGCTGATCTTTTTGGGCGGCATTGGCTTCATGGTGTTTCAGGATCTGTTCTCCTGGCGCAGGCATCGCCACTTGATGCTGCACACCAAGGCCATGCTGCTGATGAGCGCCGCACTGATCGCGGGCGGCTTTTTGGTGTTTTTGGTGGTGGAATTTGACAATCCCAACACGCTAGGTGCACTGCCTTTGTTTCAAAAGCTCAATGCGGCGCTTTTTCAATCTGTATCGGCGCGTACGGCAGGCTTTGCCAGTATCGATCTGAGCAAGATGTACGATTTTTCCAAGGTGATGATGATCTTTCTGATGGTGATTGGGGCCGGCAGCGGTTCCTGCGCGGGCGGCATCAAGGTGACCACCTTCCTTGTGCTGATGATGACCGTGGTATCTGTTATCCGAGGGCGGGATGATACGGTTGTGCTCGGCAGAAGGGTGCCTAAACGGACGGTCTATAAATCCATGACGATTGCCGCGCTGGGCTTTGCAGCGGTTGTGATGAATGCGGCTGTCATCCTGATTACTCTGCCAAACCTGTCCGGTGTAGATGGCATTTTTGAAGCGGCTTCTGCTTTCGGTACGGTTGGAATGACGGCCGGCGTTACCATGAAATTTGGGATCGCTGCACAGATCGCGACGATTCTGACAATGTTTATCGGCCGGATTGGCCCGATTTCCTTTGCGCTCGCACTGACGATCCGTGGGGAAGGCGGCGGCGGCGAGGTGCTGCCGGAGGGCAAGATTATGGTAGGATAGCACTTTCAATTGAATGGAGGGGGAACGAATGCGTGGATGGAGAAACAAAGCTGCGGCGGTGCTGCTTGCGGCGGCTGTTGTCGCAACGAGTATGGCGCCGGCGTTTGCAAAGGAGAAGGCCCCAGAGGGGGAACTTCGTTTTCGGGAGGATGGTAGTTTTACCATTATGCTGCTGGCCGACGCACAGGATACGAACCGGACGAAGCCCGATACCGTCGAATTGATTGAAGCGTCTCTGGATGAGGTGAAGCCGGATCTGGTCATCCTGATGGGCGACAATATCGCGGGCTCATGGTTTGGCGCGCGTATCCATGCGCAGGAGAAGGCGGAAAAGGCGATTGGAAACATCGTCGGCCCCATTGCGCAGCGGAGGATTCCCTTTGCCCTGGTTTTTGGCAATCACGACCCGGCTTCTCCGCTGACGCTGGAAGAGCAGATAAAAATCTATCAGTCCTACCCCGGCTGCCTGGCAGTGGATGATGGCCCGGCGCTGACTGGCTGCGGAACCTATCGATTGCCAATTCTGCACGCCAAGGGTGAGAAAGCGGCCTTTCAACTCTGGTTTTTTGATTCGGGGGAAGGCGAAAGCCTTGTTTCCTACTCCTCTCCCGCGCCAGATCAGATTGCCTGGTATGTGGAGGAGAGCAAACGATTGACGGCGGAAAACGGCGGGGTGCCAATCCCCGCGCTGGCGTTTCAGCATGTTGCGGTTCCGGAAATCTACCAAACCTTCCGCGCGGTAGAAAAGGGCACACAGGGTGCAGTGAAGGGATGGAGCAGTAAAAAGGGGCAGTATTGGCTGCCCGATCCTGCCTGTGCCGTAGAGGAAAGCAGGATTCAGGGCACGCGGTTGCTAGAAGGTCCACGCGCCTCAGATAATGGCAATGGGGAATTTGATGCATGGCTGGCCTGCGGGGATGTGATCGGCGCCTATTTCGCCCATGACCATAAGAATGAATATGTGGGGAACTACAAGGGAATTGATCTCGGCTACGCCCCCGGCTGCGGCTTTAACTCCTACGGCAACGGCGGAGAGCGCGCAATGCGCGTGATTGAATTGCAGGAAAGTGCGCCGCAAGCCTATCGCAGCCACCTTGTGTATTATCGGGACGTGGTAGGGCACGATCCCTCCACTTCGTGGCGGGATTGTATGCTGGGCAATTATCTGAATATCGGTGGGCCGTATGTGTTGCTGGCGGTTGGATGTATCGTTGGGTTGGGCGGTATTTTCACCGCAGGGCGGTCGTTGTACCGGAAGCGGAAGGGCAAGTAAGGCTCGCCGCTGTGTTTTTGGCGAATCCATCAAGGGGGGCAATGCAAATCCGCATTGCCCCCCTTGATGTGCATTCGTTGAATTATGCATCTTTGCCGCCTGGCTGCTGCCGTCCTCTGCCGCCTATGGGCCCGCTAATGCCGCCAGAGCCGTTGGAAGTCACAACGGAGGAAAGCGTCAGGCTTTCAGATTGGCTGCCGGCTGAAAGGGTATATGTTTCCCCCTTTTTCAGATCCGGGCTGCTGACGACGACGCTGTTATAGGCTTTTGCGGGCGTGTAGGATGCGAGAACTTTGCCGCCGGAGTCCTTCAGGACAATGGCGTCGCCAGAGGAGAGAGAAGCGCTGAAATTATTTAAAATGGAATATTGTGTGGAGGAGTCGGAAAAGCCCTGCGCCATGCCGCTCATGCCTGCAGCGACGATGGTGCCTCCAGTAATGGTGGCGGCGCCTTCATAATCGAGCGCTCCGTTGCCGTTATCTGCGGAGCTGGTGATATAGATCGTGCCGCCCTCCACAAACAGGTTCCCGTTGGAATCCAGACCGTCACCGCCTGCATCCACGTTGATCGTGCCGCCGGTGATTTTAATGAAGATCTCGGAATCTTCGCTGACGATGAATTGGTTTTGCCCGGGCCGGCCCTGTTTTGCCGTGTCGCTGCCGCCGGCGGAGTTGATCCCGTCGTCGCTGGCGGTAAGCTGAATGTTCCCCCCTGCGATGGTAACGCTTAGTCCCTCAAGCCCTTCATAGCTCTGGCTAATCTTGATCGTTCCCTCCTCAATCAGGAGCGCGTCGCCGGCATGAACGCCGTCGTCGCCGGATTTCAGGGAGAGCGTGCCTCCGGTAATCGTTACCGTGCCATTAGAATGGATGGAATCGTCAGAGGAGTTAATGCTGAATGTGCCGCCGCGCAGTGAAAGAGATGCGCCTGCCTTCAGCCCTTTTGCGCTGTCGGATGTGTCGGTGGATTCTGCATCCTGTGAGGGATTCTGCTCGCTCTGAGGCCCCCACATACCCCAGCCGGGCGAATCCTTTCCGGATTTGTCGATGCTGGCGTTTGCACTGCCGCCGCCGCTGGTGATCTGGAACGTGCCGCCGTCGATGCGCAGCACGGTTTCCGCCTGAACGGCATCTGTGCCGGCTGTGAGGTCGAACGTACCGCCGGAGATATAAACATACCCTTGATCGGCTTTTTCCGCATTGTTGGCCTGAATGGCGTCTGTACCGGTTGCGATAGTAAACGCACCTCCGGTGATTTTGACACAGTCTTTGCCGTATAGGCCGCCGCCGTTTTCTGCCTTGATGGCATACTGACCTCCGGTGACGACGAGATCATCCTTGGAGACAACGGCGTGTTTGTATGCTGCGTTGACGGCCAAACTGCCGCTTCCATTCATCGTCAGGTCTGCTCGGCTGAAAATGACGCCGTCCACGTTGCTGTCGTCATCGCCGAGGGCGTAGGAGCTGCCGCTGCTAAGCGTGTTTTCCGTGCCCTCCGCTAACGTGAGAAACACCTTGTCTGCCTGCTTGATGAACAATGCAGCATGGTCGGAGCAATCAATAGATACATTCTGGAGCACGATCTGCACTTTTTCGGTATCGGCTGCGTCAACGACCAATTGCCCATTCTCCAGCGTGCCGCTTACCAGATAAGTGCCCTCTTGCTGTATGGTGACAACCCCGTCTTTTTGGGAAGCTCCGTTCCCGGAGATGGAGGCGGAGGCGCCCGTAAGCGTAATTTTGGTTGCGCTGCTCTCATCATAGGCTGCATCCTGATCCGATTTGCCGACCGTAGTGTCAATCTCGTCAGCCGAGATGGCATTGAGGGACGCAGCCTTTGTCGTCTGCTCGGCAGTGCCGTTCTCGGGGCCGCAGCCGGCGAGGATGATAAGCAATGATGCGATTAGAACCGCTAGATATTTTTTCATGGCAATATTCCTCCTGCTGATTCATGATACGGATATTCATTTCCAACCAAGGGAATCACCCTTTATCACTTGGAAAGTATAGCAGTGCAACCCAAATAGAACTTAAAAAAGAGCCTGCTGCGAAATGTTTCCTATTTCGCAACAGACTCTGCAATTTGAAATCGTTTCAATGAATCAAACAGGAACCGGTGTTCAGTGGACGAAAACTTCTGCGCTGCGCAGCACCGGATTGCCACGGGATTGGCGGATCACGATGCGCACGCAGTCTGTTTTGGGCAGCGTCAGCGGAAGGCGAAGAATTTTGCGGTTGCCGATCACTGTGCCCTCCCCGGCGTGGACAAAGCCCTTGGCGGTGCGGAGATACACATCGAAATCCTCTACCCGCTCGCTGAAACGCAGATCCTCCCGCAGCACAACGCTGCTGACCTGCTGCATCCCATCCAGCTTGCAGTCCAGGATATATTCATCATCCCCAAACGAATAGCTTGCGGTATCTTCTGCCAGCATTGCGTTTAATGCTTCGATTGACCGCATGCCTTCGTTGCTCCCAACAGAAAAGCTCTGCACGGCGGAGTTGGAAAATTCCCTGCGGATACGGTCGCCAAAGGCTTTTAAGGTGAGCGTATCAATCAGTGGGATCACGCCGTTTTGATTGGGCGAAACATTGAGCAGAAGAGAGGCGTTGCCGCCCACGGTTTTATAATAGATATCCATCAGCGTGGACACGGTTTTGACCTTTACATTTTCATTGCTGTGCCAAAACCAGCCGGGACGAATCGGCACATCGGCCTCCGCCGGATACCACTTGAGGTTTTTATATTGGGAAACGATATCTCGGCCGCCCATGTCCGGCGCGTCATAGCTGATGTGGGGCAATGTGCCGAGAGCTGGATCCAACGCCTCGTCATTGGCAGTGACAACGCTCCACTCGCTTACACGGGCGTTACCCGCCTCGTTGCCGATCCAGCGCACGTCCGGGCCGCTGACCGCGATCACCGCGTTTGGCTGATAGGTGCGGATCACTTCATAATACCGGTCAAAATCATAGGTGAAATCAGGTGCGTCATCACCCTTAGCGCCATCCAGCCAAATGGCAAACAACTCGCCGTAGCGGGTGCAGAGCTCCGTGAGCTGGCTGACAAAATAATCATTATAAGCGTCTGTTCCGTAGGTTGGCTCATGCATATCCCAGGGGGAGAGGTAAACGCCGAATTTCATTTCATATTTGCGGCAGCTTTCCGCAAGCTCCTGCACGATATCCCCTTGCCCATCCTGATAGGGGCTGGAGGCAATATCATGGGTGGTATAGTCGCTTGGGAACATGCAAAAGCCATCGTGGTGCTTGGCGGTGAAAATAATCCCCTTGCTGCCGGAGGCCTTGACAGCCTGCACCCATTGATCCGTATCGACTTTTTGGGGGTTAAACTGGCTGGGTGATTCTTTGCCAGTGCCCCATTCGCTGTTGGTAAAGGTATTCATGCCATAGTGAATGAAGGTGTAGTATTCCAGCTCCGCATAGGCAAGCTGGCGCGCCGAAGGAACAATCTCCGTCAACCGCTCCACCTCGGGGCCGCTGTTGGGGTAACCATTGTTGTCGTTTGACCAGCCTTTGGCAAACTCACCACTGCCGGGCGCATACGCGCCGGAAAACAGCAAGGCAAAAAATTGCACAAGGGAGAGGATAGCCGCAACCAGGCGGCGAAGGCTCAGGAGAATATTCATTTTGCAATGCCCCTTTTTCTCTACATTCTAAAATGATCAAAAGATCAATTTCCCAGAATAATGAGCGGCAGCTCCTCCGGGGAGGAGACAATATATTCAGCGCCTGCCTGCTCGAATTCCGCACGGCTGCCAAACCCATAGAGGACAGCTGCGCAGGGAAGCCCAGCCCGGTGAGCCCCCTCGATATCGAAATGCCGATCGCCCACCATTAGAATGCGGCTGTCGACAGGAAGCGAAAGCCCCACGATCGCCTTGCGGATCAGCACCTCTTTTCCTGGGGGATTCTGGGAGAAATCGATGCCGGATACATAGCTAAAACAAGCGCCGATCTCTAACCGGGAAAGAATTTCTTGGATGAAGGGCACAGGCTTGGAGGAGGCTACGCCAAGGCGGACGCCGCTGCCTTTCAATTGGGTGAGCAACGGGCGAATTCCATCATAAAGCCGCACCTCACGCACTCCCTGCGAACGGTAGTGCTCACGGTATTTTTCAACCAGCGCTTGCGCGCGGGCCTCATCCACGCCTAGAAGGTGTATAAAGCTGTGTTGGAGAGGCGGCCCAATGAAATAGCGCAGGGCTTGTTCATCAGGCCTTGGGTAACCCAAAGCCTTCAGCGCATATCGTACGCTATTGTAGATCCCCTCAGAGGAATCTACCACCGTGCCGTCAAAGTCAAAAAGAACTGCGTCAAAAAGCGGCTTACTCAATCTGCTTTATCCCCTTTTGCCTGCGCTTTCGCAACAAATTTTTCTTCCTTTACGAGGAATCGTTCATGGGCGCCCGCGCCGACTTCCCCTGCATCATCCCAAGCGCGCACTTGGAAGGAGAGCTTCCGCCCCTCCACAGCGGTCAGGCGCGCTTCGGCATAAACATGCATGCCGACAGGCGTTGCCGATGTGTGGCTGATATTCAGGCTCGTGCCTACAGTGGTTTCTCCCTCTTTCAGGAACGGTGCGATACACGCGCACGCGGCCTCCTCCATCAGGGCGATCATCGCGGGAGTCGCAAATACGGGCAGGGAACCGCTGCGCATGGCGGCGGCAGTAGTCGCTTTGGTGACCAGGATAACGGCTTGGGAAACAGCCCCAATTTCCATGCTTGAAGCACTCCTTTCTAGATGAAACCTATAGATCAAGGCATAATTCCACCGGGCAGTGGTCGGAACCATAGATTTCCGTGTGGATTTTGGCCTCCTTGATTCGGTTGGCTATGCGGTTGGAAACGCAAAAATAATCGATGCGCCAGCCGGCGTTTTTCTCCCTGGCATGAAAGCGGTAGGACCACCAGGAATATGCTCCGGTTAAATCCGGGTATAAATAACGAAACGTATCGGTGAAGCCGGCAGCCAGCAGCTCGCTGAACTTGCCCCGCTCTTCATCTGAAAAGCCAGCCTTCCCACGGTTGGGCTTTGGGTTTTTTAAATCGATCTCCTGATGCGCCACATTCAGGTCGCCACAAAAGACAACGGGCTTTTGCGCATCAAGCTTCTGGAGGTGGGCGCGGAAGGCATTCTCCCAATCCATGCGGTAGTCGATGCGGGCCAGCTCCTCCTGCGCGTTCGGCGTGTAAACGGTGACAAGATAAAACGCATCGAATTCCAGCGTGATCACGCGGCCTTCTGTGTCGTGCTCCGGGATGCCGAGCCCAAGCTGCACGGAGCGCGGTTCCTCCTTGGTGAAGATCGCCGTGCCGGAATACCCCTTGCGCTGCGCATAGTTCCAATATTGATGGTAATTTGTAAGCGGCGGCTCATCCAGCTCAATTTGCCCTGCTTGGACTTTTGTTTCCTGTAGGCAGATGATATCTGCATCCATCGCTTGCATGCTGTCGAGAAAGCCCTTTGATACGCATGCCCGGATGCCGTTCACATTCCAGGATATCATTTTCATCATGTTATATCGATCTCCTTATGGTGCTCATAAAAGAACAATTTTCCTTCGCTTTTTGATAGATTCGCCCCAAATGGCGTTGCCGCATCGCGGCAGGAGGCGTTTCGCGCCGACAGGCATTTTTCC
>UQUZ01000034.1 GCA_900544375.1 uncultured Oscillospiraceae bacterium
GCGGCTGGACGGAATTCCCGGATTTGTTCCTCCAACAAACGAATATTGGACCGTGCCGCCAAAACTTCTACCTGAACGGGAAAACCGCCGCGGGACAATCCGCGTACGACATCCAGCGCCTGCGTTCCGATCGATCCAGTGGAGCCTAAAATGGATAACCGCTTATACATTAGTATGGCCCTCCTTTCTCTGCCAGGCAGAAGTTTTGTGTGATTTGGCACAGCCAAATTCTGGTCTATTTTCTGACCCTAAAGAACAAAACTTCCAAGGTTGAACATCTCTCTTTTAACTTTATGCGCCTATCTCCCTCGTTAGTAGGAAAGCATTGCCGCCAATCGGACGATAAAATAGAGCACTGGCAGCACAAAAAGGCAGCTGTCAAACCGATCCATCACACCTCCATGGCCGGGGATCAGCTTGCCGAAATCCTTCGCGCCATAATTGCGTTTGATGACGGAGGCGGATAAATCGCCTAGCATACTGATGATTGCCAGCGCAATCGTGATGAGAATGACAGCCCAATAAGGCAAAAGCAGCCGCTCCTTAACCGCCAAATTAAAAATCAGGAAAACCAGCAGATTAATAAGCACCGCGCCTACAACACCGCCTACGGCGCCTTCCCAGGATTTTTTGGGGCTGATCTTCGGCGTCATCTTATGCTTGCCAAACTTGCTGCCGATAAAATAGGCAAACATATCCGTGACCCATGCGCTGCTGATGCCGAACAACACGAATAGCAGGCCGTCCGCCTTTGAATACGCCTGCGGGTAGACCGTATAAATATCCCGCAAAAAAATCATGCAGGAAAAGGCGAGCGGAATCCCAAGGGAAACAAACAACGCGATTGCTACATGCTCAAACCGAGTGATCTCATACTGCGCCAGCATCAGAATGAGCAGCAGTATCGTATAGCCAATCGCCACCAGCGGCACAGGCAAATTGACCCCTGCGGAAATCAGCACCGGCAGCAGCGCCGAAAATGCGACGCTGATCCCCATGATGGCTTTATTCTTCACCTGCGCCACACGCTCAATTTCAAACACGGCTACACCGGAGAGCAGCGCAAGGAAAAGGGAGAAAAACGGCGTATACGTGCACAAAAGCATCGCAATCAAAAAGACGACCACGCCCACGCCGGATAGGATTCTCGTTTTCATTTACAGATCACATGCCTTTCATTGATAAGGCTTCGTCTTGGAAGGGAAACACTGGTTTCCCGATAAAGTCTTAATAGAATTGCCCAAAATGCTTGAATGGCTCAAATACCGCCAAAACGACGGTCGCGCCGTTGGTAGCTTTCCAGCGCCTGGTCAAAATCAGCCTCAGTAAAATCCGGCCACAGCACATCGGAAAACCAAAATTCCGCATAGGCCGCCTGCCAGATCAGAAAGTTAGAAAGCCGGTATTCCCCGCTCGGGCGGATAATCAAATCCGGGTCCGGCTGCCCAGCCGTATACAGACCGCCGCCGATTTGTTCCAGCGTAATCTCCTCCGGCTTGATTTTCCCCACCGCCGCCTGCTGCGCAAGACGCTGTACGCTTTGCAGGATTTCCTGCCGGCCGCCGTAATTGACGGCAATATTGACAATCGTTTTCGTCGCGGCGAGGCTCTCCTTCTGCGCCTGATTCATCAGGCTGATAATATCGCCCGGCAGGCCCTCCTGGCTGCCGATAAAGCGGATGCGCATGCCGCGCGCCGCATTCTCCTTTTTCCGCTCCTCCGCCTCAAAGAGATATTCACGTAAGAGCTCCATAATAGCGGAGACCTCTTCCGGCGGGCGCGCCCAGTTTTCCGTGGAAAAAGCGTAAAAGGTAATATAACGGATGCCGATATCATTGGCATACTCACAAATCCGGCGAAACACACGAGCCCCTTCCCTGTGCCCTTGCGTGCGCTTGAGGCCGCGTTGCTTTGCCCAACGGCCGTTGCCGTCCATAATAATCCCCACATGCTGCGGGAGCCGCTCCCGATCGATAACGCTCATTCCTCCGCCGCCTTTCCGCCCGCAAACCGCTTGCGAGCAATATTTTCCAGCGTGAAAAAAGTGATAGTAAAATGCCATCCTGAGGAAAAAGCAGTCTTGCGCCGCCTTCTCCTCAGAATGACAATCACAGCAACGCCAGTGCAACAAGCAGCTGGCGTTCACCCAGATCAGATTTCCATAATTTCCTTTTCTTTTGCCTGAGCAATCGAATCAATTTCCTTCGTAAATTTATCCGTGATCTTTTGCAGCTCGTTTTCGCCGTCTTTCAGATCGTCCTCCGTGATTTCAGAGCCCTTCTTCATCGCCTTCAACTTTTCAATGCAGTCGCGGCGGATAGAGCGGATTGCCACCTTCGCCTCCTCCGCAGTTTTGCCGACCGTTTTTACAAGCTCCTTGCGGTGATCCTCCGTTAGCGGCGGAAAGATCAGCCGCAGCACACGGCCATCATTTTGCGGGTTAATGCCGAGGTCAGAGGTTTGGATCGCCTTTTCAATAGCGTGCAGGGTGGAAGCATCCCACGGCTGGATGGTCAGGATTCGGGCTTCCGCCACGGAAATCGCCGCCATCTGGTTGATCGGGGTCGGCACGCCATAGTAATCCACCTGGATTTTATCGAGCACAGACGCATTGGCCCGCCCGGCGCGGATAGAATCATACTCGCCATTCAGAGCGCGAATCGTTTTATGCATGCGCTCATTTGCATTCTCATATACTTGCTTCATCTCCATGGGGGTTAGTCCTCCTTCACGATTGTACCAATATTTTTGCCTAACACGGCGTCTACAATATTATGGGGATTGTCTAAATTGAATACCAGAATGGGGATGTTGTTATCCTTGCAGAGGGAGGCTGCCGTGCTGTCCATCACATTAAGCCCCTTCTGGAGGATATCAAAATGGGAGAGCGTATCGAACTTCACCGCATCATGAAACTTGTTGGGATCGCGGTCATACACACCGTCCACATTTGTCGCCTTGAAAATGATATTTGCATCGATCTCCGCGGCGCGCAGAGCGGCCGCCGTATCTGTGGTGAAGAAGGGGTTGCCGGTGCCGCAGCCGAAGATGACGACACGGCCCTTTTCCAGATGGCGGATAGCACGGTTGCGGATATACGGCTCCGCAATCTGCTGCATCGCGATCGCCGTCTGCACCCGCACGGGCACCGCCAGCTGCTCCAATGCATCCGCAAGGGCGAGGGAGTTCATCACCGTGGCCAGCATGCCCATATGATCTGCGCGCGTACGATCCATTTCGCCGCTGGAACGGCCGCGCCAAAAATTGCCGCCGCCGACGACCAGTCCGATTTCAACGCCCATGTCAGAGCATTCCTTCACGGCCTTACAGATGTTTTGCACCGTATCAAAATCGATACCATGGCCCTGAGGACCCGCAAGCACCTCACCGCTGAGTTTTAAAAGGATGCGCTTATATACTGGCTGCATCGTAAAACCTCCGATATTCAGTTTAGGGTGATCCTTATCACAGCTATTTTACTGCATTCGGCGCGCCGTGTAAAGAGAAAAAGAGGAATCTCCCTGCGCGAACAGTAGCTGTATACCATTATATATTGGAAAGGCCTCCGAATCTGTTAAAATCAAAGCGTAAGCTAGGCAGCGGGAACCGGAAGGGCTTCCGGTCTAAAAAGCGCTTGAAGATTTGAAATGGGCCGCCGTGCTGGACGAGCTCTATCCCGCTAGAATCAGCAAAACCGCTAGACTGCCAGATCCCCCTCGGCCCGAGGCCCTTGCCAAACAGGGTTCAGTTAGGTATGATGAAGGGGAACGCTCCGCTTTTTACATAAATCCAACATTAGTATGGAAAGGATGGCCTGCATCATGACACAGCTTGAAACCATGCAGCACGCAAAGCAATACCTCGACCAGCTCTCCAACGGCACCGATCCAATCACGCAGGAGCCACTCAAACGGGACGATCCATTGGCAACGGAGCGCCTGCAAAAATGCTTTGCCTATGTATCCGGCATTCTGGGCCAGGTCATTGCGAACGGGGGCCAAATTTTGGCCCGCCACCCTAGCAGGAAGCTCCCATTTTCCCTTTCAGAAGAGGCTCTCGCACAGGTGGCCATTTCTGAAACCCCCATTCCCATTAAAGCCTTTGCGGCAAATGTGAATGCCCGCATCGATCCGCAAGCCTCCCGTCCTCTCTCGCCGGTAGCCGTGACCAATTGGCTGGTGGAGAAAGGCTATCTTACGGAAATCACGCGCGCACAAAACAAGCGCATGCGCGTTGCATCCCCGCTCGGCCAATCAATCGGCATCATAAGCGAAGAGCGCGTTAGCCGCACGGGCGTGCCCTTTATGCTAAATCTATATCATGAAAAGGCGCAGCGCTTTTTGCTGCTACATTTGCAGGAGATCACCGCAGAACAGCACGAGCACCCAACCCCTGCGGAAACCCTGTAAAAGCTGTGTGCAAAAAAGGGGATTGTTGCAAAATGAAATATTTTTCAACAGTCCCCTCGCCTTTGATTGGAGTTGACAGATGTTGATATCTCCAGTATAATAGAAGTAGAACAAATGTTCTTATATGCTTTTGCCGCCTATGTTAGGCGGCCTTTTTCATTGAAAAGGAGGGATTTTGATGCAATATCTTTATTTTGTCTCCGGGCAGGCAGGCAGCAGCGTCCATGAAACGCTCTGTTTGCTGCGGGATATTTATCGCTTACAGGCCAGCCCTTCTATTTATCATAGCGCAGATGGGAATGACGGCGCAGAGCCGAGCATCTGGCGGATTAATCCCGCCGCACTGGCCTCCATCCGTTGCTTCCCACCCCGCGGACTTGGCCCTTATAAAATGGTCTATCTATACAAACCCGCATATGAACGGGAAAAACAGCTGCGGGAGGCCGGCATTCCCTTCCCCGTTGCCCTGCGCCACATCCTATGCGATCTTTATGCGTTTCGCGGTTGGGAGGGGCAGGCCGACCTGATTTTGCAGGAACATTCGCCGCAGGCCGCTGCCATGCGCCTTGCCGAATATATCTTGCAAAGCGAGGGCTATGCGGAGGAAACCATTTGGTAGAATTGAGGCGCTGCTATCGAAAGGATGGTTTATCATGTCACAAATCAAAACCTATCAGCATTTTGTCTTTAAGCTGCATACCCAACGCCTGAAAAAGGCGGGATGGTCACTTTCCCTGACCCTTGCGGATGCAAGGCGCAACGGGGAGTTGGTTGCGCTTGCCGACAGCACGCTGCTGCGTTTCATGCAGGAACTCCAAGGCGTGGCAAATCGGGCGGAACGCATCTATACGCTGAAAACAAAGCTGCGCGCGCTCCGACAGTCCCCATCCTCTCCCGCCGTCCGACGGGAAATCCAGCAGGCCTATGACCGGCTCGACCAGCTCCAATTCCAACCGGATTACCTCTGCCTGGTGATGGATTCCATCGCCGATTACCACAGGGCAAACAAAGGTTTTACCGTCAATGGGATTCCATTTGTGCGGCTGCTTGGCACAAACGGGGGTGTGAAAACCTCTACGATCGTTTATGTCAACCAAGCGATTTTCCCAGCGCTGATAGAACGGCTAGATAATGGCCGCGATCCAGCCGTTCCGCTCGTCCCAGCCAAACTGGAAGCTTATCGCGCGCTTGCTTGCAGCGGTAGTACGCCCGTTTCCGCCCCACGCGGCGTTCTGGTGGTTGAGGACTGCGTTACACACTTTTCCGCCGATGTTATCCGCATTGACGATCAAGCGCCGGGCGAGCCCAACTTGACGCTGGAACAAAATGCCCCCGTTGAGCTAATCGACAGCGACGGCTACGGCCTGATTTCTCCTTCGTTGAGCAGGCAGTGGAATGCGGAGCTTGGCGGAGAAGGGCCGCTCAGCGGCTTCTGCATCCGCAACGCCTGGTGCAAAGGGATGCTGTTTTGCTTTGACTTCCATCAATTTGCGCACAAGATTGCCGGGAGCTATCTTGTGCAGGATATTTGGGGCGATACGAAGGATATCCGGGAGATAGACGTCGTCCTAACAGCCTCTATGCTCAAGCTGTGGAATTGCTATCAAAGCTGCCAGGATTATCTTGAAAATTGCCGCAAGCACCACTATTGCTTCAGCGTGACCAAGGCGTGCCCGCAAAAGCTGGAGTCGGAGCGAAATTTGAACTATCAGTTTCTTCAAAGCTACCGGCTTACACACGAACAGCTGGAAACGCTCATCCGCCCGACTATTACGGAAATCGCCGATGTGCTCGGAGGAGATTGGCGCAAAAGCCTGCTTTTTTTGAAGGGGACCGAACTGAATGAAGAAAACGCCCTGCAAGGAGGGCTGAACTTTGCAAACGCTTTGATGGCAGATGCGCGATTGATCTGTGATCCGTTTATCCAGGCAAAAATTCGGCAGATGATTACAAAGCGGATCGAGGCGGCAAAAATCGGCGTCATCCGTGTCCATGGCAATTTTTCCATCGTCAGCGGAGATCCCTACGCGCTGTGCCAAAGCATATTCGGCCTTCCGGTAACCGGGCTGCTGCGCGCAGGCGAGGCCTATAACCGCTATTGGAACGATCAAAAGGCGGCGCGCGTCGTCTGCTTCCGTGCGCCCATGACCTGCCACAATAATATCCGCCTGCTCTGCATGCGGGATACGGAAGAGATGCGGGATTGGTACCGCTACCTGACCACCGTGACGATTTTTAACGCCTGGGACACCGCCGCTCACGCGCTCAATGGCCTGGATAAAGATTCGGACAGCTGCCTTCTCACTGATAACCCCATTTTGGTGGAAAACACGCGAGAAGATCCCGCCATCCTATGTATCCAGCGGCGGGCAGAAAAAAGGCGAGTGACACAAGCGGATTTGATCCAAGCAAACATTAACAGCTTTGGAGATGAAATCGGCGCAATCACCAATCGCATCACCTCCATGTTTGAAGTACAGGCCCGCTTTGCCCCGGGGAGCGAGGCCTATCAAACGCTTGATTACCGCATCAAATGCGGCCAGCTGTTCCAACAAAATGCCATTGATAAAGCAAAGGGGATTCTGGCAAAGCCTATGCCGAAAGAGTGGTATAGTCCTTCCTCCCTGCGATGCTCCGAAGGCGATTCGCCAGAGCAGGAGCGACGCAAGGCGCAGCTGCGGGAGTTGCTGGCAGATAAAAAGCCCTATTTTATGTGCTACCTCTATCCGCAGGAGCGAAAGCGTTACCGCGCCTATGCCGATCATGCAAACACAAAGTGCTTGATGGAATTCGGCATTTCGCTTTCAGAGCTATCCCAAAAACACATCCGCTCTCCGGAGGAATGCGCCTTTTGGGAGGAATACCAACGCCGCATGCCGCTCGGCACCGCCCCCTGCCTGCTCAACCGGCTGTGTTGGCGAATGGAGGCGGAATTTGACTCTCTGCTCAAGCACCGGACAAAACGGGCTGCCTTTGACCATACCCTCCTGAAAAGCGGCGTTTATTGCAGCAGCAGCCGGAAAAAGGCTATCTCTTCCCTCTATGAAACGTATGCGCGGGAGGTGCAGCAGTTCAAAAGCCGAAGCGCCAACACCTACATCCGGGAGGAAGATGCGGCCCGCACGCGGGAATTTCTGCTCGATCAATTCCGGCGAGAAAGCGCCGCATTGTGCCCCAATGAAGCGGAATTGTGCGATATTCTCATTGACCTGTGCTATTGCGACAACCGCTCGAAACAATTCGTCTGGGATTTATGCGGGCATGTGATCCTCCGGAACCTGCTGCAAAAAAATGGTGGTATCATCCATTATCCGGCTGCGGATGCAGCGGGAGAGATCGTATATCGCGGCCGGCGCTTCTCCCTAAAAAGCCAGCAGATAAAACTTTAGGAAAGAGGATGAGGAACCATGGAACTGATTCTCAACGAGCATGCTTTTGCACAGCAGGCAATCGCCTGTGGAACGGTTGGAAAAAAACCGGCGCAGACCTTGGGCTGCATTTCCCGTTACCTCTGTTATGAGGGCTATGAGAAGCCACAGATTGAGGAAACGCTTCACCGGTTTATGCGGGAGAACTACGCGAATTATCACGCCGTGCAATGGAGCGCGGCAATCGAGCACATTTCCTCCCGTGCGGACAGACGCCCCCTCTTACAGGCCAATCAGATTGAAATCACCCAAGAGGAGCTTGCAAGCATCCGGGCGCTCGCAAGCCAGCCTCTGGAACGGCTTTGCTTTACACTGCTATGCCTTGCCAAATATGCTCAACTCATTAACCCGGCCAACGATGGCTGGGTCACGCAGAAATGGAGCGCTATTTTCCGCATGGCCCATGTGCAGGCGGGAAAGGAGAGGCAGGCTGCCATGCTGCATACCCTGCGGGAAAAAGGGCTGATCGCATTCAGCCGCGGCGTGGATAACCTCCATATCCACGTATTATTCTTTCGCCCGGCCTCACAAACGGCCTGCGCGCTCGATGACCTTCGGGAGCCTGGGCTTTTCTATCTCTCGCTGCAAGGGGAACGGATCATCCGCTGTGCATGCTGCGGGAAACTCCTTAAGCCCAAAACAAACAATCAAAAATATTGCCCGGACTGTCGGGCGGAAATGAATTTAAAAAAGACGCTCGCACGCTATCACGCCGCTACTTTTTGATTCAGAACGCACCTGATTGTGCCCCGGAACCCGCGTAGCTGCTAGGGTTTCCGGGGCTTTTTATTTTTGTGCTGCAATTTCTATTGTGGTAGGGGAACGGGCAAAAGCCCCCCTTCCGTTTAAACCATATTCTCATCTTAAAAACAAGGCGGTGAATTTCCTTTGAGTCTTACACAACGAGCCCGGTATAAACAGACCATCATTGACCTCCTGCAATCCTCCCCGGCGCTCACGCAGGCTTTGGCCGCAGGCGATGCAAATGCAGACGCGGAAGTGGCAAAGCAGCGTATCTTTCCATACCGCTTTACCGCATTCCCGTTGCAGGAGCCTGATTGCTGTATCAGCGTTGATATTGCCACCTCCAAAAGCAGCACATCCAGCATTCGTACCCATCAAATCTACATTTGGATCTGTTGCAACAAAGCGCTGTTTCCCGGCGGAGCATATGAAACGCTTGCGGACACACTCGCATCAGAGACAGACCATCTTCTGAACGAAAGCACAAATTTCGGCATTGGACGCCTACAGTGGGAAGGCATGCAGCTCTATGAGCCCACGCCCGAATATTACGGCTATGTCCTGCAATATTCGGCCTCCGACTTCAGCCGCAAAAGAGGCTGACCGCACACTTTTCTTCTATACCCAATCAGAGGAGGTTTCACCCCATGACGCGTCTCAACGAGTTGGATTTGCTCAGCCCAGCGCCCTATCCGCTCGCCCGGGTGGGCCATGTAATCGCGCCTACCCTGCGGCAAGTTGCCGCCCTCGGCTATGAAACCTACAACGCCTATCTCTCGCTGTTATCCCTGCATGCCGAGCAACTATTTGCGGCCTCCGGTCTGCCGGATCCCGGTGGGGCCAACGCGTTCCATACGCTGATCGGGAATCAGGAGCTACGCGCGCTTTTATGCGCTGCCTTTTCCTTTTTCCTGGTGGAAGACGCCGTGTTTTCACAGGCGCACAGCGCCCTTCTCTGTATGGCGGAAGGACATCCGGTGGGCATCATCCATGAAGCGAATTATGAAGACGTATGCGATTGTATCCTTCAGCGCAATCATGTAGATAGCGCCCAACCCAACCGTAAACAGTTCCGCAACGACAAGGCGCGTGAAATCTATGAGAAGCTACAGCGTGCCAAAAAAAAATCACCGCAGCAGGCGAAGGAGAAGCAGGCGGATGCGAGCCTGCCCAACCTCATTTCCGCGCTGTGCGTTCAACATAACAGCATCAATATGTGCAATGTATGGGATCTGACGGTTTATCAGCTTTACGATCAATTCCTGCGCCAGAGCTACCTGAACCAGGTGAATATCCACGCGATGAATTACGCGGGCTGGGGCGGCGAATTCGACCCCAACGACTGGTATAAAAAGCTATAGGCAGCCTACCCGCCTATCACGGCCGTTTGGCCGTTTAGGATAAAATTTAGAAATTAACGGAGGTAACACAACATGAGCAACCATGTAAACCCGAATATGTCCAACCGCGAGGTCGCGGATTTTACGCTGGTGGATTTTAAGACAAAGCAGCCTTGGCTCAACGTCGATTTCGCCAACGTTACCACAACGGAAATGGCGGCAACCCGCGTGCTTGCAAAGGGCGGCCGCGGCGCAGCGCCGCGCGTGCCCTTCGATGGCGAGCGCACCTGCACCATGAAGGTTGACACGCAGATCACTCCCATGAAGCTCTTCGCCATGCTGGCAGGCACAGAAATCCTCACTAGCGGCAAAGTATTCACCCGCGAGCGCCTGACGCTGGCAGCGGGCAAGCTGACACTCTCCGAGGAGCCGGTCGCCAATTCCGTAACAGTCTACAAGGCGGATGACGACTGCGGCGCAGCTATCTCTGCCACAGTGGCAGAAAAAGCCGCTACCATTGAGGATGGCTCGGATGGCGATGAATACATCGTTTACTACATGGCCAACAAAGAGCAGGGCATTCAGATTGTCAAATTCAAGAGCGACGTTTTCCCGAAGGCCTACACCGCTTATGGCGAAACGCTCTACAAGACGGAGGACGACGAGCTGCTGCCGATGAAGCTCGTGATCCACAAAGCCGTTCCGCAGGCGGCATTCAGCCTTGCGCTGAGCAATACGGGCGACCCGAGCACCCTTTCCATGACCTTCGACCTCTTTGCCGTGGATGGCAACGACTTCCTCGATATGCAGCTCATCGAGGGTTAATCAAAAATCTGCCTTTTCCTCACTTTCTTCTTTTTGCATTTCCTCCAAAGCGCTTCGGGGCGGCATTGCCGCCCCGAAGCCATCTTCAAAAGCCCTCTTTTTACGGCTGGAACAGGCATTCCTGCCGTAAAAAGGGCGCTTTTACCCTCCCATCAATCCGCGCCCTATTCCCCTACCATGCTCACCCAATAAAAAACCAATCGCAAAGGAGACAACGATCATGCGAAAAAAGCTCACCAATGCGCAGGTAAAAAAACTCACGGCGCTGCGTCCCGCCGGATGCGTTAGTATTCTCTACCGCTGCGGAGAGGATGAAATTCCGGTTCAGCTCAAAAACACATTGAGCCTTGCGGATACCTCCGCTTTTATCGACCGCGTCGCGCTGGCTTCCTTCACAGCAGAGGGCGATTATATTCCAGAATACCAGGAGGTAATGATGTTTGGCGCAGTCCTGCAATTTTTAAGCAATGTGCCCCTACCGGAGCTAAAAGAGCCGGAAACCGAGCGCAAGCTTCTGGACCTTGCGAAATTACAGGAAATGATGGATGCTATGGACCTGCTCACCCGCATCCGCGCCATGTATAATTCCAAGGACGAAGACGAACGCCGGCTCTGGAAGCTTTTTGACCGGCTGGAATGCATGGTGCTCGAAAAACTTGAGTTCCTCCGGCAGCAGGCAGCAGGCAAATCAAAGCTAGACAGCGTGTTTGAAAGCGCGGCCCGTCTGCTCGATCAATGGGAAGGGGCGTTCGACGGCATCGACCTGCATGCCTTTGCCCAAAGGCTTTCTCAGTTAGAATCAATTGATGAGAAAAAACTCGTGGCAGCGGTGTTGGAGCATTCCGCACAACAGACGAATGAGCCGGCAATGCCAAATTAAAATGAGCCAAAAACGCCTATCTTAAAAAAGGATGTGATCCTGTTTGAATAACGATACGGCAAAGATCGTTTTGCAGGCCGATCTTTCCAAAAGCGCCGCAGCCATCGCAAAGCAACTCCCGAAGCTCTCCGATGAAATTGCGCAGCGCGGCAAACTAAAAATCCAGGCAGTTATCGACCCCGCATCAATTCAGGAACAGGCGATGAGCGCTATGCGGCAGGCGCAAGGCCTGCTATCCGGCCAATCTCTCTCACTCTCCGTGGCGCTGGATACGGACAGGCTCGTTTTATCCGATCAACTAAGCGCCTGGATGCAAAAAAATTCAGCCGAAGCAGAGCAGTTTCAAGCAAAGCTCAACCGGCTGCGGGAAAGCCTTGACGGATTATCCAGCGTGCAAGGCCTTATCTCCCTGGGCGGGAAGCTCAGCGCCGCCTCAAGCGGCAGTGCAGGTAATGAAATGTTTGCCTGTGCCGCATAGTAATATGCGGCAGAGAAAGCAGCTGTATCGGTTAAAGGCCAGCAGTGGTTCAGACCGAGGAAAGGCCGGCGGCGGCAACGCCCCCGGAATCCGTAGAGACTGTAACGGCCGCAGTGGCAACATTGGGGCCTGAGCTGCTCCCCTCCCACCGGGGAGGGTGAAGATCCAGTCCGTACTCGCACAATAACACCATGAAATGCGAGAGGCAGGCTGAAAGACCTGTCCGCCATGATGAGAGAGCCCGATGGAAGCCCCTGTGTGAGAGCAGAGGCTACCCGCTCTAAAAGCAACGCAAAACCCGGCTTAATGCCTGAAATCGTCAACGACACAGCGGAAGTGACGCAGCGACAGCTCATTCTGATTCATCATCTCAGAGAGCTTTTGAACCTCTGCCTCATTTTCAGAAATCCTGCAAACCCGGTCTAATACTTTCCCCTCCTCTGGGCAGATAGCCTCGATTCCGTACATCACCTCTTCTTCCACATCTTGATAGCACACAGACATCCGAACAACTCGATAACTTGCTGTCTTCATTTTTGAACTCTCCTTTATCTTTTTGTCATGAGCCACGCCCACAATAATAAACCATACCTGTATCATTTTTCAACACATTTCATTCACTAATTCCAATTTCTGTAAGTCACTACAATTTAATGCGTACGTTTTTGTTCAAAATATGTATAGATATTGATTTATTAGAAATATATTGTCATCTTGTAATAGATGATAGATCCATATTTTCCCCTAATAGTGATATTTATTAATTTCTAATATAAGATAATATAATCTTTTTTTAGGGAGTGTGGATAAGACAAAAAAATTTTATTATCTCCTCATATTAACAAAAGTTGTAAATATAATTCGATAGAAACTACCTATATTTTGTCGGATATTAAGCAATACAAAAACCCATAAAATTGGTTTAGAGAATTTTTAAAAAATGATTTTAAAGATATTTTTTTTATTTAATTGCAGTCAAAAAAATAAATAATAAAAATTTAGAACAATAAAAATTGTATCTTGTTGAGGATATAATTGCGGATAAAGAACGAATCATATTCCATATTTTGTAATGACCAAAACAAATGAAGAGGGGCTCTTTATGGATAATAAGTTGCTCAAATAATTGCATTGTTCCCCAATATCTTCCGAATGTTGCTCGAAAGACAAAAAAAGGCCCCAGCATCGGCTAGGACCTTTGAAGAAGATAAAGATATTTTAAAAGGGGAAATCAGAATATTATAAAACAGACCGCAATCAACTCACAGACCGCTAACTCTCGCACCAAGAAAACCCCGGCGGAAACCGAGGCTGTTTCTGTTTTACGATATGTATAAATATGGTAGGGGCGAACTGTGTTCGCCCGCAATCATTGTTTTTTATCAACGGGCGAACACGGTTCGCCCCTACGGGTGTGGAGCCATAATTATATACTAACTGCATAAATATTCGTCAAAATAGAGGCCCTTCTGGCCACAAATGCAACAAAACAAACCGCAATCAACTCACAGTCTGCTAACTCCCGCAACAAGAAAGCCCCGGCGGAAACCGGGGCTGTTTCTGTTTTACGATATGTATAAATGCGGTAGGTGTGGAGCCATCAGCAAGGCGGCAATTACCAGCGGTAGCCGCAGTTGTTGCATTTGAAGGTTTTGCCCGCATCCCCATTGGTGATGCCAAAATTCCCAAAAATCGAAATTGTGCCTATGCCGCTGATGCGCGAGAGATTTTCACTGCCGCAGGTGGGGCATTTCGGGTGGTTATCAAGCGGGCTTAGCCCAGCTTTATTGCGGGCAATGCGCTCCTGATCCTTTTGCTCTCGTTTCTCATATTTCTTTTGGTTAAATTGAGGATTGCCATAGACATATTCCTCGCGCACAGTTTCTTCCAAATTCTCAAGAGCGTCACACCAATCGTCCTTATTGGGGGACCTCTGCCAAAAAGAATTGTATTCCTTTCCCGTTGCCATCATTTTCCCTTTACATTCCGGACATTTTTTCTTTTGTGATGGATCCCAGCAATCCGCTTCTTCATCACTTATCACAAAACCACATACTGGACAATAATATACTTGATTCATTTTTTAGTCACCTTTCTTAAACTTGGTATCATATTATCTCTCACCCTGATTGCGGCCTCTCACCTGAGATCAGGAATATTATACCAACTGCATAAACATTTGTCAAAATTCGAGCCCTTTCAGCTACAAAAGGGACAAAGCAAGCCGCTGGCCGCTCGCAACAAAAAAGCCCCGGCATCGTTGCCGAGGCCGCCCGGTGCCTGCCGGACAGATATGGAAAGGAGTTGATTGAAAATGATCGTTTTGATTCGAAGCCCTGTTTTACAGTATGTATAATATGACTTTACCAGCGGTAGCCGCAGTTGTTGCATTTGAAGGTTTTGCCCGCGTTGCCGTCCGTCACGCCGAAGCCGCCGAACATGGTGATCATGCCGACGCCGCTCAGGCGGGAGAGGTTGGTGCTGCCGCAGGTGGGGCATTTCGGGAGGTTGTCAAGAGGATTCAGGCCGGCTTTGTTGCGTTCAGCCCACTCGCGGTCTTCTTGCTCACGAGCCTCATACTTTTCTTTATCGAAGAGCGGGTTATTGTAGAAGTATTCTTCTCGGACAGTTTCTGAAAGGCGCCTTAAAAGTCTCCTCTGCTCTTGTCTATCTTCAGACCTTTGCCAAAAAGACTTCCGGTCCTTCCCAGTTTCCTTCAGTTCTGATCCACAGAAACGACATTTTTTTCCCATATGTAATGCAGATAATTTTTCATCATAAGTAACATAACCACATACTGGACAAAAATATACCTCATTCATTTTTATTCCACCTTTCTCAAACTTGGTATGATATCTCTCTCATCCTGTTTTCAGCCTCTCACCTGAGATCAGGAATATTATACCAACTCCATAAGCAACTGTCAAAAACAATCTCATCATGGTCACAAAAGTAACAGAAAGAACCTTAATCTTTTAGGCGGCGTGACGGATGTCGCTAAACAATCCCTTATGGCTGCTGGCAGCGG
The DNA here is from genome assembly GCA_900544375.1 of uncultured Oscillospiraceae bacterium. GTDB lineage: Bacteria > Bacillota > Clostridia > Oscillospirales > Acutalibacteraceae > Fimivicinus. The sequence continues at coordinate 15,133 of UQUZ01000034.1, forward strand.
CCTGCTCAAAGCAAAAGGTATAGACTCCAGTACAACACCCGGTTCGGTTATTGCAGCGCCGGAACTCAGTAATAATTTGGATCGAGATAGAGACGCGCTAATTGACTTTAATCAAGCGCTCCTAGATGGCTCTACACCCGCTGAAGCCTACGCAGACCACCTCACCAATGTCTCCAAAGCCGCCCAAGAAGCTGCCCGGCAAAGCAACGGCCTGCCCGTTGACATCGACAAGTACCATAACTCTCAGTTAGCCGCCAGCATGGCGACCAAGGTTTCCACAGGCTCCATGATCGCCCAGTCCGTCGCCTCCGCCGCGCTCACGGGCGCGATCAGCATGGGCGTGACCCTCGCCGTCAACGGCCTCATCACGGGCCTTGACTACCTCACACATGCGCACGAGCGCGCCGTGGAGGCGGTGGATAACGCAAACCAGGCCTATGCGGAAAACGAGACGGAGCTCAACAACGCAAGCTCCAGCCTCGCGCAGATTGAGGAACGGCTGAACACACTCAACAGCATCCAGAACCCCTCCCTTGCCGACAAGGAGGAAACCGCCGAGCTCGAACGCCAGCGGGAAGAGCTCACCGCTCAGGTCGCCCTGCTCAAGGAAAAAGGCGAAGCGCTCAAAGCAAAGCAGGCCGAGAGCGGCAAGGAGCTCATGGACAACCTCGAATCCGAAGGGCTCGACTCCTCCTATTCCAAGGATGGCGGCAAACTATCCTGGTGGGAAAAGATCGGGGCGAGCATGGCGCAGGGCCAAACCATGCAATCCGCCTCCAACATGATGCTGTTCGACCCGGACATGGCCCAGCAGCAGATGGACATGATGGACGACATGAGCATGTCCGCCAAGGAATACGCAGAGTATTGGACGGATAGCCTGTCAACCGACGGGCTGGACCGCCAGTCCGAACAATTCCAGACCGTGCGTGACAACCTGCTGAATATCGCCGAGGAATACCAGAAGGTTGCGCAGAGCAGCGACGGCGCAATCGGCGACGCGGCGCGCGAAAAGGTCAACCAGATTACCTACGCGCTCGGCGACGCGGAAACGCGCGCCGACCTGTTTAACAACAAGCTCGGCGATAACGACGCAAAGGATAAACTGCTCGATGCGGCCGCCGCCGGGGAACTGACAGCGGAAAACCTTGCCCAAATCGCGGGCGACGACCTTGCCAGCCAGCTCAATTCCGTTTCCGGCTCCGCGCAGGCGACAGTCGAGCAGCTAGCAGCTATGGCGCAAACCGGCGAACAGGCCCGGTCGGCGGCAGAAAACCTGCAAACCGCCACGGCATCCCTCGCCGAGGCCAACCAGAAGATTTCCGATATTGAAGGCGCTGTTAACTCCCAACGAGCTCTAAACGCCAGCGAGGTGAGTGATCTCTGCGCCAAATACCCGGAGCTCCAGCAATATGTGACCGCCACGGCGGACGGTTTTGCAATCGAAGAAGGCGCGATGAGCCTGCTCAGCGGCGCAACGAGCCAATTCAGCACCGGCTACATTCAGGCACAGATCAAAATGAGCGAGGCCGCTCTCGCGGAAACGCAGAACCGCATCAACCTCATGCAGCAGGAAGCCGGCATCATGGGAAGCCTCGACTATGCTACCGTGGCCTCAAAAACGGACAAGTTCGTCATGACGGAGCATGAATTCCGCCGTGGGAACAACAGCAAGGGTTATGAAAGCTATGAACAATATCTCGCCAGCTTCCTCGACAGCGATCTTGCCGCCAGCTATGAGCAAAGCGCAAAGCTGCAAAAGGCAATTGAAGACGCAAAGAAAAACCTGAAGCTCAAACAGGATTACGAAAAACGCGCTGCCGATACGGCCAAGAAAAACCAGACAAAATCTACTTCTTCCGGCTCAACCGCCTACAAAAACGAAGCCCTCGACAACGAATTAAAGCGCATCGAGCACCTCAAAGCCATCGGCAAATACGAAAACGACGAGCTCGGCTACATCAAAGCCCTGGAAAACGCGAAATCCAGGCTCACGAAGAAGGAATCCGAGCGCTGGCAGCTCGAGGAGAAAATCTACGCCGCCCGCGAAGCCTATGAAAAGCAGCAGCTCGATGACTACCTCGACGAAATCTCCTACAAGGAGGCCATGGGCAAGTACGATGACAACCAGGCCCAGAAGATCGCCGACCTGACCTACGCCTACAACAAGCTTGCCAAGAAGAAGGAAGACCTGCGTAAGCTTGAGCAGCAGATCTACAAGGAGACCAAGGCCTATCAGGAGGCCGAGGCCAAAAAGGCCAAAGACGCGGCCGACGCGATTGAAGATATCGTCGACATGCGCATGAAGTATATCCGCAAGGAGCAGGAGCTCAAAAAGAAAGCGCTGGAGGACGAGCTCGACGGCTACAAAAAGCTCTACGACGCGCAGGCAAAGGCTCTCGACAAGCAGAAGGAAGCCGACGACTACGCCAAAACCGCCGCCAAAAAGCGCGCGGATATCGCAGAGATCGAAACGCGGCTGAATGAGCTCTCCGCCGACACGAGCGCCGCCTCCCAGCGCGAGCAGGCCGAGCTGCGCGCCGAGCTTGCCGAAAAGCAGGAGGACCTTGAGGAATACGAAAAAGAGCAGTCCATCGAGCGGCAGAAGGAAAAGCTCGATGAGGAATACGCCCTGCTGGAAGAGCAGAACAACGCCAAAATCGAGAAGATTGATGAATTCCTCGATAACGAGGGCGCGGTGCGCGATCAGGCCATGGCGGATATCATGACCCGCAGTGAAACCGTCTACCAGGAGCTGATGGAGTGGAACGCGAAATACGGCGACGGCATCAACAAAACCGTGACCGACGCGTGGAAGGCCGCCACCGATGCGCTCAAAACCTACGGCACGCAGGCAAACGCCATCAAAATCTCCGAAAACCCTGGCGACATCAAGCCGCCCGTCAAAACGCCCAGCGCCGCCGCGCAGCAAAAGCCCGCCGCGTCCTCCGGCGGTTCGTCCGCCGCCAAGGCCCCGGTCAAGGGTGGGCGAGCGAGCGTGACCACAAAGGACGCAGCGGCCTATGCCTCCTCCTCCGGCAAACGCGTGGGTTCCTGGAGCACGATGGCGAAGAACGCGGGCGTGGGCTGGAACCAGAAGCTCTACGTGACCAACATCGCCAACGGGAAGGTTGCCATCGGCACCACCTCAAAAATTGGCAACACCATCGCGTGGGTCGACAAAAAGAACGTGAAGGGCTACCGCTCCGGCTCCCCCTTCATCCCCTCCGATCAGCTTGCGCTGGTGGACGAGGCCGGGCCGGAGCTAATTATCCGCAACCCCGTGCAGGGCAGGCTCACCCACCTTTCACGCGGCGACGGGGTGCTCAACAGCACGCTCACCGAACGCATTATTGCCCTCGCGCAGAACCCCGCCGCCTTCCTCAACCAAAGCATGGCCAAGCTCTCCTCCGCCTTCGGCGCGGGCTTTGCCCCGGGCGCCGCGCCCTGCATTCAGATCGATTCCAAGGTGATCGTGGAGGGCAATGCGGATATGGAAACCGTCAAGGCGCTCGAAAAGGCGGAAAACCGCATTGCGGAAAAGGTGTTCACGCAGGCGAATAAGAAATACCTGCGCAGCGGCCATACGATCAACCCAAAGCATTTGGGGTAATGGATTCTAAATAACCAGACGACAGATATTGACACATCCCCCGGAGCGGCAGGCCCCGGGGGATGGATGAAGGAGGCTTTTTATGCATCTCTCCGGAAAGTATTTCAACTACAACAACCAGTCCTCCGCCATCTGGGGGCTGTTTTTCGCGCAGGTGGAGCTCACCCCCGACCGGCGCAGAATGGGCGGCCCCGCCTATTCCACGCAATATAACCGGCTTTCACACCGCCATTTTCTCCAGCAGGATACATGGGAGGAGCCGCTCTCTTTCGATGTGGAGATCGTATCCGACCGCGTGCTGTCAGACGCGGAGGTGGGCGAGGTTTACGCCTGGCTTTTTCATGAAAAAGCGTTTCGCAAGCTCGAACCCCTCTCCGACGAATACGACGGCGTTTACCTCAACTGTGTGTTCCACGCCGTGGAGGAGATCGAGGGCGGCGTAAACGGCAAGTATGGAGCGGTCGGCTTCAAGGCCACCCTGCTGTGCGACGCGCCCTGGGGCTGGGAGGATGGCGAAGCCGTATACGAAGCGGCGGAGATCGGCACGCAGATGGCGTTTGAGAACCCGTCCGTTTACAAGGGCTATCTCTACCCGGACGTTATTCTACAAACCGGAACGCAGGGCGGCAGCGTCATGCTGCAAAACGTGACCGATCAAAACCGCCAAACGGCATTTACCGGCCTCAACGCCACGCCGCACACCATCACGCTCCGGCCGGAAACGCTGGAGGTGCGCTCCACCCTTTCGACCGAGCCGATCTATAACAGCTTTAACAAAAATTTCTTCCGCCTGCTCCCCGGCCTGAACCGCTTTGCCGCGACCGGGGACATACAGAAGCTCACATTTCAATACAGGATTGCGAGGCTGATATAATTGCTTGCTCAATTTGATTCCTTCGGGAATTTTGAAATCCCGCAGATCACGCTCTGCAACCCGGATGGCCGCGCGCTCGGCATCCTCTCGAACCTCTCGGACCGGCAGATGAATATCCGGTTTAACGATCTATCCGATCTCTCCTTCACCATCCAGCGCGGCGCAAAGGAGTGCCGCTGCCCCGTCTATGAACAGGTGGAGCCCTTTCGCTACCTCCTGGTGGATGGAATCGGCTATTTCGTCATCACGGATGTGTCCGTTTCCGAAGAGGGAAACGACGCGTTCAAAACCGTGGAGGCCTCCTCCTGCGAATATGAGCTGAACAACATTCAGCTCGGCTACTATGAAGGCACCTACCGGTTTTACAGCGGAGACGACAGCGACCCGAAAAACTCCCTGCTCTCAGATATCATGAAGCGCCTCCCCTCCTGGCGGCTGGATACGGACGGCATCCCCGCCGCCGTTGCCGCGCGCTCCCGCACCTTTGACACAACCGATCAAACGGTTTATGCCTTCCTCATGACGGAATTGGAGGAGGCGTATGAATGCCTGTTTGAATTTGACATATTGAACCGCGTCATCCGTGTTTACGACCGCTATCAATACGATAACCGCACGGATATCTGCCTCTCCACGGAGGATGTGCTCCAGGGGCTGACCCTGCGCACCAAATCCGACGAGATCAAAACCGCCCTGCTCGTCAAGGGCGGCAACGGGCTCGACATCCTCAGCGTAAACCCGCTGGGCACCAACTTGATCTATAACTTCAGCTATTACGCCACAGAGGAGTGGATGGACGCCGCGCTGATCGAAAAGGTAAAAAGCTGGCAGGCCCATGTGGACGCCCTCACGAGCTCAGAAAACAGCGCCTTTCAGGTGCAGCGTGCGGAAATCAGCAAGCTTCAGGGGCGAAAAGCCGAAAAGGAAGGCGAGATCACCCGCCTCAAGCAGGAGCTTTCAAACTTGCAGGTGCAGCAATCCGCCATCATCAGCGATACGGCGTCACAGGATATCAAAAATGCAAATCTCAAAGCTCTTCACCCGCAAATCCTAGCTGCAAAATCGGCGCTGAGCACGGCGGAAGGCGCGCTCTCTTCTATTCAAACACAGCTCAACACAGAGAACGACAAGCTTTTGGCGCTCCAAAAACAGGTGCGCTTAGAATCTGTATTCACACCGGCGGAGATGGAGGTGCTCTCCCGCTTCATCCAGCAGGGCGCGTATACAGAAGAGAACATCACAAAGCAGGATAACATGAGCTATGAAGAGGCGCAGGCCCAGGCGCTGGAGCTTTACAACAAGGCGCAGAGCCTGCTCAAAACCATCTCCACCCCGCGCTATGAGTATTCTGTGGAAACCGCGAGCTTCGTGTTTCAAAAGGAGTTTGCCCACTTAACCAGCCAGCTCAAATCCGGCTGCCTGATCGACATCCGGCTAAGCGAGGAGGATATTGCAAGCCTCCTGCTGCTTGAAATGGCGGTGGATTATGACGGCCGCTCCCTCTCCCTCACCTTTGGCAACCGCTATAAGCTCAGCGACCCGAGCGCGCTGTTCAACGATCTCGTCGGCGGCTCCATCGCCAAAACGGCAAGCACGGTGGAATACCTGCGCACCACCTTCGATTTTAAGCAGCAAAAAGACGATCTCGACCATCTGGCGGAGCTGAAGGATGAATCGATCAACCTCACGCACAATATGGTGGTCAACGCGGATAACCAGGTGATGGTCATCGACGCCTCCGGCATCAACGGCCGCAGGGCGGTCATCGGCGAAGACGGCCTTCCAACCGGCGACTACGAGCCTGAGGTTTTGAAAATCACAAATAATACCATCGCCTTCTCCACGGACGATTTCGAAACGACGGAGACTGTGCTGGGTAAAAACCTGCTGCCCGACGGCGCGACCACGCCGGACGGGAAGAATTACATGTACGGCCTGAATGCGAAGCTGCTCATGGGCGATCTGATCATCGGCGAAAATTTGAAGGTGAGCGGGGAGATTGAGGGCAGGCTGATCAACGCAAAGGGCTTAACGGTGAATAACGGCGTGACGGACACGCTCCGGGTGGATGAGAACGGCGACGTCTCCCTCAACGTCAAAAGCCTAAGCATCACGGGGAACCAGGTGGCGACGCAGGGGGATTTGACGAGCGGGATCAATGGGCTGCAAATTGGAAGCCGGAATTATATTAAGGACAGTGTATCAAGAACTTTAACTGCCAATTCCACGAGTGATTGGTATTATAACAACCTATACACAGGCTTAGAAAATACGCAATACACGTTTAGCGTAGGCAAAATTTCCGTCATTTCCGGAAGCGCAACCAAGGTATCCGTTTTGATCTATGATGTAAATAACGCAAAACTCATTCAAACGATGTATTTAAATGTGTCCAATAGCAAGCAACAAATCTCGTTTACCCCGCCACCCAGCAGCGCCGCCTTGAGCTTATTAATCTATGCAGGCGTTGCCGGAAGCACGGCTGGAAACAGCCTAAAATACGAACACATGAAGCTCGAAAAAGGATCAAAAGCCACCGACTGGACGCCCGCCCCGGAAGACCGCTCCTATCTCGTCAACACCCTCTCCCCCACGCAGGCGGACGGGATGTGGCTGGGAAGCGATGGAAAGCTGAATATTACGGCGACGCAGATCAAAGCGGGGAGGTTGCAGTCGAAGGATGGGAGTTCGTACTTTGATCTGGAGAACGGGAAGATAGTAGGTAAGAATGCGGAGATGTCAGGTAGTTTCAAGGCACTATCTCCTAATTATACATCGGGAGAAGGATCATCTGTTACTATATCCGGCTTTACACAATCAGGATCGAACTATAACTGTGCAGGCCTACAGTTTAGGAATGCTAGCAACACTTTATATGGCGATATGTGGGGCATGGACATGGGGAGCTACGGTTCGTCTATAGGGATAGAATGTAACGGTGTATCTATTGCTGTAGTCAAAAATAGCTCTGGAAAATATATAAGTATGCAAGGAAACTATGCCAGTCTTAACAGCCAAAATTTGTACCACACAGGCACTATCCAAAGCGGCGAAGCAATGGTGCCAAACGGCTCCTTGTCCGGCAGTATTTATACCGGAGAAACAACTGTATACTTTTCACCAGCCTTTTCGAAAGCGCCTCGCGTTATTGTAACACCCCGAACCGGGGCCCCGTACACTGTCCAAGCGGCAGTCGGCGGACCGCCTACGGCCAACAGTGTAAAAATCATCGTGCAAAGAAACACCAAAACAGCAGACGGCTATACCGCTGTGCAGTGGATCGCGGTTGAGCCAAGATAAGGAGGTCGCAAAATGGCATTTATAAAATCCGACGTTGAAACCTGTTATGGATTTCACGTCCCAAACGCCTATTTAAAAGTCACACGCGCGGAATTCAGCGCGAGAAAAAAAGCCTGGGACTATGCCGTATGCGTCTACGCGAGCAAAGAGGCAGCGGCTGAGGGCAAAATCATCTGCGATTATTATATTGGAGAAATCCCTTTGCAAATTGGCGGAGACTTGCCCGACATCCTCCGCATGATCTACGAGGACATTAAAATGAAGGCGCAGGACGCGGATTCCTATCCTGAAATCGCTGAAAAATTTGCGGACTGCATAGACGACGTGGAGGAAGACTTGCCCTCCCCCTCCTATGCCGAGCTCGCCGCCGCAACCAATATCCTGATGGGAGGAGAAAACGCATGAGCATCATCGACGAAGCCCGCGCCATGCGGGCAAGCTATATCGCCCTTGCGCAAAGCGCCCCGGATGAGTTGCTTTCATCCGGGGATTATTTATCGGTTTTTGATCCGCTGTGCGGGGATGGCGGCCTGATCCCCGCGCGCAGCGTGCGCCGCCATGAGGGGAACCTTTACCGCGCAAATGCGGATTGCTGGGATCGGGAGGACAATTGGCCCAGCGCCGCGCCCACCCTCTGGACGCAGGTCACGCCGGACGAATGGCCCGCCTGGGTGCGGCCCTCCGGCGCGCATGACGCTTACAACACCGGCGACAAGGTGACGCACAACGGCAAACAATATACCTCACAAATCGACGGCAACACCACAGAGCCGGGAACAGACGAACGCTGGTGGAGCGAAACGAAAGAATAACCAAGTGGAGGAAATATACTATGCAAGAATATCTTACCCGCCGCAAGGCGGAACTCCAGCAGGAATATAACAGCCTGACGCTTCAAAAATCGAATTTGAGCAGGCAGCTCAAAGCCTGCCGGGAGCGCATGGCGCAGCTACGCGGCGCATTCGCCGAGCTGGAAGCGCTTGCCCAGCAACCGGCATCTCCGAATATTTCCGAGCCGCAGGCATAGCAATTCCCCCATTCCATAAACATGAAAGGATGAACGCATCATGCGAACCGTACGCATTGATTTCACCAACCAATCCGTTTCCTATCCGGATGGCACATTGGCCGGCCGGCGGGGCGAACACCTGATGACACAGCTCATCATCAGCCTGCCGGAGGAAATGGGGGCTTCTGAAATTGAATATTATCGCCTCGCCTTCTGCCGGTATGGCAACGAGGAGCGCATTTTAACCAATCGGATCACAGAAGCCACGGAGGGCGACCGCGCATACCGCTCCGGCAACCTGATTTATTGCAAGCTCTGGCACGATTTAACGGATGCGCAAGGCCTCTTTTTCAATGTGGAGGGCTGCCGTGAAAAGAACGGTGAGGAAGTGCTGCTTTGCAAATCGCCCCGGGCTCGCCTTAGCTTCCAATCTGCCGTTTCCGGGGAGGAATCCGCCGCTGACACACCGCTCTCTTCCCCGCGGGACGGCATCACACCCCACATTGGGGCAAACGGCAACTGGTTTCTCGGCTCCCAGGATACCGGCGTTTCCGCCGCTGGCCAAAAGGGGGAGCCGGGTGAAGCAGGTGCGCCGGGCACACCCGGCCAGCCCGGCATCACGCCCCATATCGACAGCGCCACGAAGCACTGGATGACCGGCGATACGGATACCGGCATTTCAGCCGAAGGCACGCCGGGCCCACACGGCGCAAACGGGGCGGACGGCGTGAGCCCCACTGTTTCAGTCGCAAGCAACACAGGCACGGAGTACAGGCTCACCATCACCGACAAAAACGGATCTATCACCACCCCAAACCTGAAAGGGCAGAATGGCGCGGGCAGCGGCAGTGTTTCCGTAACGGTCGGTGAAACAACCACCGGCGCGCCTGGCTCAAACGCCACCGTCACCAATTCCGGCACAGCCTCCGCCCCGGTGCTGAACTTTACCATTCCGCGCGGCGACAAGGGGGAAACAGGCCCCAAGGGAGAGCCCGGCATACAGGGTCCAAAAGGCGATCCAGGCCCAGCAGGCGCCAACGGCAGGGACGGCACAGACGGGGTAAGTCCCACTGTGGCGGTTGCAAGCAATACGTCCACAGAATACAAACTTACCATCACCGATAAAAACGGCTCCATTACTACCCCTAATTTAAAAGGCCAAAACGGAAGCGGCGGGGGCTCCGGGAGTTCTTCCTCCTTTACTACACAGGACGTCCCGCTGGTGTGGACGCGAGACGACGATCTAAAAGTCCTATATGCACCGATTGATATCAGTCCGGAGAATTATGTGCGTGTGATGCATGTTGTATTAACGACGGACGGCGTGATTAATAGCAACAGCGCACTCCTTAACGTCCCGGGCATAATGACCTTTGGCGCAAGCACACCAACACCTATATATTTGGCACGGCTGTTCACTGTGGCTCCACTAGATGGATTTGTAATATGTGCAGATATTTCGAGAGCATTGACAGAGGGGGATATAGGAGATCTTTCGATTAACCTTATCCCATCTATGTTTACTCAAGCCACGCTATATATCTTACAGGAGGGATGACCGATGATAGACGCAGAGATGATTGCGCAAATAAATGCGCTGGGCAGGGAATCGCGTGCGCATAACCAAGCGCTTGCAGAGCAGCGGGAGATCTTGCTCCGTGCCGCTGCGCAAACCCTGCCGGAGGATGTAGCGGTTACAGTGCCGCTGATGTACCCAGCGTGGGATTGGCAGTCCTGCAAGCGGGATATGATCGTCAATTACAACGGCCAGCTGTACCGGGTGCTTAACACGCCCACCGATAACCGCCCGCCAGATGCGGAGGGGATGCTGGCCGTCTACCGCCCGATTGTACCGGCACACGCTGGGACAATGGCCGACCCCATCCCTTGGGTGTATGGGATGGATTGCAAGGCCGGGCTGTATTACAGCTATGCGGATCAACTGTGGCTATGCAAGTCGGATATGGCCCCCTGCACCTGGATACCGGGCACGGCTCCAACGATGTGGGAGCAGGTTTCCATTTAACGCACCGGCTACATCCCGCAATAATATCATAAAAAGGAGGTTCTTTTTTGAACTGGGAATTGATTTTAAAAATTTTGATTACGGCAGGCCTCGTCCTACTCGGCGGCCTCTCCCTCTATTGGAAGCAAAATACCAAGCTTCAGCAGCAGGCTGGACAGCTGATCGGCGAAGCGGAAAAGGCCTTTGCGGATACCACCAAGGCGGGAGGTCAAAAATTTGAATGGGTGGTGGATGCTCTCTGCCGCATCCTGCCTGCACCCATACGGATTTTCTTTCCGCGCAGTGTGATCTCCTCGATTGTACAAAATGCTTTTGACGCGATTGAAGCGTATGCAAAAACACAGCTTGACCGATTTCTCAGCGAAAAATCCGACGCCTGCGTGGAATGACCCAGAAGGTTGGGAGGCGGATGAATGGATTTATTAGAACTATTAAAAACCATAGGCGCTGCGGCGGGAAATATTGTAACCATCTCCGGCTGCCTCGCCTTATGCATCCGTCCGATTCGTGAAAAGCTGGCGCGCTTTATCCGGCGCGCCAGCCGGACGGATGCATCAGAAAAAAGGATCGCGGATATGTTTGCCATGCTAGAGCAGCACATTGAAGCGGATCAGGCAAAAATCGTGAGCAGCGAGCTGCTCAAAAAGGCTTCCACCGAGCTGTTATATGACAGCCTCGATAAAATCTACCGCGATTATATCGGCGCTCCGGGCATCCCTCTCTCCGTCCGGCAAAGGCTTGTGAATTTGTATGCCGTCTATGCAGGCCTGGGCGGAAACGGGCATGGCGAAATCATGTATCGTGAGCTGCTGGAGCTGCCGATCATTACAGAAACTCCATTACAGTAGGAAAGGAGCATCTCAATTGGCTGCAACAATCTACATCGCCGCCGGGCACGGCGGGAGCGATCCGGGCGCGGTAAGCGGTAAATACATCGAAAAAGCGCTGACCCTCAAAACCGCGCTGGCTTGCCAGAATTACCTGAGAAATTACGAAT
>UQUZ01000035.1 GCA_900544375.1 uncultured Oscillospiraceae bacterium
TTGCTGGCCCGCCGGCTGGGGGAGGACCGGCCCGACGAGGCCAACCGGGTAGTGGCCAACGGCTACTTCGTCTATCTGGTCTGCTGGGTGGTCTTTCTGGTCCTGGGGGTGGGCCTGGCTCCTGTCTTTATGGAGCTCTTCGCCCCCGGGCAGCCCCAGGTGATCGACTACGGCATCCAATATCTCTCCATCGTCACTGGGGCCTCCGTCGGCATCTGCATGCAGTTTGCCGGAGAGCGCACCCTTCAGGCAACCGGCAACACTGTGGGCCCTATGGTCATCCAGGGCATCGGCGCGGTCATCAATCTGATTCTGGACCCCCTCCTCATCTTCGGCATCGGCCCCTTCCCCCGGATGGAGGTGGCCGGCGCCGCCATTGCCACGGTGGCAGGGCAGATTGTGGCTGCCGCCGCTGCCCTGGTGCTGAACCTCAAATGCAATCCGGACATCCACATCCTGCCCCGGGAGATCCGCTGGCACGGCAAGGTGGCGGCGGAGATCTACCGGGTGGGCTTCCCCTCCATCGTCATGCAGTCCATCGGCTCCGCCATGGTGTTCGGCATGAACAAGATCCTCTTCTCCTTCACCAAGACGGCCACCGCCGTGTTCGGCGCATACTTCAAGCTTCAGAGCTTCGTCTTCATGCCGGTGTTCGGCCTGAACAACGGCATGGTGCCCATCGTCAGCTATAACTACGGCGCCGCCAGCCTGCCCCGGGTGAAGCGGACCATCAAGCTGACCATCTGCACCGCCATGGCCATCATGGCTGTGGGATGCCTGATTTTCCAGCTCTTCCCCCAGCAGCTGCTGATGTTCTTCAACGCCTCGGAGGAGATGCTCTCCATCGGCTCCGTGGCCCTGCGGATCATCTCCGTGTCCTTCGTGCTGGCGGGCTTCGACATCATTGCCGGTTCCGTGTGTCAGGCTATCGGCAACCCGCTGTACAGTCTGATTACCTCTGTGTGCCGCCAGCTGGTGGTGCTGCTGCCGGTGGCATGGCTGTTGTCCCACACCGGCGTCCTGACGCTGGTGTGGCTGGCCTTCCCCATTGCGGAGGCGGCAGGTGCGGTTGCAGCGGCACTCTTTTTCCTGATCTTTCGCCGGAAGGACGCTATTTTTCATCAAGCCGCCGTTCCTCAACCAGAGGCGGGGGACTAGATAAAATACTTTTGATCCCTGCTTCGCAAATTTACAGGTTTGCAGGAAAATATTTTTTAAACGGAGCCGGTGCACATTCCTGCCTTTTCGCACACATAATAGAAAAAAGTTTGAACGCTTTTCCTTTTGAACTAGATAAGAATAGAAAAGGAATTGGCCAAAAGGATGGATAGGCATGAACGAAAAGGAATATGCATTTGATGCAGTCATTCAAAAAGTGACGGATATTGACGGCGCGTATGTGCAAATTCCCTTTGATGTAAAAGCGGAATTCGGTAAAGGCCGTGTGAAGGTGCATGCCACCTTCGACGGCGTGGCATACGACGGCAGCCTAGTTCGCATGGACACGCCGGGCCATATCCTCGGTATGCGCAAGGAGATTCGGGCGAAGCTCGGTAAGGCGCCGGGCGACACCGTGCATGTTACGTTACGGGAGCGCTCATGACAATTGGCAGGAAGGTGTTTATATGGCCGGATTTGAAACGGTGCAGAAGCGGGTGCAAGAGCTGCGCAGTCTGCTCAATTATCATAGCAAACGCTATTATGAAGAGGATGCCCCCGAGATTGAGGATTATGAATACGATCAGATGCTGCGTGAGCTGGAGGAGCTGGAGCAGGAGCACCCGGAGCTCATCACGCCGGATTCGCCGACCCGGCGCGTTGGCGGTCGGGCAGATAGCCAGTTTACGCCTGTGACGCACACCGTGGTGATGGAGAGCTTGCAGGATAGCTTCAGTGAGGACGAGGTGCGAGATTTTGATCGCCGTGTGCGGGAATTGGTGGAGCATCCTCAATATGTGGTGGAGCCAAAAATTGATGGGTTATCTGTTTCGTTGGAATATGAAAACGGCCTGTTTGTGCGCGGCTCCACGCGGGGCGATGGACAGGTTGGCGAGGATATCACGGTCAACCTGCGCACGATCCGCGCGATTCCGTTGCGCCTCAAAGAGATACTGCCATATTTAGAGGTGCGCGGCGAGGTGTATATGCCGCGGGAATCCTTTTTGAAGCTGACGGAGCAACAGGAACTCAATGAAGAGAAGCCCTTTAAAAATCCCCGCAATGCGGCGGCGGGCTCCCTGAGGCAGAAGGATCCGCGTGTGACAGGCTCCCGCGGCCTCTCTATTTTTGTGTTCAACATTCAACAGATTGAGGGAAAAACGCTCTCCGGTCACCGGGAATCGCTCGATTATTTAAAGGCGCTCGGTTTCGAGACAGTCCCGTTCTATAGCCGATATGACGATATTGAGGTCGTGCTCGGTGAAATCCGGCGTATTGGTGAAATTCGTGGCACACTGCCGTTTGATATCGACGGCGCTGTCGTCAAGGTGGATCGTTTTGCCGAGCGCATCTCTCTTGGCAGTACCTCTAAATTCCCCAAATGGGCGTTGGCCTATAAATACCCTCCCGAGGAGAAACAGACAAAGCTGATCGATATTGAAATTAACGTTGGCCGCACCGGGGTGCTCACGCCCACAGCAGTGCTTGAGCCGGTGCTGCTGGCTGGGTCAACGGTCAGCCGCGCAACACTCCACAATGAGGATATGATCCGCGAAAAGGATATCCGATTGGGCGATACGGTGATCGTGCGCAAGGCGGGCGATATCATTCCAGAGGTGCTCTCTGTGGTGTCTCACCGGCCGGATGCCGCGCCTTATGAAATGCCGAAGGTATGCCCCTCCTGCGGCGCGCCTGTGCACCGGGAGGAGGGGGAATCCGCCCTGCGCTGCAACAATGCGGAATGCCCCGCGCAGTTGATGCGGATTCTAATCCATTTCTGTTCTCGTGATGCAATGGATATCGAGGGCCTTGGCCCTGCGGTGCTTGAGCTGCTTGTGGAGCAGGGCCTTGTCCGCACGCCTGCTGATCTTTACCGGCTGCGCGCTCAGGAGCTGGAGCCATTGGAGCGTATGGGCAAAAAATCAGCCGAAAACCTGATTGTGGCGATCGAGCGCTCCAAACAAAACGATCTTTCCCGCCTGATTTTTGCCTTAGGCATCCGCCACATCGGCCAGAAGGCGGCAAAGCTTTTGGCTTTGCGGTTTGGTGATATGGAAACGCTTTCAACGGCCTCGGCGGAAGAGATGGAGGCAATCGATGGATTTGGCGCAATTATGGCCGAAAGTGCGGAGAGCTTCTTTGCCCTGCCGCAAACAAAGGCTCTGCTCGCAGAGCTGCGCGGCTATGGAGTTCATATGGAATCGCTCGAAAAGCCGCAGAGCGATACGCTGGCCGGAAAAACCTTCGTTTTGACCGGCACATTGCCCAGCCTGACCCGTGCGCAAGCCTCTGAGATGATTGAAAAAAGCGGGGGAAAGGTATCTTCCTCCGTATCGAAGAAAACCTCTTTTGTCCTTGCGGGCGAGGAGGCGGGTAGCAAGCTGAAAAAGGCAAATGATCTGGGCATTCCGGTGATTGATGAGAATCAATTTATGGATATGGTGGGAGAAAAAGTTTAAAAAACAGAGAAACGGCAGTTGTTTTTCCTCCTATCTACTGTTATAATAAAAAGAGAAGAATGGTAACGGGAGGCACACGCCATGGGAGAGGAAGCCCAATTCCGCAATGCCGCATGGGGCGGTTTTAATAAAGAGGATGTTCTGCGCTATATTGAAATGATGAAGCAGTCAGCGCTGGAGACGAATATGAAGCTTGATCAGGCGACCCGGCAGCTTCAGGATGCACAGCGGCGCGTTCAGGTGCTGGAGGCGCAGCTCAAGCAAAAAACGGAGGAGGCCTCCCGCCTGGCGGCGGACGGCCAGGCTCATCAGGCGCGGTTGCAGCAGGCACAAGAGCAAGTGCGGCGCTTGGATGCCCGCCTTTCCAGCTATGATGCGGATAAATCTAAGCTGCAAGCAGTGGAAACGCAGATCGGTTCACTTATGGTCAGCGCGCATATGTATTCCAATCGGATCATCTCCCAAGCGAAACAGGAGGCAGAGCGCATCACGCAGCAGGCCTCCCTGGCGATCGACCAAGCCACGAACCATATCAATATTCTCTCAGTGGATGCCGAATCCGCACAGGGAAGGTATCAAAGCCTGTTCAACGAGGTGTCGGCCAAGATTCAGGCGCTTTCCTCTTCCCTACAGGAGGCGGGCGAGCAGCTGCAAGCGAACATTCGCCGCAATGTAGCGGAAGCGGAGCAGGCATTGCGAGCAGAAGCGCCGCCACCGGAAGACGCGCATGCCAGTGATCTGCCGGTGAGCGACCCTGTGCGGCCGGAAGGGGCCGTGGAGCCAGAGCTGGAAGAAATGCAGCAGCAGGCGGAAGCCGTGCCGCAGGAAAGTGCGCCGGAGCCTCACAGGGAGGACAAGCCTGTTCCCCCACAGCAGAGTCCGCGTGAGCCGGATAGCGGGATAGATTACAGCCGGTTTATCGATGTGATTTCCAATGAAAGTATGTTTTCGGAAGAATAAGAAAGATTGATACATAGAGGTGTCACAGCATGGCAGTCTATCATCTGGATTGTGCACAGCTGAAAGAGGCGGCGCCCAGCCTGCGCGCGGGCGATCGTGTTTTGCTTTCCGGCACGGCTTATACCGCAAGGGACGCGGCGCATAAACGGATTGCGCAGGCGCTTGAGGCGGGAGAACCATTGCCCTTTGCGCTTGAGGGGGCGGTGGTCTATTATGCTGGCCCCACACCCGCCCCGGCTCATTTGCCGATCGGGAGTTGTGGGCCGACGACCTCCGGCCGGATGGATGTTTATACTCCTGATTTATTGGATCATGGGATTGCCGCCATGATCGGCAAAGGGGAGCGCAGCCAGGCCGTGTGCGAAGCGATTTGCAAAAACAGGGCCGTATATCTCTGCGCGGTTGGCGGCGCTGGCGCGCTGGCGGCAAAGTGCATTGATTCCTGCGATGTGATCGCCTATGAGGATTTGGGCTGTGAATCGGTCAAAAAGCTGCATTTCAAAGAGTTTCCGCTGACGGTAGCGATTGACTGCACAGGTGGAAACCTGTTTGAGCGCTCATGATATCTCACAAAGGGCGCGTTGCATTATGCATGATATGTGCAGAATAGGGGGACTGTTGCAAAATATTTCACTTTGCAACAGTCCTTTTCTATGGGGAGGGCATTGTGATGGATCAGAAAATGAGGCTTTTCAAGGACTGGGTGCGGGAGAGCGGCAGCATTGTCTTTTTTGGCGGCGCGGGCGTATCCACTGAGAGCGGCATTCCGGATTTTCGTAGCACGAATGGGCTCTACCGCCAGCAATATGATTACCCACCGGAGGAGATTTTGAGCCATACCTTCTTTATGAAACGGCCGGAGGAATTTTTTCAGTTTTACCGCGCTAAAATGCTTTGCCTGACCGCGAAACCCAACGCGGCGCACCGCAAGCTTGCCCAGTGGGAGCGGGAGGGGAAGCTGAAGGCCGTTGTCACCCAGAATATCGACGGGCTGCACCAGGCGGCGGGCAGCAAGCAGGTTTATGAGCTGCATGGAAGCGTTTTGCGCAACACCTGCATGCGCTGTGGTAAGTTTTATGAGGTGAAGGCAATTCAGGAAAGCGACGGCATTCCACGCTGCGTGTGCGGCGGGATCATTAAGCCGGACGTTGTGCTCTATGAAGAGGGGCTGGATCAGCGGACGATGGAAGGAGCTGCCCGTGCCATTGCCAATGCTGATCTTTTCATCGTGGGCGGAACTTCGCTCGCGGTTTATCCCGCTGCGGGACTGGTGCGTTACTATGCCGGAAACCGGTTAGTGCTCATTAACCGGGATCAAACGCCGCTTGATGGGAGCGCCGATCTGGTGCTGCATGGGAGGATCGGTGAAATTTTAGGGCAGGTTTAACCGGCTGGCTCGTGGAAAGGATTGGACTGAAATCATGAAAAAGACGAATGCAATCCGCTTGTTGGAGCAGGCGGGCATTGACTATGAGGCGCGCATGTATCCGGTGGATGAGAGCGACCTCTCCGGCACGCACGCTGCCGAGGTGTTGGGGCTACCGGCGGGTCAAGTGTTTAAAACCCTGGTGCTGCGCGGAGCTAAAACCGGCTATTTCGTTTGCTGCATCCCGGTGGATCAGGAAGTCGACTTGAAAAAGGCAGCGAAGGCGGTTGGGGATAAAAAGGCGGAGATGCTCCCCATGAAGGATTTGCTGCCTGTGACGGGCTATCTGCGCGGCGGCTGCTCGCCGGTGGGCATGAAGAAAAAGTTCCCGACCTTTTTCGACGCTTCCGCACAAAAATGGGAACGAATTTCTGTCAGCGCGGGCACACGCGGGGAAATGGTGCTCGTGGGGCCAGAGCGGTTGCGAGCGCTGACCGGCGCCATGTACGCGGAGCTTGTGCTTTGAATCGGCTGTTTTGCGCGGCGGATGTGGCCAATCAGAGCGGCTTCCCGCCATCCTTTTCCCGAAGCGGGACGCTGCTGCAAAATTGAT
Source organism: uncultured Oscillospiraceae bacterium (assembly GCA_900544375.1). GTDB lineage: Bacteria > Bacillota > Clostridia > Oscillospirales > Acutalibacteraceae > Fimivicinus. The sequence goes on from UQUZ01000035.1 coordinate 6,557, forward strand.
TCAGAACAATATCTGTATAGTCGCCGTTGCGCAGCGGGCCGCGTTGCCGAAGCGCGAGGAGCACACGCCCTTGCTGCAGCAGGAGGCGGCTTTCTCCGTCCCCGGTCAAACCAGGGCCAAGGACATAAGCTGCTTCCGCGTTGCTTTCGCGCAGGAGCTTCGTTTGGGTAATGCAATAGCGGCCGGTTTCCGTTTGGCGGATGGCGGCGCTGCCCAGATCGTTTTGCCGTTGAAACTCGAAGGATGCATTCGCCTCCTCTTCACTGGCAAAAACCGAAATCTGCACCTCCAGCTTCGTGGGGGAAAGGGCGTTCTCCTCGCGGCCAAAGCGGTAGCGTTGCGTAAAGAAAAAAGGCAACACCTCCGCCTCAGCTTCCTGTTCGGCCAGTTTTTTCGGGAGCTCTTGCTGCTCCTGCTCGGTTAAAGAAAACGCTTTTATTGCCGCCTGATCCATTGTGTTGGGCAGGGAGAGCGGGGCAAAGCAGAGGAGAAGCGACAACAGGGGAATCAACGCAGCGGGCACGGCCAGGGCTACGGATTTTTTTGTTTGCCCGTTTTTTCGCCATTTATGCGCTTTCCAAAAACAAAGGATCGCTGCCACGGCAAGCATTCCATTCCATAAAATCATCAACATATGGTTTCCTCTTTTCTGGCTTTTTTGATTTCTGGCGGTCGGCCAGAGGAACGGGGCCGGCAAGAAAGAAAAGCCCCCTCTCTGTTCGCATCTTCATTTTAACAGAGAGGAGGCGTCAGGCTTCGCCTGCGTCATATTTGGATGTTTTTATGTCATTTTCAGTTCGCTTTCTTTTTGCGGTGGATCAGGAAGCGATTGCAGGGGTAGGTCCATACAGTTGCAAGGAGAGCGGCGAACGGCTTTCCGATGATGTCACCGAAGGTGGCCATGCCGCGCTGTGTGAAAAATGTGATGACCGCGTTGCCGATCAAGGTGGTTGCGCAGATCGTAAACAAAACCATCAGGATGTAGAGAATGATGCTCAGCGTCGGGTTTGCATCCGCCTGGAAGGTCACTTTGCGGTTGAGCACAAAGGCGATGGCATAGCCGATAGAGGTGGAAACGATAAAAGCCCACATGTAACCCTTGCCCTCAAAGGGAAAAATCCAAAATTGAAACGGGCCGTCGTTGAGCGGCTGAAACACCCAGGCCTGCAAAATATAGTGGATGACCAGCTCAACGATCGTAGACAGGCCGCCTGCAAAGGAAAACTTGATGAATTTCCACAGCTCTGCATGCTTTGAAGTAAAGCTGTGGCCGTTTGCGTTTGTTTTGGAATCGCTCATATATAGTTCCTTTCTGCTGCAAGATAGCATTGATTTTTCATTCCGGTACTCCACGGAGGAACGATCTATGATAGAAACTTTTTCAATAGGACGATGAAGGCTACTGAAGCGGTGACCACGCCCAGCGTTTTGAGAATCAACGGGACAGCTGCCTCTGGCGTCGTCGGGGAATGGACGTAGAAAAAGTCCTTAACAGGGTTTGAAACCTTTTTGCCGAACAGCTCTTCATAGCTGAGCGTATGGCTCTCATAGGCGTGCGGCTGGTTTTCATTCAGCTCGATCACACGCACCGCCCGTTCCACGCCGGGGCCGTAAACATTGAAGCCGCTGCCTGGTGTGTATACGAGATCGACGTTTTGATAGTGGCCGACAAAGCTGTTGATATGGTCATGCCCGACGAACATAGCCATCACGTCGCCTTTCTCCGCAATCGCGTCGAATTCCCCCGTGTTAATATCCGGAATCGCAGGGGATTCCCGCATGAAGCCGCCTGCATCCACCATGTCCGGATTCAAGATATAGGATTCATTTTTGTGCGTGCGGTAAGCACGCACCGCGCCGGGCGTTTTGTGCGGCACCTGTAAAAGCACGTTGTAATACTCTGGCACGGGGATGTGCTGGAATACAAGGGAGGGAACCGGCTCGCCGTTGTTTTCCTGCGTGAGGCGGTCGCGCGTTGCGCGATACCATTCAATCTGCTTCGGATCAACCGGCGCATAGCCGCCACCCTTCGCGCTACCGTGTGAATCGATGAGATAAAGGTTAAAAAGAATTTTTTGCCCATCGTTGGAATAAATGGGCAGATCATAGGTGCCGCAGCCGGGTAATGCCGGGTCGTCCATGCCAACGCATTGCTCATAACGCTGATAAATCTGCATCTGCTCCTGGTTAGTGCAGCCCACCTGCCCGTCGTGATTACCAAAGAGCGGGGCAAAGGGAATATTACGTCTGACCACTGGCTCCAGCAGCCGGTGCAGGGTATCCTCCACCTTTTTCTTGCGGTCGCCGCCCCGGAAGGTGATGCCGTAGCCTTTGATCTGATCTCCTGTAAAGACGACAAGATCTGGCTTTTCCCGGTCAAGCGCAGCGTTCATGAGCTTGAGCGTATCAGGCGAAATGGCGGGAATCTCCTGCAAATCGGCAATTTGCATCACCTTGAAGCTTCCATCCGACCGGACGCATAATTTTTTTTGTGATGCCATAGGCGAAACTATTCCTCCTTTTTAATCGTGATCTTGTCCATGTTAACGCGAAATGTGATCGATTTCAAGTATTCCCGCCATAATAAAAAAGATTAAAGTTTTGTAAAAAGAAGGCGGAGTGCAACACCGTGGCGTTGCACTCCGTTCATTGATATTATTTGTGAAATATTGCATTGAAATATGCTGTATGTAAATTCTTTATTTTTCCATAAACATAACCGTGGCGGTTTTAGGCCCACAGTGTGCGGAAATCGTACAGCCCGCTCGGATGATCTGTACCTCTTGAAAGGGTGCGCACCTCAAAATTTCCTTCTTCATGGCCTGTAATGTTTCCTCAGAAATTCCGCCGCCGGAATGCGAAAGAAACGCCCGGCTCAAATCGAGCTTGTCCGGATCGGAAAGCTGGTCTCGAATATACTGGCCGTAGACTGTTTCAATTTTCCCCCGGTATTTTTTGCCGACCTCCAGCGCGCCGTCTACCATTTCAATGCTCGGCTTGATGCTCAGCAAATTGGCGCCAAAGGCTGTCACAGCAGAGCATCGGCCGCCCCGGCTCAGATAATCGAGTGTGTTGAGGATAAAGGTGGTATGCACCTTTTCACGCAGCAGGGCAATCTGTTCGGCAATCTCTTTGGCCGGGAGCCCGGCATCCCGCATTTCGCAGGCTTTGATGACGAGCAGCGCCATACCAGTGCAAAGGCTTTTGGTATCCACAGGGAAAACGCCTTCCAACTCGCCCGCTGCAAGCACTGCATTTTGGAAAGAGGAGGACAGCTTCGCCGTGAACCCTAGATGGACTACTTCATAGCCCTCTTTGGTATATTTCTCAAAGAGGGAGAGATAAGCGCTCGGCGGGACGGCAGCTGTTTTTGCCGTAGTGCCGGTGCGCTCATAATACGCGTAGATGTCATCCGGCGTGATGTCAATGCCGTCGTCATGCGCCTGCGCGCCGAGCAAGATGCTCAGGGGGATTTTTGTCACGTCGTATTGCCTGCACAGCTCCGGCGTCATATCGCAGGTGCTGTCTACTGTAATTTTTATCTTGTTTGCCATGGATCCAATCCTTTCGTTTTGCCTGATTCTTTCGTTGTGAGAGGAGTATACCACAGAACCGCTATTCCGTCAAAGTCAGTTCCTCTTGGCTGCGGATCACCTTGCAGGCGAGTAGTTCAAGCTGCTCCATGCTTTCCAGTGCGCCGATTTCACGGCGGTAGGCTGCCGCTCCGTGCAGGCCCTTCATATACCAAGCCGCATGTGTGCGTGCCTGTAGCATGCCGGTGCGCGTGCCTTTGTATTTGCACAATGTGTGAATGTGCTCGATCATAATGTGCATCCGCTCCGCCACCGGAGGATCGGGGAGAAGCACCCCTGTTTTTAGATATGCGCTTATTTGAGCAAAGATCCATGGCCTGCCCAATGCGCCGCGCCCGACCATAACGAGGTCGCAGCCTGTTTCCTCCAGCATCTGTGCTGCGCTTTTGGCATCGCAGACGTCGCCATTGCCGATGACGGGGATGGAAACAGCCTGCTTTACCTGCCGGATGATCTCCAGATCAACGGGCGGGGCATACATCTGCTCGCGGGTGCGGCCATGAACCGTAATCGCCGCAGCCCCAGCCGCCTCGCAACGCTTTGCAATCTCTACGGCGTTTTTCTCCTTTTCCTCCCAACCGGCACGGATTTTTACCGTTACCGGGATATCAACGGCCCGCACGGCTGCTTCTACGACCGCCTGAGCCGTTTCCGGGCGGCGCATAAGGGAAGAGCCGCCCCCGCTGCGCACGACTTTCGGCGCAGGGCAGCCCATGTTGATATCAATTGCCTGTGGGCGGTAGAAAAGCGCTTTTTGGGCGGCTTCTGCCATGATGGAAGGATCGTCGCCAAAGAGCTGGATCGCTGCGGGGCGTTCCGCCTCCGATAGGGAGAGGAGCTCGGCGCTCTTTCGGTCACCCATTGTAATGCCTTTGGCGCTCACCATTTCACCAACGACATAGGCCGCACCAAAACGGACACAGAGCTCGCGAAAGGCGCGGTCTGCCACCCCGGCCATCGGTGCGAGTGCAGCGGCAGATGCGAGTGTGATAGAACCAATTTTCAAGCGTATGACCATCCTTTCTCTGCGTGGCAGAAGTTCTTTGCAATGTTAATTTTCCGCTCTGCCTGACCGGAAAACAGAAAACTCCTGGGGAATAGCGCATCAGGCCCTTTTGAAAGCTTCACTTTTCCAATGATTAAAAATCAGGCCTTTCAAAACACTGGATGGAGGCTCTCAAAAATTACGGCAATTTTTTTGATGATATCAGATTTATTATTCTATATTTCGACAAATTTTTTAAACAAAAGGAGTATAATTGAGAGCGGGGAATAATATACCAATTTTTACAATCACTTACCGCCTATGAAGGGCGAAATTGTGAAAATGCGGAATAAATGTCTCTGATTTACCGTTACAAGAGGCTTATTGTTCCAGGAGTGTATCCGCTTTTCACAAGAACCGGGCATTTTGCACCATTGGTGTGAAATGCCCGGCAAAAATTTATCACAGAATTGAGAGGGGTGCATGCGGTTGTACGTTTTTACTGCGACGAAAAGGCCAATCGACGAAATGGGAAGGATCGCGCTGCCGCAAGAGCTGCGGGATCTTTTAAAATTGAAGCCGGGCGACCAGCTGACTGTAAGAATCAACAATGCCGGCGAGATTGTGCTAACATCAGATTCGCCGCGCTGCGCATATTGCTATGGCACAGAGAACTTAAAACGGATCGGCAGGCGCTATATTTGCGCAAACTGTATGGAACGCATGCACTACACGAAAAATCCGTTTTGATAGCGAATGCTTTTTATCCATTATTTTAATTCGAGAATTTCCCGGATAGGGCCTTCAAATGGGGCGCCTGCCGGGATTTTTCGATTTGGGTCCTTGAGGAAGGCGGAGAATGTGTTGCTTTTCCAGGAAAAGCTTGCCTGGAATTTTGAAATCAGGGTAATTAGCTCTTGGCTCTGGTCGGCATTGCCACGCCGGACGATCTGCTTGAGCGTGAGATCCAGCCGGTCTGAGGGGCGCAAATCGGGAATCAGGAGGCAAAGCTCCCCGTTTTCCAATACAGGCTCACAATGGATCAAAGCGCCGTTGCGCTCAGCCTTTATTTCTCCGCAGCCGGAAAGATCAGCAAAGATCAGGCGCAGCTCCCGCTTGGTGGGCAGAAGCGACGGTTCCCCCTGGGCGGGCAGCACGGTGAAGAGCAGATCCCCTCCGCCCTCTTTCATCCGGAAGGTGGTTTTTGCATAGCATCCCTGTTCAAAATCGTTTGTTTCACCATCATCCTCATAGAGGGTGAAACTGTTGTTGCCCCGGAAAATCATCAGATCGAGCTTCGCTGGGTTCTTCCAGTCATTCTGTTCGCCCTGCGTGCTCATGGGAATGATTGCGCCCTCTTTGGCGAGGACAGGAATACTTTCTACACCGCGGTACATGGTGATAAACCGCCCGCCCTCATAAATACGCTTTGTGAAAAGATCCGTCCAGCGGCCGCGCGGCAGCCAGACGCGCACGCCTGCAAGATTGGTTTTGGAATCTACCGGCTGGGTGATGGGCGCAACAATCAGCTCGCTGCCAAACAGGAATTCATTTGGCACGGTATATGCCTCCGCATGCTCCGGCCATTCGTAATACATTGGCTCGCACAGTGCGCGCCCCTCGCTGTGGGTGCGCCAATTCATGGTGTAGAGATAGGGGATTAGCCGATGGCGCAGGCGCAGATATTCCTTCGAGAGGGCGTATACATCCCAGCGGTAATTCCATGGCTCTTTGCCCATAAAGGGGTTGCTTGTGGAATGCAGCCGCATGATCGGGCTGAATACGCCAAGCTGCACCCACCTGAGATAAAGCTCGTCGTCTTTCTCGCCCTGATGATGGCCGCCGATATCGTGGCTCCACCAAGTATAACCCGCATTGGATGCATTGGCGGTAAAATATGGCTGGAAGTCGAGCACCTCCCAGCTGATTTTCGAATCGCCCGAAAAGCCAAGCGGATAGCGATGGCTGCCAATCTCCGCATAGCGGGAAAGGATCAGCGGACGCCGATTTCCGCGGCGGTTATCGAGATAGTGGTAGTGATTCAGAGCCCAGAGCGGGTCAAGGCCCTTGATTTTGGATTGACTACCCTGCTGCCAGTCGATCCACCAGAAATCCACACCTTCCTGTTCATAGGGGTGGTGGAGGCACTGGAAATAGGCCTCAATGAATTTTGGATCTGTAATGTCAAATTCAACAGGATCGCCGGAAGCCGGGTCGATCCCCATTGCCTCGGCCATCGTTTTGTAACAATCCTCAAAGCTGCGCACGCCGCCTGCGGGATGGATGTTGAGCGTTGTGTGGAAATTTTGTTCCTTGAGCCAGCAAAGGAAGGCGCGATAATCTGGGAACAGCTCTGTATTCCAGCTGTAGCCCGTCCATCCGCCGTTGGACATGGCGTCAAACCAAGCATCCACTGGGGAAGAATGGGAGGAACGCCGCGCGGGTCCTTTGCCAAAACGGCGTTTCACATCTGTCCAATGCCAATCCATATCGATGGTTGCCACAGTGATCGGGATTTTTTCATCAATAAAGCGCTGCATTAGGGTGGTGTATTCCTCTTGGGAATACGCTTTATACCGGCTCCACCAGTTGCCCAGGCACCAGCGCGGAACGAGCGGAACCGGTCCCGTCAGGCGGAACAGGTCACGGATGCAGCCGCGGTAATCATGCCCATAGGCAAAGAAATAAAGATCGGAGCCGCCCTTTTGGCGCGGTGTGATCCGGCCATCCTCCAGCAGAAGGAGAGAGGCGCTGTCATCGAGCGTTGCAACGCCGTCTTTGGAAATAACGCCTTTGGTAAGCGGAACGGATCCGGTGGATTGATCGAGCGTGCGGGCCGTGCCGCGCAGGTTGCCGCTCTCAAAATCCGTTACCGTCCTGCCGCCCCGCAGGGTGATGCTCTCCATTCTCTTTCTGCGCAGGTTATAGTGGAAAATGGCCTGCTCCGTGCGCACGGTAAGCATCTGCCCTTCCTGCGAAGCATCAAACCGCGGTTGCTCGAAATCACGATACCAAACCTTCTGCGTCGGCTGATCGCAGAAAGCCTTGGCAGCATTCATTGTTTCCACCCGTAGTAGGCGGCTGGTCAAAACACTGATGCGCACGTCTCCAAAAACCGCCGTCTGGCTCTCTTTCGTTTTGCTCTGCACATGCATCCCAAATTGCTCTTCAAAATAACCCATGTTCATTGCCTCCTTTATAGCGTTTCTTTCAGATAGGTTTCATAGATCAATTCTGCGCAGAGACTGTCCGCCCAGGAGAACCAAGGCCGAGTAAACTGGGAGGGATCGTCTGCATAGAAGCTCTCATGCATCCGGCCGCATCCGGCTGTTGTACCCAATAATAAACGGATAATCCGTTCCTTTTCCTCAAAACAGTTTGCCGTCAGCCCCTGCATCGCAAGGGCAATTGGCCACACATAGCCCGCCGCGGTATGCTCGCTGCCCACGCCGCAGGCAGCTTTCCCCTGGAAATAGCAAGGATTTTCCTCGCTGAGAAGCCATGCCCTCGTGTTTTGGTAAACGGGATCCTCCGGCGGGAGGTAGCCAAGGTAGGGGAGGGAGAGAAGGCTTGGCACATTGGCGTCGTCCATCAGGTGGAAATGGCCTAGCCCGTCCGCTTCATAGGCATATATCCTGCCAAAGCGTGGGTGGTGGACAATGCCGTATGCTTCGATCCCTTGCACGATTTCGCGCCGCACGCGCAGCGCTTCCAGCGCAAAAGCCTCATCCTGCCAGGCTTCCCGCGCAATTGCAGCAAGCTCGCCGAGGATCACTGCGGCGAAGCAGTTTGCGGGAATCAGGTAATGATATTCACATGCATCGTCCGACGGCCGAAAACCGGACCAAGTCATTCCGGTATATCCTATGGGCGTGCCAAGGCCGTTGTTTTGCAGCGTTTCCCGCGCATTGCCCTGTTCAACTGCCCATGGCCGGATGAATCGGTAAGGCGATTGCTCACGGTGGCTCTGCTCTGTGCGCAGTGTGTCGAGAATTTTGTAGGCGGCCTCTCGCCATTGCGGCGTGAACACCTGTGTGCGGCCTGTTGCTTGCCAATAAGACCATGCGAGCCAAACCGGGTAGCACAGAGAATCCGTTTCATACTTCCTCTCCCAAGTCCACGGCGTGAGAACGGTTTCGTCCTCATCCCAGCGGCTGTTGTCCGGCTTTTCATTAAAGGCGTTGGCATAGGGGTCGATACAGATATATTTCGCCTGCCGCGAAATGAGCCCTTCCAGCAGGGCTTGCAGCTGCGTATCCTCCCCCGCAAAGGGAAGATAGTGGCGCACTTGCGCGCTGGAGTCACGCAGCCACATGGCGGGGATGTCCCCCGTGAAAACAAATGCTTCCCCGCCGGCCAGCAGCTTTGCCGTTGTTTCACAGGTGCTTGCGAAGCAGGTGCGGTAGAGTTCATAAAGGCCTGGAAGATGCGTAAGGTGAGATTGCGCCTTTGTCAGATGGGAGGCGAGTGCGGGTGTTAATTCCATAGAAACACCTCCTTATAAATAGTGAGATGAACCTTGCTTATTTGTTAAGAATCCCTGTGCAGCCATCCTCGGCAACCCCGGTGATCGTAACCTCCCGGACTGTGCCACAAAGCTCCTTTGGGGCGCACACGCGCACGGGCGTATAGTTTGGCGTGTAACCCTCCAGAAAGCCGTCCGGCGCGGTTGTTTCAAAAAGGACGGGAAAACGCTTGCCCATCTCGCCTGTCAGAAAGCGCCGCCGCATGTCGTCCGCCGCCTCCCGCATCCGGCGGGCGCGCTCTTCCTTCACCGCTTTGGATAATTGCGGTAAGGCAGCAGCTTTTGTGCCGGGACGGGAGGAGTAGGGGAATACATGAATTTTTTCAAATCCGATTTTATGCGCGAAGGCGAGCGAAGCATCAAATTCCGCTTCGCTTTCCCCGGGGAAACCGGTCATGATATCGGTCGTAATCGCGGCATGTGGGAAATAGCTTCGCAGGCTGCCGCAAAGCGCTTCATATTCCGCGCAGGTGTAATGCCGGTTCATGCGGCGGAGCGTTGCATCACAGCCGCTTTGGAGGGAGAGGTGGAATTGTGGGCAGAGCTTTTCACACTTCGAAAGCCGCGCCACTACCTCCGGCGTGAGATGATCCGGCTCCAGGGAGCCGAGGCGCACGCGCAGGATACCGTCTACCGTGCAGGCACGTTCCACCGCATCGCAGATGGAACGGGAGAAATCCTTCCCATAGGAGGAGAGATTGATTCCCACGAGCACAATCTCCAAAAAGCCCGAATCCCGAAGCCGGATAAGCTCTGCCTCCAGCTCGCCGAGCGGCTTTGAGCGTACTCTTCCGCGCGAAGTGGGGATGATGCAATAGGAACAGAAGCGGTCGCAGCCATCCTGAATTTTGACAAAGGCGCGCGTATGCCCCTGAAAGCCGGAGATGCTGCCGCCGTGGAAGGGTTCGCCCGTTTCATGGGGAGCCACCTGAAAAATACGCTTGCCAGTGAGCTGGTATTCATCGATCGCGTCAAGGATTTTTTCGCTATCGCGGTTGCCTGTGACAATATCCGCCTGGGCAAGGGTGTTGGCCTGATCCGGATAGGCCTGCGGCATGCACCCCGTCAGCACAACGATGCTCTGCGGATGCAGCCGTTTGAAACGGCGCACCGCCTGGCGCGATTTTTGATCGCCTGTGCCGGTTACTGTGCAGGAGTTGACGAGGTAAACGTCCGCCTCCTCCTCTGGGGGAACGATTTGAAACCCTTTTGCTCGAAACTGCTCGGATAGGGCCTGTGTTTCATATTGATTCACCTTGCAGCCAAGGGTGTAAAATGCGGCTTTCATAGAGGGCATTCTTCCATTTCCATTACAATTTTAATCAGATTCCAGTATAATCGAAACGAGCCGAAAAAACAAGCAAAGGGTAAGGATTTCCTCCCGCCTGGGAAAATAGAAGAAGCCGCGCACGACTGCTCGTGCACAGCTTCTCCAAAGGAATATTGAGTCGGCAAACAAAACGTTAAATATCCAACGCGCGGATATACGGGTTTTCCTGAAAGCAGGCAAGAATTTCGGTTACGGTTAGGGACTGATCCACACGCACGGCAAGCTCAAGCGATACGGTATCATCCTTGTTCTTCTGCGTTTTTACTTCTAAAATCTGAACGTTGATGCTCTCCAGATTATCCCGCAGCATTTGAAAGGGCTCTAGCCCTCTTTCCATTGTGATCGAGATCTGTTCACTCTGCGGACCTTCCAAAAACAAAAGGCGCTTGTGCAGCAGCACCTGGAGCACGATAATCATCAGCGTTGCAAAAACGCCCACGATATACATCCCTGCGCCGATGGCAAGCCCCACGCCAGAGGTAGCCCAGATTCCGGCGGCGGTGGTCAGGCCGCTGATGGAACGATTGCGCACAAAGATGACCCCAGCGCCCAGGAAGCTTACGCCCGTGATGATGTTAGCGGCAATACGGGAGGCGTCCAGGCTGATGCCCTGCATTGTGACAACGTCGAAAAAGCCATATTTTGATACCAGCATCATCATGGTAGAGCCGAGCGCTACGATTAAATGGGTGCGCACACCGGCCTCTTTCATCCTGCTTTTGCGCTCATATCCGATTGCCGCCCCGCAGATTGCACCGATGAGGATGCGCAGCAGATATTCCCCTTGTTGCAGCAGAAAAGCAGCCATGCAACCTTCCACTCCCTCTCAACGTAAAAATAGCCGCAGCCTGCTTGCGGCCTAAAACCGGAGCCGTCTTTTTGAAATGGAAAGACGGTTTGACATGCGAACTTTTATAGGGTATGCGCTATCATGAAACGAACGGAAACATACCGAATGGATTGATTATAAAGATAATTTCTGATAAAATCAAATTATAAAGATTGATAATCATATAAATAAAATGAATAGTAGCGTTAGGAAAGAGGAAAATCCGCCATGATCGATACGAGATTGCACACCCTGCTGACGCTGATGGGGGCGGGCAGTTACACCAAGGCGGCGCGCGCGCTGTCACTGACACAGCCCGCCGTTAGCCATCATATCCGGCAGCTTGAGCAGGAATACGGCGCGCCGGTTTTTTACCGGAGCACGAAACAGCTTAAATTAACGCCGGAGGGCGGCATTCTTGTCAAATATGCACGCCGGATGCAGGCGTTGGAGAACAATGTGATTCAAAGCCTGGAGGATTATCGCAACGGCCTTTCTCGATTCACCGTGGGGATTACGCCTACCGCTGAGGAGAACCTGGTGCCGCGTGTCATGGCCACCTATTGTAACCTTCATCCAGATACCAGCATAACAATCGTTACAGATACGATAAAAAATATTTATAATATGTTAAAGTCCTATGAAGTGGATATTGGTATTGTTGAAGGCAGCATTCCGGATGAAAATTTAACGCAGGTATTGCTCGACACGGATTACCTCTGCCTGATCGTCTCCCCGCAGCATCCCTTTGCCCGGCGAGGGAGCGTGAGCCTGGAGGAGCTCAAAGGTCAAAGGCTGATTTTGCGCTCACGGCAGGCGGGCACGCGTAAGCTGTTTGAAAATTATCTCCTGAGCTGCTCGGAAAGTTTAAAGAGCTTTCATGTGATCATGGAGATTGACAATGTTGCCACCATCAAGGAACTGGTTGCTTCCAACCTTGGCGTATCCGTCATCGCACACAGTGCCTGCATTGATGCAGAGCATACAGGCTCGCTCTCTGTGATTCCGATTGAAAATTTTAGGATGACTCGCTCTATTAATATGGTGCATCACAGGGATTTTACCCATACGGAGATTTTGGCGGAAATCCGGCAGATTTATGAGCAGATTAGATAAACAGAAGAAAGCCGTTGCATAAAGCGCCATACGCTGGCCGCGGCATTAGGGAACGGGGAGGAGAAATGGGCAGAACGAAAATGGAAACGTGAAAAAGGGCGGTCGCCTCTTTGTTTTGCTAAGGCAACATTGAAAAACGCTGAGCAGGAATAACCTGTTCAGCGTAAAATTTATGCATAGATATGCAAGCTTTGTAAAGGTTTTGTCATGTTTCACAAAGCCGTTTTCATGGGTTGTGAGGCGTTGTAAGGGGGGAGGCAGGTTCATTTTGCGTGCCGTTCCCTTACGTTTCGCGCGCCGCGCCACAAAAATCAAAGAGATCCGTGCTGCGCGCAAAAAGCACACAACTTGCGGCAATTTTTCATCTATGTTTGATTGTTGGATACATTTTATCAGCTCCCCTCTTCATGGGGAGAAATCAGGCCGTTGGATGTTTTGGCAGGCGCTTTGCTATTTCAAATCAAAGCCTTCCTCAAGATATTTGCTGCAATCCACCTTCTTATTGATTGCCATCCAAGTCAGGCGCTCCACAGCCGTTGCCTGATAGTGGTTTTTGCCGTGCCCGCCGTGGTCTGTCGTTATGAGAATCAGCCAATCCTCCTGCTCATAGGTATCGCGCGCATAAACGGCTTGGATCGCCTGCTCAATATAGGCGTTGGTGTTGACGACTGCGGCGGCATACTCCGGAATTTCGGGGGAGAAGCCGATGCCGTGGCCGGTGTTATCCGGTTCGCAATAAAGGCCTGCCGTAACGTCTTTTTCGGCAATACTTTTTAAAATTTCCTTTTGGAGCGCGGGGTCGTTCTCGGAGGAGCTTGCCGTCAAGGGATAGTGATTTTCTTTGGCCCAGTCGATTTCGGCCTTATATTGCACGTTGATATGCGTCGGCCACTGCACGAGGAAGGAAACGGCCTTGCCCTGTTTCGCAAGCTCGCCCAGGCAAGTCAGCGGCTCCACTTCTTTTTTTTGCTCGTTATCCGTGATACCGTATTGATCCGCCCACTGGCCAGTCAGCATGGAGAAAAAACCAGGCGCGGTATCGCTGCGGAAGGACTTTTGTGTGCCGCCCGCATAGGTCAGGTACAGGCCTCCGTCTTTCGCGGCGGTCATCACGCCCAGCCCGTAATCAGCGAATAGAGGCAACGCATCCGCACGGCATCCATCCATGAAGAGCAACAGCGCCTTCTTTGCGTTTTTTCCAGCGGGGAGGGGGGAGCTGAAGTGCTCTAATACAAGATCATGAACGGCCGTTTGCGGCATTGCGGTAGATACGTCGTTTGCAAACAAGCCGCTGCCCTCCACCGTAGCTTTATAGCTTTTTGTGGTGGTGCAGCCCGCTAGGGCGCAGGTGAGCAGCGAGCCCACGCAGGTGATCGCGAGGGCGGTTTTGATTGCTTTTTTCATGGATGAATCGTCCTTTCTTTCCACTTATCGTTTGATGAACATCATAGCGGTTCCTCTAAAATAGTCTGGCGGTTTCCAGCCGGTTATTTTTCCTCCACAGAGGAGTCAAAAACATAGGTGTCCAGCAGGATAATGATGTTTTTATCCGTGAGCTTTTTGGCCATGAGCTGCTGGAATTTTGTCGTGCGGATTTTTCCGGCAAGGCGGAGTGCTTCGAGCTCTTTGGCGAGCGTCTCCTGCTGGGCAGTGAGTTGTTCATACAGTATTTCCAGCTTTGCAAGCCGCTCTGCCGCTAATCCGGCATAGCCATTTTCCGCGGGGTGCAGATAGGGATCGGCAATCAAGGGGATGGATGATGCCTCTTCGTTGCGTATCGTATATCGTTCCATTTTGTATGGCGTTCCTCTCTATTAAAATCGTTCAAAAAAATAAGCCAATGTAGGCACCAGCTTGCCGGAGCGGTAGTATTCTTTTATTTCGCTTTTTGTCATCCATTTTGCATCTGCCACCCCGTCGGTCGTTGCGTTTTCCGGCAAAATCCCCCCGTCGTAAGGGAAGAGCCAAACGTCTTTAATATCATTGAATACTGTGCCGTTTACAATTTTTCGCACCTCAGAATCCACCAAAATCCCGGCCGCAGGAGATAAATCAATACCGACCTCTTCCTTGACCTCCCGCACAGCGCCGTCCACACTGGATTCTCCTCGCAACACGGAGCCGCCGACACATTCCCACATCAGCGGGTAGGAGGGCCTGCTTGCGGCGCGCTGCGAAATCAGATATTCTCCTTTCGCATTCACAATCCATACATGCACCACCAGATGAAAGCGATTTTTTGGGAGCGCTGTTCCGCGAAGATGCGTTTCTCCTGTTTTAATCCGGCCTTCCGTGTAAAGATCCCAAACTTCCATTTTGCACTTCCTTTGCCCATCCATCGGTTGAAAAATGGTATCATACCACGAAACAAGGGTATGATACCACATTTTTTGATTGCAGTCGATTTTATTTTGTGACGGGCAGCCGCAGCACGGTTTTTAAGCGCTCCGGCGCTGTCCGCCGCGGGTCGGACAGATAGATTTCATGGTGCCGGTGTGTCTCGTCGTTTAAAAGGGAACAGCCGTTTTCACGCAGGAATGTATGCATTTTCTCAAGAGACGCAGGCTCTTCGGAATAAGGCCCCACATGCATTATCTGGACGCACAGCCCCTCTCGCAGCGTTTCAAAACGCACGCCGGATACATCGACTTCAGGCTTTTTGCTCCCGCATTCCGCGACGGCCCAGTGGAATACCTCTTCTGTGACGAATTCCGGCTGGCGGAAGAAGAAGGCGCTTTTAACATTCCATTTGTGCGGAGCACCGACTCGTAAATAGGTTCTCCCAGTTACAAACGGATTTTATCTGCAATCCGTGGCGCTTTGTTTCCGATGAGAAACCTTCTTCTTGAAAAAGGATAGCATAGAAAATATGACGTCTACCTGTCAGCTTTCAAGGAATGGCTCCTCCAAAACTTTGGAGGAGCCATTTGTGAAGGTGGAGATTTTGCGCCGGGATTGTCCTAGCCGTAGCCCTCATTTCAATCCACTCCGCCCGTGTGGGCGGAGACAATTCTCACCCGCTGTAAACCGTCTTTCGGGTATATTTCAATCCACTCCGCCCGTGTAGGCGGAGACGCAGGACAGCAAGCTTGCTATGAGCTATGATAAGCCATTTCAATCCACTCCGCCCGTGTAGGCGGAGACGTCCGTGGACAATTGATTGATAAAATTTTCCTCCGTATTTCAATCCACTCCGCCCGTGTAGGCGGAGACCTCCCGCCATGTATGAGCGTTACGACACCTACGCATTTCAATCCACTCCGCCCGTGTAGGCGGAGACGCTTCAGGTTGATATCCTGCGCGACAAACCACATATTTCAATCCACTCCGCCCGTGTAGGCGGAGACCAACGCCTAGCATCCAGTCCGTACTTTTTTGATAATTTCAATCCACTCCGCCCGTGTAGGCGGAGACATGCCCGGCCTTCCCGCATCCGCTGCGAAAGCATTTATTTCAATCCACTCCGCCCGTGTAGGCGGAGACTTAAGTTTCGCTGATCAAGTTCAATTTTATTTATTATTTCAATCCACTCCGCCCGTGTAGGCGGAGACAGTATGCATGTACTATTTCGGGGAGGATGCGCAGGGATTTCAATCCACTCCGCCCGTGTAGGCGGAGACAAGTCTTACCAAGCAAAGGCAGCTTAATATCCGATTTCAATCCACTCCGCCCGTGTAGGCGGAGACGGAACTGTTGGCAATCTGGTTCAGCTTGTTCAGAATCGATTTCAATCCACTCCGCCCGTGTAGGCGGAGACAAGACGATGTTGTCAACATATTTTTACGTCATTATTTCAATCCACTCCGCCCGTGTAGGCGGAGACGAGGTTCATGTGATCTGTGCTGAATGTGATGTTATTTCAATCCACTCCGCCCGTGTAGGCGGAGACGTACAACTTGCCCACACTATGACGATATGGACGGTATTTCAATCCACTCCGCCCGTGTAGGCGGAGACGATTGTACGCACACCAGCGAGCCGGGCTGTGCAAATTTCAATCCACTCCGCCCGTGTGGGCGGAGACCCACTGGTGGCGGCCGGGCTTGCGATCCGCGGCATTTCAATCCACTCCGCCCGTGTGGGCGGAGACGACAACGGCCCGGTATTCTCACCCGGATCAAAAATTTCAATCCACTCCGCCCGTGTGGGCGGAGACGCGCGGGATTGGTGGGATAAATCTCACCGGTTTTATTTCAATCCACTCCGCCCGTGTGGGCGGAGACTTGATGATCTTGCACACTGTGGGCGTTGCGTAAATATTTCAATCCACTCCGCCCGTGTGGGCGGAGACGGAGCCGAAAAAGCTCGCCCATGACCGAGACGTGATTTCAATCCACTCCGCCCGTGTGGGCGGAGACGGTTTACTATCTGGTTTAATATCTGTACCTATAATTTCAATCCACTCCGCCCGTGTGGGCGGAGACCTACTTAGCACAAGCTGGGGGCATCAGCAAAGGAATTTCAATCCACTCCGCCCGTGTGGGCGGAGACAGCAAAAGAAACCATTTTTTCGTCTCTTAAGCATCTCTATTACAACATATTTTACAGAAAAAAGCAAGAGAACTCGATGTAAATTCTCTCATTTGGGATATTTATTCCAATATTCCCTTTTGATTTTGGTGCGAACCTCCCTATATGTTGATGTTTGATTCCGATTCGCACTGAGCAAATTTAGAAAACGGACGTATGCATTTTGAGATTCATTTGCATACGTCCATTTTTTCATATTCTATTGTTTTATTTCTCAGGCTTTCTGCTCTTCCCTCGCCGCCAATACACCGTCTAGCCACTTCATGATATCGTTATAAATCTTTTCGTGGTCATTTTCGTTGAGGATTTCGTGCCGGTCGTTCGGGTAGAGGATCACCGTCGGCTCATTGCCTGCAAGCTCCAGATTATCCGACACAGCCAAAACGCCTCTGCCGTTGAAGCCAACGGAATCTTTCGCGCCGGAGATCAGCATAATGGGCAGATCCTGAGGCACCTTCTGCGCCCAATCCTTGCGGCTGACCTCCATTAAAATACGCACTACATCGCGTGTGCCGCCGAGCTTGAAGTTAAATCCACAGAGCGGATCATCGAGATAGCGGTCGAGATTTTCCTCGCTTGTGCTGATCCAGTCAACATTGGTGCGTGGGTTTTTAAACTGCGCATTGAACACGCCGTTGCCAATTTTGAAGAGCAGATCCGCATTGGCATGCGGGCCAATTTTATCTACCACCTTGTCGAAGGCAGATACCACACCCTCCAGGGAGGCGGGAAGCTCGCCCGTACCACAGAAGATTGCACCTGCCAGCTCCTTGCCGAAGTGTGCGGCGTAGGAGCGGGAAAGGAAGGAACCCATGCTGTGGCCAAAGAGAAAATAGGGTAGGTCAGGGTAGCGCTTGTGCATGATGTGATGCAGGATATGCATATCATCAACCATGCGGATATGGCCGTTTTTATCGTCCATATACCCGAGATCATCCAAGGAGTTGACAGATTTTCCGTGCCCCAGGTGGTCATTGCCGCACACGATAAAGCCATGCCCAGCGAGGAAACAGGCAAAATCGTCGTATCGCTCAATATGCTCAGACATACCATGCGCAATTTGAAATAGCGCGATGGGCTTCACCGCATCGTCTTGCCAGATCATGCAGTGGATTTTATTTTTACCGGTGGAAGAGTTGAAATATGCTTCTTTGCGAATGATCGCCATTCGAATCGACTCCCTCTGCTCAAAATATAGATGTTTGTATTATACACGAAACTGATAAAAAAGTCATCGTCTTTTCTCAATAAACCGGAAATTTCGCCCCTTTTTATGCCGTTGCCTATCCAATTGCGTGGTCGCCGGGAAGGTTTGCACCTGACCAGGCTTTTTCCCAAGTTGTGGGCTGTTCTGCATCCGTCCAGAAGGCGTCATCCGGCGAAAGGCCGAGCGGGAGAAAGATGGTAGAGCAAAGATAAAGGCTGCCGGTGTTGATATAAGATTCCGCCAGCCCCGGCTGGAGGCCGGAAAGCCCCTTTTGCAGAAAGCCGCTTGGATCGAATAATTCCTGAGAAAAAAACATTTTTCGTAGCGCGAGGCTGAGAGCTCGGCGCACCTGCCCGGGCGGGAGAGAAGGGGGCAGGTGCCCGCTCAGCGCCGCGTGGGCGAGCGCGTGGAATGCCCCCGTACGGTAAACGATGGAACGGCCCATGCAGGGATAGGAGCCGTCCGGTGAAATCATTCGCTCAAGCAATTCACAATAGCGCATCAGGCTTTTTACAAACTGCGCACGGTAGCGCTTATCCGCAATGAGCGGCTCTGCGGTGCGGGAAACCTCCTCGAGCATCGGCTGAATGACAAAGCTGTTGTAATAATCCCAGTGGAATGCGTCCCCATCGCCATAAGCACCGTCCCCTTTATACCATTCAAAATGCTTGCTTAGCGCGTATTCAATGCGCATACCGTCGCCGATTCCAGTGAAGCGATAGCGCATCGCCTCAATCGTCGCGGCAAAGAGCAGCCAGTTATTGCGCACGGGGCGCATTAGGCGTGCCTGTTCAAAGGCGGCGAGCAGCTTCCCGCGTACCTCCGGCGGTTGGATCGTAAACAGTTGAGTGGGCGCTTTCAGCAGGGCGCTTGCTAGAAACGCTGCATCGACGAGCGGCTGGTCAGGCGAGAGAAGGGCGCCGGTTTGATTCCATACGCAGTAATCCGCTGCGCAAGGATTACAGATGTTGGCGAGCGCTTTGCGGGCGAAAGCTCGGTATTGCTTCTGCAAAGCGCGCTCTTCCTCTGATGTGCTGCGAGGGAGGGAGAGCTCCAGCCAGGGCGCAATGCCAATCATCGTCCGGCCCACGGCTTCCAGATAGGCCACGCCGCGCTGTTTCTCCTTCCTATCCAGCGGGAGGGTATCATGCAGGCGGTTTTCCGCTGCTGCTGAAAGCACAGGAAACGCAATTTTGTGCATCGCCCGCAGCCATTCAGCACGGGCGCTTTCCGCTTGTTTCATAAAAAAGGCTGAGCCTCCTTTCCTATCAGGAGTTTGTTTCAATGTAGCACCTTTTCCGGGCGGTGTCAATTGCGCTTTGGGAAAACATAATCCGCCCAGTATGCGCATATAGATTGAGGGAAATAGAAAGGCAGGTTTCACTTTAACGGAAAACGGAGGGGCTCATCTTGAAAGGTATCGTGGAAGAAAGAGCCGTAGAACTCGGCGAATATATCATTGCGCACAAGGCGACGGTACGGGCGGCGGCAAAGGAGTTCGGAATCAGTAAATCTACCGTACATATGGATGTGTCAGAACGCCTGCGCCGGGTGAATCCGCAGCTCTATCAGGAGGTGCGGGAGGTGCTCGATGTTAACAAAGCTCAGCGCCATATCCGGGGAGGGATCGCCACGCAGAAAAAATACCGTGCGATGCATCCATAGATGTTATAAAAATAGTAAGGAGCCGCCTGTTCTCGTAGGCAATGTGTATCTCTATGATCTATGTGGTTACGGCAGGCTTTGCTTTGTTACTCGCTTTGCTTCGTAATAAAAAATAGCCGGTAGTTGCGCGCTCTCATAGGCGTTATGCATCTCTTAGATCCCCGCAATGAAGGCAGGCCCTGTTTTGTTACTCGCTGCGC
>UQUZ01000036.1 GCA_900544375.1 uncultured Oscillospiraceae bacterium
AGCGTGAAGGAAATCGTTTGTCAATACCTGTCAGAGAACATTCCGGTAAAGCATATTGCTTTTCCGGGATTTTTATTTTATATCGTAATGACGGCGATATATAATAACAAAAATTATAGTTTTTGATCTGTATCTGAGGGAATGTATTCGACAATATTTTGCAATTCACATGACGCTTCTTTAGTGTTTGCCAAAATTCCTATACAATATTTATGATTGTGAATCGTTTTGATTATGACAAAAAACGGAACACGCGCTCAAGCCGCGCGGGCTCACGCCTTTTCCCGTTGGAAAAGGGTGCAAAAGAACTTTTTGCACGGCACTTCGGCAGCCTTCTATTTATAAGCCACGTTGGAACCCGTTCGGCGAGCCTTCCCAAACTCGCCCGCTCACGCGGTCTCAAACACATGGAAAGGCTCGTTTTTTGTTGCTGCGCATGCTACGGCTATGCGCAGCAACAAAAAATCCCCTCACGAGCCACGCAATCAGATTCTGCGGGCGCTGCCTTGGCCTACAGAAAGCTATTTAAGGCGCAGTCTATTTTCAACGCAAATTTGTTTTGTGAAACCAATCTTTGCACACAGGATGTTGTTACGCAGCCGATGGTTAAAATCTCAAAACAGTTCTCACGCTAACCCTTCGTCTACGGAAACGCTAACGGAAGGCCAAGGCAGCAGAGCGCTGCGCCTTCTGCGTGGCTCGTGAGGGGATTTTTGACCGCTCGACATGCGCCGCTTTGCATGGAGAGAGGGCAAAAACGAAGCTTCCCATATGTTTGAAACGCCGTGAGGCGTTGAGTTTGGGGAGCTTCGCCGAACGGGTTCGTTCGTGGCTCAATCTTGTCGCTGCTGAAGTGCCGTGCACAAGCGACCGTCGCGACGGTCGCTTCGGCCCCTTTTGCTTCCTTTTCCGGCCGAACGGAAAAGGAAGTGCCTGCGCGGCATGAGCGCATACGCATTTTTGTCTGTGATAAAAGCAAGTTATAACCGCAAACATAAAGAAATATTTTTAAAAAAGATTATTCTTAATCGCCTTTGTGCATTTTGTCGAATTGATGTTTCTTTTTCGATAGCCTAATCTTATCTGGTTATATTTCTCCATTTATATCATAGTCTATATTTCAACTATGGTCAAATATTTAATCACGATTTATACTAAATTTAACTCAAAAGAAGTAACCTTATTTTTTTCATTCGTTTATACTATAAAATTGTTATGTAGGCAATATTATCCCCAATTTTTCCCTATAATATTGCACCTACATTGTCGCACGTTTTCTATGTAAAATATGAATAGAGGTGATTACTATGTTTGAACCAGTAAAAAAAGAAGCATCCAATAAAACGGTTCGACTGCCTAATGACTTGATTGAAAAAATCGAACACCTTGCTTATGAAAAAGATTTGTCATTCAATCAAGTGGTCGTGCAATGCTGCAAATATGCAATTGATCATAGCGGAATATGATTGAAAGATGCATATTTATATTTTCATCCTCGATGAAGTTTTCCGCTTTATCGGGGATTTATCTATGGCGATTTGAGCTTTGTTATGAGGTGATGCCATGGAATCCTGTTGTTTCACCGGCCATCGTAAAATTCCAGAAGCCGAACGATCCACCGTGCAAAAGCGCCTGCACCAAATGGTAAAGGCACTTCTTAACCGTGAAATAGCCACCTTTTATTGCGGCGGGGCGCTGGGCTTTGATACGCTCGCAGCGCAGGCCGTTTTGAAAGCGCGGCGGTTCCACCCGCAGGTGAAGCTGATTCTCGCCCTCCCCTGCCGCGATCAGGCGGAACAATGGCGGGAAGCGGACAGGCTGCTCTATGAATCCATCAAACGGCGGGCGGATGAGGTGGTATATCTTTCCGAGTGTTACACGCGGGGATGCATGTTCGAGCGGAACCGCTACATGATCGATCACAGCGACGTTTGCATTTGCTACTGCACAAGCGGTCAAGGCGGCACGGCATATACGGTGAATTATGCGCGGCAAAAGGGCGTTCCGGTCATTTGGCCGGGGCGAATGAAAAATCCCCTGACGCATGGTCGGGGGAAGCAAGAATTTTGACAATAGCCCCTGTTTATTTTTCAGGATCGGATGTGGTGAACTCCCTTTCGGGTTCACAAAATCGCAGGATATCCCCGACGGAACAGTGAAAATAGCAGCAAAGTTTGGCAAGCGTGTCCGTATCGATTTCCTGCAATTCATTTTGGCACCACCGGTTGACCACTTCAAACCGGCAGCCAATTGCTCTGGCCAGCGTATTCCGCTTCATGCCGCGGGAATCCAGGATTTCTTTGAGCCGAACCTCAATTCTGCCGTGATCTTTTAAGGCAACGAGAGAATCTTCTGGAGTGGAACGCTTCTGATCCATAAGATTTTATCTCCTTCCCTAAACAATACTTATATAATAATCTTATTAGAAATGCTTGACAATTCACTTAATAATAGTTACTATAGTTATAGTAACTTATTAAATTTAAAAAATACATATTTTGATTATAAAACTTGATCGATAGTCCGCATTGTTCGGTAATATCCTGCTATCCGAATCATGAAAAATACCATTTTCGTCTATAATCAGTATCGTTTTAAAGTTTTTGTTTTTTTCTAGGATATGGCCTGCGTTCATCCGTTAAATCCAAAAGGTAGTCTACACTCGTGTTGTAAAATTCCGCCAGTTTAATCAACATGGGAATTGAAATATTTAATTCCCCCAACTCATAATCTGAGTACGTCGTCTGGTGAATATGTAGATAAGCAGCAATATCTTTTTGAGATAAATCTTGATCTTCGCGTAAATCGCGTATCCGTTGATACATAAAATATCATCTCCTTGATGTAAGTATGTATCAAGGGAATATCCCTTAGACAGTTTTAAGGGATATTCCCTTATATCGAGCTGAAAGGCGGCCTTTTTTGTGAATAGTTGCAGCTTTACAGGCCATCGAAGAATTCCACAAGACGATTTTTTTAACTTGCAAAAGCGGCTGCAAAAAATCATTAAACAATTGATCAAGCAGGGCATCACCACCTTTTACTGCGGCGGAGCCTTGGGCTTTGATACGCTCGCAGCGCAGGCCGTTTTGAAAGCGCGGCGGTTCCACCCGCAGGTGAAGCTGATTCTCGCCCTCCCCTGCCGCGATCAGGCGGAACAATGGCGGGAAGCGGACAGGCTGCTCTATGAATCCATCAAACGGCGGGCGGATGAGGTGGTATATCTTTCTGAGCGTTACACGCGGAGCTGTATGTTCGAGCGGAACCGCTACATGGTCGATCACAGCGACATTTGCGTCTGCTATTGCCTGAGCGATCAAGGCGGCACAGCATATACGGTGAAATATGCGCGGCGCAGGGGCATTCCGGTCATCAATCTGGCAGAGGAGGGAGGGGATCAAAAAATCCCCTGACGGAGTGTCAGGGGAACGCCAAAATATGTTGCACGCTGCCGGTTTCATCCGGTTCAATCATCAAAAGGAGCTGTTAATGATGCACAAATCAAAAATTCAACAAACGATCGTCCGCTTGAGAGAAAAGCGAAACCCGCCTATCAGCGAAGAAGAAGCGCTCCAAAAGGCCAGAGACAACTTCATGAAAGCGCTCACTGAATGTTTGATCCTCGCCCGTCTCAGCAAAGGCGATAGCTATGGCTATGAGATCAGCCAGTCCATTAAGGCATATAGCGGCGGATGTTTTCGCATTCCGGAAGGGGCCATGTATCCCACGTTATACCGCATGTTGGATCGAGGCTACATCACTACCTACACCTCTGATTGTGGAAAACGGCAGATGCGCATTTACTACCAGATCACATCCGCCGGCCGTGGTCATCTCGAAGCGCTTATGAAGGCCTATCATGAGGCCCATGCAGGCTATCAGTCCGTCCTCTCTGCAACGATCTAAAAAAAGAGGCTGTCAAAAAGAATCCATATGTCTGCGAGCGAACACAGTTCGCCCTTGCGAGATTGGGCTTTCTAAAAAATTCTATGCGCCTGCGGGCGACATACAAAAAATTGAATAACGTCGCCACTTCAATTGGCCCGCAGGCACAGCCCGCCCCAACAACAACCGGCTCAACAGTAATGAAATTGGCGGCAACGCCGCTTGTTCCCTTCCTTTATGCCGCCGAAGCCTGCGCCTGCGTGGTTGCCGGCGGCGCAGTGGTCGGAGGCGGCACGGTCGTTTTCGGCTTCTCCTGCATTTCCTTCGGATAGGCCGGGTCAAAGATATCATATTTGCGGAAATACTCCTTCGAATCTTCATCGCGCACCACCGTCGCCTTATTGCGGTTTAAAAGCTCAATGAGCGGATAAAGATTGAGCCAAATCTGGTTGATCCCTTCCTTCTGCGATTCGTCAAAGATCAGTTGCAGGCCGATGTGCAGATGCGGCTGGGTCATGCCGTTGTTATCCTCCTTGGTCGAATAGCCCGTGGAGCCGAGATACCCGATCACCTGCCCCGCTTTGACCTTGGAGCCGAGCTTGATGCCCGTCTGATAAGGGTGGCCCTTGCGCAGATGCGCATAATAATAGGAGCGTTTCCCATCAAAGCTGCGGATGCCCAGCCGCCAGCCGCCATACTGATTCCAGCCGTAGGCCTCTACGACCCCACCCTCCACAGCGACAATCGGCGTGCCGATCGCGCCGAGCAGGTCATTGCCGAGATGCCGCCTGCGGTAGCCGTAGGAGCGGGAATCGCCGAAATCGTCATAATGGCTGTAGCCAAAGCCCTCCGCGATCGGGCAATAGGCCTTCAGCCCGTATTTTTTGACAATGATCTTCTGGCCCTCATGCTCCTTGTCCGGCGCCTCCTTTTCGTATTCGCCCACCATGCCGCCGAGCACCGCTGTGTATGCCCGCTTGTAATAATCATAGTATTTATTATCCGCCATCAGCTCATCTACGGTTTTTCCATCTGCCAGCGCATCCTTGAGCTTTTGCAGCTGGGCGGATTTATAACCCTTCCAGTTGCCCCCGTTTTTACAGGCAAGCCAGGCGAGCGAATCAATCCAGCTAACGTGCGGCCCCTTGCCCTCTTCATGCGTTTTTATATCGAGTGCCAGCGTGTCGCTCAGAGCAGTGTACGGTGCATTAAACTCTACCCATTTGATGTAGGAGGGCTGCGTTGTATCCGTCTGCCCGGTGGACGCCTGTGATTCTGCGGGCGCAAGGCTGGAGGGAGCGTCCGTTTCTACCCCCTGCGCCGCTTGCACCTTCTGCGTATGCTCTTCCACCCCCTGCGCCACGCCAAAAACACTCAACGCACCGAGCGCGAGGCAGATGACGATGGACAATATCATATTCAGCCTGCTTGTTTCCTTCGTATGCAACGTGATTGTCACCGCCCATTTCCATCGCCGGTTTCTGGGAAACCGCTTCTGGGGTTTGATCCGTAGTTTCATTTTATGAGCGATATGGGTGGAACATGCCTTGAAAAAAGAAAAGGGGCGGTTCCAAATGCGCTGGAACCGCCCCTGCGAATAACTAAATTTCGTTTATTCCACTGGCTCTTTCATCTCTTTTTGAGAGGAAACCGCCTCGTAATCCTCCAGCATCTCCTTGGAGGGCGCTTTGGTCAGCAGGCTAACCACAACCATCAGAACCAGGCCGAGCGCAAAGCCCGGCACCAGTGAATAAAGCCCTGTGCGCGTTGCCAGCGTTGCGCCGCCAAACTTGATATAATCCCAAACGATCACAGTCAAGCCGCCCGCGATCATGCCGGAGGCAGCGCCCGCAAAATTCGACCTTTTCCAAAACAACGCCAGGATCACCACCGGGCCGAAGGTTGCGCCGAAGCCCGCCCACGCGTTGGAGACGAGCCCCATCACGCTGCTGTTGGGATCCAGCGCGACCACAAAGGCAATTGCGCTGACCACCAGCACCGTAATACGGCTGACACGCAGCATGCTCTTATCACTTGCATTTTTGCGGATCACGCCTTTATACACATCTTCCGAGATGGAAGAAGCCGTGACAAGCAGCTGGGAATCCGCCGTGGACATGATCGCCGCCAAAATACCGCACAACAGCAGGCCGCCAATGAAGGGGATGCCCAGCCGATTGGTAAAGACTTCTCCGATCATTTCAATAAACACATTTTCGGGGTTGCTGATGGGGTTGCCCAGGAAGAACGCGCGCCCGATTGCACCCAGGAAACAGGCGGAAGATAAAGAAATCACTACCCATGCAATCGCCACTTTGCGGGATTTGCGCACTTCATCCTCATTCTTAATCGCCATAAAGCGGATCAGGATATGCGGCATGCCGAAATAGCCAAGGCCCCAAGCGAGCTGGGAAAGGATGCTGACAAAGCCCAGAGGCTTGCCGTTATCATAAAGCGGATTAAGGAAACTAACGCCCAGGGAATCCAGCGCAGCCTTCGCCTCACCCGGGCCGCCCAGCATAGCGAGTGCGATCACGGGCACCACCATCAGGGAGATGAGCATCATAAAGCCCTGCACAAAATCCGTCCAGCACACGGCAAGAAAACCGCCGAAAAACGTGTAGATCAAAATGACAGCCACACCAATCACAAGAGCGAGCGTATAATCCAGCCCGAATACGGAGGAAAACAGCTTAGCGCCCGCAGAGAAACCGGAGGCCGTATAAACTAAGAAAAAGATCATGATGAATAAGGAGGACGCCACACGCAGCACCTTCGTGTGATCCTGAAACCGGTTTTCAAAAAACTCCGGCAGCGTCAGGGAATTTCCCGCCTGAATCGTATACCGCCGCAGACGGGAGGCGACCAGAATCCAGTTGAGGATCGTGCCGATGGCTAGCCCCACAGCGATCCATATCTGCCCTGTGCCAAATGCGTAAATTGCCCCGGGCAGCCCCATCAGGAGCCAGCCGCTCATATCTGAGGCCTGTGCGCTCAGCGCAGCCACCCAGCCGTTGAGCGAGCGCCCACCTAGAAAATAATCCTCTGAATTCTTGGTGCGCTTGTAGTAAAACACACCGATTCCCATCATCGCCAGCAGATAGCAGCCGAAGGCCGCAAAAATCCATACTCTACTTGACATCCGGTTCCCTCCTCAATGCTTTTCCAGTTTAAAAGAATAAAATAATGGTGTTATTATAGCATAAAGCGAAAGCAATTTCCACCTTTTCCATGATATTTCGCGGGAAACATCGAATGGGGCTGCCGCAAGGAAAAAGCCCTGCAACAGCCCCGTTTTCTTTTGATCCGTATCCATCTCAAACAAAATTTAATAAATCCAAATTCGGAACAGGAGCTTTTTCCAAAGCGGCAGCTTTTCATAAGTGGATTTGCCTGCCTGCTCCGCCTCCGCCTGCAAGGTGGATAATTCCTCCCGCGTGAGCACGTGGCGGCTGAATTTCGCCTTGCGCGCCAAGCGCTGTGCCTCCCCGCTGACCATATAGCCAAAACGGGCCAAGCGGCAAAGGTAACGGTAAACCGCAATCGCCGCCCGGTTGCGGTCTTTCTGCCGGAAGGCGAGCTTTCTGCGCCGCGTCAGTTCCAGCCGCGCGGCAACCAGCGCCAGCACGCATAACCCTGCCAGCAGCGGGAGGAGCCAATGCGATGTTTTTACGCCTGTCTGAGCTACAGAGCCGTTCGTCGTCGGCGCCTCAGTGGGGCGGCGTGTCGTCTCATCCGGCCGCACATCGTTTTCATCCGGGTTTTCCCGCAGGGTTGCGGATCCGCCGGGCGTTGCCTCAATGGGCGTCCACCCCTGGCCATCCGCCCACACTTCCACCCAGGCGTGCGCCTGCCGGTCTGGAATTTCAGCGCTCCCATCCGCCTTGAAATTGCTGGTTTTCACCGTGTAACCCTCGACGTAGCGCGCGGGGACGTTCAGCGCGCGCATCAAAACCGCCGCTGCGCTTGCAAAATGAATGCAGTAGCCGCGCGGGCTCTCCTCCAAGAAATAAAGCACAAAATCCTGCCCCTCTGGCGCCGCACCCGGCTTCTCCGTATAGGTTCCAGCATTTTGAACCACCTGCGCGGCCGCTCTGGCAACACGCAGCCAGTCCTCTGGGCCTTCCGCCGCTGTCAGGCCGGCTTTTTCCGCATAGGCGAGCAGCCTGTCGCGCACGCCGTCCGGCAGTTGGGTATCCCGCTTATTGATCAGCGCTTCATATTCCCGCTCCATCTGCCTGATCCGGCTGGGAATCCGCTTCTGCTGCGCTGCACTCAACGGGGTAAAATAGGAATGGAGCGTGTAGCTGCTCACCGAGGTTCCATCCTCACGCCCCATCAGCAGGTAAGCATCCTGCTTAAAATCACTTCCTGTCACCGTATCCCCCTGCGAAAGGTAATAGGGCGTATACGTATAGGAGCGGTTGGCTCCTATATTGTCAATTGTGATACCAGAGGCCTGCGGCTTTTCTCCGCCCATCCGCCGCACGGAAATATCGGTATACAGCAACGGCTGGAAAGAAAGCCGCATGCCCTGATACGATTCTTCAGAAATCACCTGCCACGAGGTGCCCGTATAAACAGAGCCGGCCCATCCGCGCAGATAATAATCCGCTGGCGCAGATTGGACGCGCAGCATGGTTTGGTCGGTAAAACGCAGTTCCCCCGCATTTGTGAGGTCTGTCATGCCGGGCGAACCCGTCATCGGCGCGCCATAGCCTGTAAAGGATAGGGAATCCTGATGGCTGGAGTCAAACAGCTCCGTTACCACCTGGATGACCGCGTTGCGCACTTGCACCGCGCGAGTGGAGGGCTGGTAGGCATCCGGCGGCTGAAACAACACCACCAGCGCTGCCAGCAAAAAGGCAAAGGGCGCTAGCAGCAGCCCAGCCTTGGCCGCGTGCCGCTCCCCCATCCGCCCCGCACGGCCCGAAAGCAACATGGCGGCCCAAAAGCCGATCAGCAAAACCAGCGCAAACGCGGGCGGGACTAGCCCCACCACGGCTGCAATCGCCAGAAACGGCGCGGTCGCGAGGAGGGAGAAAAAGAAGCTGTGTGCCTTTACCACGGCCCAGGCAAGATACCCTGTCAGCGGAAACTGGACCACCCGGAAAAACATGCGGCAAGCCGCTAAATCCTCCTGCGCTTGAGGCGGTGCGAAATGGCCGAGCTTTGGAAACACGGCCGACGCCTGGGTGGAAAACTGCTCCGCCACGAATACTGCGCCCGTTACGACCTCACGCATCACAAAAAAGGCGGCAATTCCCCATAAAACAAACGCGGCCAGATAGGCAAGCCCCCGATGCTTCGGCAGGGAATAGATGATGAGAAACAGCAGCGTTGTCGGCAGGGACCAAATCAGCGCCGTTTCCGCTTCCGGCAATGCAAACGTTTGAAAAAAGCAAAGCAACGCCCCATACAAGCCTGCCAGCAGCAAAACCGCGCCGCTGCAAAAGCGGAGCACCGGCATGGCGAAGCGCGATTTGAGCTCCTGACCCGCTCCGGAGGATCCGGCCAGCTTCATTCCATCCCCTCCTCTGCATCGCCAAACATAGAAATTCCATCCGCATGAATGAGAAATAGCAGATCAACCATCGGCGCGCGGAGCTCTTTCCGGCAATCTTCCACACGCAACTCCCGCTCTGACAGCGGGCTGGAACAGGCCTCCAGCAGCACCCTGCGGAACGATTCCTCATCCTCCACCTGCCGGGTGTGCAAATCCCCTTTCGCCGCATCATACCATTGCAGGCTGTGCACGCACTGGTTTTCGAACAGCTCTTCTGAAAGGCCCGTCAGCCTTGCGAGCACCTGATCGGCCCGGTCAGGCGCCCCGCTCAGGCAAAAGGCAAGCACAACGCTTGGCTGCGGCGTCTGCTCCGCCTCACGCACGATGAGTTTTTGCAGCTTGGAGGAAAGCTTCCAATGCACATCCCGCAACTGATCCCCATCCCGGAATTCCCGCACAGAGCTTCGTTCTTCGCCGCCCTTGCCGGCCGAGCGTGCAGCAGCCTCCAATGTGCCGCCCGGCGCAAAGGCGGAAGCCTTCCCGTAAAATGGCGTCGGTGTCGGAGAAATCATCACCTCCACCGGCGCCGGCAAACGAACCCGGAAGGAGAAAAGCCCCAAGAGATCAACCATACGCGCGTTTGTCACCTGGCAGCACACGGTGCCACAGTGCTCCCACAGGCAGGGCAGCTCGGCCATCTTTCCACCCCGCGCCGGGAAGCAGCCTTTTTTATCCGCCTCTTCGCCGGTCAGCAGGTTTTTGCACTGCATACGCAGACGCACACAATGCACCGGAAAGCGGGAAGAAACCTCCGCCCGCGCGGTCAGCACCCCACCTTGGGTAGGCGAAAGAGGCTCCGCTGTGAGTTTAATACGCAGCGTTAAAAGGCCCGGCAGGCTCAGCAGCACTTCCAGCGGCACGAGCAACAGAATCATTACAAGCAGCAGCCAAGAGAGATAGCGCGTGTCCATCACATAATAGGATACCGCCATGGATAACATGCAAAAATAAAGAATACGATAACGGCTCATATCGTCACCTGATCTTCGGCGCGGGCGTTTTGCGCAGGATTTCATCCAGCAGCTCGCGCGGCTGCTCGCCCTGGGCCTTTGCCTGCGCTGTTAATAGCAAGCGGTGCGCTGTGCAATCCGGGTAAATTGCTCGGACGTCCTCCGGCACCACATAATCCCGCCCATCCATCCAGGAACAGGCCTGCGCAAGCGCCATTGCCGCCACTGAACAGCGGGGGCTTGCGCCCTGCCGGATCGATTTATGCTCACGTGTGGCGCGGGCAAGGCGGACGATATAGTCATACAGCTCTTCGTGGACGAACACTTTGGAAACCTCATCCCGCATTGTAAGCAAGGCCGCTGCATCCGCCACCTTCCGCACAGCCTGACCATGATTTTCGCCATGCTTGCGGCGCAGCATTTCCCGCTCCGCTGCTGGCTCTGGATAACCGATGGAAAGGCGCATCATAAAACGGTCAAGCTGTGAATCCGGCAGCAGCTGTGTCCCGGCCGAGCCGGTAGGGTTCTGCGTTGCAATCACGGTGAAGGGCTGCGGGATCAGGTGCGTCACACCGTCCACCGTGACGCTTCCTTCTTCCATCGCCTCCAACAGCGCAGACTGCGTGCGGGAGGAAGCGCGGTTGATTTCATCTGCCAACAGCAGGTTGCAAATCGCGGCCCCAGGCTGGTATTCCATCGCTCCCGTTTCGCGGTGAAAGATCGAAAATCCCGTAATATCCGACGGCAGCACGTCGGGGGTGAACTGAATGCGTTTATACTGTAAATCCGTCGCGTTGGAAAACGCTACGGCAAGCGTTGTTTTGCCAACGCCCGGGATATCCTCCAGAAGCACGTGCCCTCCCGCGAGCATGGTCATCAAAATTTTGCGCGCCACGTCTTTTTTGCCAACGAACGCTTTTTTGATCTGTGTCAGGATCTCTTCACATTGATTCATGAACCGGCCTCCTGCATATATGATAAATGAATTTGTTGTTCTTCTTCCCAGCCCCGCAATGCGGCCATCTCCGGCGCACGGATGTCTGTATGAAGAATATCTCGCTTTAATCGGTATTGGATAGATTCACCTGCATCATGCAGCGAATATTCCATGGTTTCCTGTTTATTCACCGATATCCCCCTTTCTTTCCATCATCCCCTTTTGAATCGCTTTTCTTTATATATTATAAAACCACAGAAAGAAAGTCAAATCAAAGAGAGCATGAAAAACACATAAACGGGCGGCTGTTGGCGTTCCAATCCTCAACTTTTCTCTTGCTTCCGCACGCTGCCGCCAGTTTTTGAGTCCTTTGGAGAATTGTACAGATCCCCTTGCAAAGGAAAGCAAAAAATAGTAAACTATAGGCATATCAACTACCGAAAAGCTGCCGGACGGCGGTTTTTTGAAGAAGGAAGGAAATGAATCTTTATGTGGCCAATCAAAAAAGCATGGTACCGTACTTATCAGGCGGTTTTCCGTGTGCTCGTCTGTTTTCTCGACTGGTCTGAACCAGAGCGGCTCGAGGGCCCCGGCGCCATTAAGCGTCTGCCTGCGCTCATCCAGTCCAAAGGTGTGGAAAAGGTGCTTATCGTTACGGATAAGGGTCTAATGAGCCTCCACCTGCTTGACCCGCTCTTTGAAAAGCTCACAGAGGCCGGCATTCAGTACACACTCTATGACGGCACGCAGCCCAATCCTACCTTTGACAATATTGAGGATGCCCGCAGCCTTTATGTGGAGAATAACTGCGAAGCCATTATCGCATTTGGCGGCGGCTCTTCTATGGACTGCGCCAAGGTTGCCGCGGCGCGAGTGGTGCGCCCGAATACACCGATTCCGAAGATGCGCGGCGTGCTGAAGGTGCTGCGCAAGCTGCCGCCTTTCTTTGCCGTTCCCACCACGGCGGGCACTGGCTCCGAAACAACCATCGCGGCCGTTGTCACCAACCCAAAAACACACGAAAAATATGCCATAAACGATCCAGTCCTGCGCCCAAAATATGCGGTGCTTGATCCGGAGCTCACCGTCGGCTTGCCACCGCATATCACCTCCACCACCGGCATGGATGCGCTCACCCATGCAGTAGAAGCCTATATCGGCCACAGCAATACGCGCGATACGGAAGAAAATGCCAAACGCGCCGTCAAAATGATCTTTGACAACATCGAAACGGTTTATCGGGATGGCAAGAATATTGAGGCCCGCGGCGAAATGCTGCTCGCCTCCTACTATGCGGGCGTTGCCTTTACACGCGCCTATGTCGGCTATGTTCACGCCATCGCGCACAACCTCGGCGGCATGTATGGCATCGCGCACGGCCTTGCCAATGCGATCATCCTGCCGTATGTGCTGGAATACTACGGCGAAAGCGCGCATAAGCGCCTGGCAGAGCTTGCCGAGGCGGCAAGTATCACACAGCCCGGCATGACGGATGCGCAGAAGGCAGAGGCCTTTATTGCTGCGATCCGCCGGCTCAACCAGGATATGAATATCCCCGATAAGATTGAGCAGATTCAGGAGAAGGATATCCCCACTCTGGTCGAGCGTGCGCTCAAGGAGGGCAACCCGCTCTATCCGGTGCCGAAGATCATGAATGAGGCGGATTGCGAAATGGTGATCCGCCGCCTGATGCCCTAATCATACAGTCTCTTATATTTTTCGGAAGGCAGACTACCATGCTGCCTTCCGTTTTTTTATAAATAAAAAACAGAACCCATCAACCCCGATCAAACAGTAGGCATGGCTCATAAGAAGCAGGCGGCCCACCACTATTTTTCCCAGGAAAACACACGCTGTTTCTATTTGATACGGAGCATAACGGCAAGAATACAGATTGGTTAAGCCAAGGAGGAGGGAGAATCCCAAATGGCAATGCCGTGAGACGCTAGAATTAAATTTATTTTTTCAGGTAGTCCCTGGGGTGTCGAACGGATCTTTTCCACAATTCCCAGGTCGCTTTTTTCGGCATTTTGACGAAAAAAAACGGGTTATTCTTTTCGATACAAATCAAGCCTTAGCGTTTCTTGTAACAAAATAGCTAAAAATAGGTCGTGAAATTTGCACTTGCTTTGAATAAAATACTCAAAATACACTTGAAAATTGAATTTCGGTTTGCTAAAATAAAGCTATTAAAAAGTAAACGAGGTGTACCTCCATGGCGAAACGAAAAAGTTCTCCTTCTGACGTGCCGCTCTATTTATTCCACGAGGGTAGTAATGCCCGCGCATATGAATACTTCGGCGCGCATAGAATAGACGGTGGGAAAATGGTATTTCGCACTTGGGCGCCGCATGCCGCAGGCGTCAGCGTGGTGGGCGACTTCAACGGCTGGGATGCGGAAAACGCGCCCATGGCCTTGGTGGACAACGGCGGCGTTTGGGAGGCAGAGCTGCCGGAACTTGCGCAATTTGAAAATTATAAGTTCTGTATCCTAACAGAAGATGGCCGCCAGCTGATGAAAAGCGATCCCTACGGCGTACATATGGAAACGCGCCCCAATAATGCCTCCAAGGTTTATGATCTGAGCGGTTACGAATGGGGCGACCAGGCTTGGGAAGAAGCGAAAAGCCATACTGTTATCTATGACAGTC
Organism: uncultured Oscillospiraceae bacterium; assembly: GCA_900544375.1. GTDB lineage: Bacteria > Bacillota > Clostridia > Oscillospirales > Acutalibacteraceae > Fimivicinus. The sequence goes on from UQUZ01000036.1 coordinate 13,990, forward strand.
CTGTCAATATCTATGAGATGCACGCCGGCTCGTGGAAGCGATATCCCGATGAGAACTTTTTTGACTATCGAAAGCTTGCGCAAGAGCTGGTTCCCTATCTCACTGAAATGGGGTATACCCATGTAGAGCTCATGCCTGTGATGGAGCATCCCTTCGACGGCTCTTGGGGCTACCAAGTAACCGGTTATTTTGCCGTAACTTCCCGCTACGGTACGCCGCATGATTTTATGTATTTCGTCGATCAGTGCCACCAGGCCGGGATCGGCGTGATTCTCGATTGGGTACCGGCACATTTCCCCAAGGATGCCAATGGCCTTTATGAGTTCGACGGAGCCCCCTGCTATGAGTATGCCGACCCGCGCAAGGGCGAGCACCGCCAGTGGGGCACCCGCGTATTTGACTACGGGCGCAACGAGGTGGCAAGCTTTCTAATTTCCAGCGCGATGTTTTGGCTGGATCAATACCATATTGACGGCCTTCGTGTAGATGCAGTGGCATCCATGCTCTATCTTGACTACGGTAGGGAGGATGGCGATTGGATTCCCAACGACCACGGCGGGCGGGAGAATCTGGAGGCGGTTTCCTTCCTGCGAAAGCTAAACGAAGTTATCTTTCAGGAGCATCCTTCCACGCTGATGATTGCAGAGGAAAGCACCGCCTGGCCGCTCGTCTCGAAGCCGACAAATGTGGGCGGCCTCGGCTTTAATTTTAAATGGAACATGGGCTGGATGAACGATATTCTGCGCTATGTCTCTCTAGATGGCTATTTCCGCAAATACAATCATGATTGCCTCACCTTTTCTTTCTTCTATGCGTTTTCCGAAAACTACGTTCTGCCGATTTCACATGACGAAGTGGTGCATGGAAAATGCTCCTTAATCGGCAAAATGCCGGGCAGCTATGAAGAAAAATTTGCCGGGTTGCGTGTGTTTTATGGGTATATGATGGCGCATCCAGGCAAGAAGCTGCTTTTCATGGGGCAGGAATTCGGGCAGTTTAAGGAGTGGGATTTTGCCGCCGAGCTGGACTGGCTTCTGCTCGATTATGAAAAACATGCACAGCTGCGGGACTATGTGAAGGCGCTCAACCATTTCTACCTCAAGCATTCCCCGCTGTGGCAAATTGATTTCAGCTGGGAGGGCTTCTCCTGGATTTCCAGTGATGACAGTGCAAACTCCGTGATCGCCTTTCGCAGGATGGATGACCAGGGCAATGAGATCATCGCCGTTTGCAATTTTACAAAGGTAGAGCGCCCGGATTACCGCATCGGCGCGCCGAAGCGGGGGGATTACCGCGTGCTGCTCAATTCCGACGATATTGCGTTCGGCGGCGAGGGCAACGGCTCCTCCGGCATCATCAAAACGGAGGATCTCCCCATGCATAGCTGCGAGCAGAGCATGGTGCTGGATCTTCCTGGTTTTTCCGTGTTATATTTGGAGCTTGCAAAGGAGCGTAAAAAAAGGCAGAAGAAAACGCCCGCTTCCGCTGCACAGGCGGCTCCATCCCGCAAAAAGGCAAAGCCCGTCTCACCGGAAGCTAAATCAACCTGATCAAATCCTCTGGAATTTATTTCCACGGATTTCATAAAATCAATTTTTATAAAATAAAGGAGGCAACATATATGGCCCGAAAAAAGGAATGCATTGCAATGCTCCTCGCAGGCGGGCAGGGAAGCCGGCTCGGTATCCTGACAAAAAATATCGCCAAGCCTGCCGTGCCCTATGGTGGAAAATACCGTATCATTGACTTTCCGCTCTCCAATTGCGTGAATTCCGGCATCGATACCGTCGGTGTTCTCACCCAGTATCAGCCGCTGGAGCTCAATGATTATATTGGCAATGGAGAGCCATGGGATCTGGACCGTGTGAACGGAGGGGTACATATCCTCTCCCCTTATCAAAAAATTCGTGGGACAGAGTGGTATAAAAATACCGCTAACGCGATCTATCAGAATATCAATTTTATCGATCGCTATGACCCTGAATATGTTGTGGTCCTCTCCGGCGATCATATCTATAAGATGGATTATTCCAAAATGCTTGCCTATCATAAGGAAAAGGAAGCGGCCTGTACCATCGCCATGCTCGAAGTCCCGTGGGAGGAAGCGCCCCGCTTTGGCCTGATGATGGTGAATGAAGATGGCGCCATCACAGAATTTGAGGAAAAGCCAAAGCACCCCCGCAGCAATAAGGCCTCCATGGGGGTTTACATGTTTACTTGGGAGAAGCTGCGCCAGTATTTGCTGGATGATGAGGCCAACGAAGCCTCTGGCAACGATTTCGGGCACGATCTGATTCCAGCCATGCATGAGGCGCACGAGCGGCTTTTCGCTTTCCCCTTCGATGGCTATTGGAAAGACGTTGGCACGATTGACAGCCTGTGGGAAGCCAATCTTGACCTGCTCAACCCCAATGTTGATCTTGACCTAAGCGACCCCGATTGGAAAATTTACTCCCGCAACCCGGTCGCTCCGCCGCACTACGTTTCTCCGGACGCCACCGTTCAGAATTCCTTGATTTCAGAAGGCGGGCTGATTGAGGGCAGTGTGGATTTCTCCGTTTTATTTGCCAACGTATCGATCGAAAAGGGCGCAGTCGTGCGTGATTCCATCCTGATGCCCGGCACGGTGGTGAAAAAAGGCGCCGTGGTGCAATATGCAATCGTCGCGGAAAATGCCGTGATTGAAGAAAACGCCGTCGTCGGCGAACGCCCGGAGGATATGGAAAACCTTTCTGATTGGGGTGTGGCTGTAGTCGGCGCAAACGTCTGCATTGGCGCAGGCACACGCGTCGCGCCGAAGGCAATGGTCGATGAGGACCTGCCGGAGGTGACAGTTTGAAAAACGTGTTTTTCAAACGGGAGTTTCGCCCTTTTTGCATCAAGGGAATCTCAAAATCTTGCTTCGCAAAACCGCTTAAAACTCCACGGTTGGAGCGAAAGGAATGGTTATAACTATGAGAGCGAATAATGTGTTAGGAATTATCTATTCCAACGCCTATGATTCTGTATTGAGCGAGCTGACCAATGCGCGTACCATGGGCAGCGTCCCCTTTGGCGGGCGCTACCGCCTGATTGATTTCGCGCTCTCAAATCTCGTTAACTGCGGCATCAACAAAGTTGGCATTATTACAAAAAGCAATTATCAGTCCCTGATGGATCACATCGGCACAGGCAAACCTTGGGATCTCTCCCGCAAGCGCGGAGGCATGTTCCTCCTCCCGCCCTTTAACAATAGCCACACTGGTATGTACCGCGACCGAATCCAGGCGCTCAGGGGCATTATGCGCTTTTTAGAGCAATCAAAAGAGGAATATATCGTCCTGATGGATACCAACGTGGTTTGCAATTTTGATCTCAACGATATGTGCCGCGCTCATACGGAGAGCGGGGCCGATATCACCATTGCCTACCACCACGGCCGCGCGCCGCGGCTGGATGATTTGATGACCTTCACCTTTGAGGAAAATCAGAAGGTTGCCAAAATTGCGCTTGACCCTAAAACGAGCAATCCAGTCGATTACGCAATGAATATCATCCTAATCAGCAAAGCGTTGCTGACCCGCCTGATTAACAACGCTGTGAGCCTCAATCAGGACAGCTTCGTGCGGGATGTCATTCAGCACAATCTCAAGCGCCTAAACATCTACGGCTATGAGGTATCCGGTTTTACAAGCGTGTTTGACTCTTTGCAGAGTTATTATGATATCAGCATGAGCCTGCTGGATCCAGCCAATTGCCAGGAGCTCTTCACACGCGAACGCCCGGTTTACACCAAGGTGCGCGACGATATGCCGGCAATTTACGGCCTTGGCTCTACAGTCAAAAACTCACTGGTGGCAGATGGGTGCAGCATCGACGGCGAAGTGGAAAACTGCATCCTATTCCGTGGCGTTCAAATTGGCAAGGGCGCTGTGGTGCGTAATTCTATCATCATGCAGGGCACTTACATCAGCGAGGGCGTTCATCTCGACTGCGTCATTGCCGATAAGAGCGTAGTCGTTCGCCCGCACAAAACGGTAACAGGCACCAGCACTTACCCTGTTTATATTGGCAAAGGCATCGTGATCTAAGGCTAGAATTTGCGTTGATCCCATGATGCGTCTGAAAAGGAGGATTCATTTTGAAGGTTTTATTTGTTGCGAGCGAGGCGCTCCCCTTTATCGCCAGCGGCGGTTTGGGCGATGTTGCAGGGAGTCTTCCCCAGGCGCTGCGTAAGCGGCTGATCGGCTGCCGCGTTGTCATGCCTTTATATGCCACGATCCCGCAGGAGATGCGTGACAGTATGCATTTTATTGCAAGCCTGTCTGTGCCCGTAGCGTGGCGCAGGCAATACTGCGGCATATTTGAAGCCAAAGCCAATGGCGTTACCTATTACCTGCTCGATAACCAGTATTATTTCAAGCGGGATACGATCTATGGCCATTACGACGATGCCGAGCGTTTCGCCTTTTTCTCCCGCGCAGCGCTTGAAATGCTGCCTTATATTGATTTTCATCCCGATATCATCCACTGCAATGATTGGCAAAGCGCTCTAACACCGGTTTATTACTCGCTGATGTATGCGCACCGCGAGGGATATCAAAATATCAAAACGCTTTTCACCATCCATAATATTCAGTATCAAGGCGTATACGGCAAAGAGATCTTGGAGGATGTGCTCGGCATTGCCCAGCGAGATGAGGCGCTTTTGGAATATGACGGTGACGTTAACTTTATGAAAGGCGCGATCGAATGCGCCAACCGGGTTTCCACTGTCAGCCCCTCCTATGCGCAGGAAATCCTTGATCCATGGTACAGCCACGGCCTCGACACCATTCTCAACCAGCGCTCCTGGAAGCTCAGTGGGATTCTCAATGGCATCGATACCATCAGCTATGATCCTGCCACAGATCAATCGCTCTTTACCAATTATTCTGCGGAGGATCCGGCCGGAAAGATGAGCAACAAGCTCGGCCTGCAAGAATATATGGGCCTTCCTGTACGGGAGGATGTTCCTTTAATGGGTATGGTATCGCGCTTAGTTTCTCATAAGGGGCTTGATCTGGTCAAGGCTGTGCTCGACGAGCTGCTGGAAACCACGGATATACAGGTCGTCGTGCTTGGCTCAGGAGATTGGGAGTATGAAAATTTCTTCCGTGAGGCGGCCGCGCGCCACCCTGGTAAGCTTGCCATCCGCATCGGTTTTGTGCCGGATCTGGCGCGCAAAATTTATGCGGGGAGCGACCTATTCCTGATGCCCTCTAAAAGCGAGCCCTGCGGGCTCTCCCAGATGGTTGCGCTGCGCTATGGCTCCATTCCGATTGTGCGGGAAACAGGCGGTCTGCGCGACAGCATAAAGGATAGCGGCGATGGGGAAGGCAACGGCTTTACCTTTGCCAATTATAACGCGCATGAAATGCTCCACACGATCCGCCGCGCCTTGGAAGGCTATCAAAATCAAGAGGGTTGGGCGATGCTTGTCAAGCGTGCACTGGAGTGCGACTGTAGTTGGGGCCGCTCGGCCAATGCATATATCCGGCTCTATAAATCCATGTTGGAAGGCTAAATGCGTATCATAAGCGAGCGCACAGCAAAATGCTGCATTTGCATCTTGCTGTGCGCTTATTATGCTATAATAGCGTAATGATCCCCTCTATCCACTTATCAGGGTCCATTGAAGCTTTCATCCACCCAAACTGTGTTTTTTGCTTTGGGGCAGAAACATTGCTTGAAATTTTGGCACAAGAAGGCGCCAGCAGGCCCCACGTTACCGCAACTCTCCGCCGGATAAATACTGGTCAACATTGCGCCTTATGTAATTTTCCGCTTCCAAGATCAGCGTTTGCATGCACTGCGGCAGCTTATCCTCATGCGCCGCCACCGCCACTTCGGATCCTGAGTTTATAATAGAGCGCGCAATTGCCTCCATCATCCCGCTAGTGAGCAGTTCTGCTGCCTGCGGATCAAAGTGGATCGCATCCTTTGAGAGAAACCCAGCCTGTGAAGAAGTGACCATTCCGTTATAAACAGACAGTGCAAACAACCACTGCATACGGTCGCCCAGAACAGTATCCCATTCAAGATTGACTGCCTCCAACAACCGTGAGGCCGCACGGTAAATCGTGCTGATGCTCATTTCACGATCCTGTTCCAGCTCATCCGAAATAAAAAAGCCTGTCAACCCCGTTCGGCTTTCGCTATATCCCAGCAGATAATCACAGGTTACGTGATAGAGCTTTGCCGCACGTGTCACGAAATCCAGCCCGCACTCCCGTATTCCCTTCTCATAATGCGATAAGAGCGCCTGTGATACGCCAAGGCGGGCGGCCGCCTCCTTTTGGCTCAGGCCACGTTCCTTCCGCAATAGCACCATCCGCGTCGGAAAGCATTTGTTCATCCTCTTGAACCCCCATAAATAATACGCATCGTATATTGTAAAATAATTATAAGGGACTACCCCTAATTTGTACATAGTGATTACTGACAAAAAACGATAAAATAATTTGGAGGAAAAATGAAGACATATCAAATCCATCTGATCCGCAACGGCCGCACGGACGACAGCACCTCCGGCCGTTACATTGGCCATACCGACGCCATTTTGAGCCCGGAGGGTGTTGCTGAACTCCACCGGCTCAAGGAACAAGCGGATTATCCCTATGTGGAGGCCGTTTTTACAAGCCCGCTCAAGCGCTGCACGCAAACGGCACACGCGATCTATCCAGAGCGTGAAGCCATTGTTATGCGCGAACTCATTGAATATGATTTCGGTGAATATGAAGGTAAAACGCCGGAGCAGCTCGCCGATGACGAAGGCTTTGCCTCTTGGCTTGCTGGTGGGCCGGATGCCGCCCCGCCTTTCGGAGAGAGCAACGCGGAGTTTTCCACGCGGGTATGCAGCTGTTTTCTCAAAATTGCCGAAGGTATGATGAAAACCAATGTGACCAATGCCGCAATCGTCACGCATGGCGGCGTTATTATGACGATCCTCGCCGCCTTTGGGATCCCCGAATTGCCTATGCCTGAATGGCGTACCCCAAGCGGTTGTGGTTATACGGTGCGTATTACGCCATCCATATGGATGCGCGGCCAAAAAGCCGAGGTCATCGCAGAAATTCCCACCTTTCCACAAGAGGAGGATCTACCGGATCTTTCCACCGAAGCGTTTTATGTGGATTTAGAGGAGCTGCGGCAGGAGGAACACGACGCCTAACCCCAAAAACAAATGGGCAGCTGCAAAGCCTTTTGCAGCTGCCCATTTCATCTTTAAACCGCCTGATCCCATCAAACAAACCCACATGCCCCGCTCTGTATCAAACATAGCGTTCACCATGAGGCTGTGTGGCACAAAAATGCCCGGCAACCTCTATCATATAGCTGCCGGGCATCGAATCGATCGTCTATTTTTTATCACGATGCGAAGCGAGTAACAAAGCAAGGCTTGCCACGACCACACGGATCACAGGGATACGCATCGCTCATGGGAGCGGGCGGTTCACGGCTATTTTTTATCCGCGCTTTTTGCGGCTGAACGTCATCGTTCCAGCCGCGCCGATCACCAGCACCGCAAGCATCGCAACCGACGCGCCGCTGCCAGTGCCCGGAATATCCACGTTGTCGGGGCCGGTGGGGGCTTGTGTTGCATCCTTCTGGGTGAAAGCAGTTGGGGCTTCTCCTTCCGTGCCTGAGGCGTCTGGGTTAGAGGGGCTCTGCTCACCGGGCTCTGCCGTATCCGGCTCCGTCGGCTCAGATGCCGCCGCTCCACGCGTCACTGTCAGCACGTAAACATCCGTCACACTGCCGTCAATGGAGGTCGTTTCAATTCGGATGATGTTCTCTCCGTTTTTCAGCGCAATAGTTACTGCCGCTCCATCGCTTTCCCGTCCATTTACAAGCACCTGCGTGCCGGGATCAGCGCCAAGAGCCGTTAGAGAAAGCTCCGTTACATTCTGGTCTACAGTGGCCTGATACGCCTTTACATTCCGCTCAAAAGAGAGGTTGAGCTGCGGTGAGGAGAGCGTTTTCAGCTCTGCCGTGATTTCGTTCAGCTTCCACAGCTGCCCGCCATAATAAGGGTTTGCCGTGCCGAGATACAAGCCGTCTGAGCCCGCGATAAAGGAGCGGCAACCGTAATTATATTTATCATGGAAGCCGTCGTTCAGAATTTCTTGATAATGAACGCCGTCCTCTGTCTGATACAGGTCAAACCCACCGTCGGCCTCCATAATCGCATTGGAGATGCGGATGTACCGCTCCAGCCCTTCGGTATCAATATTGGCCAATGTATTATAGATAGAACGCAGCGCATTGAGGCCTTGGAGCTGATCGCCAAGGGATTGGGCTAAGTCGGAATTCACAATCTTATCTAAGATGGGGCGGATCTTATCAAACGCCTTTTTGAATTGAAGAGATATCTCCAGCAGCTGCTTCACGGAGGCTTCTGTTGCCTTCTTGTTCACCATGCTATTGAGCGTGCCCAGCACCTGAACAAGCATATCTGTCGTCTTAGAATCAATCACCGTCTCCTTCTTCAGGAGGTTGATCAGATCCACAGCAGAACGGATTTGATGCTCGCAATCATCGGCATCCATTCCAATCAAATCGCCGTTGGTCAGGAAGGTGAAGTAATGATTCAGGGTGGATGCGTCAAACGTGCCGAAGAGCAGCTTGCCGTTATATTCCGTTGCACGCCAGATATACTGCATGCAGCCGAGCTCCGTGCTGTTGGAGAAGGCATGCAGCGTTTCGGAAAGGTAATTCCCCTTCTCCCGATTAAAATATTGATCTGGTGAGCCCATTACCATTTGCATTTTGCCATCTGAAGTGAGGCGGTAAATCGAGGCCTGATTTTTCATGCTGTTTTCCATCGTTTTCAGGCCTTCAAAATAGGCGTTGATATCCTGTGTGCGCACCAATTTAACCAATGAGAAGATCGCCTTGACCATTGCATCAAACGCATTGGAAAGCGTGTAGTAATAAAGATCACCCTGATACACAATCGGGGACATAACGTAGTTGAGCGGATTGCCAAAGCCTGCTGGATAGATCGGGTCACCCTGCTTGCCAAGGCCATCCCCGATGAACTCCGTCCACTTCCATCCATATTCATTTGCGCCGGGCTGCCCCTTGCCAACCTCAACGCCCTGATACACCACCGCGCCGATCGTTGTCATCAGAGAGAGGTAAACCGTATCCTGATACACCACCAAATCCCACACGTCGCCTGAATTGCTGATATATTTCTCTAACGTATATGGGTAAAAATCATCCGGCCCGGCAATAGTATCAAAATGCGTTCCGTCTGTCGTCGTCTGAATTCGGACTGCGGAGGTAACGCCTTGCGCAATCTCCTCATGCGAGAGCTGAGATGCATCCGTGCCGCCGATGTAAAGCCGCTCTCCATCATCCGTCACGTCATAGGCCCGAATATTGCCCATGCCGGTCTCTGCGGGCTTGGTCATATGTACAAGGATTTCCGGCAAATCACCCGGCTGAAAATCCGGCCCAATACGCAGCAGCATTGTGTTCGCTGTGCCTGTTGTGCCAAAATAGAGGTTCCCCTTGAATTCCACGCACATACGGTAGCCGGTAATATCGTTGAATGGAGCAGGCATGTCCGCATTTGGCTCAAATACGGTTTCCATCTTGCCAGTTGTCTTGTTATACCGTACGATCACACCGCCCTTTCCCTGCTCGTCCTTCGGCGTCAGGGCCAATTCTCCATTGGTAAACGTATCGACGAACTGCCGCACGGTATCCATCGGAATTTTATCACCATACGCATGAATGTATAATTCGATCGTACTGCCCACCAAATTTCGGTTGGAGCCAACATAAATATAATCCCCCAGCTCGCCGGTCGCCCATGCATAGCTGTTGAAGCGATCGCCCGGCGTTACAAGGCCGTCCGCCTCGCCTTCCCCCGCGGTAGGGTTGGAAAGCTTTTGCATGTAATACCCGTTTTGCGAGATGGTAATTCGATCGTTTCCGGCTATGGACGCCATTGGCACCATCAAAATAGACAGCACTAAAATCATGCTGACCACTCCCGCAATCCGCTTTTTCCACGTCATAGAAATGCCTCCTTTTTTCCTCAAAGATAATCTTTGCGGCATTATTATATACAGTTTTTAAAATATAAAATTTTCGAATAAGAAATTAATAAAAATGTTATATAAAAAAATCATTTAATTATTTAAATTTTTGACTGATTAGTTCAATTTAAACTCGTTTTTTTTAAATGAGTTCAAATTGAACTTTTTAATTGTTCTATCTATGAACTTCCTATAAAGGGGGGTTCGGTACCCCCACGAAAAATTCTGCCTGTATTTCGTTCGGCTGAACGAATATAAAAACCCCCATAGCAAGCCCGAAAGCTGCTATGGGGGTTACTGGTCGCCAACCGTGCCAAGCCGGCCTCGACTTACTAGAGCCCGGCGCCAGATCGTTCATTTATCTTACGAATCCGGCACATAAGTGATGGTAAAACAATGCGATCGGATATCATAATCCATCACTTTCGCCCGAAAATCCTGGCCGCTCATCGTTTTGGAACCAACCTGGATCGCAGATACATAGCCAACTGATCCGCTGACCGCCGCATCGTGTGATTTAATCTTTAGCCATTGGGCCGGATCGCCGGCAAGTTCAATGCCAAGCGCGCTCTTTACACGGCTGCGAAGCGCTTCACTTGTGATGGTATAGGTCGTTTTATAATTCTTATGGTTTTTATCCCCAGGGCTCGTACAGCCGCCCTGGAGATAGGGGTAGCCGCTACCGCCCCAAACGGTGCGCACATCCGCTGTTTTTCCCGCCGAGTAGGCAAAGAAGGTAGCGAGAATCGGCTCTCCGTTATAGGTCATATATTCGCCGAGCACTTCTTCCACCGCCTGCATGGCACGCGCGGAATAGGTGCTGCCTATCGCAACCCCTGTCACACGGTTTTGGCGCAAAATATAGGTATATGCGGCAACAGCCTGCGCCTTAAGTGCCTCCAGATGATAGGAGCCGCCCATCTCTTTCTCCAGAATGCGGGCAAGCACAACCTTCGTATCCACCTGCTGACCATTTACCTCCAGCGTTTCCGGATAGCAGCCATCCATCTTCTGCATCTGCACCCCAGGGAAATAATGCAGCAGGATCTCCCGATAATTCCACCCGCTCTTGGCGAATTCGTTTGCCCCAAACTGACTCATGCCAACGCCGTGCCCATAGCCATAAACTGTAAATTGGAATTTACCGCTTTTCCGCTGGGATGAAGGATGCGCCGTAGAAATTTCATCCGACGGAACCGAGCTCGGCGGCGTTGTTTGGGAGGAATCCGCATTGCCTTTTCCGGTGGTAGTCTCCGGCTTTGCTGTGGTGTCCGGCTGTTTCGATGATTCTTCCTCTTTTTTTCCGCCGGAATTCAGCTCATCCTCCATTGCCTGCGCTACCTCATCCAGGATTGCCTGATCCTTAGCGGGTGCAGCGGGCTTTTTAAGAGCAGATGCGGTCGGCAACCGCACGGCCGTGGAAGAATCCGCCTGCGTTTCCGCATCGGTTGTTTGCTGGCCGATATCGAAAGAAGCCTGCGCATTCTCCGGATCGGATGGCTGTGTCGCCTGTTGGCCTGCCGGTGCATGAGCCGATGAAAGAGAAACCTGCTGGGAGGAGCGGTTCTCCTGAAAGCGCAGCAAAACGCCCGTTCCGATGCAGAGCAAAATGGACAGGGAGAGCAACACACTCAACACAGCCGCAAACGCCTTCCAGTGCGCCGGGCGTGCTTCCAGCTTGTCCGACCCTTTTTTTACTACCTGTTCCACCAATTCATAGAGGGCTTGAACGCCGTCTCCAATCAAAAGGCCAGGATGCTCATCTGGCTGCGCATAAAGCTGGCGCACCTGCGCACCGCTTTCCTCTGCAACAGCAATGAGCAAAAAGGTTTCCACTCTGCCTTCTTTTTTTACGGTATATACGTTTGTAATGGCAGCGCCAAGCGGGGTGCCTTCCTCCTGCATGGCCCGGCGGGCAAGCTCCGCCGCATACTGCTTGGCGGAACCCTCGTCCGGTTCGCAAAACGCATTGCTATAGATCAGCCGCCGTGCGGCCAGCTCATTTTCTCCCGCCGCTTCCTTGAGGAATTCCACCGTGGGCGTTTTGGCGAAGGCGATGCGTAAATCTTTAGCCTCCAACGCCTCCATCGCCCGCTGTGCATATTGTCCAGGAGCGGCAGCTTGTGCAGCCAGTTCTTCCGGCTCGTTTCTGTTTTCTGATTCGCCTTGCGCAGGGGCGCCATTTGCCTGTTTCGGCTTTTGCTCAGCTTGGGGCTGTGTCTCCCGCGTTTGCCGGCCGAGCTGTGAGCCGGAT
>UQUZ01000037.1 GCA_900544375.1 uncultured Oscillospiraceae bacterium
CAAGGCGCAATGAGCGGCGCAGCCGCAGGGCGTTAGCCCGAATCAATGATTCAATTCTCCGAAACGCTCAAAATTGATTTTGCAAGTGTTTCGTGAGGTTATTATATCACAAATCCATTCTACGGCAAAGCACCGGAGCGCTCTCCGCTGTTCTACACGGATATAAACGATATTTGCTTGTTAATTTTTTATTTAATCCAGAAACGATTGAATATTCTTGTGATATCCAGTAAAATAGAATTGGAAAAACAGGCGGAAGGAGCGCTATTTTTGCAGGATATCCACAAAAAAAGAACGATCTTGGCCGCGTTCCTTATAGCCGCCGCTCTGGCCTTGCTGCTCTTTCTGGTCGGCCTGGATGTGTGGAAAAGCCAAAAGGAGGCAGCCTTTGCGCATAGCGGGCTTTCCATGGGCACCGTTGTCACCGCGCAGCTATATGGCCCAAGGGGGGAAAATGCGTCCGCCGCGCTCTTTTCCGCATTCGATACACTGGAAAGGGAGCGAATTTCCTGGCGTGTGGAGTCCTCAGAAATTGCCAAAATTAACGCCTCTTCCGGATCCGCCGTGCCCATCAGCGAGCAAACCGCTTCCTACCTGCGAAGAGCCGCTGAGGTAAGTGAAAGGAGCGGTGGCGCGTTGGACTGCACCGTGGGCGCGCTAACAAAGCTTTGGGATATTGGCGGTGAACGTGCCCGCGTGCCCTCCCCGGGGGAAATTGCGGCCGCCCTGCAAACGGTCGGCTGGCAACAGATTTCTCTAGAGGCCAGGCAGGCTAAGCTCAAAAGCGGGCAGGCGCTTGATTTAGGCGCAATCGGCAAAGGGATCGCCTGCGACGAAGCCAAGCGTATCTTAGACGATACACACCTAAGCGGCGCGGTGATTTCCGTCGGTGGCAGCCTCCTGCTCTGGGGCAGCCGCCCCGGCGGAGGAGATTGGAAGGTTGGCGTGCGCGACCCGCGCGGCAAAACCTCAGATCAGCTTGGCGTGTTTACGCTGGCAGAAGGTTTTGTTTCCACCAGCGGCGATTATGAACGCACTCTAACGGCGGACGGAAAAACCTATCACCATATTCTGGACCCCAAAACCGGCTACCCGGCAGACGCAGGGCTGATCAGTGTGACAGTGACCGCCCCCTCCGGCCTTCTAAGCGATGCACTCTCCACCGCGTGTTTCATTCTCGGCTATGAAAAGAGCCTTCCCCTGCTGGATGCTTTCGGCGCAGAGGCAATTTTTGTCACCAAGGAAAAGCAGGTGATCACAACACCCGGCCTGAAACAGACTTTTCAATTGACAAACAATGCATATCACCTCATACAGGATACATAAATTTATGAAAAAGCAAGCCTTTTTTCGGCGGGCCGATCTGTTGTTGATCGCTGTGATTGCCGCCGTGTGTATTTTTCTTTTTCTATCTAAGCAATCACCCCACGCATCACCGCAAGACGTACAAGCCGTACTCTATAGCGGCGGTGTGGAAATCGACCGCATCTCCTTAAACGAAGTAACGCTGCCCTATACACTCACGCTAGGCAAACAGCCACAGGCTGTCATCCAGGTAGAAAGGGGCCGTATCCGTTACCTCTCCGCCGAATGCCCGGATGGGCTGTGCGTCAAATCCGGCTGGCTTTCACAGCCGGGAGATACCGCCGCCTGCCTGCCCGCGCGTACCGTAATTGCCATTGAAGGCATTCGTCCGGCGGGCGGGGTAGATGTGCAAACCTATTAAGCAGGGCGAAAGGCGGGAACAAAGCATGAACGGCAGGCCAAACCTCAGCCCGCGTACGCGGAAAACGGCGCTGCTCGGTATGCTCGCCGCCGCCGCGCTGGCGCTCTCTTTTCTTGAAAATCTTATTCCCGGCCTTCCAGGCCTGCCCCCCGGGGCAAAGCCCGGCTTTTCCAATATCGCCACGATGGCCGCGGCTGCTCAACTCGGCTTCGCAGGCGCATTTCCAATTACGCTGCTCAAGGCGGGCTTTGCGGGGCTGACCCGCGGGGCAACCGCCTTTTTCATGAGCACAGCAGGCGGTGTGCTTAGCATGCTTGTCATGCTGCCCCTGCTGCACGGAAAGCGCAACCCATTCGGCGCGGTGGGCACGGGAATTCTGTGCGCCGTCATGCACAACCTCGGCCAGCTGATGGCCTCCTGGGCGCTGACGGGCACAAAGGCTATTTTCGGCTACGCGCCGCTGCTGCTGCTGTTTGCCTTGCTGACAGGGCTTGCTACCGGCGCCGTATATGGAGCGATCGCTCCTTCTCTCAACCGGATTTTTCCCTCCCACTTCAAATAAATTATAGCTTGAAAACAAGGGGTTGACCAGATGAAACCAGAAAAAATGAAGGGCGTGCTCACGGCGGTGCGCAGGCCTCGCGGTGGCGTGAGTGTTTCGCACAATAAAAACACCGCCGATATGGAGCCGGTGCGTATGCCCTCGCCGGAGCGCGTCATTTTGCCTATGCAACAGCACATCGGCGCACCATGTACGCCAACGGTTAAAGTGGGCGATTCTGTCTCTGTGGGCCAGGTCATTGGAGACAGCGACAAGTTCATCAGTGCGCCGATCCACGCCTCTATTTCCGGCAAGGTATCTGCCATTGGGGAATTCACCCTGCCCTCCGGCGCGCGTGTGCAGAGCGTGACGATTGAATCCGATGGGGAAATGCGCCTGTTCGATGGGGTTGAGCCGCCAAAGGTGAACAACCGCGAAGATTTTTTGCGCGCCGTGCGGGCCTCCGGCCTGGTGGGAATGGGCGGCGCGGGTTTCCCCACACATGCAAAGCTGCGCGTGATGCCGGATAAACACATTGACACGCTCGTGATTAACGCTGCGGAGTGCGAGCCCTATATCACAGTCGATTACCGAGAATGCATCGACAACTCCTGGGATATTATGTCCGGCATCTTCACCATCAAGGAGATTCTTGGTATCGACAATGTGGTGATCGCCGTGGAGGATAATAAGCCGGCAGCCTTTGAAGTGCTCAATCGGATTGCAGAAAACAGCAATGACATCGGCGACCATGTGAAGCTCATGGCTTTAAAATCTCTCTATCCCCAAGGCGCGGAGAAAATGATGGTGCAGTCTGCAACCGGCCGCCGCGTGCCGCCCGGGAAGCTTCCGGCGGACGTTGGCTGCATTGTAATGAATGTGGGCAGCGCGGCGTTTGTATCCCGATACTTAAAATCAGGCAAGCCGTTTGTCTCCCGCTCGATCACGGTAGACGGCTCCGCCATCAGCGAGCCGAAAAATATCCGCCTACCCATCGGCACCCGGATCACGGACGTGATCGACTATTGCGGCGGATACAAAACGGATGTTTACAAGCTCCTCATGGGCGGGCCGATGATGGGCATCGCCCTGGCGGATGACAGTTTACCGATCCTTAAGCAAAACAATGCGATCCTCGCCTTTGCAAAGAACTCCTATCATATCAAAAAAGAACGCGCCTGCATTCGGTGCGGGCGGTGCGTGCAAGTCTGCCCAATGAGCTTGATGCCGACCCTCATCGAGCGCTATGCCCGCGTGAAGGATGCGGAAAGCCTTAGCCGCATCGGCGTTAATGTCTGCATGGAGTGCGGCAGCTGCGCATATGCCTGCCCCTCCGGGCGGCCGCTCGTACAGTATATGAGGCTTGCCAAATCAGTCGTCAGGGAAGCAGGTGACCAGAAGAAATGAGTTTGAAAGAAAAGCTGACCGTCAGCGCGTCGCCGCATGTGCGCTCGCCGGAAACCACCACGGGCATTATGCTGGATGTGATCATCTCGCTGATCCCAGCCCTTGCGGCGAGCGTCTGGCTCTTCGGGCCGCGCACGCTGCTTGTAACCGCCACCACTGTTCTATCTTGCATGCTCAGTGAATTTTTCAGCCGCAAAATCATGAAGCGGCAGGGCACGCTTGGAGACCTGAGCGCCATTGTAACGGGCATCCTCCTCGCCTTCAACCTGCCAGCCACTATCCCGCTGTGGGTTGCGGCGATCGGCAGCGTTGTGGCGATCGTTGTGGTCAAGCAATTTTTTGGCGGCATTGGGCAAAATTTTGTCAATCCGGCCCTGGTTGGCCGCATCGTGCTGATGGCCTCCTTCCCCACGATGATGTCCACGTGGGTTCAGCCCTTTGCATGGCGTGGCGTGCAGGTTGTCACCACAGCTTCTCCGCTCGCTTCCATTTCCTCCATGTTTACGGCGGGGGACGTCTCCGCCGCCGCGACAGCTTCCAATCCGGCCCTCCCCTCGCTGTGGCAGATGCTCATCGGCCAGCGTCAGGGCTCGCTCGGCGAAGTGTGCGCGCTAGCGCTCCTGCTCGGCTTTGCCTATCTGCTCATCCGGCGCGTGATCACGCCCGTGATTCCATTGACCTACATCGGCACGGTGGCCGTCATCATGCTGATTGCCGGGAAAGGGAGCCTCTCCTTCGTCGCCTATGAGATCCTTGGCGGCGGCTTGCTGCTCGGTGCAATTTTCATGGCTACCGATTACACTACCTCCCCGATCAACTTCAAGGGCAAGCTGATCTACGGCGTGGGCTGCGGCATCCTAACCGCACTAATCCGGCTCTTCGGCAGCCTTCCAGAGGGCGTATCCTTCTCGATTATTATTATGAATATCCTTGTGCCGCACATTGAGCGGCTAACCACCCCCAAGCCCTTTGGAAGCGCCAAAACACCAAAGAAAAAGCAAAGCCGAAAAAAGGAGGCGGGCGCATGAATCAGAAGCAGAAGCTGTGGAAGGCAATCTTGATCCCCACCGTATCCCTCTTTCTCATCTGCGTTGTTTCCACGGTGCTGCTCGCCGTGACCAACAGTGTAACAGCCCCGATGATCGAAGACCTTGCGGCTAAAACGGCCGCTGAAACCCGCCAGACAGTGCTCAGCGCGGCCAAACGCTTTAGCGATCCGAAAACCGTAACCATGGCCAAAGCGCAATACACCTATTACGAAGGCTTCGACGGAGATACGCCGGTGGGCTACGTTTTCACCACGCAGAGCAAGGGCTACGGCGGCGCGGTGGAGATCATGACCGGCATCGACCTGAACGGGCGTGTGACCGGCATTCAGACGCTCACGCTCAATGAAACGGCGGGCCTCGGCATGAATGCGAAAAACGATGCCTTCCGCGATCAGTTCAAGGGGAAAAGCGGCAGGATTAGTGTTGCCAAAAATAGCCCGGGCGAAGATGAGATTCAGGCGCTAACCGGCGCGACGATCACCTCTAAAGCGGTGACGGATGCGGTCAATCTCGCGCTCGAGCTCTATACGCAAGTGGCAGGAGGTGCGGCAAATGGCTGAGAAAAAAAGCCTCGGCAAAGAATTTACCAAGGGCCTGATCAAAGAGAATCCGGTGTTGCGGCTGGTGCTCGGCACCTGCCCGACGCTGGCGGTGACCACCTCTGTTGAAAGCGCCCTAGGCATGGGCGCTGCGGCGATGATCGTGCTAGTATGCTCCAACATTGTGATCTCCGCACTGCGCAAGGTGATCCCTTCAAAAGTGCGTATCCCTTGCTATATTGTTGTAATCGCTTCGTTTGTGACGATCGTGCAGATGCTTGTGAAGGCGTTTTTGCCGCAGATCGACGAGCAATTGGGCGTGTATCTCCCACTGATCGTTGTTAACTGCATCATTTTAGGCCGGGCGGAGGCCTTTGCGGGCAAAAGCCCCGTTCTCGCCTCTGCGCTCGACGGATTAGGCATGGGCATCGGCTTCATGGCCGCTCTGCTCGCAATGGGCGCAATCCGCGAGCTGTTCGGCGCAGGCACGCTGCTAGGCTACCAGATCATCCCTGGCAGTATAGCGCCGATGATTATTTTCATCCTGCCCCCCGGCGGCTTCTTCGTATTCGGCATGCTCATCGCCTGCGCAAACCGGCTCGCAGAGCGCAGAGGAAAGCCGAAGGCAACGCTCAACTGCGGCTCTTGCCCGATGGCGGACGCATGCTCGCGCGTCAATTGTGAAAAGGCGGAAACAAAGGAGGCTGATGCAAAATGAAGCTATTTTTAGCCATCCTGCTCACCGGAATTTTAACGGAGAACTTCGTTCTCTCAAAATTCCTCGGCATCTGCCCCTTCCTCGGCGTATCCAAAAAGCTCAATACAGCCGTGGGTATGAGCGCGGCGGTCATTTTCGTAATGGTGCTTTCCACAGCTGTAACCTACCCAATCAATCAGTTCCTTTTAGTAAAAAACGGGCTCGAATATTTGCAAACGCTCGTCTTCATCCTCGTCATCGCGGCGCTCGTACAGCTGGTGGAAATTGCGCTAAAAAAATTTCTGCCCGCGCTTTACAATTCCCTTGGCATTTATCTGCCGCTGATCACGACGAACTGCGCCGTGCTGGGCGTGGTGCTGCTCAACATCGATAAGAGCTACAGCTTTTGGCAATCCATTGTGAATTCCCTTGGCGCGGGCCTTGGCTTCATGCTTGCGATGGTGCTCTTCGCAGGCGTGCGTGAACGGCTCGAATCCTGCGAAGTTCCTAAATTTTTGCAGGGGCTTCCGATCACCCTGATTGCAGCCTCCCTCGTATCCGTCTCCTTCCTGGGGTTTACAGGCATCGTGGAAGGCATGTTCCATTGACCCGGCGCAAAAAAAGAATGGTTATAAGGATGGGAAACAAATGAACCCAATTTTACTCTCTGTTTTGATTGTTTCCGCCATCGGCCTGTTGGCGGGCCTCGGCCTCGCGGTCGCGTCGATCGTGATGGCGGTGCCTGTGGATGAGAAAGCGGAAGCGCTGGAGGCCGTGTTGCCTGGTGCAAACTGCGGCGCGTGCGGGTTCTCCGGCTGCGCGGGCTACGCAAAGGCACTCTCTGAGGGAAAAACCCGGGAGACCGCGCTCTGCGCGCCCGGGGGCAACGCGGCGGCAAAGGAAATCGCGGCGATTCTCGGCCTCTCCGCCGGGAATGTGATTCCCATGGCCGCAACAGTGCTGTGCCGTGGCAACAACACAAACACAGGCAAAAAATTTGAATATGCCGGCGTGCAGAGCTGCAAGATGGCCGCGCAGCTCTTCGGCGGCTCCTCCACATGCAGCTATGGCTGCCTCGGCTATGGGGACTGTGCCGAGGCTTGCCCCTATGACGCCATCAAAATCTGCGAGGGCGTTGCGCAGGTGGACCCGCTCCTGTGCCGCGCCTGCAAGCTATGCGTAGCCACCTGCCCCAAGCGGCTCATTACGCTGATGCCCCTGCACGAGAGGAAGGCTGCCGTCATGTGCCATAACATGGATAAGGGCGGCCCCGCCCGCAAGGCCTGCAAGGCGGCATGCATCGGCTGCATGCGGTGCGTGAAGGCATGCGAATACGGAGCGGTCACCGTCAAAAACAACCTTGCCGTGATTGATGGCGAAAAATGCGTGGCCTGTGGTAAATGCGCGGAAGTCTGCCCCTCCAAATGCATCCATCTCTTCGAGCTTGACGCGGCGCGCGCCGCGCAGGCGTAATCTAATCCAGAAAGGCAGTTTCTTATGAACAAGCAACCGGTAAGCGTACGAAGCCTTTTCGGTTTTCCCATTGTGCGCGGCATAGGCCGTGATTACACCATCCCGCAGGTTGACCTAAGCGCGGAGCCGGACGGAATCCAGCCGCTTATCACGGTGGACGGCAGTCGTCCATACCTCGGCCATCCGGATTCCATTCTCACCAAAACAGGGGAAATCCTCACCTTCTTCCCCGCCGGGCATGGGCGCGGCGCGGTGCTTGGCCGCATAAGCGCAGATGAGGGACGAAACTGGCACTCCCTCGAAAATACGCCCAAGAGCTGGGAAAAATCCCGCGAAACGCCCACTGTCTACCGCCTGGAATTTGCGGATGCGCAAAGGCCCGATCAGCTCATCCTGATCTCCGCCAATACGGACTGGCCTGGGGACAAGGGGCCGGGCGGCTTCAACTGCTCCCTCTCCGCGGACGAAGGAAAAACCTGGAGCGAATTTGAATGCTTCTATGAAAAAAACTCCGCCCATCCCGTTGTGCCCATCGTTGCGATGAGCGCATTAACAAGGCTCAAGGAAAATGGCCGGTTTGTGGATCGATGGTTGGGCATTTTCCATGATAAACATTTTATCAATTACAGAACGATCCTCACCTTCGACGGTGGCGGCCGTATGCATTGGAGTCCTCCTGAGCCCTATTTTTCAACCTATCGGGCGATCGAAAAAGGCTCGAAAATGTGCGAAGTGGAGATGATCCGGTCAGACGGTGGACAGGGCGATGAACTTTGCCTGATTACCCGCAGCCAAACAAAAAAGGTCAATTCGTTGATCTCCTTTTCCCAGGATGAGGGAAAAACCTGGTCTACCCCGCGTGAACTGCCTGCTGCGCTCAACGGCGAGCGGCACAAGGCGGAATGGACGAAAGACGGGCGGCTCTTCATCACCTTCCGCTCCATTGAGCGCAGCCCGGATAAAAACCGCATCCATCAGGAAAAAGGCCATGAAAAACGCGGCTGGTACAGCGAGGGCTGGATCGCCTGGGTCGGCGCCTACGACGATTTGAAACAGGGCCGTGAGGGCCAATATCGCATTAAAATCGCGCACACCTATTTAGACGGTCAAACAGCTCCCGAACCCGTCGCCAACGGCGACACAGGCTACTGCGGCAACATTGTGCTTGAGGACGGCACGATCTTCACCTGCACCTACGGTCGCTTCGGAGATACCTATCAAAATCAGGAAGGGAAAAGCGCTTTGCGCACCTACATCGCTTCCCGGCGGATCAATCTGGCTGTGACAGACCGCCTGGCAGCAAAATAAAGGGGAAGAAAAATGATTACGACTATTTTCCGCATCGTAGCGCAATTTATGGCCGCTCTGTTCTGCTTTATTCCGGCGCTAATCGGAAGCTATACCACAGGATCAAATTACACAATCCCACAGATTGACCTGAGCGCCGCGCCGGCGGGCGTATCCGCCGAATTTGCAGAGCTCTACGAGCAGACTGTGGTGGACGACAGCCGGAACTATCTGGCTCACCCAGATTCCATCCTGCTCAAAAACGGAAATATCCTAACAATGTATCCCGCCGGGCACGGCAAAGGCGCTGTTCTTAATAAAGTGAGCACCGATGGCGGCCGGAGTTATTCCTCTACCATCGCAAACACCCCCGCGAGTTGGGTGAACTCACAGGAAACCCCCACGGTTTACAGGCTCCAGTTCACAGACGAGCAGATGCAGGATAAGCTCATTATGATCTCCGCCAACCCCGACTGGGGGAGCGGCTCGACCGGCGGCTTCAACTGCTCTCTCTCCTCCGATGAGGGGCAAACTTGGACGGAATTCCAAACCTTCTACGGGGAAGGGCAGTTTCCGAAGGTCATCCCGATCGTTGCGATGAGTTCCTTGACGCAGCTCAAGGAAAACGGCCGGTTTGTCGACAAATGGATGGGCATTTTCCACGATGCGAAGTTCACCAATTTTAAAACCATTCTGACCTTTGACGAGCAGGGCAATATGCGCTGGTCGATGCCGGAGCCGTACTTTGTGCAGCATTGGGTGCGGCAATATGCCACCAATATGTGCGAGGTGGAGATCATCCGCTCTGATGGCGGGCAAGGCGATGAACTG
Source organism: uncultured Oscillospiraceae bacterium (assembly GCA_900544375.1). Classification (GTDB taxonomy): domain Bacteria; phylum Bacillota; class Clostridia; order Oscillospirales; family Acutalibacteraceae; genus Fimivicinus. The sequence goes on from UQUZ01000037.1 coordinate 9,551, forward strand.
TGCCTGATTACCCGGAGCAATACGAAAAAGTGCAATTCGCTGATCTCCTTTTCCCAGGATGAGGGCAAAACCTGGTCGAAACCCGTGGAGGCACCCGCCGCGCTCAACGGCGAGCGGCATAAAGCCGAATGGACAAAAGATGGCCGTCTCTTCATCACCTTCCGCTCCATTGAACGCGATCCCGTCAAAAACAGCCTCTATTCCGATAATGCAGAGCGCGGCTGGTATAGCGAGGGCTGGATCGCTTGGGTGGGAACCTATGAGGATCTGAAAAACAACATGGAGGGCCAGTACCGCCTCAAGCTCGCCCACACCTATCTGGATGATCAAACGCACCCGCAGATTACAGCGGGTGCGGACACCGGCTATTGCGGCAACGTTGTGCTGGACGATGGCACGATCGTAACCAGCTCCTACGGGAAGTTTGATCCAGATAAAACCTATATCGACGATGCCGGAAACACTGTGATAAAAACTTCCATTATCTCCAAACGGATTGATCTATCCCTAACAGACCGCCTTGCAGGAAGCAAAAACTAAATAAATCGCCCGCAATGCGCAAAACGGCGCGGCGCGGGCTTTTCCTTGGATAAACTGTTTTAAAATTTCCGACGCACTTGAAGTGGATGCAGCGAAGCTGCTGGAATGCAGAGAATAACCGACAGACGATTTTTAAGCAAAAACGCCCCGCGCTCCTCCATTTTCGACGGAAGGGCACAGGGCGTTTCACTTGCCTACATAGGGATACTTTACAACAGAAACGCATGCGCAAGCGCAAAATAAATCGCAAGTGTCAGCGCATCCACAATTGTCGTAATCATCGGCCCGGCCATAAGCGCCGGGTCCAAATGGATGAGCTTTGCAAAAATAGGCAACGTACAGCCGATGCATTTTGCCGCAACCACCGCGCAGAACAATGCCGCGCAGATGACGAGGTAGACCGGCAAAGTCGCCCCTCCAAAAATCAACAGCCGCAGGAAATTAACAACTGCAAGGACCGTGCCGCAGATGAGCGACACACGCAGCTCCTTGAACAGGACGATAAAATAATCCTTAATGGTGATTTCGCCCAGGGCAAGGCCGCGGATAATCAATGTAGAGGTCTGATTGCCGGAATTTCCGCCCGTATCCATCAGCATAGGGATCGCGGCGGTCAGGCCTACTACGACGGAAAGCATGCTTTGATAGTTCTCAATGATCTTCCCGGTAAACGTGCCAGAAATCATCAGCACCAGCAGCCAGACGATACGATTCCCAGCCAAGCGAAAAACGCCGGTTTTGAGGTATTCGTTTCCCGTCCCGGAGGGATGCATAAGGGCCATCTTTTCAAAATCCTCTGTGTTTTTTTCCTCGATAACGTCAACGATATCGTCAATCGTAATCACGCCTACCAGCCGCTTTTCGTTATCGACGACCGGAACGCTCAAAAGATCATATTTTCGGGCAAGATCCGCCACATCCTCCTCATCCTCGAGCGTGGATACAAAGATGAGCTGCTGATCATCATCCATCAAATCACGCACCAGCGAATCCGCTTTGGCAAACAAAAGCCTGTGCAGCGGCAACGTGCCGACCAGATGCCGGGCATTATCAATGCAGTAGGCCGTATATACGGTTTCATCGTCGATGCCACTGGAGCGAATCCGATCGATCGCCTCCGCCGCCGTTAGGCGATCGTGCAGCTGCACCATCTCAATGGTCATGATGCTGCCGGCCGAATTGTCAGGGTACTGTAAAAAGCGATTAATCAGCTTGCGTGTTTCCGGATCGGAATTGGCAAGCACGCGTGTGACAACGTTTGCGGGAACCTCCTCCAGGAAATCGACCGTGTCGTCAAGGAACAGATCGTCCAGCAGGCTGGACAGCTCGTTATCCGTAATCGTCCCCACGATGTGGGACTGACGGTCCGGATCAAGATAAGAGAATACATCCGCAGAGATATCCTTCGGAAGAATTCGGAATGCAATCGCCATGCCTTCATTTGAAAGCTCCTGCAAAAAATCCGCAATATCAACCACGTTCATCTCCGCCAGCTCATCACGTAGGGCGGAGAGCTGGTTTGTTTGCAGCAGATGGTACAACGCCTCAAAATTGTAGTTAGTTTCCAATGGTAACACCTTCTTTGCGCACAGCGCGAAAGGGCAGGCACGGCAAAACCCGTGCCCGGAAGCCAGATGCTACCGGTTGATCACACAGGAAAGGCCGCGCCGGGCTCCTCCGGCTGTGGTATAATATCGATCGGGAACACGCGGTCTATGCGCGCCTGTACTGTCCAAGTGCGGCCCACCTCCGTTTGTTTTGAATTCTGCATTCCCAGTTCTTTTTTAGTCTAATCGTTTTTTCGTGTAAAGTCAAGCGAAAGCGCAAAAAAAGAACAGAACGCGCAAGAATGAATGCCAGTCACAAATTTTGGGTTAAATCGCTCCTTTCAAGTTCAAAATCAGCCAAATTCAGATTGTTTTAAAACACATTAAAAAAATATTTTTTTTACCCCCGTTTTGTTGCACGGTTTGATGCAACAAAACGGGGAGTTTTGCATATGGGTGAAATCATTTTTCAGGAAGGGATGAAGCAATGGAATCCTTAAGTGAACGCGAGCTCCTTTTTTGCGCCTATTACAGCCGAACGCACAGCGTGCGAGAGGCGGCGGCACGGGCCGGATTCCGCCGCAAGCCGGAGCTCAACGGCATCCGCCTGTTGGAAAAGGAAAGCGTACGCGTGGAGATTGAGCGGCTGGAGCAGCGCCTTCACACCGAGCAGGAAATTCGGGATGGCTACCGCAGGCTCGCCTTTGGGCCGGTCACAGATGCGGTGAAGCTTTTATTTCTGGAAGAGGCGCCATCACCCGGCCAATTGGAGGAAATGGATCTTTTCCCGATCACAGAGATCAAACGCCCGCGCACCGGCGGCATTGAAATGAAATTTTGCGACCGGCTCAAGGCGCTCGAAAAGCTGGCACAGCTGGAAGCACAGGAAACGCAGGAAAACGGAGCTTCCTTCTATCAAGCGCTGGAAAGCGGCGCGCGCGCCTTGCGGGGAGAGAGGTGAAACCATGCCGGAAAATATGAGATTTCAGCCTTTTTCCAAAAAACAGCTCACCGTGCTGACCTGGTGGTGCCGGGGGAGCCCCTATTCCCGCTGTGATAGCATTCTCTGCGACGGCGCAGTGCGCAGCGGCAAAACAATATGTATGTCCCTTTCATTTCTCGCGTGGGCGTTTTACCAGTTTTCCGACGCCTCTTTTGCCATCTGCGGCAAAACGGTCGCCTCACTGCGGCGCAATGTGGTGCAGCCGCTGTTGCCTGCCCTGCGTGAACTGGGCTTTACCTGCACGGAGAAACTCTCCCGCAATATGATCGAAATCAGCCGCGCAGGCAGGCAAAACCACTTCTATCTTTTTGGTGGACGGGATGAATCCTCCGCTTCGCTCATCCAGGGCATGACGCTTGGCGGTGTATTGCTCGATGAAGTAGCGCTCATGCCGCGCTCCTTTGTGGAGCAGGCGCTCGCGCGCTGCTCGCTGGAGGGCTCAAGATTTTGGTTCAACTGTAACCCGGAGCATCCGCAGCATTGGTTTCATGAAGAATGGGTGTTGAAGGCGAAAGAAAAAAATTGCCTCTACCTGCATTTCACCATGCGGGATAATCCCTCGCTGACACCCGCAATCTTGAAACGCTATGAAACGCTTTACAGCGGCGCGTTTTATGAACGCTTCGTTGAAGGAAAATGGGTGGCGGCGCAGGGGCTGGTTTATCCCATGTTCGGCAGCCATCTGGTTGCCGAACCACCGCAAGACTGCGGCAGCTACTATCTCTCCTGCGACTATGGCACGGTAAACCCATTCTCCTGTGGCCTGTGGGGGGAACGAGAGGGCACCTGGTACCGCCTGCGGGAGTATTATTATGATTCCCGCAGAGAGGGACGGCAAAAAACGGACGAGGAATACTATGCCGAGCTGGAAACACTGGTCAGCGGATTGCCCGTACATGCCGTCATCGTGGACCCTTCCGCAGCAAGTTTTATCGCCTGCATCCGCCGCCATCAAACCTATCGTGCGATTCCGGCGCAAAATGAGGTGCTGGACGGCATCCGGCGGGTGTCGGATGCCTTGAAAGAGGGCAAGCTGCGCATCTCCCCCGCCTGCCGAGATACCATCCGGGAATTCGGCCTCTATCGCTGGGACATCCGCGCCGCCAAAGACGCGCCGCGCAAAGAGCATGACCATGCAATGGATGATATCCGCTATTTTGTAACCACCATCCTGTGCAGGGAGGAGGAGGGCTTTTATGCGCTTGCTACCGAGCGGCGGTAAGCCCTTCCATCAAGAAAGGAGGAAGCAAATGATCTTCCGAAAACGCAAGCAAACGCTTTCGCCCGCAGGGGCCGCGTCAGTGCCGCAGACAGCGCCACAGCAGCCCTACGGGGAGTTGATGCGGTATACGCCCCTCGCACCCCTTGAGGGGCGGCTTTATGAAATGCTGCGCGAAGCGGTGCCAATCATCGACGCGGCAATTGTGAAGCTCATCCGGCTAACTGGGGGATTCACCGTCTCCTGTACGGATGGGCAGGCACAGAGGCTGCTGGAGGAATTCTTGACGAACGTTCCCGTTGGAGGCTGCCAAAAAGGAATAGCGGCGTTTCTGGATACTTATTTTGACCAGCTGCTCACTTTCGGCACTGCCGCAGGGGAGATGGTGCCGCTTGCCACAGGGAGAATGGCGCTTTATAACGCGCCGCTCTGCGCGCTAGAGCTCAGGCGTGGCCAGAGCGCATTGCAAACGACGATCTGCCGCAGGGGGCCGAGCGGCGAGGCCATACCAGTCCCACACCCGGAACGCGTGCTTCTATCCGTACTCAACCCGCACGCCGGGCAGCTCAGCGGCAATTCCATTTTGAAGGGGCTTCCCTTTATCAGCAAAATCCTGCTACAAATCTACCAAACAATCGGCCTTAACTGGGAGCGCGTGGGAAATGTGCGCTTCGCCGTGACCTACAAGCCCCACAATGACGCAATGGATCGTGCCTTCGCCAAAGAGCGCGCCCTTCAAGTGGCGAAGGAATGGGGCGAAGCGATGAATGCAGGCGGGCGCGTAAAAGATTTTGTGGCTGTAGGCGATGTGGACATCCGCGTGATCGGCGCGGATAATCAAATTTTAGATAGCGAAGTACCCGTGCGCCAGATGCTGGAGCAGATTGTAGCCAAAACAGGATTGCCGCCCTTTCTGCTGGGGCTGAACTGGTCGTCTACGGAGCGGATGTCCTCCCAGCAGGCGGATGTGCTCACCAGCGAGCTGGAAAGCTATCGCCGCATCTTAACCCCGGTGATCGAAACCGTTTGCCGAACCTATCTGCGTCTGAACGGCTGCCTGAGCGGCCTGCGGGTGATATGGGACGATATCACACTACAGGATGAGGTAGAGCTTGCACGGGCACGCCTCTACCATGCACAGGCCGCCTTGCTAGAAACGCAGCAAACCACAGGAAAGGAGCCAAAAAGGGATGGATGATTCCAAAATCACCGACGGGGGCGTTCCGCCGGAAAGTGAGCTCGCAGAAATCAGCCGCTATGCCCGCTCTTCTCTTAAGCGGGAGGAGATTTACGCCTTCACCGCTACCCTCTGTGACAACGAGATCGACCGCGATGGAGAGCGCTTCACCGTCGAAACGTTGGAACAGCTTGCCGCGCTTTATCCCGGCAAGCCCGGTCTGTTTGATCACAGCATGAAGGGCCGCGACCAGACCGCCCGCACCTACCGTGCCTGGGTGGAACGGGATGAAACCAAACTTAACAGCCTAAACGAACCCTATACCGCCCTGCGTGCGCGAGCCTATATGGTGCGCACGCCGGAAAACCAATCGTTGATTGCGGAAATTGACGCGGGCATCAAAAAGGAGGTCAGCGTTGGCTGTGCGATTGCCACAAAGGCCTGCTCTATCTGCGGAGCAAACCGCCACACAGAGCCCTGCGCGCATCTGCCGGGGCGCTTTTATGATGGCAAGCTCTGCCACACCCTGCTCAGCGGAGCAAAAGACGCATACGAATGGTCATTTGTGGCAATCCCCGCTCAGCCAAAAGCGGGCGTGACAAAAGCCTATTCCACTTGGGAAGGAGGGAATCCATCGATGAAGGACTGGCACAGCATTTTAAAAAACACGGGAAACGGTATTACCCTGACCCAGGAACAGGCGGGTGATCTGCTCTCCCACATCCATGCGCTGGAAGCGCTCGCGCAGGAAGGCAAGCAGTACCGCAACGCACTTTCGCAGGAGGTGATCCGGCTGTGCGCATTGCACCTTCCACAGCTCGACCTCAGCCAGTGCCCGGAGCTCCTGCAAAAATGCAGCACGCAGGAGCTGGCAGCCTTAAAAGCCATGCTCAGCGAAGCACAAGCAAATCCGCCCGCCGCTCAACTCACAGCGCCGGAAGCAGAGCAGCACCGGCAGGAGCATCAGGCGTTTCTCATTTAAATTGAAGTAACAGGAGGAAGCAACCATGAGCATATCCCTAAACGGCTTTGCCGAAGAAAGCATCACCTTAAAAATGGCGGGAACCGCCGCCAAAGGCACACCCGTATCCATCAGCGCCAGCCTGACCGCCGCGCCCAGCCAGGCGGACGGCGTGTTTGCAGGCCTGCTCACCGCAAGCCCCAAGGGCGGCTATGCGGGCGTGCAGGTCAAGGGCTTTGTGAAAACGCCTTACAGCGGCACAGCACCCGCGCTCGGCTACACCGCCCTCGCCGCGGATGGAAACGGCGGTGTGAAAGCCGCCTCCAGCGGACCCCTGCGCCTTGTGCTGGAACTGGATACCACAAAGAAAACCGTTGGATTTTGCCTATAAAACGGAAAGGAGCTTAACCCATGAGCAATTATGACACCATCCGCCTCGAAAAGGGCATGTATGCGGGTGGAAACTCCCTCACCCATACGCTGGAGGAGCTCGACCCTTCTGAAAACTACCGGGGCACTGCGCTGGAAGGGCTGGACGCCTACCAGCGGCAGCTCAAGCGCTTTGGCATCCATGTCAGCGGCCCGGGCAGCGACGCGGTGGAGAAATTTTTTCAAACCTCGGATTCCGCCGCGCTGTTCCCGGAATATGTATCCCGCGCCGTGCGGCAGGGGTTGGAGGAGGCAAATGTATTGCCCCGCATCATCGCCTCCACCACCAAAATCGACGGCATGGATTATCGCACGATTACCTCCGTGCCGGAGGAGGATGACCGCTCGCTAAAGCACGTGGCGGAAGGCGCTTTCATCCCGCAGACAACCGTGAAAACACAGGAAAATCTCGTGCGCCTGTACAAGCGAGGCAGAATGCTCGTTGCTTCCTATGAGGCGATCCGTTTTCAGCGGCTGGATCTGTTTACCGTTACCCTGCGCCAAATTGGCAGCTACATCGCCCGCGCACAGCTCAAAGACGCTGTAGACGTTTTGGTAAACGGCGATGGGAATGAAAACGCCGCAGAAACTGTTTCTGTTGCGCAGGCAGGTACGCTCGCTTACAGCGATCTTGTCCGGCTTTGGAACAGCTTCGACCCCTATGCGCTCAACACACTAATCGCCTCCCCCGGTGTGATGGAAAAGCTGCTGTCCCTTTCCGAATTTCGTGACGCAGCGGCCGGGCTCAACTTTCATGCGACGGGCAGCATGGTCACCCCACTCGGCGCAGATCTCGTCAAATCCGCCGCTGTGGAAGAGGGCAAGCTCATTGCGCTCGACCGGGGCTGCGCACTCGAAATGGTGCAAGCGCAAGACGTGATGACGGATTATGATAAACTCATTGATCGCCAGCTGGAGCGCGCCGCCATCACGACGATCACAGGCTTTGCCAAGATCTTCACAGACGCCTCCAAGGTGCTTGAAATCTAAGATTTATACAAAATTCAAGCTTATTTTACAACCCTTTGTGCCTCAGGAGGCGATAAAATGATCGATTCTTCCGTTGTCTTAGAAAAATTGAAGCTTTTGCTACCGCTCGCCCAGCAAATGGAACCAGCCGCACAGCTGCTCTGCGAGCAGGCCGCACAGGCAATTTCAGGCAGGCTCGCCCAGCCGGAATTCGGGCAGGATACACGGGCAACCTTTGCGGCCGCCGCGCTTGCCGGCAGCTGGCTGACACAATGCTGCGCAGCTGATGAAACGCGCCAAGTCTCCTTTCGGGCAGGCGACGTCAGCATCACGCAGCCGCAAAAATCAGAGGGCAAAAATAGCCTTGCCCTGCTCCTGGAGGATGCGATGCAACAGGCGGCCCCCCTGCTGAAGGATGACAGCTTTGCATTTTGGCAGATTGGAGTCATCTGAAGAGGCATGTAGTAGACGACATTGGGCATGTGAAAGGAGGAAGCAATTGATGCAAGAGAAGCTTCAGGCACTGATAGAGCGCTATGGTCGCAGTGTCAGCCTCTCCATGGAGGACGGTTGGCATTCTCCTCAATTCAGGGCGCTGATTCAGCCGCTGCGGTATAAAAACAAAATGTATCTGGAAGGGGTGCATACCCCGATTGGCATCCACGACCCGGGCTATTACCTCTATATCGGCCCTGCCGCACACGATGTGACAAAGCTCGGCAGCATGGGGGAAGAGGTGTGGCTCAACGCCTCCGGCGGGGAGCGCTACCAGATCGACCGGGCAGAACGGGTTTATCTCGGCGAGGAGGCGCTCTATATCTGGGCGATCCTGCGCAGCGTGACGGAGGCGGAGCAATGAGCGGCTTATGGGAGGTGGCGCGGGAAACGCTGCGGTTCCTCTCCTCACGGGAGGAATTGGCCGATCTCACCTTCTGTGAGGATTTCCCCGCCGCTGCAAAAGAATCTCCCTTGCGCCGCATCACGGTGGCAGTCGGGCTTGAGCAGGCGGACTGCGTGCCGGATGCACTTGGGCATTTTTGGGGGGATTCGGCAGGCGGCACTCTAACCGGCGCTCCATGGAAGCTGCGCATCCGCCTGCAAATCCATGCGCCGAACCGCCTCGGGGGAACAGCATGCCGAAAAGCCTTTTCGCGCATCTGGGAAGCGCTCTATTTTGATGCGCCGTTTTCCATTACTGCCGCCGGCTGCGGACCGGTCAGCGCACGCAGGGAAACCGGTTCGCTGGAGCTCGACGCCTGGGTGGAATACAGCGTTATTCTTGCCCGTTTTGAACAGGAGGATGGAGCATGAGCACACTTCAGCAAGTTCCACGTATCACAGGAGGAGAAATATATCTGACAGCGGCTGGAAGACGAATTGCAGCAGTAGGAAGCTGCGAAATACAAGCCCGGCGGGAAGGAGTTCCGCTCATTCCATTCGGTGCATTGGAAGGCGCAGCCGCAGAGCTTGGCCCAATGCAATATACAATTGCGCTCACCAGACTCTCGCCGGAGGATGGGGAAATTGATCTGTTCTCATTGAACAGCTTTTCCTTGGTGGTAAAAAAAACCAGCCAAACAGTCACCTACGAAGGCTGCGAGTGGCTCTCTATTATCGAGACGCTCTCTCCCCGCGACTATGCGGTGGAAAGAGCGACCTTGCTCGCACTGTCACGGCACACAAGCTGAAAGGATGTATCAAATCATGGAAGAATCTTTTTCCCCGGAGCTGCAAACGGAGCTGCCGTCAGGCGGTGAAGCGCTGCTCGGGCTCATATCCAGCGCCTTAGAGCGCGACGCACGCCTCTACCCTGCGCCGATGCAGGGGTAGCGGAAAGGAGGAAAACGATGACAACGATGCGCTTCGGCCCCTTTGTATGGCCGGTGAACCCAACAGAAATCCGGGTGGAGGGTGGCAGGAGCACCCGGGAGGCACTGTTCCCCTCCCCTTCTCTTCAAGAAGAAGGGGAAAAGCTTCGCCGCGTGACCGGCCGCGGTGTTTTTACCGGCCCGGATGCCGCGGCGCAATTCTCCGCCCTGCACGCGCTTTTGGAAACCGGCGGCGCGGAGATTCTAACCGTGCCGGAATACGGCCCCCTGCGGGCCATCTTAACGGAGCTCATCCTCCTGCGCGGAAGCATGCGCATGGTGGAATACACCTTCGCCTTCCGAGAAAGCCCGATGGAGAGCGCCTCTTCCCCCTGTAGGGAGCAGACGACCATGCTCCAAGAAGGCGAAACGCTCTGGCACCTCGCGGCGCGCCTTGCCATCCCCATTGAGCAGCTTCTCACGCTCAATCCTAAGATTCCAGAGCCATGGAGCGCAAAGGCCGGCACAGAGGTGAGGATACAATGAATTGCACAGCTATCCGGGCGGAGGATGGAAGGCGCATCACGCTACCGCAGCCCGTTGGGCTGGAGCTCAAATGCACCTGCTCCTCCCCCGCCCGCCAGGCAACGCTAACCTTCGGAATAGAGACGCCCTTGCCGCTGCTGGCGCAACTTCAAATCGAACAGTACGCAAGGCGCACGCCCCTCTTTTCCGGCGCAATAGACGAACAGGTTTTTTCCTGCGGCCAATCCGGCCCCCGCGTGATGCTCAGCGCCCGCTCCCTAGGAGGTGCGCTGCTGGATTACGAGGCGCTGCCCGCTAGCTACAACCAACCCGACCTTCAGGCGATTTTTTTGCTGCACGCAGCCCCTTATGGCCTCTCCTCTGTGCGTGGAGAGGGGCGCTGCCCCGGCGTTTATCAAGTGGGGAAGGGACAAAGCGAATGGGAAGTGCTCACCGATTTCTGCGCTTATGTATGCGGATGGCAGCCGCGGGTAACGAAAGATGGCATCTTGGAGGCCTGTCCTCCGGGGCAGGATGCGTGCCACCTATTTTCAAATGAGCAATATGGTGGAATCCGTTATTCTTCTCTGAAAAGAATTCATCGTCCATACGGTGTGATTCATGAAGTTCGCTACCGGCCGGATCGGGAAAGCGGCTATGCCTATGCCATGCAACAGCCTGAACCCTCCACTGCGACGGCAAGGCGGTTTTTAAACCTTGCCCAATCCCCCGCATGGCGCGGCCGCCGGGAGGCGGAGCTGCTGCTCCAGCGCTCTCTCTCAGGCAGTGAGGAGCTGGTGCTCGAAGCACCGTTCTCTTTTGCCGGGGAGCTCGGCGACGCAGCAAGTGCTCCGGATGGGCTTTGTGCACCGGTCCGGAAGGATTGGTGCATTTGGTCGCTATGCTATCACTGGCGGCCCTCCGACATCGGCTGCACGGTAACGCTGCGTCCCAAAACCCATTTTTAGTCAGGAGGCGATTGATCTTGTGGATCACGCAAAAAATAACACAACCCCTGCGGGAAACCGCAGCCGAAAACGGGAGGGCGGTCGCCTTTCAAAACCTGGAGCTCTCCACCACCGGCTCCATGCGGCAGCAAAACGTTCCGCTCTACGCACCCGCAGGCTTAAGCGCTATCCCATGCCAAGGCGCGCAGGTGATGTTGCTCCCCTGTGCAGGAGAACCAGTTTGCACAGGCGTGCGGATGACAAACCTACAAAATCTACATCCAGGAGAAATTCGTCTGTTCTCTGCGGGAGGCGCATCCCTCACGCTGAAAAACAGTGGAGAAATTGAGCTAAATGGCCTCGTCATCACAAAGGATGGTGCGGTGATTGCCCGACAAGAGAAAGAGAGAAAGGAGCCATAAGCGCTTGGATACGCTGCTGAACAATCAAGATTGGGCCGTAGACCCATGCGGCAATCCGGTAGCCGTTTCGGGCTGGGAAGAAGAGCAGCAGCGCTGCATGATTCGGCTACAAGTGCCGAAGGGAACATTCCCTTACCAGCCGGAACTAGGAAGCGGCCTTCATGCCCTCGCAACGCAGGCGGCACAGATGACACGGGCAGATTGTACCGCGCGTGCCATGGAGCTTGCTCAAGAGGCGCTGCTCCCAATGCCCTATATCCGCGTATGCTCCGCTTCTTGCCGCTATGATGCAGATGGGCGGTTTACTGGATTTTCCATTCTACTGGCCGGTGCAGAATGGGAAAAGGAGGTATTGATACAAACAGATGAATGAGTTATACACATACCAGAGAATCCTGGAAGAACTCTTATCGGCCTATGAAGACTATGGCGGGAGCCGCCCGGACGACGCCTCTGATGCAGGCATCCGCATGCGCGTGCTGGCGGGGCAGCTTTTCGCCTTGCATGCACGCATCACCTGGCTAGAACGCCAAGTGTTCCCCGATTCCGCTGTAGGTGAGCAACTCGATCGGCTTGCCGCTATGTGGGGGATTGTTAGAAAGGAGGCCTCCTGTGCGGAAGGGCAGCTTTGCTTTTCCCGCCCTGAAGCGGAGATAATGCCGGAGATTCCCCTCCCCGCCGGCGTGCTCTGCGCGGCCCCAGGCACAGGCGGAAAACAGTTTGCCACCATAAAGGATGCTGTTTTACCAGCAGGTGAAACACAGGTCTGCACTCTTGCGCGCGCGCTGGAGCCGGGGGCCTCCTCCAATGTGGCCGCGGGGGCCGTCACGCTGCCGATCAATCCGCCGCTGGGTGTTACCCAGGTGAGCAATCCTTCCCCTTTCGATGGCGGAACCGATACGGAAACCGATGCGCACCTGCGCCGCCGCCTGCTTGACCGCCTTGGTAAAATGCCAAATGGCGCTAATGCAGACACCTACCGGGAAAAGGCGCTCTCCTATGCGGCTGTGCTGGAGGCTTCCATTCTACCACGCGCCCGCGGAGCCGGGACAGTCGATGTGGTTATCCTGACCGCGGAGGAAGCGCCTCAGGAGGCGCTACTCGCCCAGATGCAGGCAGCCTTCTCCCAGGAGCGAGAAATCGGGACAGACGTGCTCGTCCGGGGCGCTGTGCGTAAAAGGATGAATCTCTCTGCCAAAGTGCTGGTGGAATCCGGCTATGAGCCCACACAGGTTACCGCCCAATGCGAAGCCTCCCTACGTGAATTTTTAGAAGCTTTGCCGCTTGGAAATCAGCTCCTTGCCGCCCAGATTGGGGACAGGTTGTTCCATGTAGAGGGTGTGGCAAATTATGTGCTGCTCTCCCCCGCGGAGGACGTGCTGCTTTCAGCGGACGTGAAGCTGATCCCCGGCACGATTCAGGTTGCGCCGATGCAATAAAAGGAGGTAGATCGTTTGCCAGCCTTGGAACAAATGAAGCAGATGCTCCTTCCGCTGCGATTATATATCCTCTCGCCTGAAAGCCGTGTATATGCTGAGCTGTGCGCCTATGCGCAAGGCCTTGAGGCAGCCCAGCAGCGCCTTGATCAGCTAATGGAAGCCGCGTTTATCCAAACCGCTCCGGCAGACCGCCTCGCTGTTTGGGAGCGCATTTTGGGCCTCCCTGCGCAGAGCGAAGGGCCGCTGGAGCGAAGAGCCGCTATTCTTGCCCGCCTCTCGCTCGGGCCGCCCGGTTTTACGCGGGCAGAAACAGAAAGCCTGCTGGAGCAGGCAGGTTTTCCCGGCTCCCCGCAAGAGGATTGCGCGGCAGCAACGCTCCGCCTGCGCTTTGGAGGCAGCACAATCAGCTTTGCGCTTTGTGCGCCGTTGGTCCACGCAATTGAGCAAAGCCTCCCTGCCCAGCTAAAAATTTGGGCGGATATCCCCGCAAAAAGTTGGGACGCCTTAGACGCCGCCGACACAGCCTTCCATGATTGGGATGCACTTTCTCTGCGATGGGAGCTTCAGGAAGAAGACGAATAATAAAGGAGGTGAAAGGATGCCCAGCAGCGCAAAGACGGAAAAGCTTGGCCTGAACAACTGGGCCGGAGCGGACACGCCAAAGCGGGCGGATTTCAACCAAGATAACCGCATTTTGGATGAAAAACTTGGCGGCCACCTTGAAAATGAGGATCTGCACGTTACCATTTCCGACAAGGCGTTGTGGAACGCGCCGTTTGCCGCAGGCACCTATTTTGGAACCAACGCAGCGGAACGGACAATTCAGCTTGGCTTCCGTCCAAAGGCGGTTTTTCTGATGGCTGCCGGATACCCACCCTCAGCCATTGACACAACCGGCGGGAAAACGACCGTTTATTCCGGCCTTGCCGTAAACGGGCAAGGCACGCTCGGGCTGAACATTGCGGGCAACGGGTTTACGGTTCAAATGAATGCGTCGCTTGGAAATGGCGTCAGTTGCCTAAACCAAAGCGGTATGACGTATTTATACGTTGCGTTTCATTAAAAAATCGAGGGAGCCTGCTTTAGTAGCGCACCCATAAGGAAGTAATTTCATTTTGCAGGGCAGCATAGCAATTTGCTATGCTGTCTTGCTTTTTCTTTGCCGTTCAATAGTCTGCTTATCCTTGTCCTGCTCCAGTTCTCCGATAAAGTTCCAGACAATCTGTATCTTTTGCCTGCGATGTCCGCTTGACTTATCCGGCGCATGGATGATGATTTTCTTCACAAACTCATTGACGATTGTGGGCGTTAGTTCCCGTATTCCCACATACTTACGGATTATGGCAGCGAAACTGTCAAAATCAGACTTGTCCTGTTCGTAGGTATTGACGGCGGCTTGCTCTTTCTGAACAAACTCCGTCAACTCCTTTTGCTCCGCTTCATACTCGGCGGACAGCTTCAAAAATCGTTCATGGCTGATTGTGCCGTTTATATCGTCCTCATAAATCCTCTTGAAAATACGGTCAAGTTCCGCAATCCGTTTCCTTGCCTGTTCCAGTTCTTTTTTCTGCCGCTTTACTGCCTTTTCCGCTTCTGTAAATTTCTGCTGATATACGATTTTCTGAAAGCCCTGTATATCATCAATGAACATAGCCGTTACATCAAAAATCCTCTGCCGGACAAACAGTTTCAAGGTTTCCTCTCTGATGAAATGTGCAGAGCAAGTACCCGTATTGCTCTTATAGTTAGAGCAGACATAATGCTCCTGTTTTGGCGTGAAGCTGTTTGTTGTGCAGAAATACAGCTTTTCGCCACAGTCAGCACAATAGAGCAAACCAGAGAACAGTCCTTGCCGTCCTGTCTTTGTGGGGCGGCGTTTGTTTGCCCGTAGTTCCTGTACCCGTTCAAAGACTTGTTCCTCGATAATGGGAGGTTGGGTGTTGGGGAAAATCCGCTGATTTTCGGGAGCATTTTGCAGACGCTTTTTCAGCTTGTGAGATTTGGAATAGGTCTTGAAATTGACCGTACAGCCCGTGTATTCAGGGCGTTCCAATATCCCCGCTATGGACTTGTAATCCCACCGATAGAGATTGTCCGGCATAGGTTTTCCGTCACGCTTTGCATAGTAGGCTTTGACCGTTAAAACCTTATCTGCCGTCAATATTTTTGCTATCTGCATTGGTCCTTTTCCTGCAATGCACAAATCGAAAATCCGCTTTACCACCTCGGCGGCTTCCTCGTCCACAATCCATTTCTTTTTGTCTGCCGGGTCTTTCCTGTACCCATAGGGTGGGTTACTACAAAGGTGTTCTCCGGCGTTGCCCTTTGACCGCATGACGGCTCTGATTTTCTTGCTCGTATCTCGTGCGTAAAAATCGTTGAACAGATTTCTGAAAGGGGTAAACTCGTTATCTACCTTTTCACTGTCCACGCCGTCATTGATTGCGATATAGCGAATATCACGCTCGGCAAAGAAACTTTCCGTATAATATCCTACTTTCAGATAGTCACGCCCCATGCGGGACATATCCTTGACAATAACGGTTTGGACTTTCCCCGCTTCTGCAAGGCGTATCATCTCATTCCAACCGGGTCTGTCGAATAATGAGGTGTGATAGCGATAGCGGCAAAAAGCTAATAAAATCAATGGTTTT
>UQUZ01000038.1 GCA_900544375.1 uncultured Oscillospiraceae bacterium
CGCCATCTCAAGGCCAATAAAGCCGCCTCCCGCCACAACCGCGCGGCGCGGCGCGTTCTGCTCGATAAAGGCGTGAATAGCAAAGGTATCCTCTACATTGCGCAGCGTAAAAATTCGGCTGTCGTTTATGCCGGGCAGCGCTGGGCGCACAGGCTTTGCGCCCGGCGAGAGGATCAGCTTATCATACGCTTCTTCATACACAACGCCATCGTCAAGGCGACGCACGGTAACGTTTTTCCGCTCCGGGTGGATCGCCGTAACTTCGTTGTGCACCCGTACCTCAATGCGGAAGCGCGCCCAAAAGCTTGCGGGCGTTTGCAGGGTGAGCGCCTCCCTGTCTGTGATCTCCCCGCCAATGTAGTAGGGCAGGCCGCAGTTGGCATAGGAGATGTAGCCGCTGCGCTCCAGTATAATGATTTCTGCCTGCTCATCTAGGCGGCGCAGCCTTGCCGCAGCCGTCGCGCCGCCCGCGACGCCGCCAATAATAACTACCTTCATTAACAATCCCTTCTTTCTCGATTCCCGTTCCAGTAAGATAACAAGAAGGGGCCGCATCAGCAGCCCCTTTCCCTCGCTTTATTTCAGCATAGCTTCCAGCGCATGCTTTGGCTTAACCCCGACAGAGGTGGAAACCGGAACCCCGCCTTTAAACAGCATAACTGTGGGGATGCTCATCACGCCGAAGCGGGTTGCAAGCTCCGGCTCCTCGTCGATATTGACCTTGCCGACATACACTTCGCCGCTGTGTTCCTCGGCCAGCTCGTCGACGACCGGCGAGAGCATGCGGCACGGGCCGCACCAGGGCGCCCAGAAATCAACCAGCACGGGCTTCTCGGCTGCGAGAACCTCGCGCTCAAAATTATCCTGTGTAACAGTAAAAACAGACATTTTGAAAACTCCTTTCGCCTCGGACGATATTGCTTCGCCCGTTTACATTCATAGGATATGCCAAAATGCTTGTAGTTTCCGTGATAATATCACAATTCTTTGGGTTTGGATCAAATTGGTCAGCGCAAGCTCCCCTTCGCCAGATGAGCAAGCTTCCGCTCATCTAAGATCGCAACGCCCCCGCGCGAGAGTGCAACCACGCCTTCCGCCTGAAAATATTTGAGCATGCGTGTGACAACCTCCCGCGCGCTGCCGAGGTGATGCGCGATCACCTCATGCGTGAGCCGAAGCTCCTTCGTATCATCCAGCCCGCTCTCTTCCAGGAGGAAAGCAGCCAAACGCGCGTCCAACCGTTTATAGAGAATCTGGTCGAGCAGCCACATCACATCGGTAAAGCGCGAGGCCATCAATTCGTTCGTATAATTCGCCACCGGGGCGGATTGCAGCATCAGCGCCTGATACGCCTTTGTGGGGATGTGCAGCACCTCGCTCTCCCGCTCGGCGGAAATCGTGATATCAAACTGGATGCTGTTCATCATGCAGGCGGCGGAAAACAGGCACATATCGCGCTCCAGCAGGCGGTAAAGCGTGATCTCCCGACCTTCGTCGGAGACGATATAGGCGCGCAGCTGGCCCTTCAACACAAGAAATAGGCCCACGCAATCCTCCGAGCCGTTGTGCAAGACAGCCCCCTTGGAAACATGGCGCAGGGTAATCGCATTGCGCAGGGTGTCGCGCTGCGGGCCATCCAAATCCCTCCAAAAAGGAAAAAAATCAGCGTAGTCAATCATGGAGCCCTCTCCTTGTGCCGATATATAGGCAATCAATTTTCTCTGCTTACCATCAATAGTAGGAGGATTTTGGAATTCTGTCAAGAGAAAAGCTTGGAAGGACGTCGGGGAAAAAGGAGCCGCTATTGTATGCTTTCAATTGACCGCGGAACCTATCATATTTGCGGCTTGAAAATCGTATCGTTTACATATTCAGCTTTACATAAATAGATCAAACGAAGCGCAAAATTAGCACTCTTAATAATAGAGTGCTAATATTTACAGTTCGTTCACACCTCATGTATTCTTTTTTAACAATCCCCGGGTACAATAAAAACTGTTCCAAGCGGAACAAGAGACAATACAAAACTAACGAAGGAAGACGGTCGCCATGTTCTAAACAATTAAGTCTCTTCTGAGCAAAACGCACAATCAAATGAAAATTTTTTAGGAGGTATGTTTTATGTTTGATCTGATGCCTTTTGGTTATGAAAGAAGTTTGCTGGATTCCTTTGACAATTTTGAAAAAGAGTTCTTCAAGGGTATGAACCGCTCACTTGCGAGCTTCCGTACTGATATTCAGGATAAAGGCGACCATTATGTGCTGGAAGCCGAGTTGCCGGGCTTTGCCAAAGAAGATATTCATATCGACCTTGACGACAATTACCTTACCATCCGCGCCGAGCACAAAGAGGAAAAAGAGAACAAGGATGAAAAGAAAGCCTTTGTCCGCCAAGAGCGTTACTACGGCGCGTATGAACGCCGGTTTGACGTATCCGGCATCGATGTGGACGCAATCAAGGCCGGCTATGAAAACGGCGTGCTGACCTTGGAGCTGCCGAAAGCGCCGGAAATCAAACCCGAAGTTAAGAAAATTGAAATCCAGTAAAAAGCAGCAGGGAGCCGCGCAGCAATGCGGCTCCCCTTTTGTCTATGGGGTTCTGTTGACAAATGGAAACAGGAAGGATAAAAGGATGTGGCGGCGCTACCGCTTAGACGGTTCGCCCCCATCCCACAAGCGTTTGAGAAAGAGCCGCTAACTTTGTAAGGGTTGGGCGGCTGCTTTCTTTTTAGGCTGAAAAACGCCAGAACAAGCCCTGCCACGCCAATCATTCCAAGCGAAAAACCAAAAAGATTTTCATATGTAACGTATTGCAATGCAAAATGCTGCATCATCAGCATCACCCCCTTTTGGGGGCTGGCGGTCGTGAATCCGCCGGAGTAAACCGCCTGCCGTTGCCGGTAGCGCCACAATGAAATACTAGCACAAAAATCGGGCAGGTCGATCCATTTTAGGATGGCTGCCCGATTTTTTGTCAGATATCAGTTTTTGCTTTACTCCGCCGCCTTCACACGGAACAGCTTCACCCCATGCTTCGGCACATAACCTGACAGCGCATCCTGCACCTGCGCCTCGTGCCCTGTCCAGAGCTCCTTCACCTCATAACCATCCGCATACGGCAGGTCGACGAAGCCCTCGTTTGCCAACGCGCGCAAGCTCACCTCTACCTGCTTTTCCGACGGTCCCTTGTTGAAGAAGCAGACTGCCAGCTCACGGTTTTCCAAAGGTTTTACAAGAATATCCACCAGTCCATCCTTGCGCACACGGCGGCACTGCACGCCCAGCGGATCCTGATCAATGGCGATCACCTCGCGGTTTTTTAGGATGGAGAGCGTTTTATTCTCCTCATCCACAGTGCCGTCCGCTTTGATGAATTTGCGGATATCGTTTCCGAGAATCAGCGGCGCGGCCATCATGCACCAAAGGGTAAAGTGGCTCTTGTTCTCCTCAAAGGTCAGGCTCCCGTTGCCGACCTCTAGCATATCAGGATCATTCCATCCGCCGGGGCCCGCATGGGCATAGAGCCGGACGTTACGCTCATAGATGCCCAGCATCGAAACCCAATTGGCCTGGATATCCGGCGTGGTGCGCCAGAGGTTGCCCGCTTCGCGGCCCCATTGATAGGGCTTATTCCAGCCCCATTCACAAATGGAATAGACGATTGGCTTTTCTGGCTGACCGGTGCGTTTCGCATATTCTTTGGTTGCCTTTTTGAGCTGAACGCCCATGTTCTGATATTGCAGGGCAGCACTGTCAAAGCGAGAAGCAACGGGGTTATGAATTTTCACTGTGTTCCCACCCGCCTTGAGCTGCACACGCACCTGGATGCGCCCAGTTGCACTCCAGGATTTTGTGGGAGGAACATCCACATGGTATTGATCCACCCCGTTGACTGTAACCATGCAGAATTTTGCGGTATTATCCTTTTTGCGCAGGCCGATGGTCAGCACATATTCGCCCGCCTGATCCACCGTGACATTCTGGAAGGTGATTGCGCCTTGATTGGCATCCAGGCCGGCAACGTATTTGCCGCTGTCGAGCGCGCTATCCTCAATCACGCAGGCGCGGCCCTCCAGCAGCGCATCCTCCGCCTGGAGCGCAAACGCATCCCGCTCGCCTGCCTTGCCGATGAAAATTTGATCAATGCAGGGCGCTTTCGTCGGAATCTGCACATTGTGGCAGAAATCGTATTTAAAATATTCCACACCCCACTCCGCGAGCGTGCGCGCGTCCGTCTCCTCATGGCCGAGCGAAGCGGGCAGATCCTCGCAAGTCAGCGTGCCGTTGGAGGTGTAGAGCCCAAGCTTCATGCCCTGGGCATTTACATCCTCCACCAGCTTTTTGATTCCGCTCGGAAAATTTGTGAGATCGCCCTGAAGCCTCCCCTCTTCATCTCGAATGGAGGACTGCCAGCAGTCGTCCAGGTTGAGATACTGATACCCCATTTCAACCAGACCGGAGGACTTCATGGCAGCGGCCGTCTCCCGAATGATCTGCTCGTCGATCTTCTGCCGGAAGGTGTTCCAGCTTGACCAGCCCATGGGCGGAGTCAACGCCACGCCGTTGTCATAATGCTTCGTCGCGGTCACATGCAATTGCGTCTGCGCAATGAGCTTCTTTGCCACACACAGCGGGCAAATATTCTTACGTTTCAAATACGCGCCTCCGGCAGCTGCGCCCGCACCTGCCGTCAATGCCGCAAGGGCCGCTATTGTTTTTGCTTTCATGTGCAAAACCATCCTTTATTTTTATTTGATCCATCAATAAAAAAACTTTCGAGAAAGCCAGGCACGAAGGCGCTTATTGCGCGCTACGGCGATAAAAAACGCCATCAGTGCAAGGCAGCACACCGCAATCACCAGCGAATATTGCAGCGGCCTGCCCGTGTGCTGATACAGGCTAAACAACACATCGGCATAAACGGCGTATAGCGTAATCTCTGCCAGCACAGCGATAGAAACATGCGGCCAGTCGCGCCGTTTGCGCCCGAGCCATGAAATCATAAAAAGCGAGATGACGGAAAGCCCCAAAATCAGCGGAAGCCCCAAATGCAAAAACCAGCCCCGCGGCCCCCAGCCAACCACGTAATAAAGCCAGGTATACAGCGTGCCCGCAAGCGTATCCAACAGCCACAACACGAGCGGCCGCGGTTTTTCCATCAAAAATGGAACAATGAAAAACACCCAAAACAAAAGGCTGGAGGATACGATGTAGGCCGACCAGACGCCGCTGTCAAGGATCAGCAGGTTTGCCACGCCACAAATCAGGTTTGGAATAAGCAGCACCATAGAAACGAGGAAGGCAATATACCGCCGGTTCGTCCCTTCCGGGAGTGCCAACCGATCCGGATACGGCGGGGGTAGAGCCTCTTCCGGCTCGTCGAGATAAGGGTTGAGCACCGGCGCACCGCACAGTGCGCATTTTTTCGCGCTGTCGTCTAGCTCCACGCCGCAATTGACACAATAGGACAAGTCATAAGCACCTCCAGATGCCGCATACAACGGCCCAAAATGAAAATTACTCCATCTGCTCCCGGTTGCTTTCGATCTTCACATGGATGCCCATTTTCACAAGCCGAGTGAAAAATTCCCGCTCAATATCACTTTCCTGATAGATATTGGCAAAGGTCAGCGCAAACGTATTTTGGAAGCTGACCGCCGCGCAGCGCGAGCCGCTACGTCTGCCGGGCCCAGTCATGAGCACAAAACGGTCGATATACGCCTCCATCTCCTTTGGCACACGCACGATACCGAGATTGGAAATCAGCACGCTGGTCGCCTTTTCGCCTGTGATCAAAAACGATAAGCCAATAAAAAAATCTTTAATGGGCAGCGGCAGAAAGCGCATAAACGGATTCGACTCGAGCTTGAGATTGCTCGACATCATGGCGTTAAGCTCTTTCGAATTGTTGATATAGCGCAGGTAGAGGGAAACCTGCCGAACGATTTCCGCAAACGTATACTCTCCCATGTTGGGATCAATGCGTACGGAATAGCAAAGCGAAAAATTGCGCAGTGTTTTTGTGGGAAAGGAGTTGCGCAAATTGACAGGAATTTGGACGCTTACATCCTTCAGCTTTCCGCGCCCCCGGTGCTCTTCGAGCTGTTTGCGGTAATGCACATCTAACAATAGCGCCGCTATAAACTCCGTAATCGTCACACCATATTCCTTCGCCTTGTTTTTCAATGCGTCAACGGGCATATAGCCGGTGGTGATATTGACCATGTGCGCAGGCATGCGTGTACCCTTTGCGTGGTAGGCAAATTTATTCACCTTGTGGCGCGGTGCGGCCTTTGAGGAGGCGAAGCGCTGAAAGGGATCGCTGACCTCATCCTGCGTGGGCCGCTCGTTGAGATCAAGCACCCCTTCACCCGGCGGAATTTCATGCCCCATCAGCCGCAAATATTGAGCCGCAATCGTGCTCAGCAGGCGGGAGGCGCCGTAAGCATCGCTGAGCGCATGGTAAAAATCGATGGAAATTCGTTTTTCATGGTAATAAACGCGAAATAAAAAACGGTTATTCTCCCGCCAATTCACACGGTGGCAGGGGTTTTGGATATCCGGCTGGATCGGTGGAGCCAGACGATCATTTTTTTCTAGATAATGCCAAAAGAAGCCCCTGCGCATCCTGACATTGAAACAGGGAAAACGCGGGAGCGTCATAATAACAGCCTGCTCCAACACTGCGGGGTCCACTTTCTCCCGCAGCACGACAGAGAGGCGAAAAATATTGGACCACTTTTGGGTATTCTGCCCTGGAAAAATTTTGGCCGCATTATCGAGCCTGTACCACTCGCGCGGTTTGAAGATCCCCTTTGACTGAGCCATGCAACACACCTCGCAGCAAGGGATAAATCAATCTGGATACGATGGCTAATTAGGTGTTTTTATCCACCTGATGAAACTGCTTGAGGTTGCCGGATTTCTGACGGCGGCGAGCAAGCTCTGCCGTCACATCGGAAACATCAATGCCCTCGTTTGCCATCAACACCAGCAGGTGAAAGAGCAGGTCGCCGATCTCTGCAACGGTATCTTCTTTCACGCCGTTTTTGGCTGCGATAATCGTCTCGCCCGATTCCTCCGCCACCTTTTTTAAAATTTTATCCGTGCCCTTTTCAAAAAGATAGCAGGTATAGGAGCCCTCCTGCGGGTTTTCCCTGCGGTCAAGGATCACATTATATAATTCCTGAAAAACATCCTGCATGGGTTAGGTTTCCTCCCATATGGTTTGATAAAAACAGCTGTGGCTGCCCGTGTGGCAGGCGGGGCCCGTCTGACGCACGGTGATGAGCAGCGTATCATCGTCGCAGTCCGAACAGATGGAGAGAACCTTCTGGGTATGGCCGGAGGTTTCGCCCTTGTTCCAAAGCTTTTGGCGCGAACGGCTGTAAAACCAAGTATACCCTGTTTCCATCGTTTTGGCAAGAGATTCCAAGTTCATATAAGCGAGCATGAGCACCTCATTCGTGCCCTCTTCGACGATGATTGCCGGAATGAGCTCCGCTTTTACAAAATATTTTGATAAATCCACAAAAATGTCTCCTTCCGAAACAGATATCAGACGACAGGCAAATAGCTAAACGCTGTCATCTGATATCTGCAATCTGAATCGCCTCGCGCAGGGAAAGCGTTCCTTTATAAATCGAGCGTCCGCAGATCGCGCCGTACAGCCCGCAATCCCGCAGGGCGGCAATATCGCTGAGATTTGTCACGCCGCCGCTTGCGACGATATCGCATTTCACCGCCCGCTGGATGCGGGTAAGCTGCCCGAGATTCGGCCCGGAGAGCATCCCGTCGCGCGCGATATCCGTGCAGATCAGGCACTGCACGCCTGCATCCTCCATGCGCTTTGCAAGCTCCACATCGCTGACCGCGCTCGTTTCCACCCAGCCCTCGGCGGCCACCATGCCGTCGCGCGCGTCGATGCCCACAGCAATCTGGCCGCCGAATTCTGCCACGGCCTGGCGGACAAGCAATGCGTCCCGCAGGGCAATGGAGCCGAGGATCACGCGGGAAATCCCGTTTTCGAGATAAAAAGCGATATCCGCCATGGTGCGGATACCCCCGCCAACCTCCACTTTCAGCCCGCTTTCCTGCACGACCTCCAGAAAGATCCCGGTGTTTTTGCGCACACCCTCTACCGCGCCGTCGAGATCAACCATGTGGACCCAGGAAGCGCCCGCAGCCTTGAAAGCCCCTGCGGCTTCCAGCGCACTGTTTGCCACCTGCTCAGCGGTGGACATTTCACCCTGATACAGCCGCACGCAGGTCCCGTTTTTAATATCGATCGCGGGAAAAATCAGCATAACAAAACCCCTTTTATAGATTTCAGCGTTCAAACATCAGATATCAGACGTTCCTGATCCCGTTCTGACGGCTGGTTATCCGATTTCTAAAGTCTGTCTATTCCAGCGTCCCCTTGGTGGACAGCGTCCCTTTCCCCGTTTGTGTAACCGCCTGGCGCAGCGCGTGTGCCGCCGCTTTAAACAGCGCCTCGATCTGGTGATGGGAATTGCCGCCGTAGGGCACGTTCAGGTGCAGCGTGACCCCGGCGTTCATGGCAAACGCGCGGAAGAATTCGCCGCACATGCAGGTGTCGAACCCGCCGACGCGCTCCTCCGGGAATACCGCGTTGAACACCAGATAGGGCCGCCCGCTAACGTCCACCGCCGCAGAGGCGAGCGTTTCATCCATCGGCAGAAGAAAGCTGCCGTAGCGCGCAATGCCGCTCTTATCACCGAGCGCCTCACAAAAGGCCCTGCCCAGCACGATGCCCGCATCCTCAATCGTGTGGTGGCAATCCACCTCCAGGTCGCCTTTAACGGCCACCTCAAGCCCGAAGCCGCCGTGCACGGCGAAGGCCTCCAGCATGTGGTCAAAAAAGCCGACGCCCGTATTGATTGCAACGTCGCCGCCGTCCAGGTTGAGGCGCACAGTCACGCGCGTTTCCTTCGTGCTGCGCATCTGTTCGGAAGTCCGCATATTTCCAATCATCCTTTCTCTGTATAAAAGAAACGGATTGCATCCGCCGCCTTCTCATTTTCATGGTTGCGCCCGGCCGTCACCCGCAGGTATTCGCCCATGCGGCGCACGATAATCCCCTGCCTTTTCAGTGCGTCGAACAGCTCGCCCGCCCGCTCGCATTTCGCCCAGACAAAATTGGTGACGGGCCGCACGATTTCCACCTTGCCGGGGAAATCGGCCGCCAGCGATTGGAACAGCCGGTAAAGCGCCTCGCGCGAAACGATCAGCCGCTCAATATTGCGCCTGAGCTGCTCCGGATGCGAAAATGCAACGCACCCAAGCGCCTGCGAAACGGAATTGACATTGTAGGGCGACTTCACGCTGCGGATCACGCGCGTGAGCATTTCATTCGCCACGGCAAAGCCCAGCCGGATGCCCGCGA
This sequence comes from uncultured Oscillospiraceae bacterium, assembly GCA_900544375.1. Taxonomy (GTDB): domain Bacteria; phylum Bacillota; class Clostridia; order Oscillospirales; family Acutalibacteraceae; genus Fimivicinus. The sequence continues at coordinate 9,407 of UQUZ01000038.1, forward strand.
GGCCGATCGCCTTTGAGCAGGTGCGCAGGATGATGAGATTGTCATACTGCGCCGCCTCCCGCAGCAGGGATTGATCCCAAAAATCCATATACGCCTCGTCCAGCACAACAAGCGCGTCCGTCCCGCGGATGATTTTACGCGCATCGTCCGCGGAAAGGCCCACGGAGGTTGGGTTGCAGGGGTTGGAGAATACGATTAGCCGCGCGCCTTCCCGCCGCGCCGTGTCGATCACCCGCTGCGGATCAATGGTGAAATCCGCGTTTTTCTCCATCGTCACGCACGGGCACTCGACGATGCCGGTATAGAAGCGGTACATGGAAAAATCCGGCGCAAGGGTGAGCACCTTGTCCCCTTTTTGCAGAAAAGCGCTCATGATAATGGAGATCAGCTCGTCCGAGCCGTCGCCCGCCGTCACAAGCTCCGGCGAAATGCCGTAAAAGGAGGCAAACAGGCCGCAGACCTTCTGCGCATACGGGTCCGGATATCGGTTGAGCGCGGTTTCTTCCAGCGCTTTCCTCATCTCCGTCTGCACTTCATCGGGGAACGGAATGTAGGATTCGTTTGCATCCAAGCGGATCGGATACGCCCCGCAGATCGGGTCGTAAGGGGTCAGCGTTTTGATTTTATCATTCAGGGCAAATGCCACGGATAGGACCATCCTTTCTCTATCGGCAAATCAAAAAATCTTATTTTCCCTTTAAAACCGCACTTTGATGGAATTCGCGTGAGCGGTTAGGCCCTCTGTTTCCGCGAGCTTGACGATATCGTCCTTCGCTTCGCGCAGGGCTGCCTCCGTATAATAGAGAAAGCTCGATTTTTTTACGAAGCTGTCCACCCCCAGCGGGGAGAAAAAGCGCGCCGTCCCGCTCGTGGGCAAAACATGGTTCGGCCCTGCGTAATAATCGCCCAGCGGTTCCGGTGAATAGTTGCCGAGAAAAACCGAGCCGGCGTTATCAATCCGGCCGATGTATTCCATCGGGTTTTCCACACACAGCTCCAGATGCTCGGGCGCCAGATCGTTTGCAAAGCCGATGGCCTCGTCGAGCGTCCGGCAAATAATCACTGCGCCGTAGTCTAGGAGGGACTGTTCAATGATTTTCCGGCGGGAAAGCGAGCGCACCTGCTCCTTAAGCGCGGAAACCGTCTCCCTTGCGATCCGTTCGCTGGTGGTGAGCAGGATGGCGGAGGCCAGCACGTCATGCTCGGCCTGGGACATGAGGTCGGCCGCTAAAAAGGCGGGATTAGCCGTATCATCTGCAACGATGAGAATCTCACTCGGCCCCGCGACCATATCGATATCGACCGTGCCATAGAGCAGCCGCTTTGCCGTGGCAACATAAATATTGCCCGGCCCGACGATCTTATCCACGCGTGGCACCGTTTCGGTGCCGTAAGCAAGCGCCGCCACTGCCTGCGCGCCGCCCATGAGGTAAATCCGATCTACTCCCGCGACTGCCGCGGCCGCGAGGATATCCGGATTGGCGCTCCCATCCTTTGCAGGAGGCGTGACCATGACCAGCTCCTCCACGCCCGCGATCTTTGCGGGGATCGCGTTCATCAGCACGGAGGAGGGGTACGCCGCTGTGCCGCCCGGCACATAGAGACCGACGCGTTTTAGGCCGCGCACGCGCTGGCCAAGGATCACGCCGTTATCGAGCGTGTTTAAAAAGCTCTGCCGCTTCTGCCGCTCGTGAAAATCGCGGATGTTGGCGGCCGCCTGATAGAGGGCATAGACGAACTTGGAATCGCACTGGTCGAGCGCCGCTTCCATCTCCGGCCGCTCGACGAGGATATGTTCAGGCATCTGTCCGTCGAATTGGAGCGTATAATTCTCCACGGCGCGGTCGCCATTCTGCCGGACGTTATCAAGAATCGCGGTCACGGCGGCGGTCACCTTGCGGTCGACCTCTCCGCTGCGCGCTTTGAGCTGCCGGAGGAGCTTTTGCTCCGCCCTTCCGTCAGCATGGGTAATTGGGATCATTGCAATTCCTCCTTCACTTGGTCCACCTGCTCCAAAAACGCCTCGATCTCCTCGCGGCGCAGCTTCATGCTCGCCATATTCACGATCACGCGCGCGGAAACCGGCAGGATCTCTTCAATCACTTCCAAGCCGTTTTCCTTGAGCGTAGTGCCCGTTTCCACAATATCAACAATCGCATCAGAAAGCCCCAATAAGGGTGCGAGCTCTACGGAGCCTTCAATTTTGATGATCTGAACATCCATGCCCTTTGATTCAAAATAGGAGCGGGCCACTTTGGGGTATTTCGTTGCAATGCGCTTAACGTTATAACCGCTGAAAAAATTCTTTCCTACCGGCCCCGCGAGTGCAAACCGGCAGCGGCCGAAGCCAAGGTCCGTCACCTCATAGAAGCTCGCGCCGTTTTCCACGATCGTATCCTTGCCCACGACGCCGATATCGCACACACCATGCTCAATATAGGTGATGACATCCGCAGCCTTCGCCAACACTACCTCATATGGGCCCACCGGGAGAATCAGCCTTCTTCCCTTTTCGATCAGCGCCGTGCAGTCGAGCCCCATCTTTGTGAAAAGCTGCACGCTCATCTTTTCAAGCCTGCCCTTGGTGAGGGCGATCCGGATTGGCCTCATTGCACTTCGCCCCCTTTCACGCCGTTGATCGTGATGACCTCCACGCTCTCCTCCTTGACGACATCGAGCCTGCCGATGCCCTTGCGAGCCGCATAGTCACGCGCCGCTTCAGCGGAATTGAGCACACAGTTTTCGCACACAAGCCCCTGCGCGTTCAGGGAGCGCGCATAGGAGAGCGCCCGCACCTCGCAGCCGTCGATACCAAACACCAGCACATCAGCCGCCTTCGGCTCGGCCGCGTCGCCCCGCGCGCACATAGCGGAGGCCAACGCATCCACCTCCACGCCGAATCCGGTCGCGGGCAAAGGGCATCCAAATTCACCGAGCAGGCCGTCATACCGCCCGCCGGAGAGCACCGTAATTCCCGAGCCCTCAATATAGCCCCGGAAAACAGTGCCTGTATAATAATTCCCGCGGTGGACGAGCCCCAGATCAATATTCACCTTGTTCTGTAAACCAAGCTGCATCAGCAGCCGGTAGATGTTGCGAAGATAAGCGAGCGGCTCCAGGGCGCTTTCCCCATCATATAATGCGGCGGCCTCATCCAGCACCTCTTCGCCGCCAAACAAACGTGGCAGCCTGCGCACCGCGCGGGCAGCCTGCGTATCCCCCACCTGATCGAGCGCGTCGTTCAAAGCGGCATAGTTTTTCATTTCAATCAGCTCCACGATCTCACCGCGCAGCTTTTCATCCGCCTCCAGCGCCTGAAACAATGCGCCGGAAAAACCGGCATGGCCGATTTCAATACGGAAATCCGGCGCGCCGCACTGCTCCAGCGCATCCACAGCCGTTGTAAGGATTTCCAGATCGGCCCGCAGGCCGGATGCGCCGATGAGCTCAATGCCACTCTGCGCCGCCTCATCCCGGCGGCCGGTCAGCCCCGGGTTGCGGCGAAAAACATTCTGCGAATAGAAAAGCCGCAGGGGGATTGCTTCCTCCCGCAAGCGCGTGGCTGCAATGCGCGCAATGGGAAGCGTGTTATCCGGGCGCAAAACCATCAGCCTGCCATGCGAATCCGTAATATTATAAAGGGTTTCCAACGGCATACCGGCACTCTCCCGGTCAAACACGTCGAAGAACTCCAAGGTTGGCGTGATCACGCGGTTATAGCCCCTTGCCTTAAATAAACCGGAAAGCCGGCTCTCCACCTCACGGCGGGCGGCGCACTCCTCAAAAAGCAGGTCACGCGTGCCCTCCGGCGTCGCACGCTCATATCGTCTGATTGCCAAAATAACGGCCCCTTTCGCTTTAGCGTGATAGCATGATATCACATTGAATAAGTTGTGTCAACCCTTCGCCTGCGCTTTTGCCAGTTCCTTCTCTTTTCGTATAGTCTCCAGCCGTTGCATATAGTCCGGGTAGCGCATCAATATTTTTTGGGGGTAATCCTGAATCATGCCGTTGTTTAAAATGTCATCAATGGTTTCCGATAGCTCAACCAGAGAGATGTTCCCTCCCTCCATTACCCACATGCGCAGCACGCCGACAGTGCCAGAGACAGTAAAGTTCACACGAGTGCGCAGGTCAAGCGATTCCTCATCCAAAAAGATCAAATACAGCAGCGTCAGGAATTCATCTCTAATGCGCGACTCCAACTCTTCGAAAATATACCCAGATGCTGATCCGCGAAGCAGCTTCACATAATACTCTTTATCCTGTTCAAGCCATTCTGAAATATTAACGAACAGCGTCAGAGGCATCGAGGTGGGTAAGGGCGTAAAAGAATCATGGAAAAAGCCCTGAATCGTCTCCACAAATTCATTCTCCATCTGCTCCAGCATATCGTAAATATCCAAATAATGCAGATAGAATGTGCTTCTGTTGACATCCGCCTTCTGAGTCAGCTCTTTGACGGAAATTTTACCGACCGCCTTCTCCAGCATCAGATCTACCAAAGCGTTTTGCAGCAACATTTTCGTCCGTTTTATCCGCCGGTCTTGCGTCTCCTCCTGCATTCATATCATCCTTTCTAATCAACAATCTATTCAATTCAGTCCATTAACCTACATATTAAAAAAATCTGATGCGTGACATCACATCATAGGCTTATTATAATAAAAGTGTAATCAATAATCAACACATTGTATGGAAAATGCATCCTCCTATTTCACCCGCTTGTCAAAACCGTTCTTTCCACTTTGACGAGCGCCTTTTCCGACATGCGTCCGGACAGCTTTTCTCTCCCCCTTTCTTAGCGTCCGGCGATTCATAAACCCCATCCGATAAGAAGAAAACCGCAGGCCGTATGGTCAGCGGTTTTCTTCTTATAATCTATTGAAAAAGAGAATCTCTTACACTCCGTTTTTCACCCAACCAGCCACTGTCGGGCTTTTATATGCCCTGTCCAGGCTGGCCGGCAGCGATGATCCGGCTGATCGCCGCAAAGCATTCGTCAATCGGGTTTGCACTGTCGATCACATATTCGCCCTCCAGGGGGCCGATATCTGCTTTCCGATAATGCTCTAAAACATGCTCCAGAGAATGAAACGATTCATGCAACAGTGGATTTTTCAGCCGTTCCAGATGCCGCTGCTTCCATGCTTCCTCATCGCTACAATCCAGAAAAAAGCGAAACACTTTGTTCTGCTTAAAATCCAGCCTGTTCAGAAAAAACGCCGCATTGCCCCGGTCGCCGAGGGCCAGGTCCACAATGAAATCCGCGCCCAAGCTGAGATTGGTTTGCAGGATGCAGCAAAGGATATCATAACATAGAGCATTTCCGGCACCCCGGTCTGTTAGATACTCACCGCTTTTGATCGCATCGGTGATATCGTCCTTGCGGAAAACAGGGATCGCCAGCTTTTGAGACAGGCGGCTGGATAAGGTCGTTTTTCCGGTAGCCGCCTTGCCACGAAACAGATAAACGGTTCCCATATACCTCCATTCTGCCGCTATACATCAGCATAAATGGGGCTGAAAAAGCGGCGATTCCAAAAAAAGCTCGGCTCTTTTCGAGCAAAAGTCCGGCTAAATCCTCCTGTATGCCGTTTTGCTGATGTTTAAAGCGAATCCTTCTCAGCCAGAAGCGTTTCCATGGAAATCGCCTCAAACCGCGTGGTATCCACGCTTTGCGCCTGATCGATCTCCTCATACAGGATGCCGATCCGATCATCCGGCAGCTGCGTCAGGCAGGAATAGGCGAAGGATTGTTCCGGCCCCGTAATGGCAAAATGATAGTTCCACGCAAAGGTATAGGGAGCAGCCGCTCCCTCCTTCCTATCGATCAGGCCAATATGGACCATGCCGTGCTTGCGGCCCGGCCCAGCCGGGGCGGAGACGAGCACCGCGGGCTTGCCATCGATGCAGCCCCCATAGCGGATGGCGGAGAGCTGGCAGCCTGATCCTCCTGCCAGAGGCAGCCCTGGCACCAGCGCGCCGTCGCTCCAGGTAATGCCGCCGTCCGCGCTGTGGGCCGTGGCGACTCTGCCCGCCTTGGTGCGGGCAAACACCTGCACGCTGCCATCCGGCAGCTCCACAAGCTGGGATTCGCTCATCATGCCGATCTCCCGCCCATAGCGCGGCCCACCGCCCAAATGCCAGGTTCCGCCATGATCGTCGCTGTAAATCACCATGCAGGACTGCTCCCGAAAGCCAGCCGTCACATGATAAACAGGGAACAGCAGCCTTCCGGCATGTTCCCCGCCACGCAGCTGGACGCCACAGCCTGGCCCTGTTACCAGCACGCGCATATCCGGCGATTTTACCATTGCATTAAGGGAAATGGGGCTTGACCAGGTTTTGCCCTGATCATCGCTATAGCGCAAAAATAGATAAGATGTTTTTTCTGCTTGAAAAAGGGAATCCGCGTAAAAAAGATGCATCGGCACTTTGATATCCGTCTTTTTCGTGCGCACCAGTGTTTTCCCGACGATAGCCCGCCGCTGGCGGACAAAAAGCGGCTTTCCGTTTTCCAAAAGCTCATATTCCGCATTCAGGGAATAGGCGGTTGGCTGCCCATCCTGCGAACAAATCATTCCGTCCGGGCGCACATAATAGCGGAAGGATAAGCTGCCCTTTTTACGCAGCCGCAGGCAGGCCTCGCCGCCAATTTGCGCATAACCTGAGCCCGTTTTGGCCTGTAGGGAACCAAATCCGCCGGGGAACATATCCACCAACAAAAAAATCCGCCCCGTTTCCCGATCCTCCAGCAGGCATGGATCTATAGTTGATGCGCTCGGCTTTGTGGCCATCGCGCCGTTGCGCAGCGGCAAACGCGCATCGCTATCTGCATAGTCTACAAGGTGGAAGGGAAGCGTTGGCTTCGACCATGTTTTGCCGCAATCGTTGCTCAGGGAGAGCGCTGTATCCAAATTGTTAGGCGAATCATGCAGGCCGCCGAAGCGGGCGTCCATTGCGGCAATGGTCACGCCCTGCTGCGTGGTGATCAGGGCGGGAATTCGGTAGTAATTGCAGCCGAGCCCATCCCCAGAATGGAAGGGTATCGCAAAGGAGCGATTCTGTTGCGTCATTGCATTCCACAGCCTTTCTTTAACCAAATAAGCTCATCTGGCTGCTCTGGGGCAGCCCCTCAAGCGCGCCCGCCTCGCCCAGCATCGTCATCACGCTGCTGGAAACGCCGGAGCGGTTGCGCAGATCATCGCAGGAGATGAATGCCCCTTGGCCGTCATCCCGCGCGGCGGCAAGGCCCTTTGCCGCGCTTTCACCCGTCCCCTTGAGGGCCAAAAACGGCAGGCGGATTTTACCATCCTCAATCTGATAAACGGTCGCGTCGGATTTGTAGAGATCAACGGGCAAAAACTCAATGCCGCGCGCGAGCATCTCGTTGACAATCTGCAAAATGGTGAGCTGATCCTCCTCTTTCGCGGAGGCGTCCTTGCCCTTTGCCATCAGCTCATCCATTTTGCGCTTGACCGCTGAACGCCCCGCCACGGCTGACACCGCGTCAAGATCGCCGCCGCGCACGGTAAGAAGCGCCGCGTAATATTCCAGCGGCCGGTAGATTTTATACCAGCCCAAGCGCAGCGCGGCGCTGACATAGGCCGCGGCGTGCGCCTTGGGGAACATATATTTGATCTTCAGGCAGGAGTCGATATACCACTCCGGCACGTTGTTATCCCGCATGGCCTGCTTGTGCTCGTCCGTGAGGAGCTTGGGGGCCTTGCCCTTTCGGACGATCTCCATGATTTTGAACGCCATGCCAGGCTCTACACCCTTATGCATCAGATAGGTCATGATGCTGTCACGCGTACCGATTACCTCAGAGATGGTGCAGGTACCGTTCTGAATGAGTTCCTGCGCATTGCCAAGCCACACGTCCGTGCCGTGCGACAGGCCGGAAATCTGCAACAGGTCGGAGAAGGTCTTCGGCTTTGCCTCCATGAGCATACCGCAAACGAAATTCGTGCCCATCTCAGGGATGGAGAGCGTTCCCGTCGGCCAGCCGATCTCCTCGGCTGTCACGCCGAGCGGCTCCGGGCTGGTGCACAGCTCAATGATCTTGCGGTCGCAAATATCCACGTCCATCACCGGGATGCCCGTCATATCCTCCAAGTGCTTGTAGAGGGTGGGCACATCGTGGCCAAGCTCATCGAGCTTTAACAGCGTATCGTGCAGCGCGTGGAAGTCAAAGTGCGTGGTGACGGAGCCCTTATCCGCGTCATCCGCCGGGTGCTGGACGGGCGTGAACTCATAAACCTCATGATCGTTCGGCACAACGACCATGCCGCCCGGATGCTGGCCGGTGGTGCGCTTGACGCCGGTGCAGCCGCGCGCAAGCCGCTCCTCCTCAGCTTTGTGCAGAATCAGGCCCCGTTCCTCCGTATATTTTTTCACGAAGCCATAGGCCGTTTTTTCCGCCACCGTGGAGATTGTGCCGGCCTTGAACACATTTTGCGGGCCGAACAGCTCCTCCGTATAGCGATGGGATTGCGCCTGGAACTCGCCGGAGAAGTTCAGGTCGATATCCGGCTCCTTATCGCCGTTGAAGCCGAGGAAGGTCTCGAACGGGATTTCATGCCCGTCGCGCTTCATCGGGATGCCGCAGTGCGGGCAATCCTTGGGCGGCAGGTCGTAGCCGGAGCCGACGGAGCCGTCGGTAAAGAATTCACTGTGGCAGCACTGCGGGCAGACATAGTGCGGCGCAAGGGGGTTCACTTCGGAGATACCCGCCATCGTCGCCACGAACGACGAGCCGACGGAGCCCCGGGAGCCGACGTGATAGCCGTGATCCTCGGAGTTTTTCACCAGCTTCTGCGCGATGATATAGAGGACGGCAAAACCGTGCTCGATGATCGAATCGAGCTCGCGCGTAAGGCGGTCGGCCACATACTGTGGCACAGGATCTCCATACATCTTTTTGCAGTTCGTCCAGCAGATTTCGCGCAGTTCCTCCTTCGCGCCGGGGATGTTCGGCGGGAAATTGCCCTCCGGGAAGGGGCGCATCACGTCTACCATATCCGCAATTTGATTCGGATTTTCCACGACCACCTCATAGGCCCGCTCGCCGAGATAGGCAAATTCATCGAGCATTTCCTGCGTGGTGCGCAGGTAGAGCGGGGCCTGGTTGTCCGCATCGGAAAATCCCTGCCCAGCCATGAGGATGCGGCGGAAAATTTCATCGCCCGGGTCAAGGAAATGGACGTCGCACGTGGCGACCACCGGTTTATTCAGCTCATCGCCGAGCTTGAGAATCGTCTGATTAATCTCCTCCAGCTGCTTTTCGCCGCTGACACGGCCCTCCCGCACGAGGAAGGCGTTGTTGCCCTTGGGCTGGATTTCCAGATAATCGTAAAACGAAGCGATTGATTTTAGCTCGTCCCAAGGCCTTCCGTCGAGCACGGCGCGGTAGAGCTCGCCCGCCTCACAGGCGCTGCCGATCAAAAGCCCCTCGCGGTATTTGATCAGCTCGCTCTTCGGGATGCGCGGCTGGCGGTAGAAATACTTCAGGTGGGACATCGAGATCAGCCGGTAGAGATTTTTCAACCCCGTCAGGTTCTTCACCAGGATAATCTGGTGATAGGAGCGCAGCTTTTTGGGGTCCACCTCCGAAAGCGCAGTATTGAGCAGGCCAATCGATTCGATATTGCCCGCTTTGCGCGCTTCTTCGAGCAGAAGGACAAAAATATCCGCCAGGATTTTGGCGTCATCACAGGCGCGGTGGTGGTTAAAATCCTCCAGCTTTAAATATTTCGCAACCGTATCGAGTTTATAATTCTTCAGCCCCTTTAAGAGCGAGCGGCTCATCGGGACGGTATCGATGCTGGTATAGTTGTATTCGATATGATGCCGCGCACAGACCGCGCGAATAAAGCCGGTATCAAAGGGGGCGTTGTGCGCTACCAGCGTGGCAGCGTCGCCGCAGAAGGAAAGAAACGCGCGCACCGCCGCTTCCTCGTCTGGCGCATCCTTGACCATCTCGTCCGTGATGCCGGTCAGCTCCGTAATGCGCGCGGGGATTGGCATTTCTGGATTGGCAAAGGTATCGAAGGAATCGAGGATTTTCCCGCCCTTTACGCGCACAGCACCAATTTCCGTGATGCGATCATCCTGCGCGTTGAAGCCCGTGGTCTCGATATCGAAAACGATAAATTCACCGTCGAACGGCGTATCCTCTCGGCCGGTGACAATCGGCACCATATCGTTGACGAAATAGCCTTCCACGCCGTAGATCACCTTAATTCCCGTTGCAGCGGCGGTGTTCATCGCCTCCGGGAACGCCTGCGCAACGCCGTGATCCGTGATTGCAACAGCCTTATGCCCCCATTCAGCAGCACGCTTGATAAGCGCGGAGCAGTCGGAGATACCATCCATTGCGCTCATTTTGGTGTGCAGATGGAGCTCGACGCGCTTGACCGGCGCATCATCCATCTTCTTTTCCTTCTGGACGCTCATGATGGAAAGCGGGCGGATCGCGTAATCACGGAAGTATTTATCGTAGCTGACGCTGCCGCGCACCAGCACCGTCATTCCATCCTTGATGGCCTGATCGACCTTTGCGGCATTTTCTTTCTCATCAAAAATCTTCACCGTGTAGGAGCCGGTGTAGTCGGTGATGTGAAAGGAGATGATGAGGCTTCTGCCGTCACGCGTCTCCTTCGATTCATAGCCGAACACGTCTCCCCAGACTGTGACCGTGCCGTCCTCCGGGTTGAGATCGCGGATCGGCGCCGGCTTGTTGCGCACCGGGCGGCCCAGAATCTCCCGCGCGGTTTCGAGATAAAGCGGCAGGCCGTCGTACATCTTGTGCTCGCCTTTCAGCTTATCCCCTTCCGCTTTGCGTTTGGCGGCCTCCCGCTCTGCTTTCTGCTGCGCATCCGCCTGCTCCTGCATTTTCACAAAAGCCGGCGCTTCCGGCGTAACGGTCACTTCGCCGTCAAACCGGATTTCTACCGCAACACCGAAGCGCTTTTGCACCAGCGCGCGCAGAAAGGCGTCGCAGCCCGTATCTTTTAGAATATCCGCGCCGCCGTGCGTGAGCGTGATGGTGAACACATTCTCCTCCAGACGGGCCGCCGCATCATTCAAAAAGCCGTTCGCAGCGGCGTTTTCCCGCCGCAGCGCCCGCACCATATGTGGAAAATAGGCTTCTGAAAAAGCCTCCTTGGGAAAATACGGCTCAATCGCCACCGATTGCAGCCGCATCAGCGTTCGGATTGACCGCTGCGCCGCCTCCAGCGTTTCCTCCGGAAATACGGCGTCAAAATCCACTTCGATATCCAGCGCACGCGCTTCCCGTTCAATGACAACAGACAGAACCTGCCCATCGGACAGATTCTGCCTGATATGCTCCTCTATGTAATCCCCAAACAGGGCTAAAAAACGATCCTTCTGCATAACGTCTCCTATATGCTATTCATTTGCGGTCGTTTGCCTCTCAAAGCTTTTCGATCTCCCGCATCAGTTCGTCCAGAATCTGATCCTCCGGCACCTTGCGGATGATCTCGCCCTTTTTGAAAAGTAGGCCGCAGCCGTCGCCGCCTGCTACGCCGATATCCGCCTCTCGCGCTTCGCCTGGGCCGTTGACTGCGCAGCCCATGACCGCCACCTTGATCGGCTTGCGGCAATCCCGCAACCGCTCCTCCACCTGGGCGGCCAGGCCAATCAGATCGATCTTCGTACGCCCGCAGGTCGGGCAGGAAACGAGCGTGGGCGCATCCGTCTTGAGCCCCACAGCCTTGAGGATATCGAAGCCCGCATAGACCTCATTGACCGGCGCGTCCGTCAGGGAAACGCGGATCGTATCGCCGATGCCGTGCAGCAGAAGCGAACCGATGCCGGCGCTTGATTTAATCAACCCCATGCGGGCGGTACCTGCCTCCGTTACGCCAAGATGGAGTGGATAATCACACTGCGCCGCAATGATCTCATATGCCTCCACCATCCGCTGCACATCCGAGGATTTGATCGAAATCACAATATCGTAAAAATCGCATTTTTCCAGCAGCCGCACATGATACATGGCGCTCTCCGCGAGCGCCTGCGCCGTCGGAGCGCCATGCTTTGCAAGGATCTCCTTTTCCAGCGAACCGCTGTTGACGCCAATGCGGATAGGGATGCTCTGCGCCCTACATGCATCTGCAACCGCCTTTACCCGCTCGTCGGAGCCAATATTGCCCGGATTAATGCGGATTTTATCCACCCCCGCCTCCACGCAGGCAAGCGCAATGCGATAATCAAAATGGATATCCGCCACAACCGGCACGGGCACTGCCTTTTTTAACGCGGGAATCAACTGCACGGATTTGAGATCCGGCACTGCGGCACGGATGATCTCGCACCCTGCCTCATACAGGGATTTTGCCTGTGCAACATTGCCCTCCACATCGTGTGCGGGAACGTTGAGCATCGACTGCACGCTCACCGGAGCGTCTCCGCCGATCTGCACGCCGCCTGCAAAAACGGCCCGGCTTTGCCTTCTCTCCATCGTATGTCATTCCTTTCTCATGGCAAAAGCGGCAGTTACGTCATCCACCTCGGATGAGCCGCAAAATATCGTTGAATGTGACCACTGCAATCAGCGCAAACATCAAAACCAGGCCGATCGCGTGGATCATCCCTTCTCGCTTCGGGTTGACAGGTTTTCTGCGGATGCCCTCGATGATCAGGAAAAAGAGCCTGCCGCCATCAAGCCCCGGGATCGGCAGCAAATTGAATACGCCGATATTGATCGTGATAAACGCCATCAGCGACAGCGCGTTGAGGAACCCGCCGGATGTGGTCGCCTCTGCAATCACGCTCACCGTGCCGACTGGGCCGGCCAGATCGCTCAAGCCGAAACGCCCTGTTACAAGGTCAAACAGGCTCAGCCACACGAGCCTTGCCATGGAGGCCGTTTCCAGGAACGATGTTTTCAGCACGTTCCAAAAGGTTTTATTCTCACCGATGATAATAAAATCAAAGGTGATGACCGTTTGACCGTCCACCTCGCGCGTGTCGAATTTCACATTTTTTAATTCGGTCTTCTGGCCGTCGCGCTTGACGGTGAAATCGATCACGCCGTCCCTATCCCGCGCCATGAGGAAGCTGATATCCCGATCCGACCAGACGGAGGTGCCGTTGATATGCGTGATCACATCGCCCTCCTGCAAGCCGGAGGACTGGCTTGATGCGTTTTCATGGAAACCGGCGATCTGGGTCGTTCCAATCAAATTCTGCTGGGTGAGCAAAATCGCAACGAGCACAAGGCCGAGGATAATATTCATCACCGCGCCTGCGATCACAACGAGGAAGCGCTTCCACACGGGCTTTTGGTTAAAAGCCCGCTCATCTTCGCTTGCCTCATCCTCTCCCTCCATCTGGACATAGCCGCCCATGGGGATCAGCCGCAGGGAATATTTCGTTTCCCCTTTGCCGAAGCTCAGCAGCTTTGGCCCCATGCCGATGGCGAACTCATTGACCTTGATGCCGGAGAGCTTGGCTACCGTGAAATGCCCCAGCTCATGGATTAGGATAATCACACCGAAAAACAAAATAGCGAACAGGATAGGCCAGGCCTTGCTCCAAACGCTGGCGGCATCAAGTAACAAAATCGGAATATTAATACCGGGTCACCTCTTTCATATCGAACAGTTTAGGTTTTTGCCTGTTTGCGTACAAACTCCCGCGCGGCCGCACCCGCCTCACAGATATCATCCAATGTGTAATCTGGTCGGTCGGGCGCACACTCCGCAGCCGCGGCCACCAGTTCGCCGATCTCCAAAAAGCGGAGCTTTCCCTCGCGGAAGAGGCGATTCGCCTCCTCATTGGCCGCATTGGCCACCGCCGGGTATACGCCTCCGCGCAGAATCGCTCTGCGGCATACTTGAATCAGCGGGAAAGCCTCATAATCCGGCTCGGCGAAGTGCAGCGCGCCAAACGCTGCAAGGCTGAGTTGCTCGACGGGAGAGACATGCCGCTCTGGATACGTCAGCGCATATTGGATCGGAATGCGCATATCCGGCACACCCATTTGGGCGATGACAGAATGATCCGCGAATTCAATCAGCGAATGCACCACGCTCTCGCGATGGACGACGATATCCACCCGCTCCGGCGGCATAGAAAAAAGCCATACGGCCTCAATCAGCTCAAGGCCCTTATTCATCATGGTGGCGGAATCGATCGTGATCTTCGCGCCCATGCTCCAGTTGGGGTGGTTGAGCGCCTGCTCCACCGTTACCCCGCGCAGTTCTTCTTTCGTCCTGCCGAAAAACGGGCCGCCGGAAGCCGTTAGGATAATGCGCTTGAGGGCATCCTTTTGCCCCGCGGGCGCGCCTTGAAGGCACTGAAAAATTGCGGAATGCTCGCTGTCCACCGGCAAAATTCGCACGCCCTTTTTCCGCGCCGCCTCCATCACAAGCTTACCGCCCGCCACAAGCGTTTCCTTGTTGGCGAGCGCAATCTCTTTGCCCGCTTCAATAGCGGCGAGCGTCGGCAAAAGCCCCGCCATGCCCACAATGGCGTTGAGCACGGTATCAGCGCCTTCGCAGCGTGCGCATTCGATCACGCCATCCATGCCGGCGAGCACTTTGGTGCCCGTATCTGCCACACGGGCACGCAAATCCTTCGCCGCTTCTTCGTCCACAACGGCGGCCAGCGCGGGGTGAAACGCCCGGATCTGCTCCTCCAGCACATCGATACGGCTGTTGGCTG
>UQUZ01000039.1 GCA_900544375.1 uncultured Oscillospiraceae bacterium
GGGCGCAGGATATTTGAGGAGCTCTGTCCTTAGTACGAGAGGACCGGGATGGACGCACCGCTGGTGCACCAGTTGTCACGCCAGTGGCACAGCTGGGCAGCTAAGTGCGGAAAGGATAAACGCTGAAAGCATCTAAGCGTGAAGCCACCTCCAAGATAAGATATCCCACAGCGTAAGCTGGTAAGACCCCTCAAGGACTATGAGGTTGATAGGCTGCATGTGTAAGTGTTGTGAGACATTGAGCTTGGCAGTACTAATAGGTCGAGGGCTTGACCATGCGAATGGTTCAAGGGTAAATGTGTGTTTAACACGCGATGGTTTTTTCGGTTGCCTCTCTTCTCCTTTGTTCAGTTTTCAGGGCGCAAAAATTTTATTATAACACATTTATGCCGTTCGGATTTTTATTCGAACGGCTGTTTTTTATGATTAGGCATTTATCATTTGCTGTGCTCTATTTTCTAGAGTTAATAGGAAAGATTTGCTTACTGAAATATAAAACCAATTCGCCATCCTTCATCTCTGCAAATAAAAACTTTGTAAATCCTAAGTGTAAGTAGATGGCAAGCGTTCGGGTTTCCTTTGCCTCAACGCCTATTGTCAGCCTTGATAGATGATTCCGTATTGCAAACTGCTCCATTTCCTGCATTAATTTAGAAATATGGCCTTGTCCTTCATATCTCTTTTGAATTCGCAAAGCATTGATGTTTGCAATTTTTTCCCCATCACATAATACTTTTCTGCCTGCAATTGCACTGCACGCAGGTGATAATAGTAATGTGCCCTCCCCGATTGCAACATCATTATGCAGGATTAGAAAAGTTGCCGCTTTTCCTGACCGGTTATTTTCGATAAACTCTTTTTTCCAATCAATCCAGCGTTTATCGTTCCCGTTCTCTGCAATGTTTCGATTCCAGAGGGATTCTAGCTCCGATTCGGTTGCCCGCTGATACAACATAAGGAATCCCCTTTCAAGCGCTTGTGTTTTTGTTGGTTTAACGAATTTAATATTATAACAAATTGGGGAAAAGCGCAAGCGCCCAATGAACGGAACGATATTTTTACGCCATCCTACCAGCACGTTATAAGATTTTGGATAAATTTTTGTATCGGTATAGGCAATAACCTTAATGGCAGATCTAAAAATAATCAACAAATATTGACAAATAAAATGGATTATCTATAATGAAGGAAGGGATTATTGTGAATCCTTTTTTGGTCTTGATGATAACAGGCTTTACCGGGCATACGATCAATTGACAGAAGAACATAATTGGAGAATTAAATAATTTTTTGGAGGCGCGTATGAGTTTTTGGTCAGTAGCCCAAAATATTCTGATTCTATCCGCACTTCTCATTGGCGGATTAGCGTGCGGATTTGAAGCGATTTATGAAATTAAACAGGGCGGCAAGTGGCGCATCTGGAAGAATATATCGATTGGCTTACTCACGGTTTATGCCGCGTTGGTCGTCATGCTGACGATGCATTGAATCGCTATCTTATAAAAAGCTTTGTGTTACAGAAAACCCGGCAGGCCGGATGCATCGTTGCATTCTGCGCCTGCCGGGTTCTTTTATGGAGCCAATTACAGTTCATGCGCCAACGGAAACCGTACCTGGAACACCGTGCCCTTCTCCACCACGCTATCCACGCTGATGTCGCCGCCGTAGAGCTGCACGATATGCTTGACAATCGAGAGGCCGAGCCCGGTGCCGCCCAATTCCCTGGAACGGCCCTTATCCACGCGATAGAACCGCTCGAAGATACGCGGCAGGCTTTCCTGTGGGATGCCGAGGCCTGTATCCTCCACCTTAATGACCGCCATGCCGCGCGCAGCCTGCGTGGAGACGGTAACGCTTCCGCCCGGGCGATTATATTTGACGGCATTTTGGATGAGGTTTGTAAAGAGCTGAACGATCCGATCTGGGTCTGCTCGAATGGTGAGCTCTGGCGTGAGCTCAGAGGAAAAGGCGATTTGCCGCTCCTGCGCCATGGGGGAAAGGTGCTCGAGCGCCTCCTGTGCGATCTCTGATACATCTGTACATTGGGTTTCCGGCGCTTTTTGCAAATTGTTTTCGATCCGGGAAAGCTCTAAAAGATCATCGATTAGACGCTGCAAGCGATCCGCCTCAATGCCGATAATTTCATAGAATTTCGCCCGCGTCTGCGCATCCCTCTTTTCATCCTGAAGAAGCTCTACATAACCACGGATGGAGGTTAACGGCGTCTTCAGCTCGTGCGTGACATTGGCGACGAATTCCCGGCGCATCTCTTCCAACTGATGGAGCTTGGTCACATCCCGCACCACAGCGAGCGCGCTTTTCGGCGCATAACTAAGCTTGGCGGCATAGAGTTGGAGCACGCAAGGGGCAGGGGCAGAGAACGTAATCTCTTTGGAGAGATCGTGGCCTGTTTCAATCGCTTCATCCATTGCCTGCTGGAGATAACGGTAATTTGTGCCGCATTCGGAAAGGGAAGTTGCACCTTCCGGGGCGGGGCCGAGCAGATTTCCCGCCCGGCTGGTCAGCAAAATGAGCTGATTATTTTCAATGGAAACAACGCCTTCATCCAGGCCCTGCAAAATGGCACGCAGCCGTTCGTTGCTTAAACGCAATTCGTCGCTCGTGTCGCTTAGCTCCTGTGTAACGGAGTTGAGCGCAGTGCTCAATTCGCTTAACTCGCCTTTTGGCTGTGCACGCTGGGAAAGATCCCCTGCGGCGATCCGGTTTGCAATGGTGGTTAAATCAGATACAGGCTTGACAGAACGCGCCGCCCAGATGCGGGAGAGGAGGAATGCAATGACAATCCCCGCCACAAGGCCAATGCAGGCATACAAACCCAGCAGCAGTGCAGAGTGCCAAACGCTCGCCAGCGGCATGGCCGCCCGGTAAACGATGCCGTTGGAGGCATAAGCCGCATAGGAATAGAGAATGGAGGTGGATTCGCTTTTGCGCGTGTGAAATCCCCACCCCTCAGAACGCGCCTTCTGCACCTCGGGGCGGTCTGAATGGATTTGGCCGAGTGTCGAATCCGGCCCGCTGTCCGCAACTACACGGCCATCCGGGCCGAGGATCGTAATGCGGATGTCCAGTCCGCTGCCGGAGAGAGCACCGGCGCAGCGATCTGAAAAGTCATCGGGGTTTTCCAGCAGGGATTCGCCCTGCGCGCTGAGGATCAGCAGGATGCTTTTCAGCTGTGTTTGCGTTTGGTGCAGGTTATACCGCTGAACAAGGGGCATAGAAAGCAGAAAAGCCGCGATCAGGCTGACCACGGCAGACACGGTAAATAGGCGGATCAGATGCTTTTTCATGGCGTTCCTCCAAGAAGCGGTCAGCGATTATCCTCTGCGAAACAATAGCCCACACCGCGCACGGTTAGGATATATTGAGGATGATCCGGTTCATCCTCAATTTTTTGGCGCAGGTAGCGGATGTGGACGTCTACTGTGCGGGTATCGCCGAAAAATTCTGTTTTCCAAACGCGCTCCAGCAGCATTTCACGCGTGAGCACGCGGCCGGGTTTTTTCATCAGCTCATAGAGCAGATCAAATTCCCGCAGGGAAAGGGCGACTGGCGTTCCACTTTTGGTGAGCTGATGGCGGGCAAGATCAATGGTGAAAACGCCCCGCGTCATGCTTTCTTCCGGACCGCGCAGGTATTCCACGCGCCGTAGGAGCGCCTTGACGCGCGCGGCAAGCTCTTTTACGCTGAAGGGTTTTGTTAGATAGTCGTCCGCACCGAATTCCAGGCCGAATACGCGGTCGCCCTCGTCGCTGCGGGCGGTAAGCAGCAGGATGGGCAGATGCCGCTGCGCCGGATTCTCCCGAATGCTATGGCAAACGCTCAATCCGTCCGGCGGTGGCATCATCCAATCAAGCACTAGCGCATCCGGCATTCGTTGCTGCATGGCATATAGCACTTCGCTGCCGGAAGCAAATTCCTGTGTTTCAAAGCCCGCATCCTGAAGCCCAAAGGCGGCAAGCTGGCGGATATTAACTTCATCATCTACGATATAAACCAATGGCATAAAGATACCCTCTTTCAAGTTGGGGTGACTAAAAAGCGGGGATGCAATTTGAATGCGTCAGGGGATTTGTGTCAAGCCTGAGCAGTGGAGCGAGGGGCTATTGCCCAGCCGCTTTTTACGGAATATACAAGGCGATCGCCTTGCTGTAGATTGAATTCGGAAGCCTTCTGCCCCGGAATACGGATTTGGCAAAAGCCGCCCGCACGGGAGAGCACTTGGGCATGCATCAACTTGCCCTGCGCCCATTGCGCATCCACAACAAAATTTCCCCTCGCCACAAGCCCTTGAAACGAGCCGTCCGGCCATGCCTCTGGCAGAGCAGGCAGAAGATCAATGACGCCTGCATGGCTTTGCAGGAGCATTTCGGCCACACCTGCCGTGCCGCCGAAGTTGCCGTCGATTTGGAAGGGGGGATGTGTATCCCACAGATTCGGCAGCGTGCCGAAGCGCAATAGATCGCCGTATAGTTTATGTGCACGGTTGCCCTCCCCTGTGCGGGCCCAGAGGTTAATGCGGTGTGCCATCGCCCATCCGGTGGATTTATCGCCGCGGCGGTTGAGCGTGACCTTTGCAGCCGCCATCCACTCCGGCGTTTCTCTTGTGATGCAAGAGCCGGGATATAGGCCGACCAAATGCGAGATGTGGCGGTGATGTGATTCACCAATCTCGCCGTATTTTCGTTCTTCACGGAATTCTTTCACCTGGCCGGAGGAACCGATTTGGACGGGGTCAAGCCTTGGAAGCTGCTCGCGGAGGGTTTGAATCAAAGGGGGGGTCAGCCCCAGCTCGCATGCTGCCGCAATGGTGTTTTTATGGTTTTCCCAAACCATTTGTTGATCGAAGGCGCAGCCAACGGTTCGATAATAATCGTTATTTTTTCGCTGCTCCGGCGAGGCGGAGGCAGCCACAAGCAGATGGCCGTTTTGCTCTTCTAGTGTTTTGGAAAGAAAGCTTGCCATGCCATATAAAATGGGATAGACCTGCTCCAACACACGGCGGTCCATCGTGAACGCATAAGCGTCCCAGAGGAGCATGGAGGTAAAGGCGCCTGTGCCCGGGCCGGAATGCTTGCTTGCGCCCTCAATTGTATAAAGCCATGCGCCCGTGCCGATCGTCCAACCGTTTTGACCGGGCGCCTCCAGGCGGCTTGGGTGTAGAAGCCCAATGTATTCATCTGCCTTGCGCTCCGCCAAGGGGAGATAAGCGCGGTTATACTCTGCATAGGCAGTGAACATCTCAGCTAAATTGGTGGAAAATGCGGGCCAGTAATTCATTTGCACGTTGATATTATGCCAGTAGCCACAGCTCCACGGTGGATTGTCGTGGCAATTCCACGTGCCTTGCAAATTGGCGGGAGGTGTTCCCGCGCGGGAAGAGGCGATCAGGAGATAGCGGCCATATTGAAAATAGAGCTCCTCTAAATAACGCGCCTGCACATCCTGTTTGGGGGGCAGGTGCAGGCGGCTGCGAAGCCATTGTTCCTTGGCATAGCGCCGGTAACGCTGTAAAAGAAGATCCGTAGGAAGCTGCGATTCACCTCCGAAATCCACTGCCGCACGGTTAAAATATTGCGTATAATCCGTAAGGTGGCGCCTGTATAGCGCATCATACGGCTTTTCGCAGGCGGCTTTCAAAATCGCTGTGATCTGCTCATGTGGGTGCGGATAAGGCGCGAGCTTTTTCGCCCGGTCTTCCTCTAGAAAGACACGGCTTTCCATCTGATAATTGGTGCCGAGCGCGATCAGGAGGAGGGCAGAATCGGCGCCCTCAACCCGGAGTAATGCCTGCTCTCCGTTCGCATCCGTCTGAACGGAGAGGGCTCCCCCCTGCGGAAGCACTCGAAATTGCCCTTCAAACAGAATATTGTAATAATGCATCCTCCCGGAGAGAAGGAGCGTATCCCCATGCGCTGTGATTGATCCACTTTTGCCCGCCTGATCGCCTTCTTTCAGGCTATAATCCCGCACAAAGGGAATTGTGGGGCGCAGGGTAAAGGAAAGGGCGGCGGGCTTGGAGGCGGTCAAGTAGACTACCATGACCCGATCTGGATAGCTGGTAAAATATGTGCGCTCGTAGTGAACGCCCGCGCAATCGTATTTTACATAGGCAAAGGCCTCGTTGAGAAGCAGGCCTCGCTCATAGTTTTCTACCGTTGTATGCCCAAAGTCCAGATACGTTTCGGAAAAGTTGTTGAGCCCACCGATGCCATAAGGATTGGATAGCGATTTTTCCGTTAGTTGGATGCGCTCCGTGTCGGTGCGTCCAAATACATTTGCGCCGAAATAGCCGTTTCCGAGTGGGAGAGACCATTTTTCCCAGGCTTCCGCTTCGCTCATTCGATCCGCAAGGGCAGGGGATTGGTACCATAAGCGATAGGGCTTCACACTGCCACCTCGTTTTCTGATTCATAGATAATGCTCAACCATATTTTGTCAAACACGCACGGCTTTCAATGCTTCCAAGTTTCAAAGCTGCACAGCTTGAAACTTTACAACCTGTTTGAAGCTATTTTATCATAAACCGAGGGCAATGCAATGCGTTTTTTGCGGATTTATTTTTCTGTGGGAGTTGCACCCTGGTTGAGATCCGGGTGCTCGCCTGTTTCAATGAAGATCGTCCATTCTGCAATATTGGTAGCGTGGTCGGCAATCCGTTCGATATATTTAGCAATAAACATATAATCCGCTCCACGCGGTACCACCACGGGCTGCCCCTCAATAGCGGCGCAGATTTCGAGAATTGTGCGGGAAAAGAGTGCATCCACTTCATCGTCGCGGTCGCACACTTCATAGGAGAGCGCGATATCGTGCGATACAAAGGCGGAGAGGGCATCGTCAAACATGCTTCGTGCGCGTTCCAGCATTTCCCCCAGGTGCACAGGCGGCCGCGCGCCTTCGCTTAGGGGAGCAAGCGCGCGCAGGATCTCGCAGGTATCGCAGCATTGATCGGAGATGCGCTCCATATCGGTCACAATCTTCAATGCGGCCGTGATTGTGCGCAGGTCGCGTGCCAATGGCTGTTGCAGAGCAATGATGTTAACGCAGCTGTCTTCAATCCGGCGCTCCATGGTGTTCACGGTTTCTTCCCGCCGTGCGACTGCGGCGGCGGTTTCCGGATTTGGCTGGCGCAGCATCTGGAGTGTGTCAGCGATAATCGTATCAATGAGATGCCCCAGATCAACAAGGCTGCCTTTAAGATCGCTCATTTCATGTTCAAACAGGTTCCTAGGCATAATTTTAGCTCCTTTCTGAATGTTAGCCAAACCGCCCGGTGATATAATCCTCCGTGCGCTTATCCTGCGGCATGCTGAACATTGCCGGCGTTGCGTCGTATTCCACGATTTCCCCCAACAGAAAAAAGGCGGTACGGTCGCTGATGCGAGCGGCCTGCTGCATGTTGTGCGTGACGATAACGACGGTGTATTTCTTCTTTAGCTCCGCCATCAGATCTTCGATCTTGGTGGTGGAGATGGGGTCAAGGGCGCTGGTTGGCTCATCCATGAGCAAGATATCCGGCTCTACTGCCAGCGCGCGGGCAATGCAAAGGCGTTGATGTTGGCCACCGGAGAGGCCGAGCGCAGATTTTTTGAGCCGGTCTTTCACCTCGTCCCAGAGTGCAGCCTCCCGCAGGGAGCGCTCCACAATCTCGTCGAGCTCGTGCTTTTTTTTGACGCCGTGCACGCGCGGACCGTATGCAATATTATCATAGACGGACATAGGGAAGGGATTTGGCTTTTGAAAAACCATACCCGCCCGCCGGCGCAGGAGCGTCACGTCTGTCTGCGGGGCATAGATATCCTCTCCGTCAATGAAAACGCCGCCGGTAATTTTGCAGCCTTCAACAAGGTCGTTCATACGATTAAGCGTCTTCAGACAGGTGGATTTTCCGCATCCGGAAGGGCCGATGAAAGATGTGATTTCCTTTTCCGGGATTTCCATCGAAAGGCCCTTGAGCGCATGAAAATCTCCGTAATATAAGTGAAGGTCGCGCAGAGCGATTTTTGGGTTGCTCATTGTGTTTCTGCTCCTTTCAGAATCGGTTGCGGGCTTTTTAGCCCTGCTTCTTACGCAGCGCCCGCGCAAAGATGCCCGCGAGCCGGTTGAGGAGGAAAACCAGGATCAGCAGCACCGCTGCTGTGGCATAGGGGACGGAAATCGGATCGCGCGCCTCCATCGCCGAGGTGTAAAGGAAGAGGGAGAGCGTGCAGCCTTGGCCCATGATATGACCGAAGAGTTCCTCTGGCAGGCGAAATCCTGATACGCCCACCGTGAAAAGAAGCGCGGCTGTTTCGCCAACGATCCGCCCCATGGCGAGCACGATGGCAGTGGCAATGCCGGGCATGGCGCAGGGCAGCAAGATGGAAAAAATGACGCGCAGCTTTGACGCGCCCAGCGCCATCGCACCTTCCAAATAACCCTGCGGAACTGCAATGAGCGCTTCCTCTGTGGTGCGCACAATTGTGGGGAGGATGCAGATGGCCATGGTCAGGCATCCCGCCAGGATGCTGTATTGCAACTGAAAGCTGATGCAAAAAACTGCGTAACCAAACAAGCCGAAAATGATGGATGGGATGCCGGAGAGTACCTCGGTTGCAAAACGGATTGCTTTCACAAGCCGGCCCTTTTTGGCATACTGCGTCAGATATACCGCGCAACATACGCCAATCGGGACGGCAATGAGCAGCGTTATGGCCACAACATAAATCGTGTTGATGATCATGGGGAGGATACCTTTGCTGCCCGTCCGGCTGGCGGAATAGGTGCTTGAAAGGAACTCCCAGGAAATATGAGGCAGGCCATTCCATAGGATGTGGCCGAGAATTGCGGCGAGAACCGCAACCGTGCAAAAGGCGCAAAGATAAATCAGCGTGCGCAGGGCGGCATCTTTCACACGGAATCGCCGGCGCGCAAGAGAATGGGGGGGAGCGAGAGCAGCAGGATTTGACACATTTTTATGCTTCACCTTCACCCACTCCTTTCTTGGAAACCCAGGTAAACACCACATTGATGATCATCAGGAAAAAAAACAGTACGAGCCCAATGCCAAACAGGGCTTGTTTGTGCAGGCCGGTCGCATAGCCCATCTCAAAGGCGATGCCTGAGGTCAGCGGCCGCACCGCGCCGAATAGATGTGGAAAGGATACCGTGTTACCCGCCACCATGATGATTGCCATCGTTTCGCCGATGGCCCGGCCCACGCCGAGGATCACGCCCGCCAGGATGCCGGATTTGGCGGCGGGGATCTGCACCTTGAAGATCGTGCCGATCTGTGTGTTGCCCAACGCGAGGGACGCCTCTTTGTATGAGGGAGGGACTGCCTCCAATGCATTCTGCGCCACGTTGATGATTGTGGGCAAAATCATCATGGCAAGAATCAGGATAACGGCCAGCAGGCTATCCCCATTGGTCCGACCGGGAAACAGCGCCCGCAGGCCGGGCACGATCACCCGCATGCCGAAAAAACCGAAGATGACGGAGGGAATGCCTGCGAGCAGTTCTACCGCTGGGCGGACAATACCACGCAGCCAGCGGGGTGCAAGCTCCGCGAGGAATACTGCGGTTAGCAGGCCGACCGGAACCCCAAGCAGGACGGCGCCCACTGTGCCGAAAACGGAGGCGAGCACCATATAGGCAATCCCATAGGAAGGCTGCTCTGCCGTGGGGCTCCAATCGGTAGAGAAAAGAAAATCCTTTAAGCCGATTTGGTAAATGGCCGGGGCGCCCTGTAGCACCATATAGATGCAGATGAAAGCAACCGCGCCGATCGAGACGCAGGCCGCCGCCAAAAAAACAGATTTTGCAAAGCTCTGCACACCGGCGGAGAGCAGGCTCAGCGCCGCGGCAAACAGGGGAAGGGCCAATGCCAAAAAAAAGCCCGATTGCATGGATAAATGAATATTATCCACACCCACAGCTGCTACGCGCTCCTGTAAGGAGGCGCTGCCGGAGAGCAGCATGACGGCGCAGAGCGCCCCCGCCGCATAGGCGCCGCCTGCTGCCGAGGCTTTTTTCAGCACGAGCAACACCCCGCCACCGATGCAGCCGGCAAGCACGCCCGCGAGGGCTAGCCGCAGCGAAAGGGGCAGGGGGATAACGGAATCGTTAACACGCAGCGAGGCGGTCAGCAGCTGATGGCCATTGAGTGAGTAGGATAAATTATTAAAAACACCATGAAAAACGGGAAGAAATAGCACGCCTGTAGCAGCGCTGCCAAGGCAGAGCGCCGCTATACGCAGAAAAAGGGCTTGCCTGCGCCTTGTCTCGCTGTGGCGCAGGCTATTCAAATTCTGGCAATCCATTCGTTCACCTCAATTGTAATGCCGGGAGAAACGAATGGAATCAGAGACTAATCCGTCTTTTTCTGCGAAAACATCCATTCCACCCATGGCTCATGTAAATAAAAAGGGCAAAACATTGCATGCCCAAAACGCTTCCATCGGGTATAGCGCAACATTTGCCCGCCGGCATTGCGCACGCTCTCCACCATGCCGTCGGTGGAGGAGACGGGAACGATGTGGTCGTTTGTGCTGTGTCCCGTCCAAATAGGCGTTTTAGTAATTCGTGCAAAGGCTTCGTCATCCGGGTAAAAATCACCCGCCATCAGCGGAATGGCAGCCGCATAACGATCCGGGTGTAGATACAGCTGATTCCAGCAGCCCTGCCCACCCGCTGAAATGCCAGTGAGATAGACCTGTTTCTGCTCGATTGGATATCGTTCAAGCAGAAGCGCCCACAGCCTGTCCCAGATGCCGGGAAAGCCGTGAACACCGTTATCGTCATAATTTTTCGTATGCCACTGATAAGGCGTCGGCAGCGATGGGATCAGGAGAATGCACTCCCCCCGCTTCCCCGCGCGGGCAAGCGCCCACTGCATGGAAAAAGAAGCGGTCACCGGTTTCACACAGCTTCGGCCGCCGCCACCTGCTCCATGTAGGAAAATAAGCAATGGAAGCGATTGACCATCGCTGTTGCGGGGAACGCGAATGACGAAGGGGAAACTGAACCGCATATCAACATCATAATAAATCCAACGCTCGAATTCACGCGGCAGAAAGTGGGAATCCTCCCGTATCAGGCCGCGCGGCTTTTGCTCCTTCTGACAGCATCGATCGGTTTCCGTCCGCAATTTCGTCAGCAGGAGCGCTTCCTCCTTTGCCCACTGATACTGCTGCGGAGAGGCGCATTGATAAAATGGGAGTAATTCCGGAACAAGCCCTTCTTTGGTCAGGCAGTAGAGCCTGCCGTCGTGATCGGCCGGAAAGACGCTTCCGGTGGCCAAGCGTGCTAACTCCCCGAGTTGATCCTGTTGCAGCGTCAGCAGGGCGACATATTGCGATGGATTCCAAAGCGCGCATTGAAATTGCTCCTGAACGGTAAAATGATGAAGCGACTCATACGGCAAGCACTTTTCGTTGACATAGACAGAATATGCCCCTTTTCTAGGCAGCATGGCACGTTTGATACGCGGTTTCATAGGAATTCCCCCTTTTTCATAAACACCCGCTTTTTAAATACTCTAGCATATTTGGGTGGAAAAAGCGAGTTCTGCCCGCACATCCCGAAACGCCCCGCAGAAATGTGGCAGCGGCTTTGTGCCGGCGTTTCGGTTTGTGCTGGCATGACTTGGTTATCAAGGGGATTTTATAAAAAGGGCGGGCAAATAAAATACCGAAGGCGCGTTTAGCTGTTGTTTGGCACAGCGCCGTTCTCCTCAATGATCTTCTGGCCTTCCTGGCTGTTGGCAAATTCGAGGAAAGCTTTCGCAAGTGCATTGGTGGTGCCTTTCTTCGTAATCATGAGGAAGGGGCGTTGAACCTTGTAGGTGCCGTCCTTAACGGTAGATTCACTGGGGCTGACGCCTTCCACCTGAAGTGCTTTGACCGTATCGTCCACTGCGCTCAGGCTAATGTATGCAATGGCGTTTTCATTGCCTGCGACAGCCTGCTTGGCAGCTCCGGTAGAGTTATAAACATTGGCATATTGGCATTTGCCTTCCACTGCTTCACCTTTTACTTGAATGATTTCCTCAAACGCGCCACGGGTGCCGGAGCCCTCTTCGCGGCCAACGACTACAATTTTGGCATCCGCCCCGCCAACATCCTTCCAGTTGGTGATCTCACCGGTATAGATTTTGCCGATTTGCTCCTGTGTCAGCCCAGTTACTGTGTTTTTTGGGTTGACAGCCATAGCGATACCATCGAAGGCGATAGTGTAGATATCAAAATCATCCGGGTTTTCACTGCTTTTTACGTCACGGGAAAGAAGGCCTATCTGCGCCGTGCCGGCAGAGACAGAGGTAGGTCCCTCGCCGGATCCGTTGCCGCCCACTGTGACGGTCACGCCTTGGTTTTTCTCCATGAACCTTTCGCCAAGCGCGTTGGAAATCTCTGCCATGGAGGTGGAGCCGTTGAGGTTCAGCGTCCCGCTGAGCACAGCGGCATTTGATTGCCCGGAAACGCCTTGCCCTTCCACCGGATCATTCGAGCAGCCTGCGGCAAGCGCCATAGTGCCCACGAGGGCGGCGCATGCGACGAACGCAATCCATTTTCTTTTCATCTTTCGTTGCTCCTTTGTTGGATACTTTTTTGGTGCATCTGTATCATAAGGCATGTATGTTAAAATGGCGTTAAAACGAGCTTATACTCTGTTTAAACCTAAAAAAGCCCGCTGCGGGCTATCGCAGCGAGCTTTTTTGTGTGAAGTGGGGCGCGGTTTACACCGCTTGTGGATACGTAAATTCCTTTATCCGAGCGGCATAAAGGAAAGCTCAAACTCCAAGCTTTCTTTTGCGGAGATGATGAAGTTTTTCCATGGCTCCGGACCGCAGCTGTTGCTGCCTGCGCCGCGCGTAAATCCGTCGATTGTAACGGCGGTCGTATGCTCGTCGTACAGATCCTCGCGGTGGGCGGCCTTTTGCAGGAGCTTTTGGGTATAATGGTGAATGTTGAAGGTGAAATCCTTCTCCTGTCGGAAAATCATCCATCCGGCGCCGTCGCAGTCGGTCAGTTTTAGCCATCGCGTGCCGGTATGGTTCCCGTTATCCTGCGGGCGGATATAATCTTCATGCATCGAAGCAACATCGGCTTCAAAAACGCCCATGATGGACTGAGCCTTGAAATCAGGCAGGTTCTCCTTTTCGCCCAGCCCGTAATAGGTGACGCTGCGAAAGGCCTCCGGCATTTCAAAAAACACGCCGAACCGCGCAAGCTCCCTCTTCAGCTTTTTATCAGAGGGGGCGCTAAGCCTTGCGCGCAGGGTAAACATACCGTTAGAGGCGAAGGTATATATTAGCTCCACGCGGAAGAGATTTCGGCCCTTTGCACGCAATTGGAGCGTTGTTTCGACCGTCACATGGTCGTTTGGTTGCTCCGCACCTTTGGGCACCAGCGTATCCGCCTTTGTGCGCAAGGAGAGTAATTCGGCTTCATAGCAGTGATAGCCCGATTTTTCCCAACTCTTGCGGATGTTCATATCATTGTCGATCGGCGCGCGGTAGATGTTTGGGAAGAAGCCCTTTTCGCCGGAGGCAGGAGCGGGGTTCAGCAAATCCTTGCCTTTATAGGCAAAGCGCCTCATGCGGCCGGTTTGTTTATCAAACGACGCCTCGCCCCCATCAAAGTGGATGGTAAAGAGGCCGCCTTCTTCTTGCGCATGGAGCTCTCTGCCTGCGGGGAAGGCCAACGGTAGCTTGTTTGCCCGCAACAGGCAAAGCTGTTCGCGAGCAAGCATTTCGCCCAGTTCATTATAGTAGGCCAAATTTATAAACCAATCGTTGCCCGCCGAGGGGCTTGCGTGGCGAATTTGAACCGTTTCGTCGCTCTGCGGCGCGGCGGAGAGATGCAGCTCCCCGTTTTCTACTACGGTTCCGTTTTTCAGCAGCTCCCAGCGCACGGTCAGATAGTCTGCCGTGCGGAAATAATTCAGGTTGGTAAAGGTATATTTCCCTTCGCCGGATACGCGGGCGCGCACAGGGCGATAAATTGCCTGCATTTCATATGCGCCGGTGTGCGGCGTGCGGTCTGGATAGACCAATCCGTCCACACAGAAGTTGCTGTCATGAATAAATTCGCCGTGATCTCCGCCATAGGTATAGCGATATTTTGCCCCCTCCGGGTTCAAAACGGCATGATCCGCCCACTCCCAAATGCAGCCGCCCATCAGCCGGTCGCTGGAGAGCACGGCATCCCAATATTCCGCGAGGCCGCCAGGGCCAACCCCCATGGCGTGCGCATATTCACACATAAAGAAAGGCTTTTCGCCCAGCTTCTTTTTCTCACGGCGTTCGCCTACTTCACGCACATGGTCGATATGCGGATACATTTCGGAGATCACATCGTATGCAAGGCGTCTGGTGCGGATCACGCCTTCGTAATGCACCGGAATCTCCGGGCAGACGTGATGCAGGTATTCGCAGCAGGCATCCTGATTCTTCCAGCCTCCCGCCTCGTTGCCCAGTGACCAGAGCACGATACAGGGATGGTTGCGGTCGCGCAGATACATGCGCCGGACGCGGTCGAGGTAATGCTGGAGCCACTTTTTATGATTACTGATTCGGTTTGGCCAGTAGATCGGATCGCAGCAGGTGCCATGCGTTTCGATATCAGCCTCATCTACCACATAGAGCCCATAAAGATCACACAGGGTTAAAAACATGGGGTCCGGCGGATAGTGGGAGGTACGCACGGCGTTTACATTGAGGCTTTTCATCAGCGTTACGTCGCGTAAAAGATCCTCTGCATCCATCACATAGCCCTTCAGGGAAGTATCGTGGTGATTGACTCCCTTCAGCTTGATCGCCTTGCCGTTTAAGGTGAAAACGTCTTTTTTAATAGTAATGCTGCGGAAGCCTGTATAGTTGCGCAGGCTTTCCACTGGCTGGCCGTCTTTTTTTAATGTAATATAGGTTTCATATACCGTGGGGATTTCCGCGCTCCACTCCCGCACGGCAAGGTCCTGGAAGGAGAAGGCGGTAGATTGCTGTGCCGTTACCTCCTGTGTAGAAACCATGCTGTCGCCCGCCATGATCGTAATCTGAACAGTGTGCCCGGCAGGATTGCCGGCAAGCTCCACCTTTCCGGAAAGGGAATAGGTGTTCCCGGTTTTCTTCGTTCTGATCTGATAATCGTTGAGGCAGGTAGCCGCGCGGCGGGAAAGCAGCACATCGCGGAAAATGCCGTTTTCACGGAACATATCCTGGCATTCCAGATAGGTCCCGTTGGAATATTTAAAGACGACGGCGACCAGCTCGTTTTCCCCTTCCCGCAGGAAAGGCTGCACATCAAATTCAGCAGAGTTATGCGCGCCCTCGCTGTAGCCCACATATTGGCCGTTTATGTAAACGTCGAGGGAAGAGATGACACCGAGGAAGGTCAGAATAGATTGATCGCTCAGCGTTTCGAGCGAGAAGATTTTGCGATAAACGCCCACGGGGATATCCGTCGGGATTTTCGGTGGCTTGCAGGGGAATTGATAACGCTGATTAACATAGAATGGCGGCTCATAGCCTGTGCGTTGCCAATCGGATGGCACTTGAATACGGTCGAAGGCTTCTACGTCGGTGTCGAGCGGCTGTGGCAATTTCGATACCTTGTCGTAATAGTGAAAATCCCACTCTCCGGATAGGACAGTCACCAGGTCACTTTTGTAGCGCTCCTCTAAACAAGAGGTGGCGGCGAGCGTCTCACGGTTGGAATAGGGAATGAAATAGGCGCGCCCTTCGCATTTGTTCACCTCAAAGAGGGGAAATTTTTTATAATTTTCCCGATTGATGACGTATTTCATATGGCCTCCTGATTTTTCAATAAGATTAAAATCATACTAGCATATCTTGCAGGGCTTTTCAATCTAAACTTCTGGTCGGATTCAAAATTTACAGAATGAACTGTCAATCTTTGCGATATTTTGACATTTATTTTGTATAAATTTAATAAAAAACGCAAACGTATTTTGCTTAAAGAACTATAACAACGAAACGTTTATGGTATACTATACCCCGTATGAAAATGCTGCCTGTCGGATGGAGAATGCAGGCAGCGGTCGGAAAACGGAAGCGCCGCTTTCACAAGGGGGAAAGGCCCTTCCAACGGAAGCTGGGGCTCCGTGCAAAAAGGAGGAGAATCATGAAGAAACATCTGAAAAGTACGCTGGCCATTCTTTTGGCGGTTGTGCTCATTGCGGTGGCTGTGCCGTTCGGCGCGTTCGCGCGCACGGTGGAAACAGCGCCGGTCACGTTTGGCGTGATGTCGGATACGCACTATTATCCGCGCTCACTCATGCCAGCGGATGGCGATGAGCAGGGTTGGGAGACGTTCAACGAGTTTTGCCGGGTCAAGGGCAAACAGTTCCCGCAGACCGGCGGGCTCATAGACGCAGCCCTTGCCGCGATGGCACAGGACGTGAAGGATAAAGGGCTGAAATATGTCCTCATTCCGGGCGACCTGACGAAAGACAGCGAGACAGAAGCGCACAAGGGCATTGCGGCAAAGCTTGAGCAGTTTGAAAAGGATACGGGCGCACAGGTGCTCGTCATCAACGGCAACCATGATATTAATAACTATGACGCCGCCTCTTTCACTTCCGGCAAAGAGGTGAAGGATCAGAGCCTTGTCACCTCGCCGAAGCAGTTTAAGGAGATTTATCAAAATCTTGGCTATGACCTGGCGGAAAAAGATGGCTCTCTCTATACACCGCCCAAGGGGAAAGAGGCCAACGGGCTTTCTTACGCGGTCAGCCTGGAGGGCGGCTATCGCCTGATTGCGATGGACGGCGGCAAATACAGCCCGGATAATATGGATCCCGACCACTCCGGAGGGCATGAAACGGGCGGCAATTACTCCGACGATTTTCTTGAGTGGGTGCTCGACCAGTGCGCTCAGGCCCGGGCAAAGGGCGAGACGATCATCGGCTTAACGCATTTCAGCCTGGTGCCCCACATGTGGCTGGAGGCGACGATTGCGCAGGATTTCTGCCTGGATAACTATCAGAACGTGGCAGAAGCGCTGGCGGACGCGGGCATGCACTATGTATTTACCGGCCACATGCACCAAAACGATATTGCTAAGGCGGTGTCCGACAACGGCGAAACGATCTATGATATCCAAACAAATTCCCTCTCGGGCTACCCGAATTTTTTCCGTGAGGCGCGGTTTGACAATACAAAGGGAGAAAATCAGCTTTCCCTTGAGGTTAACACCTATCCAGTAGATAGGGTGCAGAAGGTGGATACGGATCCGCACAATGCAAATCAGACGGTTGTTCTTCGCCCGGCGGATGGGAACTACCGCTATGAGCTGGATGGGGAGACCTATCCAAATTATCAGGAGTATTCCTACGCATTTTCCAACTGCAAGGGCAATTCGATCGATTTTATCACCACCATGGCGAGCGGTTTCCTTGCGAGCGGGTTGGATACAATATCGGCCGCAGGCGGGCTGATGAACCTGCTGAAAAACAACGGCATTGATCTTGAGGGAATTCTCAAGGGCTTCCTGGGCGACGGCGTGAGCATTCTCGGCTACGATATTTTCACAGTAAAAAATGTGATGGCGTTTCTGGAAGATCTCTTTGGCCAGATCGAGAACAAATACCTGAAGGATCCGCAGCAGACGATGGAGATTCTGAAAGGCTCCATTGAGAAGCTGGTCAACTTCAAGGTGGCGGATACGCCGCCGAGCGCAGATTATGCCAAACGGTATCATATCGGTGAAGGCAAAACCTATGGAACCCTGGGCGACCTTGTGCTCTGCGTAATGCACTCCTATACGGCTGGCGACGAAACTGGCGTAGCCTTCCGAAATGGCCACTATGTGGCGGCTGGCGATCAGCCGGATCAATTCGTCGCGCAGGCGTTGGAAGGCTTTGAAAACGGTGATACGGCGCAGCGGCTCATCGATGAGCTGATCGATGTTTTGCTCAACGATCTAGTGCAGGGCGAGATTTTGCCGAGCTTGGAGTTCCGTATCAATGCCTTATTCCCGGATGGTTCCTTCGGCTCCCACACGGCGGACGCGCTCCAGATGTTGCTCAAGCTCGTCACGCAGGGCGACCCGAGCTACAAAAAGATCGTCGATTTCGCGTTCAAGCTTCTATCCGGGCTGAACATCATCCCCTATAATAGCATCAACGCAATTCTCGACCATTATATTGAAGAATACCTGACAGACAGCCAGATTGAATCCGTGGGCCACGAGGTTGCCTATATTGTGGATGATTTCTTTATCGACGATAACCCGGCAGAGCGGATGGACAGCACGGCGACGCTCCTTTATACTGGAAAAGTGCCGGTCGAGGCCACGGCGGAAAATTACCGCAGGCCGTCAAATATCGGCATGACCTTCGGCACGGATGCCGCGACAACGCGCAACATCAACTGGTATACCAAATGCACGGTGGACGGCGCGAAGGTGAAGCCTTACAACACGGATATCCAGATTGTCCCCTACAGTGAAAACCCGCAGTTTAGCAATCAGCTGCCCGCGGGCGTGAAGGTAAAGGCGAGCGAAGAGACCGCGAAGCTCCAGTTCCCTGGCATCGATATCGGCGTGTTTGGCCTGTTCCCGTATTATTTTGACGTAACGCGCCATATGGTAGAGATCACGGGCCTGAAGGCTGGGGAAAAATACTGCTTCCGCGTGGGCGACGCGGAGAAGGGCTGGTGGAGCGATGCAGGCGTGATTGAAACGGCTGACCGTTCCAACCAACTGACCTTCTTCCATATGAGCGACAGCCAATCCCAGAGCGAGCGTCAGTATAGCCGCTCTTGGGCGAAGGTGCTCGACACGGCATATAAAATGTATCCGGATGCGGATTTCATCATGCACACGGGGGACCATGTGGATAAGGGCGACAACGCAAACCAATGGCAGTGGCTCTTCAACACGGGCGCTGACCGCCTGATGAAAACCGTGCTCATGCCTACGGCGGGCAACCATGAGGCAAAGAGCGAATTTGCGATCGATCAGAATTTTATTCTGTCCAATGTGCCGAAGCAGGATACGTCGAGCGGCGTTTATTATTCTTTTGATTATAACAATGCGCACTTTATGGTGCTTAACACCAATAACCTCTCCGAAGAGCAGGGCCTGAGCAAGGATCAGATGGAATGGCTGAAACAGGATGCGGCGCAGAGCGACGCACAGTGGAAGATCGTGGCGCTGCACAAGGCTCCGTATTCCAACGGCTCGCACTTTGACGACGACGATGTGATCCAATTGCGCAAGGAACTGAGCACCCTTATGCCGGAGCTTGGCATTGATGTGGTTTTGCAGGGGCATGACCATGTGTATCTGCGCACCGGCGTGATGAACAATAACGAGGTTGTCCAGACGAAAACCAAGACCGTTACCTACGGCGGGAGAAACTACACGGCGAAGCTTGACCCGACGGGCAGCATCTATGTCATCAGCGGCTGCTCCGGCGTAAAGACTTATGTGACGAAGGATCCGGCTGAGACCGACAAGCTCTTCCCGCGCGCCGAAAAGCTGGCGGATGCGAACGACCCGATCTTCTCCGCCTTCCAAATTGTTGGCGATACGCTCTATTTTGACGCATACACCGTAGGCGCGGACGGAACGAGCCGCATCGATTCCTTTGCAATCGAGAAGAAAACAGCGGATGTGCCGGATTCCAGCACGGATGTTTCAAAGCCTGATGAATCAACTACCGCGCCAGTCACAACCGATACCACCAAACCGGAGGACACGAAACAGCCGGATCAAACGCAAACGCCGGACACGGATCCGGCGGGTGATGTGACAGCGCCGACAACCACTGCGCCGGAGCATACACAGACAACGGCGCCGACCACCGCTGAGAACGCGGAGAACCCGCTGACGGGGGATGATACTTCCGCATTGCTCATTGCCGTTCCGGTAACTGCGCTCGCGGCGCTGGTGCTGGCGGAAACAATGCGGCGCAAAAAGACACGCGGCGAACAGTGAGCCTGATTTGAAGCATGGATAAAAATGGCCCGGCTTCCTGCTGAAGGGAGCCGGGCTAAATGTTTGATAACAATAGAACTCGCTTGTTGCCGGGCAATGGCGGAAGCTGTTATTCCCCGTCGCCAAACGAAACGTCCATATCACGCGCCGTCTGAATCAGGCCGCAGGAGTCTGGCACGAATTTCAGCTTGCCCGCCACCTCCCCAAGCGGGACGGGCTTGATTTCTGCTCCCTTGACGGCGACCATAAAGCCGAATTTTTCTTCTTTCACAAGCCGCGCCGCCGCTGCGCCCAGGCGAGTGGAGAGCACGCGGTCGTAAGGGCAGGGGCTGCCGCCGCGCTGGATGTGGCCTGGCACACAGATGCGAATTTCCTGCCCGGTTTCCTTGCCCAGCTCATCCGCAAGCTCATAGGCCTTGGAGGGATAGGGGCTCTGGGCTGCCTTTGCTTTGCGCTCTTTTTTGCTCAGGGCGGCGTCCGCCACTGAGATTGCGCCCTCCGCTACGGCGATGATCGAAAAATTTTTGCCTTGCCGCTCTCTTTTCAACAGTGCTGCGGCAATTTTGTCCACAGAGTAGGGGATTTCCGGCAGCAGGATGATATCCGCGCCGCCCGCGATCCCGGCGTGCAGGGTCAGCCAGCCGACCTTGTGCCCCATGATCTCCACGACGAAGATGCGCCCGTGCGAGGTGGCGGTGGTGTGGATGCAGTCGATCACGTTGGTCGCCACATCTACCGCGCTCTGGAAGCCGAAGGTCATATCGGTGCCCCAGATATCGTTATCAATGGTTTTTGGCATGGTAACAATATGGAGCCCTTCTTCATGGAGCAGGTTCGCCGTTTTGTGCGTGCCGTTGCCGCCGAGAATGACAAGGGCGTCGAGCCTGAGCTTTTTGTAGTTTTTCTTCATGGCCTCGATTTTGTCTACGCTGCTGTCATCCGCCTTTTTGCGCATCAATTTGAACGGCTGGCGGGAGGTGCCGAGGATGGTGCCGCCACGGGTAAGGATGCCGGAAAAATCCTCCGGCTCCATCACCTTGTGATCGTCTTCAATTAAGCCGCGGTAGCCGTCGGCGAAGCCGTAAATCTCCACGTCGCCGTCAAATTCATGGTAGAGTGCTTTTGCAAGGCCGCGCAGGGCAGGGTTGAGGCCCTGGCAGTCGCCGCCGCTCGTGAGCATGCCAATTCGTTTCATCAGTTCCGCTTCCTTTCTACTGCTTTGATGGGGCGCTTTCCCCGTCCGCCTTCAAGCAAGGGAGAAAGCGCGTGTTTTCCGATTGTTCCGCCAGATAGGCTTGTTCCCGCTCCTGGGAAAGCTTTAAAAAAGCTGCCTGAGAGTCTATCGGATGCTTTCCACGGCGTGGCGCCATCCGGTAGAGTGCATCCGGCCCTTGGATGCGGGAATTGACAGTATCCTCTAGCTGCATCGCAAGCACTGCTTCGAGGCGCATCCGGATTTTTGCCTCCTCCACGGGAAACAGAAGCTCCACGCGGCGGTCAAGGTTGCGGGGCATCAGATCCGCGCTGCCGAGATAGAGCAGCGGATCGCCGCCGTTTTCAAAGCGGAAGATGCGGCTATGCTCGAGAAACCGGCCGACAATGGAGCGCACGGATATATGCTCGCTGACGCCTTCCACACCTGGCACCAAGGAGCAGATGCCACGCACAATCAGGTGGATTTCCACGCCTGCCTGGGATGCTTTGTACAGCCTCTCAATGATCTCATAATCGAGCAAGGAATTCACCTTGATTAGGATGCCGGAGGGCTTGCCATCAAGTGCATTCTGCGTTTCTTTTTCGATACGTTCATAGAAAAAGGGGCGCAGGTCGTCCGGCGCGGTGATGAATTTTTGGTATTGCGGCGGACGGGAGTAACCGGTCAGCAGGTTAAAGAGCAGGGAGGCATCCGCTCCATATTCCTCACGGCAGGTAAATAGCCCCATGTCCGTATAGAGCTTTGCGGTGCTGTCATTATAGTTACCAGTGCCTAGGTGGAGGTATCGGCGGATCCCGTCTTTATCTTGGCGGACAATGAGCAGGATTTTGCAGTGCGTTTTAAGGCCTGCAAGGCCGTAGATGACGTGGCAGCCCGCCTGCTCCAGCTTTTTGGCCCAGTTGATATTGTTCTCTTCGTCAAAGCGAGCCTTAAGCTCGACCAAAACGGTAACTTGCTTGCCGTTTTCCGCCGCGCGCATCAATGCCCGCACAATGGGTGAGTTGCCGCTTACGCGGTAAAGCGTTTGCTTGATCGCCAACACGTTAGGGTCCTCGGCAGCATCGGCCAAAAATTTGATCACACAGCCGAAGCTTTCATAGGGATGGTGAACGAATCGATCGCGCGCACGGATCGCGGCAAAGAGATCCTCTTCACAGCCGAAGAAATCAGCGGGAAAAGCGGGCATAACCGGCGCAAGGCGCAAGGCGGCATGGCCTTTGACCATGGATGCAAGCTTTGACCATGCCGTTAGATCGAGCGGCCCCGCGCAGGGGTAGACATCCGCCTCCCGCACATCGAGCGCACCAATTAAAAAGCGGCGCGTTTCTTCATCGCATTTGGTATGGATTTCCAGCCGCACCGGGCGGCCGCGTTTGCGCTTTTTGATGGATTTCTGAATTTCTTGCAACAGGTCCTCTGCCTCCTCATCGATGCTCAGATCGGCATTGCGCGTAATGCGGAACAAGGATACGGCCTTGACCTCATGCGTTTCGAGGAGTTTCGGAAGGTAGGCGATGATAACCTCCTCCAGAAGGATGAAAGATTGCTTTTTTTCGTTTGGAACCGCAATGAATCGAGGAAGGATCGATGGAACCTGGACGACGGCAAAATGCGTTTCTTTCCCCTTTTTTAGCCGTACCGCCAGATTCAACGAGCGGTTTGCAAGCAGCGGAAAAGGGCGACTCTGATCGACGGCAAGCGGAGTGAGAACCGGGAAAATCGTGTGTTCGAAATACCGCGCGATCTGTTTTTTTTGTTTTGCATCCAGCTCGTTGAAATGCACGAGCAGGATATCCTGCTTGCGTAGCATGGGGAGCAGCGAATGGCGTAGGCAATTATATTGCTTTTGGCAAAGAAAGTGCGCCTGCTCGCTGATTTGACGCAGTTGCGCGGCCGGGGATTGACCAATGGGATACGGCTTTTTCACGCCCATGCGCGCCTGCTCGCGCAGGCCTGCAACACGCACCATGAAAAATTCGTCGAGGTTAGAAGCGGTAATGGAAAGGAATTTCAGGCGTTCAAGCAGCGGATTCTCCTTTTCATACGCTTCCTCCAGCACACGCTCATTAAAGGCGAGCCAGCTCAGCTCCCGGTTGGTGTAGGGGATGTGCGCGCGTTTTACCTTTTTGTTGTTTTTTTCACCCATGGAGCCACCTCTTTCTGAAGCTTAAGAATAGTATATACCATCTTGCGGTAAAATAAAAACCTTATTTATTGTTATCCCTTCTTTCCGGCCGGCCATGCTTGCTCATCTGGGAAATTTCATTTATAATGAAACGAGACTGTCGAAAGGATGTGCCGCTATGAATCCGATTATCCACCAAAGGCCAGAGCCGATCTGCGAAACGCTTGCTCTGCTCTATCTTTCAGAAAACCTGGAGATCATGATTCGCCTGCTGGGGGCAATTGATAGCGAGGCTGGGGATGCGCTCGCCTTCTATCGGGAGCATGAGGGCCTGCATCGGAAATATGTGGCGGCATTCCGGGAGAAGGCCGTGCATGATGAATATTTTAACTTCTTTTTCCGTGATATGTGTGTAAACGATTATCTGATTATGATACTGCCGTTTTTAATGGATAAAAACCTGCCGTTTGATGCGGAGGAACGCTCAGAGGAGGCGTTGAGAAGGCTGCTTGAGGAAAGCTATCTTTTTATTTACAACAGCGGAGGCTACTTGGAGCGCATCAGCCAATGCGAGAGTAGCGATTTCAACGCTTATATAGAGGCGGGGATGAGTGGGGACGAGCTGCGCGCTGTGGC
>UQUZ01000040.1 GCA_900544375.1 uncultured Oscillospiraceae bacterium
TCGGGTCGGTCGGCTTCGTCGGCTCCTCGCTCGGGTCAGTCGGCTTTGTCGGCTCTACAGTTGGCTCCGAGGGATCTGTCGGCCGGTTAGGATCCCACCAATCAGGCGAGCAGTTCTCCTTGAGCCAGTTCCAATAATAGGTGGCAAGTTTCTTCTGCATTGTTCCCAACAGCAGCCCATCCTGCCCTCTATGGATCGAAGCGTCACACCAGTTGACAAACATCTTGATGCAATCCACTGTCTGAGTGATCGGACCGGGATTATCCGCATAAACCCAGTAAATCTGATCGAGCATCACTTTTACTTCTTCATCCGTCATCTGACTGATATTGCCAATAATAATCCCATTTTCAAACGCATTTACAATCACTTCAGCAAGATGATCGCTCTTCGTGCCCGTTACGATTCGCCCAACGGTATCGGCCACAAAATTGGCAAATGCTTGCGTGCTGCCGAAATACTTCTCCACCAGCCCTTTGAGATCCTGCGCATTCGGCACGGACAGTGCAACCGGCTGATCCCCTACCGGTTCCGAGGATTCGGTATCGGCCGCAAAAGCAGCAACGCCAATGACAGACAATACCATGCACAGAGCCAAAATAAGGCTCAACAGCTTTTTACCCGATTTCATCTGTTATTCATCCTCTCTCTTTAAAATCAATCCAAAAATTACTTGGATTAATTTTATCCTAGCACCGTCTTCCTTTACTGTCAACAGAATGATAATTCTACTTTTTGCAGGCTACTGGTTAAAAATCATGCAATCCGGCAACGCAGTTTGTAGCTGTTTTACTTCATCCTCCGTAAACCCGAAGCCTAGTGTGAGAGACACCAAGCTCTTCATCTGCATCAGTACTTTTAAATTTTCCTCCCCCTTAATCTCATTGCCTGCCAGGGAGAGGTGCGTAACGTTTTGCAGCCCGGCCAGCGGCGTGATATCCGTAATTTGATTATAGGAAAGCCGCAGGCTAGCAAGGCCCGTCAGCCCGGCCAACGGCGAAAGATCGCTAATTTTGCTATGAGAGAGCTCCGCAACCGTCAGATTTTTCATGCCAGCTAATGCCCCGATCTCTTCCACCGGATTATTGGAAAGATTGATACTCTCCACCGATGTGAGCTTTGCCAAGGGCTTCAAATCCGATATCCGGTTGCCCGCAAGATTTAAGATTTTAAGCTGCGGGAGGGTTTCCAGCACAGAGATATCTTCAATTTTATTTTGGGATACATCCAAATTCACAATCTGCTCCATTCCCTTCAGGGCGGAAAGATCGGTCAACGCGTTATTACACAGGCTTACCTTCGTCGCTTTTTGAAACCCACGGATCGGAGACAAATCCTGAATCTCGCTCAGGCACAGCGCCAGATTCTCTGAATCTCGCGGCAGTGTTTTATTGCCAATTTGAATATCGCCCTGCCCGCTGCATCCGGCAATGCCAAGCAGCACTAGCGCCGCTAACAAAAAAGCGCCGCTTCGTTTGATCAATCGTAGATTCATTTGCCTTTCCTCCATCAACATAACATCCAGGCCGGCGTGCGCCGCCTATTATCTATCTTATCAGATTCCCGTAAAAATACAATCACTTCACCCTGCCGGATCAGGAAAAAAGCCGCTCAGTTTCTGGAAATTGACGTTGCGGGCTAGAAATGCTATACTAACGTCATGATCGCTCAACCCGGCGGCAACTACAATCCGCCGGCAAATTTTTAGGAGGATGAGCTATGAGTCATAATTCCGGCAATGCACGCCGCATACTGCTTGACGGCGTTTTCAACTGCCGCGATTTAGGGGGATACCCATGCGCAGGCGGCAAAACAACACAGTTTGGCCGATTCATCCGCTGTGGGATTCCGTTTGGCCCAATGGGGCCGGACCGCGCGCGGCTGGCCGAAATTCCGGTGAAAACCGTAATCGACCTACGCGGAAACGGAGAGTCAAAGGTTGCACCCTCCGCTTATGCGAAAGAGCCTGATATTGTTTATCACCACTATACCCTATTAGAAATTAATCCTGCCTATGTGGAAAAAGTTGAGAGCCAACCCCTGTGGGAAAGCTATGTTTGCAGCCTGACAGAGCATAAAGAAAATATGGCGCAGGTATTCCATGCGATTGCCGCCGCGCCGGAAGGAGCCGTCCTGTTCCACTGCGCGCTCGGGAAGGACCGCACCGGGATCGTTGCGGCGATGCTCCTCTCTCTGGCGGAGGTAGACCGCCTGGATATCATTGCGGATTACCAAATTTCCAACACATATCTTCAGCCCATGTTCCGGACGATGGTCGAGGATGGCAACGATATTTTTGATGAGGAAAAGAATCCGCATCTCAAATCGGATCCGGAAACAATGGAAAAATTCTGCACCTATTTGGACGAGACGTGCGGAGGTACGCGTGCTTATTTGGAATCCATTGGCGTCACCAGTGAAGAGATTGACGCAATTATAAGAAAGCTTACAGATTAACCCCTCTCACAGTCTGCATAGCCTGCATTCCCGGCAAAATACTCGTTGCCGGGGATGCAGAAATGAATGAGCAGATTTTTGCTGCCATTCCAAAGAATTTTTTGAATGTTTTTGCAAAAAAGACTTGCAAAAGCAGAGGGTTCTGATTATAATATAAAAGCTGTTATTTACAAAGTGTTTTTCACTGGTAGGCAGTAAACCATAAATATTTGCTACTGTGGCTCAGTTGGTAGAGCAGCTGATTCGTAATCAGCAGGTCGGCGGTTCGAGTCCGCCCAGTAGCTCCAAAGAAAACCGCGTAGCTGCGTGCTTCGCGGTTTTTTTATTTTGGATGAGCTGATAAATGGCGCAATATCTGAAGCCAATTCGCCCCCATCCACTCGCTACAACGAGGAGGAACCAAGAGCCTAGGGAATTTTTCCGGGCGCTGTCGATGAAATCCCATTCCAATGCAGATCTAGCTCTTGCCGCCATAAAGAAAATACAGCTTTGAGAGCAATGCAAAGAGGAGTGTAGGTATCAAAATCAAAATTTTGTTGACTTATTTCTGCATATTTTGTAATATATTTACACATCATATGCTTTTGCGAGGTTGTTCGATGTGGAAGACATAAATTTCGTCTCAGCAATTATCAATATTTGTGCAAATATTTCAACCCTTATCGGAGTCGTGATTGCTGCCCTAAGTCTTATTTCCGTTAGAAAATCGTTTCATAAAGAGCAACAAAGGCAATCCAAAGAATCTACCATTAATTTTTTTCACGGTTTCAAGCGTGATTTTGCAGAAACAGAAAAGAAAATTCACATACGGTATCACATGAATCCGATAGACATGAATGAGATCCGCAAAGACGATACATTCTGGATTGAAATCAAAAATTATTTAAGTCAATTAGAACAGTTGAGTGTAGGAATCAGAATCGGCATTTACGATTTTGATACTGCCGACCATCTCAGCGGAGGTTTTTTTGTAAACACTTACGTTCAATTAAAGCCCTTTATCAATGAGATTCGGACATTCCGGAATGATTCGAGTTTATATATTGATTATCAAAACTTTGCCGAACAATTAATGACCCTCCACCCCTGTGCTATCGTGGAGCAAGAGGAGCAAACAAACTTCGTCAATATTCCAGATGACGACACTGTTGTGTTCGTCAAACAGTAAGTTATTCGATAGGAATTATTTTGTGCAGGCCAAGATATAATACCCTTTCTTTTTATAAAGCGTATCACAGTGATGAAAAATCTCCGTTAGCTTTTTAACCGTGCTTTCAGCCCCGTGCTTTTTTTGGATTACCACATAGAATCGGCCGCCTGCATTAAGGTGCGCATAAGCGCCCTCATACATGGCATACATCACCGCCTTCCCCGCATGGATTGGCGGGTTCAGCGCTATCGTATCAAAACTCTGGCTGATATTTTGGAAACAATCGGATTGGATGATCTGCGCCTTCACCTGGTTGGCCTCGCAATTCTGCTGGGCACAGCGAAGCGCCCGCCCGTTTGAATCCGCCATCGTGACCTCCAGGCCATACACCTTGCCCATCACAATCCCAATCACGCCATAGCCGCACCCCAAATCCAAAAAACGCCCGGTTCGCTTTGGCATCGTGTGCAGCAAGAGGGAGGAGGCCTCATCCACATGGCCTGGCGAAAACATCCCCGCGTCGCTGGTAAACATAAATTTTTCCGCGCCAAAATAATAAGGAAACGTTTGAATATCCGGTGGCAGCGAATCATTCTCTATAAAATAATGGCTCAATTGATTCCCCATATATAAATGAACCCCTTCCATAAATGCAGCAAAGCAATGCTCTCTCAGCCGATCGGCAAACAAAAAGCCCGGCTACTGCTATTATAGGCCGGATTCATACGCCAATCAAGCCCGAAGCGGATTCCCGCCGGGCGCTGTATTCCATCCGTTGCCGGATGATATTTATTGGTCCATCCGGCAGGCCGGGCAAACTGCTGGGAAAACGCATGCTCCGGCATCCAACGCAATGTTATGGAACAGACTTTTCATATGGAACCAGGAAGGATAGGTGAACGGACGATGAAAGATATCCTAACCGCCCCTTTTTTGACTGAGATGCGGAAAACCGCTGCCAACATGTATCGCCTCGGCTGGGATGAACGCAACGGCGGCAACATCAGCTATCTCCTTGAGGAATCAGAGGTTGCGCAATACCTGGATCTTGCGCGAGTAATCCGCACCATCCCCCTGGGCTTTGACGCATCGCCGCTGGCAGGCCGCATCCTGATCGTAACCGGAACGGGGAAGTATTTTAAAAACGTCGAAGCCGACCCGGAGCAAAACCTTGGCATTTTGCGCATTTCGCCGGACGGCATGGCGGCTGAACTTTTGTGGGGCTACCGGGATGGCGGAAGCTTCACCTCCGAATTGCCCGCGCATCTGATGAGTCATATGGCAAGATTGCGCGTGGAGCCTCAAAACCGCGTGGTAATGCATTCGCACCCCACCCATACGCTCGCCATGAATTATGTGCATGAACTGGACGAGCGCAAGCTGACGCATACCCTTTGGGAGATGTGCACGGAATGCATCGTCGTCTTCCCGGATGGGGTAGGCGTGCTCCCCTGGATGCTCTGCGGCACCAACGAAAT
Organism: uncultured Oscillospiraceae bacterium; assembly: GCA_900544375.1. Taxonomy (GTDB): domain Bacteria; phylum Bacillota; class Clostridia; order Oscillospirales; family Acutalibacteraceae; genus Fimivicinus. The sequence goes on from UQUZ01000040.1 coordinate 5,086, forward strand.
CGGCAGGGCCACGGCGGAAAAAATGAAAGAATTCCGCCTTGTGATCTGGGGAATGCACGGCATCTACGCCGCAGGCAAAACGATGGATGAAACTTTCGGCCTGATTGAAACGGTTGAAAAGGCAGCGCAGATTTTTATGCTCACCGCGCACCTGCCGCGGATCAACACCATTCAGGATGCGGAGCTGGCACGGTTGGCGGAAGCCTTCGGCGTAGACTACCGCAGGGATTTCCTGAACCTGTGATCCGCCGCTCCGCTCAGCTGAAGCAGCAGACGAATGCAGACCAAGAAAAATAAAAACAAAAAACGCCGGCCAAACAAGCCGGCGGATAGATTCAGAGGCAAAACAAGCCGCTGCGGAGCGTTCCGCAGCGGCTTAAAACTCAATAGCTCTCTTTCAAGCCCTCTTTATCAAAAAGATAAGTGGTCTCCAAAGCCAGATTGAGGCCGGCTTCGATCATTTTGGGATCCAAATTATCCGCTGTATCCAGCCGAGTGTGGTAATAGCGCGCGGGGGTCGGATCCATTGCTGCAAAGGTCGCGCCGGGGATACCGGCCTGGGAAATAGCCGCCGCATCGGAGGAGCCGAAGAAAACGCTCTTAAAGGGCAGGTCAAGCCCCGCATATTCACCGGCCTTCTTCATCAGGTTGCAAACGCGAATATCATTTTTGACCGTGCCTGTCATATCGCGGCTGTAGATCGCCATATCGTCATAGTCGCGCATGGTGTCATAGCCGATGAAAATCGTTTCGGTTTCGAGGCATTCGTCGTGATGCTTCTTCGCATATGCCTTCGCACCGCGCAGGCCCGCTTCCTCAGAACCGGTCAACACTGCACGAACCTCTGTGTTTTCAAAACGGATGTCGTTATCCGAAAGATATTTCATAACGGCCATCGCGTTGACACAGCCGGTGAGGTTGTCGTTCGCGCCGGGCACAACAAGCTTCCAATGGGTAAAGAAGAGAATGGAAATATAGGACGGGATCCAGACGAGCTGGACATAGCCCATAACTTTCCAAAACCCTCCCTCAAACGCTGTCATGGCGTGCCCGGTTGCAAGCGCAGCGATTTCACACACGAGCGTAACAACAAGGCCCACAATCGCAATCGCGATCACAGCCACCAGCAGATGGCCGCCGCCAAGGTAAGTATAGCGCCACTCATAGGCGGAATCGCAATGCCCATTGAAGATGATGCGGCGCTTGACCTCGCCCTCCGGCTTGCGTATCGCAATCACGTTTGCCGACGTCCTCTTGGGAAAAAACGGATCGAGGAACTCCTTATACATTAGGAATTCCGCAATCATGCAGACCGCACCAACCAGAGTCAAGATCAGGGAAACCAACGCAAAACCCAAATTATAGAGGATTACGCTGGCAATCATGCAGAGGCCGACGATGATGACCCAGCCCATAAATGCTTTGGGATGCAAATCAAATTCCTCGAGCTCCACGCTGTCCGTATACTTGCGCAGCTCGTCGGCCATATGCTCCTGCGCCTTGCGCTCCGCGGGGCTACCGGACTCACGGCCGCCGATCTCCTTGCAAACATACTTAATTTCCTTCACGCAGTAGTTGACGCATTCCTTAACCTTCGCCTTGTAATTCTGAATGCCTTCTGATGCTTTCATGCTTTGGATTCAACTCCCTCTCTTTACAGAAATATGCTTATAGTTTATCACATATCGTCAAAAAAGTCGAGCGTTTTGCATCCAAAAATCATTTTACTTGCATCCATTCTGAAATTGCAGAATAAAAAGTCTATAAATCCGGTCTAAAATGATATAATCTTGCATTTTGTTATAAAAAAAATTCATTTTAGATCTTGGGCAGAGCCCTATTTAAATCGTATAATCAGCGCTGGCACGTCCCTCTCGGCATTTTGCCACAAAGGAGGAAATTTCCTGATGCGCCGGATGGGCAGTATAGGCCGCAAGATCTGCCAGCGAATCAAATTCGCTGATGAGAACGGCGTCATAATTCTTGGGGCTGGGATTCTCATTCAAGTGCACCTCCATGCGGCGGATGAAAGGGATGGTATCCGGCAGGGCTTCCAGCAGCCCTTTCACCTTGTGCAGGTTTTCCGCCTTTGTAGCGCCCTCCGCCGTTTCTTTAAATTTCCACATGACGATGTGACGAATCATGTATGATTCCTCCTATGACTCAAATTTTAGATAGTTGCAAATCAGATTAACTGCATAGCGCGCAGCACTGTAACCCACAAAAAAATAGTGACGCTTGAAAAAAGCGTGGTCGTCAGCACAAGCTGCCCGGCGAGCTCATCATCGCTGCCCATATTCTGCGCCATGACATAGCTTGAAATCGCAGTAGGCGCGCAAAAAACGATCAGGATCGCCCCCAGCTCCTCTCCACGAAAGCCCAGCCACACGCCCATGGCTACAAAAGCAGCGGGCACAAGCACTAGACGCAGCGCCGTTGCCAGGCCCGCCAAGCGAAGGTTGCCCTTCAGGCGCTTCCAATCAAACTGGCCGCCCAGTAGCAGGAGCGCAAACGGCGTTGCGATTTGGCCGAGATCCCCCACTGCACGGCTCAGAAACAACGGCAGCGGGATTTGAAAAACGGAAAACAGCATACCGATAAAGGATGCAATGATCAACGGATTTTTGGCTACATCCAACAAAACGCGGCCGACACGAAGCTTCTGCCTCTTACCCCCTTGCTCCGGCTCCTGGAACAAGGTAAGAATCACGACCGCTAAAAAGTTGAACTCCATGATAACAAAGGGCAGCAGCATGGAAATTGACGCCACATGATCCGCGCCGAATAAATTGATGGCCAGAGGCAGGCCCAGCAACAAAAAATTGCTGCGAAAAACGCCTTGAATAAACGCGCCGCACGTGGGCCGATTTTTTAAAAAACGCGGCGTAACCAGGCAGAGCAATATCGCCGTTGCTAAAACGCCGAGCAGGGTAAACAAAACGAGCTTCACCCGGAACTCCGCGCCAAAATCCGCGGCATAGATGTTATGGAAAAGCTGTAGCGGAAACGCCACCTGAAAGCAAACCTTGTTCGCCTTGCTGATAAACGCGTCATCCACCATGCGCAGCCTTTTCAGCAGGAAGCCGACAGCCACTACCAAGATCAACGGCGCAACCGTATTGAAACTATAAAGAAAAAGCGCCATGCAGGCCTTCCTTTCTATTGCCAATCCATACGAGCGGCATCCAGAGATAACGCCCTATCTTACCCACAGTGTACAAAGTGCTGCACGGTTTTTTTTAGGACACCTTCGGAGGATGACTACGTATCTTTCGTTGCCGGGCGACAGCCCGGCTGCCTCAAAAGCCTTGCCGGCCACCAAATCTGCTCCTGAAAAACTTCTGCGAACCTGTCAGCGAGAGAAAAGCGGCGCCGGCAAGAAAGAGGACGCGGGCGGGCTGACGCCCACCAAGGACAATGACGCCGCCGGCAGGCAGATTGCTCTTTATACACCGTGGGTATTATCATATAACGAAACTGCTCAATTGTAAATGCCCTTTCTGCGGCGGTATGCTATAATAGATGTAGAGATCGCTTCTGGAGGGATTCGTGTGGAGATTAAAACAGCAGCCGCAATCGGCATGGGCGCGGTCGGCACCGTCTATGCAAAGCGGCTATACGATCAATATGGATCGCATTTTTTTGCGATCGCAGACCATGAACGGGCAGAGCGGCTACGCAGCAGCGGCGTCACACTGGATGGGGAGGCCTTTTTCCCACAGATTTGCGAGCCGGAGCAGGCTGACGGCGCGGTGGATCTCATCCTCATCTGCGTAAAAAATGATCAATTGGAACCTGCCATTGCGTCCATACGTCCCTTTGTGGAGAGGCATACAATTCTACTCCCTCTTCTCAACGGGGTGACGGCCACGCAGAGGCTACGCGCCGCCTTTCCAGAAAACACAGTGCTCTGCGGGCTTGCGATGGCGCTCGACGCCGTCCGTACAGAAAGCAGCGTTGTACATTCCTCTGATGGGGAAATCCAATTCGGTATGGAGGATACGGTGTGCTATCTCCCGCAGGTAACAGCGGTGGATCAGTTTTTATGCAACGCAGGGATACAGACGCATGTTTTTCCCCATATGCAGAGCGCTATGTGGAAAAAGTGGATGCTCAACGTTGGCCTGAATCAAATTTCCGCCTTAACCGGAGCAACGTATGGTGATTTCACCCGTTTGCCTGAGGTAATGGAGCTTGCAAAATCCGCAATGCGGGAGGTCGTCCATATAGCGCAGGCCGCCAGCGTTGCATTATCCTATGAGGATATTGAAACGATTCCGTCCATCGTCGCCACGCTGCTGCCCGATGGAAAGACCTCCATGCTGCAAGATATTGAGGCAGGGCGGCGCACAGAACTCGAATCCTTTGCGGGCACCGTGCTTGAGCTCGGCCGCCAATATGGGGTGGATACGCCCATCAACCATATGCTCTACCGGTTGATCCGGGCAAAGGAACAGATTACTCAAAGGAGGCCTTTGCAGCAAGAAAAATAAATTTACCTATGAGCAAGCCACAAACAAAATGGATGAAAAGGCCGTGCTAAGGGATTTTCATCGAGTTCACGAAATATTTTTGGAATCGACAAGGCGAGTCGGAGCGCTACTTCCCATTCTCCGGCTCGTCTACGGCTCCCATCTGCTGAACCTCATTGCGCCGTATACGCTTGATTTTCTCGCAAATGGTTTCGGTGATGGTGGTGCTGAAATGTACGCTCACCTTGTAGGTAGATTTGTCGAGTTCCTTGGCAAGCAAGGGCGCATCCTCCCGCGTGACAGGCACGATGGCGGCGCCCTTGCTGTAGTTAAGGCCGTTAAAGCAGGCAGGGACGCAGCGTTCCAAAACGCCGCCATACATTTAAGCGTGTGCTAAAGCCTTGGGGGGCTTGTAAATCGGCAGCAGTAGGTTGGTGATGATGATTAAAAACCGACTGTCTATGACGTTATAAATCTGTTCCGGCGCATATCTGAACGACGCTCTATGTCCAGCAGGGCCGGGTGCTGGCCGTCATCTGACAGGGTAGCATTTTTTACTTTGATATGGTAAGGGGAGCCACCCAAATCTCCACGTGTTTAATATCTTGTGAAGCTATATCGTATTTTTCTGCTGAAAACGGTTGGGTTATTAGTTCATGTCTCGGAAGCCATGTGCCAAAAAGATATTTTTCCGCTTGATCTAGAGCCACAGTTACAAGTTCTTCAAAACTTTCCGCCTCTACGGAACAAACAATGTATTCCCCTGCGGGCAACTCATGTTGCACAAAGCCGCCGCTTAAATTCTCCGGAACCGTTTTGGCAAGTCCACCCGCAAAATAAGAAAATGTTCCTTTTTCCATATTGGCAGAATAGGACATGCCTAATTCAACGTTGGGCTGGACATATTTTTCAATCGCCGCTTTTTCTTGGTGGTAACGTTTCCACAACTGCCCCGGTATGTCTACGCCGGTGCTCTCTCCAACGGGTGTTTGATCTATTATGGAAACGTCCGTCGACAGGCCGAGATAGAGTTCCGGTGCGTGAATGCGTTCTCTACGTATTTCTAAAACGATGTTTCCAACAATGAGGGGAACATTCTCATCCACCATAACATAGGCCATAGAAACTTCTGGTTTTACAAAAGTGTTGAGAAAAGGACGATTCTTTTTGTATGCTTCCGGTGTAATTCCAAAGGCGCCCTTAAACGCTCTGGTAAAATTCGCATGGCTGGCAAAGCCATAATCTAACGCCACATCTAAAATCCTTTGATTTTCCGTGTTTAACGCTTCAACAGCCTTTGCCAAACGCCTCAGTTTGACATACTCTTGCAGCGGTTTATTTACCAATCGCTTAAACAGTCTTTGAAAATAAAATGGTGACAGTCCTATTATTTCGGCTAAAGCCTCGGCTCGTATATTTTCCTGTAAATGTTCCTCAATATAATCTACAGATTTTTGAACCGCTTCCCACGCGTGCATATTGTTTGCCTCCTTGTTTGGATTGTGCATTTATTATACCGAAGTAATTTGCTTTGAGCTTTCCCCCCAGTGCCCTTTTTTCAAAAAATTGAAGATAAAAATTGCTACTGCCGGCTTTGGCTCATCATTCAAACTGCGGCGGCGCGAGGCGGTTGGCGGCTTTCTACGGCTTCTGCTGCGGCATGTTGCCTGCAATATCAAACACGCCCTTCGCCAGATCCCCGGCGCAGGAAGCCGCTTTCTTGGCTTCGATTCTGATTATTCATGCATAATATTTCCGCTGTCAATTGCTTGCCTTACGCCGCAAATTCGCTTGGTACAGTCTGCCCTCGCTGCTATGCTCCTGCACCAAGAACTTTCTCGACAAACTTGTTTACTTTTTTGCTTCTCACGTTTTAGCCCTTCTATATGAAAAATGCTCTAAGCAACACATTAATCATAAGCAAAGCCTTGATTAAAAAGTCGCTTAGAGCATATCACTCTATCCGCCTGGCAATCTCTTTTTTGCGCATTCAGGCTTGCAGGCCAGCGCCGTTTTACCGCTGAGCCCGCCTCTATTAAATAAGCGCGCCCCCCGAAACAATTCGGAGAGCGCGCCCCTACCGTGGTGAAACATAAAATAAGAAGATGTCTGGTTAAATGCGCGCTACGCCGCTTTTACGCGCCGCCTCGGCAACCGCCTTAGCAACCGCAGGGCCCACGCGCTCATCGAACGCCTTGGGCAGGATATATTCGGGGCAAAGCTCCTCAGGGGAGACTAGGTCGGCGAGCGCATGCGCAGCAGCGATTTTCATTTCCTCATTGATATCGCTCGCACGCACATCCAGCGCACCGCGGAAAATGCCCGGGAAAGCAAGCACGTTGTTGATCTGGTTCGGGAAATCGCTGCGACCTGTGCCTACAACTTTCGCACCGGCCTCCAAAGCGAGATCGGGCATAATCTCCGGCACCGGGTTAGACATTGGTAAGACGATCGGATCTTTCGCCATAGAGCGAACCATATCCTGCGATACAATGCCGGGAGCAGAAACGCCGATGAAGATATCCGCGCCCTTGAGCGCGTCCGCCAACGTGCCATGTTCATGCGCCGCATTGGTAAACGCAGCGATCTCCTGCTTTGCAGGGGTAAGGTTCGGATCGTCCGCGCTAATAATGCCCTTTCGATCACACATGACCACCTTTTTCAAGCCCTGGCTGATTAAGAGCTTCGCAATTGCAACGCCTGCCGCACCTGAACCGCTGAAAACCACCTTACAGTCTTCCAGCTTTTTGCCCACGATCTTCAGCGCGTTGATGATCGCGGCGGAGCAGATGACCGCCGTGCCGTGCTGATCGTCATGGAAAATCGGGATGTCGCAGCGCTCCTTGAGCTTACGCTCAATTTCAAAGCAGCGCGGGGCGGCAATATCTTCCAAATTGACGCCGCCAAAGCTGCCCGCGAGAAGGGAAACGGTGTTGACGATCTCATCAACATCCTTGCTCCTAACGCACAGCGGAATGGCGTCCACATCGCCGAACGCTTTAAAGAGGACGCATTTGCCCTCCATCACCGGCATGCCGGCCTCCGGGCCGATATCGCCCAGGCCCAACACCGCCGTGCCGTCTGTGACGACGGCTACCGTATTCCAGCGGCGTGTGAGATCATAGGATTTATTTATATCCTTCTGGATCTCCAGGCAGGGCTGCGCAACACCCGGCGTGTAAGCGAGGGAGAGCTCCTCCTTCGTTTTCACGCTCGCGCGGGGCGTAACTTCCAGCTTGCCCTTCCATTCATAGTGAAGCCTCAGTGATTCCTTCGCGTAATCCATGTGTGACAATTCCTCCATTATTGATGATGTAAAACAAACCGCCTTTTCCACCAACTTGGGGGGAGGGCGGGATACGGGTAAGGATATCCCGCCCTTAAGGGGGTTAAGATGATGTCTAATGCTCTGTTATTTTTCCCAGGGGAAGGTATACTGCGTCAGGCCCAGTTGGTCGCGCACTGTGCAAAGCTCCTTCTGCACCGCGTCGTTAATCGGCACGCCGCTGTCTTTGCGTTCGCACCAAACGTTCCACTCCTTCTCGCCGGCGGTGAAGATATGGTCTTCGCCTGGCGCCCTGGTAGAAGCACGCAGCGCACGCAAAATATCGCCCGCTGTTTTTTTGAAGGATTCCGCTCCCACAAAGGCCTCCGTGTCAATTGCAAGAAAGAAATGCCCCAGATGATAAGGCACTTTTTTACCGCCCTCGCCGATACCGGTGAGCATTTTCAGATAGTTGCCCTGCTGTAAGGCAGCGCTCAAAAGCTCAACCACTGTGGCATAGCCGTAGCCCTTGTAACCGGCCATCTCTTCACCGATGCCGCCGAGGGGAGCCAGCGCCGCTTCGCCGGTGTTGAGCTCCTTGAGGATCGCATCCGTATCTGTTTTTGCTGTGCCGTCGCGGCCGATGACCATGCCCGCTGGCGTAGACTTCCCAATGCGGGAATAATACTCCAGCTTGCCGCGCTGGGTGATGGAGGTAGCGCAGTCGAGCACAAACGGAAAATCCTCATCCGTAGGCATGCCAACGGTAAGAGGGTTGGTGCCAAGCATGTTTTCCACGCCGAAGGTGGGGGCGATGGAGGGCCGGGCATTGGTGCCCGTGATGCCAATCATATTCTCCTTAGTCGCCATCGTCGCATAGTAGCCAGCGATGCCATAGTGGCAAGAATTGCGCACGGCAACCATGCCCAGACCATACTTTTTCGCCTTATCAATTGCCATTTTCATCGATTTATAGCCGATGACCTGGCCCATGCCGTCGTGGCCGTCAATGACCGCTGTGGTAGGCGTTTCCTTCACGATTTCAAAATTGGTAACGGGGTTTTGAATGCCGATATTAATGCGGTCAATATAAATGGGCTTAAAACGGTTGACTCCGTGGGATTCAATGCCCCTGCGGTCGGACTCCAGCAGTACGTCCGTGCAAATCTCCGCATCCTCGCGCGGAACGCCAACGCCTACGAATGCGTCCGTTACAAACGAGCTGATGGTTTTCCAGTCAACGATGGTTTTTGCCATGATGAATCACTCCATTTTCATAATAATTCAGAATGGAAAATATATGGTGAAAGGGAACGCTATCTCCCCGCTTCGCCCCCGCTTAATGCTCCGCCCAATCACGGGAGCGGCCAACCGCACGCTTCCACCCCTCATAATACTTGTCACGGGTAGGTTTATCCATCTCAGGGGTAAATATGCGGTCTACCTCGCGGTTCTGCTCAATATCGTCACGGTCTTTCCAAACGCCAACAGCCAGCCCAGCCAGATACGCGGCGCCCAAAGCAGTGGTTTCAATGGTTTTCGGGCGGTTAACGGAAGCCTGGATCATATCAGCCTGAATCTGCATCATAATATTGCTCACGCTGGCGCCGCCATCCACGCGAAGATCCTTCATTTCAATGCCGGAATCGCTGATCATTGCCTCGAGCAAATCCGTCATCTGGTAGGTGATGCTCTCCAGCACGGCACGGGCAAAATGCGCCCGGTTGACGCCGCGCGTGAGGCCCACGATGCAGCCGCGGGCATACATATCCCAATACGGTGCGCCAAGGCCCGTGAAGGCGGGCACGAGATACATGCCGTTTGCATCCGGCACGCTTTCCGCCAGCTCATCGCAACGGCGCGCCGTGTCGATCATGTGCAGCTCGTCGCGCAGCCATTTAATCACGGAGCCTGCGTTGAACGCACTGCCTTCCAGCGAATATTCCACCTTACCATCCAACCCCCAGGCCACGCCGGAAAGCAGGTTATACTGGGAGCGAATTCTGCGGTCGCCCGTATTCATTAAAAGGAAGCAGCCCGTACCATATGTATTTTTCGCTTGACCGGGCTTAAAACAAGCCTGGCCGAACAGGGCGGCCGGCTGGTCACCGATCGCGCCGCTGATGGGCACGCCCTCAATCTGCTCAAGGCCGAGGATGCCCGGTGCCACGGTTCCATACACCTGGCTGGAGGGAACTGGCCGGGGCAGGATTGACATCGGAATATCGAACTTCTTGCAAAGCACCTCATCCCAGCAAAGATTGTCAACATCAAACAGCATCGTACGCGAGGCGTTGGAATAATCCGTCACATGCACCTTTCCGCCCGTCAGGTTCCAGATCAGCCAAGTTTCCACCGTGCCAAACAGGAGCTTCCCTTCATCAGCCAACTCCCGCACTCCTGGAACGTTATCAAAAATCCACTTAATTTTTGTTGCCGAGAAGTAGGCGTCGATAATCAGGCCCGTTTTCTCCCTCACGTAAGGCTCCAAGCCCTCATTTTTGAGCTGTGTGCAATAATCCGAAGTGCGGCGGCACTGCCAAACGATCGCGTTATAAGCTGGCTTTCCGGTGGTTTTATCCCAGAGGATCGTCGTCTCGCGCTGGTTGGTGATGCCAATTGCAGCGATCTCCCTGGCATCCACCTCCCCGGAGGCGAGCACCGTCGCCACCGATTGAAGCTGGCTGTAGAGAATCTCCATTGGATCGTGCTCCACCCACCCGGCATTGGGGTAGAGCTGCTCAAATTCCCGCTGCGCCTTCGCAAGGATGTGCCCGCCCTTGTCGAATACGATCGCCCGCGAGCTTGTGGTGCCCTGATCCAGCGCCATTACATACTTACCCAAACTGATGGCCTCCCTCTGTTTCCAGTATAATTATTTTTCATGCTGTGCTCCCCCAAGCACAGAAAAAAAGAACAGAAAACACACCCCGCTAAACGGGAGTAGTTTCTATTCTCATATCTCCTAGAAATACACTCGTATTTTCTTCCTTCAATTGTTGTATTTATTCTACCGCAAAGCGGCCGTAATGTCAACAAGTTTTACAATTCTATCACAAGAAAAAAAGAAAATTTGGGAGGAAAAAATCGGCCGCAGGACACAGAGCCTCTTGCAGCCGATCTTTCTAAAAATCTCTTTTGCTCTCGCGTTCTCCGATGCGGCGGGCCCTGATCCCATCCGCTAACATTTTGTTGCCAACTGGGCCGGTCAGCCGTTTCTCCCACCCAGATATTCCCTCGTCAGCGCCCACAGGCTTTGGCGCAGTGCCTCCATATCCGCCGGCAGGGCCGCACGCGTTTTTTCATCCGCCACAGCCTCGCCCTTTTGCGTATAGTCCACTTTCACCTGCTCAAGCAGGCGGTCCGCCTTCTCCCGAAGCACAGGCGACTGTTCCGCGAGAAACAGCAGCTTATTCAAATCGCGCATCCCCTGCGCGAGCTTTTCGAGCCGGTAGCTCGATTTCGTCTCCGGATGCTTAGCGTCCGGCTCGTCCGGATAGACGAGGAAACAATCCCCGGATTCAAAGCTGATGTGCGTTGTGTCGCGCAGCGGGTCTTTCACCCACGCATCATACGCCCAGCGAAGAAAACCGTTTGCCCCCTGCGCGGCGGAGAAAAACACGCTCCAGTAGCTCTCCCCCGGCATACTGTAGGTAAAGCTGTTCGGGAAATGGCCGACGCAGGTATAAACCGTGGTCTGCAACCCGCTCTTCCCCCTGCGGCGCTGTGCAAGTGTGCGGTAATCCGCAAGCGCCTTTTTCAACGGATCAGAACCGACGCTGACGCTCGCCATGCGGTCGATCAGCGGGAAATATTTTGCGCTGAAATGATCCATTGCCGCCGCTTTTTTCAGCGGCTCGCCATATGCGCCTGTAACGGCGTCAATCAGGTCATAGGCTTTTTCCATGCGCTTGCGCTCATCAATGCCGATATAGATCCGGTCATACCACCCTTTCTCTTTGGCATGTGCACAGAGCGCCTGCAAAAATGGCGTCCATAGCTTTTTATAGCTCCTCGTGCCGGGGCGCGGTGCGGCAGATCGGACTGTTTGCTTTTTTTCATCATAATAGGTCACCTTGTTGCCCCAGGGAATCAGGCTATAGCAGACGATCTTATCCCCGAGGCCAAGCTCTTGGCAAAAGGTCACCCATCTATCAAAATCCGTAAAGTCAAAGGCAAAGCTTTTATCCGCCCGGCGCGTCCATTTGACCATAGAGGGATAGGCGCCATAGGTCTGCCCATTCCATGGCTCCTCCACAATGCTTGCCGTGATAGCGTGCCCTCCCAGCGCCCGATACCTCTGCAAATGAGGGCGCAGCGCCTCCAGATGCGCCTGGGAAAACGGCTCAAGCCCATAATACTGCGCCACGCGGTAAGGATATTGCCAGAGTTCAATATCAAATCGGTATTCCTCTGGAGCAGGCTGCACCATATCGAGCACCTCAAGCGTTAGCTGTTTTTCCAGCGGCGTTTCCAGCCCCTGTGCCGTCACGCTGACTGTGCCCCGATATACGCCTGGCGCGGTATCTACAGGGATCGTTATGGATACGAAAATCCCCTGCACGCTGCCCGGCTCCACGCTGACAGGCCCCGAGCCATATAGAACATCCGGAAAGCTTTCCCTCGAGCCGTTATCCTTTTTCCCATTGCCGACAAACGCCTTCGTCTCCGCGAGGAAGGTGCAGGAAACAGCCTCAAGCGGTATCTGATTTTCCCCATTCTCAAAGGGCTGCGCGCAGGCGGCAGCGCCCTCCACGCGCTCATTGCCGCTGAGCAGCACAAGCAGGGCGATTGCGGTATCGCCGCGCCAGGCGGTCAACACGCCGTCCATATCAGGCGCGTTTAATAGTTCTGCATAGCGGCCTTGTACCGGCAGCAGATCAGAATTCGCAATGCGTAATGTAAGCTTTGGTTCCATAAAAAGATTACCCTTCCTGAATCAAATAGAAATTTTTTCTGAGTGATTATCATATCAATTTCAAGAAAAAAGAGCAACCCCGGAAAGAGAAAACGAGGAAAATCCATTTTAGCGTTTTGTAAACTGCGTTCCGCAAGGGCGAACGCAGTCCCTCCCTGCGGATAGGCCTAGTTTTGAAACCAAGATTGATTTCCATAGGGAAAGACAGATCGCCTGACCTCCGCAGGATGCGCAAGGGAATGATTAAATTTATGTAAAAATATTTTTATAAAATATTGACAATAAGTTTTATCTGATGTATGGTTTTCATATTATAATTGCCAAACAGATGCTTATCTGTTTTTGAAAAGAGAAGGGGGACAACTGCATTGAAGAAGAAAATTGTTGCGATCATGATGGCGCTGAGCCTGCTGGCCGCCATCATGACGCCTATGGCCTCCGCGGCCTCGGTGAGCACCACGAAAAAGGGCGCCGCATTGCAATTCCATCAGGACGGCAAATTCAAAATTATGATGATCTCCGACACGCAGGATACTGATAAGGCGGATCAGAGGATGCTCAATTTCATCAACGCTTCTCTCGATCAGGAGAGGCCGGATCTCGTCGTATTCACAGGAGACAACATCGCAGGCAAATGGGTTGGATCCACGGTCGAGAAAGTTCGCACTGCAATCGATAAGATCATTCAGCCGCTGGTGGCGCGGAGCATTCCGTTTGCTGTTGTCTTCGGCAATCATGATGGGGAATCCAAGGTAACCACAAAGGAAGACCAGATGGCCATGTTTATGGCCTATGATAACTGCTTGGCAATCGACGAGGGCGAGGCGCTCGACGGCGTGGGCACCTACAACCTGCCGATCCTGTCAAGCGACGGCAGCCGTGTGGCCTTTAACGTCTATATGATGGATTCCAATGACTATGATGAAAACGGCAACTATGACGGCGTGCATCAGAATCAGATAGAATGGTATGAGCAGACCGGCAACGCCTTAAAGGCGGAAAATGGCGGGGAGCCTGTTCCCTCGCTGCTATTCCAGCACATCCCCGTGCCGCAGATCTATCACCTGCTCAAAGAGGTTCCCTTCGGCGTGATGGGTTCGGTGCGCGGCTATGGCACCAGATCTCTAAAATGGTATGTCGTTGATGAGACGAAGGCGGAGGGCAACGTGAAAGAAGGCCCCTGCTGCTGCTATAAAGACCACGGGCAGTATGCAAGCTGGCTCAAGCAGGGCGATATCGCGGGCGCGTTCTTCGGCCATGACCATACCAACAACATGGTCGGCAAAACGGATGATGGTATTACGCTCGGCTACAACGCCGGCTGCGGCTTCAACCTCTATGGAGACGGGCTCAACCGCAGCATGCGCATGTTTGTCATCGATGAGAACGACGCATGGAATTACAACACCTATCTCGTCAAATACGGCGATATCATGCCGGATGACGGCGGCTGCCTGCTGGTAGACCTGATCGCAGTGCGCACGATCGACAACGCGCTGCTTTATGGCTATCAGCTCGTGAAAAAAATATTGGGAGAGCTCATCCAGCGCTGCCCCATCTTTTAACGCCGAATTTGGTTCCCAAATCAATGCAATAAAACAGATGGGCCGGATAAAAACCCCGGCCCATTTTTTATTTCAATTTATTGTATTATCCAGGGATTCGGGGCGACTTATGCTTTTCATGGCGCCCTTGGCTTATCGGTCAAATTTTCATAGATTTCCGCCATAGATCAGTCTTAACAAAGCTGCAAATGCTGCTCGCTTGCGGCTTGATGGATCTCAATCGTATTATCTAAAATTAAATTGAAATCTAATTAGTTTTATGGTAATATATACTACAAGTTATCAACACAATATGATGAGGGGAGCGGTATCATTGAAAGATTATGAAATGGAAGACAGGCCAAAACGCAGCCTGAACCCGTTGAAGTTTTTCTTCAGCAAGGATGTGGAGGAGGGGAATGTCCCGAATCGGGAGCTGTTATCCTATTCGGCGGCACTTGCCGGGCAAAACGCGACATATGGAATTGTGAACCAGTGGATTTTTTATTTTTGCACCAATGTGCTGCACATGAACCCGGATCACGTTGGTAAAGTCACAAGTGTATCCAGAATATGGGACGCACTCAATGATCCGCTCGTCGGAGTGATTATCGACCGGCGCAAATACAAGCCCGGCCAGAAGCTGCACCCGTTCCTCGGCAAGCTGCCCGTTGTGATCGGCCTGCTGACGGCGCTTTTGTTTGTCAATTTCGGTTTTGGAGAAACCGGCTCCATCATTGCATTCCTGCTGATTTATTTATTCTGGGATCTGACCTATTCCTTTCAGGATACGGCCCTGTGGGGCACCATGTCCCTGATCTCCCCGCACTCCGCGGAGCGCGGCCGTGTTTCTCAGTGGTTGAATATCGGCACAGGTGCAGGCAACGCGCTTGTCGGCCTCATCCCGATGTTGATGGGCATTGGGGAAAAGCTGAATATCAGCCTGAGCCAGCAGTTCCTCTGCTATGGCATCGTGTTCGGCTTTGGGGGCGAGCTGTTATCGGCCCTGGCCGCCAAAACGAAGGAACGTGTTGCCTATACAAAAGAAGAAAAGCAGCCTTTTCTGCACGATCTCGCCGACCTGCGGCACAATAAAATCTTGATCCTCCTATTGCTCGCGCAGGTGGTCAGCTTTTTTGACGGCGCGATCCCCTGGATTTATTTCTTTGAATACTGCACCTCCTACCAGATTGGCTCCATCGAAATCAACGGGCAGACGGCCCAGTTTATTTACGGCATTCTCATCAACATATTCGGCGCCCTGAGCATGTTTTTCGCCACCACCTTCGCCAAGAAGCTGGGCGGCATGCGCAATGTGATCATCATTGCAAAGGTGACCAATATCGTCACCCGCTGCATCGCCTTTTTCATTGGCTACCAAACGCTCGGCCAGATCTCCGCTGTGATGGTGCTCATGAGCATCGGCGCGATTCCAAACAACATGGTCGGCATCGCGCAACGCAGCATTCTGTGCGATTCGGTCGACTACGCGGAGTGGAAGACCGGCAAGCGGACAGAAGGCATCAGCTTCTCCATGCAGAATCTGACGAACAAGCTGCTGGATTCCATCAAGCTCTATTTCTGCGGCAAGGTGCTCAGTTACCTGCATTTCGACGGCAAGCTCTCCGTGGCCCAGCTGAAAGCCGTTTCGCCGCAGTATTTCACTGCCCAGTGGCCGCTGTTTATGCTGTTGCCGGCACTCGGCTCCCTGTTATATCTCATCCCCTTCCTCTGCATCCGTTATTCCAAACGGCAAAAGGAGCAGGTAGAGCGGGAGCTCATTGAACGCCATGAGCGCGAGGCGGCTATGGCCTCAACCGACCCACTTCATACATAAATGCCTTAACAACGATATGGAGCTCTTTCGTTGCTGCGCCACATCCTAAAAAATGAGCTGTTGCAAAATGCTCGGCATTCTGCAACAGCTCATTTGGCAGTTTAATCAATTTCTGGAGGGAGAGAGGGAGATCAGCCTTCAAACTCCACGCCTTCCAACGCTTCAGCAGCTTCAATCTCCGCTTGAAGCTTCTTTTCCTTCTCCTCGCGGAAGGAGGCTATTTCCTTTTCAAATTTTTTCTCATCAAACTTGTAGAAGAACATCGGCAACGCCTGCAAAATCAGGCCGATTGCCCCAAGGCCCGTGAGCATAAAGAAGATTGCTGTAAGCACCGTCTCATAATGCGTACCGGTCAGCGGCACAGTGTAGTTTTGGCTCATGGAGGTCATGCCGAGCATCAGCCCACCGCCGGAGGTAATCTTATCGCCTACCATATAGCCAAAGCCGTTGACGATCGCCAGCACGATCACATTAAACAACGCGATGGAAATCTTGTTGATCAGGCTGCGGAAGGAGAAAACCGTGCCCTCCAGCCGCTCGCCGCTCTTCATCTCCAGGTTGTCGATCAGATCGGAGAACATGGCGATCAAAAGCACCAGGCTCATGCCAACCGGGAAATTGGTGAAGAAGCGCAGCACAATATAGGTGACGAGTCCCGCAGGCGTATTATACGGGATGACATACATGCCGATGATAAAGGTCAGGATATCGGCCACCGCGCCGAGCAGAGACATCCAGATCCACAGTGTTTTTTTGCTCATCTTCTTGAGCAGCGGCGGAATGATCGCCATCGACAGCATGTAGGAAATGCCGCTGCCGATCTGAAGCAGCGGAGTAAGCAACCCTTCGTTTGTAAGGTTGATGTTCACCTCCACATGGATCAGCTTGTAGATCAAGTTGTTTAAAAAGCCGGTGATTTGATCCATCGGCAACACGCCGATGCAGTTCCATTTTGCAAAGTAGGGCAGAAAAATTGCACCGAGGTTTGTAATGGCTGTAAAGAAGGCCACAACAACAAGGATCACCATTTTCTTATCGCTGAAAACAATCTTTAGGCCCCTGATATAATTTGCTTTTTCCGGCTTGATATAGACCTTTTCCTTAATGCCAAAATAGGAGGAGGCAATAAAAATCCCCGCCATTACGGAGAAGATCAGCGCCGCCATAAAATAGCCTGTTTTTTCCTGCTCAACGGTTTGGTTGCCCCACAGGCCCGCGATGGTAAAGAAGAGAACGGACGGCAAGATCGTGCCGATCGAGCCGACGATATTGCTCACGGAGATCGCCTTAACACGCTTTTTGCTCTCCGGGAACACCAGCGGCGTCAGGCCCTGGTAGGGGATATCCAAAGCCGTATAAGCCGTGTAATACAGCAGGTAGGCGATGATCGCATAGGCAAAATTGCCTTTTTGCCCAAAGTTTACAGGGAAGAACAGCATTGAGGTCGTCAGCACGACCGGGATCACTGTCCAGAGAATATAGGGGCGGCATTTGCCGCGCTTGGTACGAGTCCGATCGACAATCAGGCCCATCATTGGATCGTTGACCGCATCCCATACCTTTGTGGCGGAAAGCACCACGCCGGTCATGGCGAGCGTTAAGCCAAGCACGTCGGTCAGGTACATATTCAGCGCCGTGTTAATCAGCGTCTGGATTGTCAATAGGCCAAACGGCAGCAGAGAAAATGCGATGATTTCCCGGGTAGTATGGTCCCGGAGATTTTTCTTCGGCATATTTTCAAAAATCCTTTCTTTCACTATATGATAAACTACACCGCGCTCAATTTATTTCCTGACTCAGCCCGATTCTTACACTGCTGACCTTGGAAAGGTCAAGATTTTTGACCAGCTGGCTATCCGGCGTAAAGGTGAACGTTTGCCGGACAGAGGAATTCTTCTTGAGGATAAATGGGTTCTCCGAGAAGGTAGCAGATGCCACTTTCATCTCCTCACCCTTTTCCTCTTCATCCGTCACATCCTTCTTCATGGTGACGTACACGTCAAAACGGATATTCTCAAAATACTTGACGCCATCGTTTGGGTTGCCGTCTTCATCGACGGTATCAATTCCACTCGCCACGGTTGCATCTACAAGGAGATTGCCGTTTTCATAGCGCAGATCCTTCGGCTGAGCAGCGACCGTAAAGCGATCCCGTGTCCATACCTGCGAGGTAGGCGGAGCGGTTTCTCCCGTATTGCTCTCCTGCTCTGCGCTGTCTCCCCCGGAACAACCGGCAAACACAGCAAGCATGAGAACGAACACGAGCATTAGGCAAACGAGCTTCCAGCTTTTCATTCGTTTCATCTTCCTTCTCTAAAAATAAATTGGCAGGAGAATGGTGAGCAGCCGCTCTCCCACTTCACACACAATAGTTTTTATTTTATCATAAAAATTGACTAAAATCTGCCACAAATCGAAAGCATCTTAAAAATTCCACACTTAATACAAATCATCATCAAATTATTGGCTAATTCGACCAAAAATAACATCTAAATAAGAAAATTATACTTTTTTGATGAAAGCACGCTTAAATGGCTATACTTCTTCCCCTTTTTAGCTCGCGTTCTGCAAAACTATGGTATAATAGCTTCAAACAGAGTTTGAAGCATTGGAAAAATGCCTGTCGGCG
>UQUZ01000041.1 GCA_900544375.1 uncultured Oscillospiraceae bacterium
TCGGCGCGAAACGCCTCCTGCCGCAGAGCGGCAGCGCCATTTTTCGCAGAGATTATCCTATGTGCGTAAGCTTCAAACATTTGAAGCATTGGAAAAATGGTTGTCGGCGTGAAACGCCTCCTGCCGCAGAGCGGCAGCGCCATTTTTCGTAGATGGTTTTTGCATATGCTATACTATAAATCGCAATTTTGAAGCCTGACTTTCGGCAAAGGAGATTTTCATGAAGCTATTAGTCATCGACGGCAACAGCATTCTCAACCGCGCCTTTTATGGCATCAAGCTGCTTACCACTAAGGACGGACATTTTACGAATGGGATCTACGGCTTTCTCAATATTTATCTGCGGCTGAAAGAGCTGTGCGCGCCGGATGCGGTGGCCGTTGCCTTTGATTTAAGAGCGCCGACCTTCCGCCATCAGATGTATGGCGGATATAAGGCCCAGCGCAAGGGAATGCCGCCGGAGCTCGCGGAGCAGCTTCCGATTTTAAAGGAGCTGCTGTCCGCGCTCGGGCTCGCCGTGGTGGAATGCGAGGGCTACGAAGCAGATGATATCCTCGGCACGCTTTCCGCCCAGTGTGGGGAGAGCGACCTGTGCTACCTTGCCACTGGCGACCGGGATTCCTTGCAGCTTGTGGGAGAACGCGTGCACGTCCTGCTTGCTGCTACAAAGATGGGCAAGCCTGTCACAACGGAGTATGACGAGGCGGCCATCCGGGCGGAATACGGCGTAGAGCCGCGCCAGCTCATCGAAATCAAAGCGCTGATGGGCGATTCGTCGGATAACATTCCCGGTGTGGCCGGCATCGGGCAGAAAACGGCGATGGACCTCATTCAGAGATTTCATTCGCTTGATGAAATTTATGAAAATTTAGAAACGATCGACATAAAGCCTGGTGTGCGGGCGAAGCTCCAGAAGGATCGGGACATGGCCTTTTTGAGCAGGACGCTCGGCACGGTGTGCCGCGAGGCGCCGGTGGATTGTGATATGACGCATTATGTGCCCGCCCTGCCGGACAGCGCGGCGGCTATGCGGCTGCTCGCAAGTCTTGAAATGTTCCGCATGGCGGAGCGTTTTGGGCTTGACCCGAACGCCGTGCCCGTGGCGGAAGAGACAGAGCAAAAGCCAGAGGAATTTACTGTGGTTTCCGGCAAGGAAGCGGACGCCAACGCGCTCCTTTCCCGTTTGCGCGAAGGAGGGGAGGCCTATTTTCTCGCCTCCATTTTGGAGGGCGCGATTGATCGGATTTCTGTGGCGGAGCCGGAGCGGCTGACTGTGCTGACGGCACAAGAAGAGGGCTTTTCCGAATTTGCGGCGGCCCTTTTTGCCGACCAAAACATTCAAAAGCATACGCATGATGTGAAGGCGCTGTATGCAGCGGCAGAGCGGCTGGGTGCGGCGCTCGTGAATGTGACGATGGATACGATGCTTGCGGGTTATCTGCTCAATCCCTCTGCCTCCGGCTATGACGTGCTGCGCCTTGCGCAGGAATATGGCGTGCCGGTTCCACCGTGCGAGCAGGCGGCACAGGAGGAGCGGGAGGCGTTGCAGCAGGCGGCGGTTTTGCGGCGTTTGTGTGAGAAGCTGGAGCTTCTGGTGGAGGAGAATGGCCAGCAAAAGCTGCTGCACGAGGTGGAAATTCCGCTTGCCCGCGTTTTGTCGGGCATGGAGCAGGTGGGGTTTGAGGTGGATCGCGGTGGGATTGAATCGTTTGGTGAAATGCTTTCCGACCGTATTGGCAATATCGTGCAGGAGATTTATAATGCCGTCGGCTATGAATTCAATTTGAATTCCCCCAAACAGCTCGGCGAAGCGCTGTTTGATAAATTGGGCCTGCCTGCCCGCAAAAAAACGAAGAGCGGCTATTCTACCAACGCGGAGGTGCTGGAATCGCTTGCAAACGAGCACCCGGTTGTGGAGCGGATTCTCGAATATCGGACGCTTGCAAAGCTCAAATCGACCTACTGCGAAGGCTTGATCAAGGTGATCGCCGCGGATGGCCGCATCCATTCCACGCTTAACCAAACGGAAACGCGCACGGGCCGCATCTCCTCCACGGAGCCGAACCTGCAAAATATCCCGGTGCGGCAGGAGCTGGGCCGAGAGATGCGCCGCTTTTTCCGGGCGAAGGAGGGCTGTGTGTTGGTCGATGCGGACTATTCGCAGATTGAGCTGCGCGTGCTCGCCCATATGGCAGATGATCAGGCGATGATCGACGCCTTCAACAGCGAGGCGGACATCCACACGATCACAGCCTCTCAGGTGTTTAACATGCCGTCCGAGCTGGTTACGCCCCTGATGCGCAGCCGGGCAAAGGCGGTGAATTTCGGCATTGTCTACGGCATCGGCGCGTTTTCCCTCGCAAAGGATATTGGTGTCACACGTAAGGAAGCGGATCAGTATATCAAAGGATACCTTGCCCACTATGCGGGCGTGCAGCGTTATATGGACCGTGTTGTGAAACAGGCAAAGGAGCAGGGGTATGTTTCCACGCTCTTTGGCCGCAGGCGTTATCTGCCGGAGCTGACGGCCTCCAACGCCAATCTGCGGGCCTTTGGCGAGCGGGTGGCGCGCAACATGCCGATCCAGGGCACGGCGGCCGATATCATCAAAATTGCTATGGTGAAGGTGGATGAACGGCTGCGCAGGGAAAATCTGCGCGCCCGCCTCATCATGCAGGTGCATGATGAGTTGATTGTGGAAGCGCCGGAGAAGGAAGCGCAGCGCGCCGCCCGGATTCTCAATGAGGAGATGGAGGGCGCGTGCAAAATGCGTGTGCGGCTCAAGGCGGATGTGCATCAGGGCAAAACCTGGTATGACGCAAAGGGGTGAGGCTTGGTGATCCGGCCGTTTGCAGAAGTAGATTTGGATGCGGTGATGGAAATCTGGCTTTCCTCCAATTTGCAGGCGCATCCCTTTATTGTGCCCTCCTATTGGGCGGAACACCTGGAAGAAGTGAAACGCCTGATCCCGCAGGCAGAGGTTTATGTGCATGAATCAGATGGAGTGGTGAACGGCTTCCTCGGCCTGACGGAGGCGGGGAATATTGCCGGGCTGTTCATCTCAGAGCAGGCGCGCGGGCAGGGGATTGGAAAGCGGCTATTGAGTAAAGCAAAACGCCTTTACAGCACTTTGCTTCTCACGGTTTACGAAAAAAATGTGCGGGCGGTGCATTTTTATCAGCGTGAAGGGTTTCATCTTGTCGAAAAAAGGGAGGATCCAGATACAGGGCAAATCGAATACAGGATGCGATGGAAAAACGCTCGCATTCATACGGTGGAAGGGGGAGCGAAGATGGGGCCAATTGTCTATGTTGGGCAAAAAAACACCATGCATAGTGTGATTGCAGCGGCCGTCTGCAATGAAATGGCGCAGCGTTGGCGCCTTGCCGGGCTCTGTGCGGTAAGCGCCGGGCTGGCGGCCCAAAAGGAGACGGTCGTTTGCCCGGTAGCGGTGCAGGCTGCGCGGGAGTTTGGGTTGGAGATTTCAGCCCATCGTGCCCAGCCGTTATCGGATGAGCTGATCAGAGAGGCGGGCATGCTCGTAGCGCTGAACCGGACGGATTACGAGGCCCTCTTAAAGCTTGCGCCTCCGGATCGCGTTTATTTGCAGGAGAGCGGGAAGGATTTATCCGCGGGCGACGTCTGGGCCTGCCGCCGTAGTGTCGATCAAGCGTTCGACGGCTTTCAGGATTTATGGCTTACCCTGCGGGGCAGAATGTAAAGGGGTCATGCGATGGCGGATTTTTTTATTGACCCGATGCGGGAAGAACATATTTGGGAGATTGCCCGGCTGGAAGCCGTTTGCTTTTCCTCCCCGCGGCCGGCAGAAGCGCTGCGCGCGGAGCTCACGAACGATACGGCGTTTTTTTTCACCGCTGTATGTGAGGGCACAGTAGCGGGCTATGCCGGGATGCACTGCATTCTGGATGAGGGCTATATCGACAATATCGCCGTTTTTCCTGCCTACCGGCGGCAGGGGATTGCAGGCGCGCTGCTGAGTGCACTGGAAGGCTGCGCACGCATGCGCAACATTCGTTTCTTGACGCTGGAGGTGCGCGCTTCTAACGTGCCGGCCATTCGCCTGTACCAAGGGTATGGTTATGGAGAGGTGGGCCGCAGGCCTCATTATTACAGCAGGCCGCAGGAGGACGCCCTCCTGCTGACGAAATACTTATGAAAAGAGATGATCCGGTAAAGATGGAATTGATCCTCGATGGAATCCAAAAAAAGTTTGGGGAGAAGGAAGTCCTGCGGGGTGTTTCCTTCCCGTTTGAGCAGGGCAAGATCTATGGCTTGCTGGGCCGTAACGGCGCAGGCAAGACGACGCTTTTCAATTGCCTGAGCAATGAGATTTCGATGGATGCCGGCACGGCCCAGCTTAAAGATGTGTCCGGCACGCTGCGGGCGCTCACACCGGAGGATATCGGCTATGTTTTTTCCACGCCGATTCTGCCGGATTTTTTAACCGGCCGCGAATTTTTAAAATTTTTTATGGAGATCAACCGCGATAAAATTCGATCCGATCAAACGATCGACGATTATTTCGATTTGGTAAAAATCGACAGAGAGGACCGTGATCGGCTCATCAAAGGCTATTCCCACGGCATGAAGAATAAAGTGCAGATGCTTTGCTTCATGATTGCCCGCCCGCCGGTCATCCTGCTCGACGAGCCGCTGACCTCCTTCGATGTGGTCGTTGCGCTGGAGATTAAGCAATTGATCCGGGAGATCAGCGCGGAGCATATCATCATTTTTTCCACGCACATTTTGCAGCTTGCCACGGATTTGTGCGACGAGATTGTGATCCTCAGCGACGGCACGCTCGAGCAGCTCGACCACGCAATGCTGGAAAGCGGAAATTTTGAAGCGCAGATTATTGAAAAACTAAAGGATGAGGACGCCCATGAATAAGACGTTCCAAACAATTTTGCAGATTAAGGCGACCGTGAATGCGAACACCTTCCTTTATTATCTCAAGCGGCTGTGGGTCATTGGCAAGCACGTGCCAGACCGGGTTTATCGGGAAGAGGGGCTTAAAAACTTTCTCGCCGTATTGACAACAGTGCTTGGGCAATTGCTAAAGCTGTTTGGCAAAGCGGTTTATCTTGGCCTTGCGGCATGGCTCCCGTTAATGCTCGCGCTGGAAAAGGGGCTGTTGGAGCCTGCGCAGGCTCCGGCGCAGCTGGTCAATATCCTGTTTTTTCTCAGCTGTGTAGTAGGCCCGATGCAGGACAGTGCGGTGTTTGGCGTGACACAGCAAAAATATATTGCGCTCAAATATATGAAAATGCCGCCGAGGCGCTATGTGTATGCGGATCTTATCATGCGCTATGTGCCGTTTTTCCTCTATTTTCTGCCGGTGCTGCTTGTGGCCTTCCTGCTTGTGGACGGAAGCGTCTGGCAGGCGCTGGGGAGCTTTGTTATGCTGTTTTCCTTCCGCTTCCTTGGCGAGGCGGTGCAGGTGTGGTACTATGAGAAAAAAGAAACGGTCCTCTCCCGCAAGGTCGGCCTTGTGTGGCTGCTCATCGGCATCTCCCTTGTGGGAGCCTATCTGCCGATTCTGCTGCGGGTAGAGCTGCCCACGATGTGGATTCTCTTCAGCATCCCCGGCGTGATCGCCATGCTTCTCATCGGCGCGGGGAGCTTTTATTATGTTATCTGGGGCTATCGGGGCTATGAAACAGCGTTCCTGCGCAGCGTCGATCAAAAGTTTTTGCTCTCTTCTATGGTGCAGGAGAGCAAATCAAGCGCGTTTTCCGATGTTGCCGTCAAGGAACAGGATCTGAAAACGGATCAAAAAGAAGTTGGGCGCCTTGTGCATTTGCAGGGCTACGCCTATCTCAATGCCCTGTTTTTTGCGCGGCACCGCCGCCAACTGGTAAAACCCGTGAAAATCCGGCTGCTTCTGATCCTTGCGGTGTTTCTGGGCGGGCTTGCCTTTGCCTTTCTCGACCCGGCAAAAGCGCAGCAGGCAGCGGGGCAGATCGTTTCCTTTCTTCCGTTTTTTGTTTTCATCATGTATTTTATGTCCGTAGCAGATAAGGCCTGCCGCGCGATGTTTTATAATTGCGATATGAGCCTGCTGCACTATGGGTTTTATCGCCAGCCTAAGGTGATTCTCAAAAATTTCCGCTTTCGTCTTTTGCGTGTGGGGCTTTATGATTTTTTGATCGGCCTTGCGCTAAGCGCGGCTGTAGCGGGCTTTTGCGCAGCCGCCGGCGCGCCGTGGGTAACGCTGGATATGGCGATGTTTACGGCTACGATCCTGCTGCTTTCCATCTTTTTCACGGTGCACCACCTGTTCCTCTACTATGTATTCCAGCCGTTTACAACGGAGTTGAATGTGAAAAACCCGTTTTACCGCATTCTAAATATGGCGGTTTACATCCTGTGCTTCATCTGCATGGAGATCCGCACGGGCAGCATGGGCTTTACGCTCATCGTGCTGGGCTTCACAGCCGCCTATATTGCTGTGGCGCTGATTCTTGTATATCGGTTTGCTCCAAAAACGTTTCGGGTAAAATAATGGTAGAAGAGAAAGAAGATCTAGCGTGGAAAAATAAATTTTTCAAGTGGGAGTTTGTCCCTTCCGGTTGGCACAACCGGGGTTTTCTCTTCGCCGGAGCCGGGTAAATTCCAGTCTGTTCGAAAGGGTGGATTGTGTTATGAAACTGTTAGCGATTGAATCCTCCTGCGATGAAACGGCCGCCGCCGTGGTGGAGGATGGAAGAAAGATGCTTTCCAATATCATCGCGTCCCAGGTGAAGGAGCATGTTCGCTTTGGCGGCGTAGTGCCGGAGATTGCTTCCCGCATGCATGCGGAGGCTATCTCCGGCGTGACCCGTCGGGCACTGGCGCAGTCCGGCGTGCCGCTGGAGGCGTTGGATGGGATTGCCGTAACCTATGCGCCAGGGCTGATCGGCGCACTGCTGGTGGGGGTCAATTTTGCGAAAGGCCTCTCGCTTGCTACCGGTTTGCCATTGGTGCCGGTGCATCATCTGCGCTCGCATATCGCGGCGAACTACCTGACGCATGAAAATTTGGAGCCGCCGTTTTTATGTCTCGTCGTCTCCGGCGGGCACAGCCATTTGGTAGAAGTGCTTGACTACACCCGTTTTTCCGTCGTGGGCCGCACGCGAGATGATGCGGCGGGGGAGGCGCTCGATAAAGCGGCGCGCGCGATGGGCCTGCCGTATCCTGGCGGGCTGAATCTTGACCGCGCGGCACAGGGCGGCGATGTGCATGCCTACCGTTTTCCACACCCACATGTGGATGGCAGCCCCCTTGATTTTAGCTTTTCCGGTCTGAAAACGGCGGTGGTCAACCTGATTCATAATGCGACGCAAAAAGGGGAAAAACTACCTGTGAAGGATTTGGGCGCAAGCTTTCTTTCCGCCGTGGTAGATTGCCTGTGCGACAATACAGAACGGGCGGCCGTTGAGCGTGGGCATCAAAAAATTGTGCTTGCAGGCGGTGTGTCGGCAAACTCGGTTTTGCGCGGGCGGATGGAAGCGCTCTGTGCCCGGCACGGCTGGCGGCTGTTTATGCCGGAAATTTCCCTCTGTGGGGATAATGCTGCCATGGTCGGCGCGCAGGGCTTCTATGAGCTGAGAGCGGGCAATGTGGCGCAAATGGATTTGAATGCTTGCGCGACAATGCCAATTGAGGCCTGAAATCGGCCGTTTTGCGCCTGATTTTGCAGGATTTCCGTCGTAGTTATTCATTTCAACGGAATAATTTGGCCCCTTATGACAAAGATTTAACATTTTAACGATTGATTGTTCACATCTGAGCGTGTATAATAACGAACAGTAGCCTAATAACGGCGGGAACCTTTTCCGCCTTACCCGAAGAAGTGAAAGGAGTTTACTATGATGGACGCACTTACCACGAACAAAAGTGTCCTCAGCTGGATTGAAGATAAGGTCAATCTGGTTAAGCCCGACAAGATCGTCTGGATCGACGGCTCCAAGGAGCAGATCGAGGCGCTGCGCGCAGAGGCTTGCTCGACGGGCGAAATGATTAAGCTTAATGAGGAGAAGCTGCCGGATTGCTACCTGCACCGCACCGCTGTCAACGACGTTGCCCGTGTGGAAGCCCGCACGCTGATCTGCTCGAAGAAAGAAGAAGACGCCGGCCCAACCAACAATTGGATGGATCCGGAAAAAGCCTATAAAATGCTCTATGACATCGCGCGCGATGGCTATAAGGGCCGCACGATGTATGTGATCCCTTATTCGATGGGGCCTGTCGGTTCCCCGTTCTCCAAGATCGGCATCGAGCTGACCGACTCGATCTATGTTGTGCTCAACATGTCCATCATGACTCGCGTTGGCAAGAATGTGCTGGAAGCGCTTGGCGACAGCGACGACTGGGTGCGCGGCCTGCACTGCAAGTGCCAGATCGATGAAGAGAAGCGCTATATCTGCCAGTTCCCGGAGGATAACACGATCATCTCCGTTAACTCTGGCTACGGCGGAAACGTGCTGCTCGGCAAGAAGTGCTTTGCACTCCGCATTGCTTCCTACCTTGGCCGCAAAGAGGGCTGGCAGGCAGAGCATATGCTGATCCTCGGCATTGAGAACCCGCAGGGCGAAGTGAAATATATCTGCGCTGCGTTCCCGTCCGCCTGCGGCAAGACCAATCTCGCAATGCTGATCCCGCCGGAGGGATATAAGAAGAAGGGCTATAAGGTCTGGTGCGTGGGCGACGACATCGCCTGGATCCGCAAGGGCCCGGATGGCCGCCTGTATGCCATCAACCCGGAGAACGGCTTCTTCGGCGTAGCGCCCGGCACCAACGACAAATCTAACCCCAACGCGCTCGCTTCTACGAAGAAGGGCACGATTTTCACCAATGTGGTGCATAACCTCGATGACAACACCGTATGGTGGGAAGGCCTTGATAAGAATCCGCCGGCGAACGCCGTCGATTGGAAGGGTAATCCCTGGAACGGGCAGACGTCCGACGTCAAGGGCGCGCATCCCAACAGCCGTTTCACTGCTCCCGCTGTGAACTGCCCCTGCATCAGCCCCGAGTTTGAAAATCCGCAGGGCGTGCCGATCTCTGCATTCGTCTTTGGCGGCCGCCGCGCAAAGCTCGCTCCGCTGGTGTATCAATCCCGCGATTGGAACCACGGCGTGTTCGTAGGCTCCATCATGGCTTCTGAAACGACGGCGGCAGCAGCAGGCGCGGTAGGCGTAGTCCGCCGCGACCCGATGGCGATGCTGCCCTTCTGCGGCTATAACATGGCTGACTATTGGCAGCATTGGATCGATATCGGCGCAACGCTCGACGCTGACAAGGCGCCGAAGATCTTCAACGTCAACTGGTTCCGTAAGGATGACGAGGGCAACTTTATGTGGCCAGGCTTCGGTGATAACCTGCGTGTGCTTGAGTGGATCATTAAGCGCTGCGAGGGCAAGGTAGACGCGGTGGAAACCCCGATTGGCTATGTGCCGGATCCGAAGGATATTAACCTCGAAGGCCTTGAGGGCGAAGTGACAATCGACTCCCTGAAGAGCATGCTGGATGTGGATAAGGCGCTTTGGAACGATGAGGCGGAAGGTATTGCCGAATTCTATGCAAAATTTGGCGACAAGGTTCCGGCAGAGCTTCAGAAGGAGCTTGCTAACCTGAAAGAGAATCTCCAGTAATCCTCCGTTTTGAAAAAAGCGAAATAATACGCAAAGGGTCGCCCCAGTTGGGGCGGCCCTTTGCGGCTTTTTCGGGGTGCGAAGCCCGTGTGTAACCACCATGTTTTCAATATGGATTTGTAGCATATTATAATAGCGTGGCGTAGGGCAGATGATTGCCTTGCGCCACGCCTGCTTTAGTTTCGGCCATGCATGACACAAGGAGGAGGTTCTTTTGGTTGCAGCTGCCCAGCTTTCCTGATAAAATAAAGAGAAATATTTGGAGAGGACGATTCGATGAAACAGGCGGTTTTGATTATGGTTGATACGCAGCGGCAAGATATGCTCAGCTGTTATGACGCCGATGCGGCCCCTACGCCCGTGCTTGATGCGCTCGCGCGCGAAGGGATGCAGTTTACCAATGGATACACCTGCCAGCCGGTTTGCGGCCCGGCGCGGTCCGCGATTTTTACAGGGCTTTACCCGCATTCCAACGGGATGATAGCAAACTCGATGCAACTCGGCGCAAACACCAAAACGGCTGGGGAATGGCTCAGCCCGCATGGGATTGAATGCGGCTATATCGGCAAGTGGCATCTCGACGGAGGTGATTATTTCGGCTACGGGAGATGCCCCACGGGCTACAATCCGGCGTATTGGTACGATATGCGCAATTTCCTCGACGAGCTGACCGAGGAAGAGCGGAAAAAGAGCCGCCAGCCGATGCAGACCCGCCTCGACGATCCCAAGGAGGAGGATACCTATGCCCACCGCTGCGCGGACCGTGCCATCCGCTTCCTGGAGGAATTCCGGGAGAAGGATTTCTTCCTGACTCTGTCGCTCGATGAGCCGCATGATCCGAGCGTGTGCCCGCGACGGTTTGTGGAGGCGCTCAAAAAGCAGAAGCTGAAATTTCATAGAACGCCGAATGTAAAATACAAGCTGAAAAACAAGCCTGACCATCAGGCAATCTGGGCGAAGGAGAGCGGCAAGCTCCCCTTCTGGGGCTTGCAAAAGGCGCTACAGCGGGGGATGCTGGCCTGCAACCTTTTTTGCGACTATGAGATCGGCAGGGTGTTGGATAAGGTGCGGGAGCTGGGGCTCGATCCACTGGTGATTTACACGGCGGATCATGGGGATATGTTCCTCTCGCATGGCATCATGGGCAAAGGCTGCGTGATGTATAACGAGGTCACGCGCGTGCCGTTCCTGATGAAGGGCGGCGGCTTTGCGCAGGGGAAAAATACAACCCCGGTTTCCCACATTGATCTGCTGCCCACTCTGATGGCGCATTTTGGCGTGCAAGTCCCAAAGATGATGCAGGGCAGCCCGCTGCAAGGCATAGGCTGTGATGAAAAGCGCGACATTTTTATTGAATTCACACGCTACGAGGTGGATCACGACGGCTTCATGGGCTTTCAGCCCATCCGCTGCATCTTTGACGGGCGGTATAAGCTGGTGATTAACCTGATGACCTCGGACGAACTCTATGATTTGCAAGAGGACCCCTATGAGCAGGAAAACCTGATTCTGGACAAAGCTTACGCAAAAATCCGCAACAATTTGCATGACAGGCTGATCGAGCAGATGAACGTAACACGGGATGTGTTCCGGGGCTATTACTGGCATTGCCGCCCATGGAGGCCGGAGGTGAAGCCGAGCTTCCGCCATACGGGCTATACCCGGCAGCTGGAGGAAGAGGACTTTACCCAGCTTGATTACAGCACGGGCCTGCCGATGCAGGGCGCAACGAGAGTCAAATAAAAAAGCAAAGAGCCCGCTGCGAAATGCTTTCATTTCGCAGCGGGCTCTTTCACGCGCTCGCAGTAAACGAGATAGCGCTGCCGCGTGGTGGGGTAGGGGTGGCAGGTGACAAGCGTGAGCAGGTCGCGGCCAGGCTGGATCAGCACCTTCTGCATTTCATCCGGCGCGATGATCTCTGTGTCCGTCACCCGGTAGTGCAGCACCTCGCGGAAGTTGGAGAGGGTCACCTCGTCTCCCTCTTCCAGCTGGTCGATATGGAGGAACATCTCCTGTGATGCAAGGCCGCGGTGCGCGGCGATGACAGCGTTGGTATCGGCCCCGCCGATGGGCAGCGAGGTTTGGGAAAGATGCGCAGCCCCTTTGCGCAGGTTTTCACGGCTTGCACCCAGATAGACCGGCAGTTGAACGCCAAGCTTCGGGATGGAGAGATAACCCACGATATTATCCGGCAGCCCAAATTGCTTTAAATCAAAGCTCGGCTGCTCATAAGCAAAGGGGTCGGTCAGCTTTTGCCCCTCGCTGTATAGCCGCTTGTTATAGGCCTGCATTTGCCGATAAAGCTCCTCCAGAGATGCATCGGCGGAGGGGTTCGGTTGTGATTGCTCGGAGCCGTAGCGCTGGCTGTCGATCGATTGGAGCGTATTGCGCGCCCAATTGCTCAAAACCGGATAGCACACAAGCCCAAGCCCCAACAGGAAGAGCAGAGCCGCGGCGATGCGCAGCCGCTTTTTTCGCGATGCTGTCATGCGCGCGGCCCCTTCCTTTTTTTCTTTTTCGCAAGCAGGATGATGCAGAGGGCGAGCAGGCATGCGGCGGCAATGGCGGCCAGAATCCACGGCCAGACGGCTTGTTCTGCCTGTGGCTGCACCTGAACGGCAGCGGCAGGTGCAGCCTCTTCGCCCGGCGGGGGTGTGGCAATTCGATGGCCGCGCACCAAAAGCCGATGCGAGTTGATCATATAGGGCGTGCAGGTCATCAGCGTCACATAATCCTTGCCGGGGACGATCTGCAAATCCGCTAGATTATCCGGCTCGATCACCTTGATTTGATCCACCTCATAGGCGAGCGTTTCATCCAACATATGGATGTAAAATTGGGCGCCCTCCTTGAGCTTTGGCAGCTTGTTGAACAGGGTGGAGGAGGGCAAGCCGCGGTGCCCCATCAGCACCGCATGCGTGCTTTCGCCGCCTATGGGCAGGGAGGAGCTCTCCAGATGGCCCACGCCCATCTCCAAAACCAGGTCGCTGGTGCCGTGATAAATCGGGAGGTTCACGCCAATTTCCGGAATTTCCAGATACCCCATCACATCCTGAAAGGAGAGCAGGCTATAATAGCCTGCGGTGGGCTCCTGCCCATCGGCCTGCGCCGCAGGCTGGGCCAGCTGGCCGTTATAGGCCCGTGCTTCCTCTTTCTTTTGTTCCAGCTGCGCGGCGTTTTCCGCTACCTGGCTGCGGTAGTCGGCAATGGCTTTGCTGTGGCTCCAATCCTCTACCTTGCTGCTGACGATGGGGTAGAGGATTAGCCCCAGCCCGATCAGGAAGAGGAGCAGGAAAATGCTGTTTTTCCATTTTTTCATGCGCGTTCGCCCTTTGCGTTTTGTTGCAGTGGTTTGGAATGGTTTGTGTGCCGGCGGGGAAGACTGATATCAGCCATTCCGGACGGAAAGCTTCCCCGCACGGCCTCCGCTTGGAAGGCGGCCGGAAATAATATCAATCACTTTCTTTCAATCCACCGCAGGCCGGGCGGTTGAACGGCCGGCCTGCGACTACCTGCGCGATGCTTGCGCGGCTATGATAACGACAAAATTTCAACCCACGCCCCGTCCGGGGCGGCAGAAGGCCGCCTGAAAAGGATTTTTTCTTAGCATTTCTTTCAATCCACACGCTTTCCAGCATGACGGATGGCTTCAAAGGCTGCCGCGTTTTGTGCGCGGCAGCCTTTTCATGAGAAGCTTACACAGAAGGGAACAGGTCGCATTTGTTCCTGTGCGTTATGTGTTTCGGCTTTTAGGCTTCTGTGGCTTTCTTTTTGCGGGAGCGGATGTACAGCAGCGCCGCAGCGCCCATCAGCGCGATACCGCTGAAGGTGAAGATCAGCGTGCCGATGCCGCCGGTGATCGGGAGGGAGACGTTCGCCGTGTTGAGGATGGTGACTTCCTCGGCATAGCCCGGCTCTTCATCGGGATCTTTCTCATCGATGACGATCTTAAGAGCTTTCGACATTACTTTATAGCCATCGGGAGCCTTGGTCTCGACCAGCCAGTAGATGCCGGGGTTCAAGCCCTGGAAGGTGAGAGCGCCGTTTACCGTCGCGCTGGTATACACGGGGGTATCTTTTAGCGCTGTGGTCTCATCATTGCCATAATAAAGAGAGAACTCTGCGCCGCTGAGCTTATCGCCCTTCAGGTTGACCTTGTCAACCGTGATGCCGTAGATGTTCGCGGTATCCTGAGCCGTTAGCGTGCCTTCCTTACCGGTCTCGCTCTGATAGGTCAAAGTAACGCTGTTGGTTACCTGGCCAACTTGAGCCTCATTGGTGATCGCGGTTGTGAAGGTGATCACAACGCTCTCGTGGCCCTTCAGGGCCACTTTGTTAGTGAAATCAATGGTGAAGTCATTGCTGCCTTCTTCGATCGGATTGGTGAGGATGTAATCCTCATTGAGCGTGAGAATATCATCGCCAACCGTCACTACGATGTCTTTGGCCGCAGCAAGGCCATCGGGCACATTATCCGTAAGCTTAAAGGTCTGGTACAGGTCAATATCGCCGGGGATGCTTGCAGTCACCTGCCAGTTGATATCCAGCGCGCCCTCGTAGCCAGTGTATTTCTTCGTGAGGTCATCGTCTGTCAACGCAAGATAGTTGATGGCATTTGCCTTAAATGTGGCATGCCAATTCTGTGCGGTAATTTCAAACGGGTATGTTACGGTGCTGAGCGTGTAGCCCGCCGGAGCCTCAATTTCCTTCAGGTAGTACTTACCAACCGGCAGATCCGTGAATTTCACAACACCATCCGCGCCGGTTGTCTTCTGATCAATCGCCACATCATCGGACGGATTCTCATCGTCTACATAAAGGCCGAAGGTAGCGCCTTTCAGTGCTTCGCCCGCTTCATTAACTTTATTCAGCGTGACGTCGCCGCGCACAAGGGCGTTCTTCGGGTAGACATGCACGTTATAAAGCCAGCCGTCGCCCTCAGGGTTCGTCATCGGGATGCTCACAAAGAAGTTGGGGGTAACGCGGGTTGTGTGCGGGTCCTTGTTCGTCTCCGCTACCAGATAAACGCCAACATCCAACTTCTTAAACTCAGCAACACCATCATCATCGGTGGTCTGTACGTCCGTCGCTTCGCCAAGATCGGTGGTGCCAATCGTGGTCGCATCTTCGCTGCCGGTGTATGTTCCAGTTACGTTCCAGATGGAGAACTCAACGTTTGCCAGCGGTGTGCCAAGACCCGTGGTATCCGACATCTCTGTGCCGTCGCCGGGGTCGCCCTCAGGCCACTTGTCCTGACCGCTATCTTTCTGCTCGAACTTATGAATGGTGATGGAGCCGGTTTGATCGGCTGCATTATCATACGCCATCGCGCCGGTTGCGAGCATGGTTGCCGCCATGAGGAGGGCAAGCAGCAGGCAGCCGACTTTTTTCCATGAAAGTTTTTTCATGATGTACTCCTTTCAATCTCTTTTCCGTATTTTTTGTTGCCCGGGGTCTTTTATCTGCCGAGGCGATTCCCCCTTTCGCATATTCCTACCCTGCCCGGTGTTATTCCTCCCCCTTTTTGCGCTGCTTGAAATATAAGAGGGCAGCCGCGCTTGCGAGCGCCAGCCCGCCGGCGGAGAACCAGATAGCGCCCATGCCCCCAGCAACGGGCAGCTCATCTTGCTCTTTATTAGGAATGGTAGCGGCCTCGCCGGTAGAATCCTCTCCTTCGCCGCCGGACGGCAATTGGATTTCATCGATCTTATCGCCCTCGACGTTATAGAAGGTTACCATGCCGACTTCGACCGTTACTCGAACAGGGTCAGTTGGGAGCTTGTAGCCTGCCGGGGCCTTTACCTCATAGAGCAGGTAGTTTCCAAATGGGATATCCGTGAAGGTGGCATTGCCATCTTGGCCGGTGGATTCGCCGTTATCCTGATAGGTGGGGTAGAGGGGCTTATCCACATTGGAATCTTTCACCCAGTCATCACCAGCAGGCCACAGCTCAAACTTCGCCCCCGCCAGCAGCGTATCATTCGAGTCCGCATCCACCTTGGTGAAGGTGAAGGATGCCACTTTCAGCGTGTTAATGATGGTGAAGCCTGATTCATTTTTTTCAACTGTTGAGGTGTAATAAACGCTTTGGTCCTCATTCAAGCATTCTTTCACTGTGAAAGAATGCTCAGAGCCTACCGGAATATTTTTAAACTGAGTCTGCCATGAATTTTTTTCGTTCAAAGTGACAGTTTGGCAAGGAGTTTCAGATTCCTTGTAATACAGCTCCACCGTAATGGAATCACCGCGATGCGCTGTATTGCCGGAATCCTCCCAGTGTTTTTCAACCGGAATGCTTGTTGTTGAAATCTGGATGACAGGCTTGGGATAGAGGAGTGTTTTATCTTGTCCATCCCCGTTATATGTAAGGCTTGCGGTAGCGTTGGAGTAGAATCCTAACTGACCGGTGCTGGTATTCCCGGTGTTTGTTTCTCCGATCATGTCTTTAGGATACGAACAGCCATTTTGGATGTATCGGTCAATTGCTGCCTGCGAGGGTTGGATATTAAAGCTTATCGTATAGGTAACGCCGTCCTCCAGCATCTTGAGCCACTGTATGGAAACCTGCTTGCCGTTTGGATCTAGATTTAATTTGTAATCGCCCTCCGGAACGGGTTCTGTCTGCCCATCTTTTGTGGTACGGGTTACCGTAATCCCAGTGCCGCTTGCATCAATACCCACAAACTCTGCATATTCGCTGAGGGTATCGCTGATCGTAACATTTGTGTAGCCAGAGGTGGTGACGGTTTCAATGATGTTGTTAAATGCGTCTTCGAGGGCATCTTCGCTCTTACCGTTAAAATACTGAGTGTCCTTGCCCTTTTTGCTCAGATCATTGGAGAACACTTCCATCCGATCCGCAGAACCGCCGATGCTAACGGAGAAAAACTTGATGTCATTCGGGATCTTTTCAGCTTCCGCAAGTGCATGATTGTAATTATTGTCATAGTCATCGCTAGTTCCGGTGCCCTGTGTATATCCTGCGCCGTAGCGATAGTCGCTGGTTGTATACCGGAAAGTGGGGTTACCATCTGACAGAAACACAACAAAGGTGAGCGCATCATTGCGGCGTGAATTTAACAACTTCTTGGCCTCGTAGAGCCCCGCTTCCCAGTTGGTTCCGCCAACGGTCTGAATGTTACTGATGGTGCTTGTAATGTTGCGGGAAGAGGATGTCCAGCTCTGGGCTTCTTTAGCGTCTTGCCATTTTCCGCGATCTCTTTGGACAGAGGAATCTCGATTCCCGGTAGAGTTACTGCCACTAAAGGTGACGATAGACATCCGGTTTTTTGTGCCGGAAGGAAGCAACTCGTCTGCCATATTGGTCACAAGGCGTTCCAAGATATCCATTCTGGAATCTTCGTCCCTCCCAGCATTCTCATCACTATTTATCCTATAATCCATACTGTTAGATATATCAACGACCAACAGTACATCTACTGGCCTACGCTCGGTTTCAGTCGCCACTTTCGTTTTGCCCGTCACATTGAGCGAGAGGCGGTAGGTGCCGTCTCCGTTATCCTCAATATACTTGCAGTGGGCGGGGGCGCCGAGCGATTCGCCGGGCTCGGCCTCCGGGGCGTTGGCTTTGGCCGGCGTGCTTTCCGAAGCCTGCGTGCTCTGGGTTGAGGCCGTGTTTTGTACATCCAGATTTTCCGTGGCCAGGCTTTCCACGGCAGAGCCGCTTTCCACCGCGCCCCCCGCATAGGCGCTCGTCAACAGCATCGCCGCAATCAGTGCCAGCGCGCAGAGCCTGACCAAAATCCGGCGATGCGGGCCGCTTGATCTTTGCTTGCTCATTTGTTTTTCCTCCTTGCTGTATTTCATGCTACAGTTCCATTTCATTCCTTGTTTTATCTTGATAAAGCGCCTTGTGATCAGGGCTTTTTTGCATATTCGAAAATCCCGTTTCAGCGGATGATCTATAGAAAAGCGGAAAGGGAAGAGGTGTGAAGACCCTTCCGGTGTAACGGACCGGAGACGCACATGGCGTTTTCCGCTTTTCTGGCTGTTCAAAGCAGGGGCGGCAGCGGCAATGCGATGGAAGCATGCCGCTGTGTTTCATGCGGGTGTTTTTGTGATCAGGGTTTTTCTGCATATTCGAAAATCCCGTTTCAGTTGATGATCTATGGAAAAGCGGAAAGGGGAGAGGTATGAAGACCCCTCCGGCATAACGGACCGGAGACGCACATGGCGTTTTCCGCTTTTCTGGCTGTTCAAAGCAGAGGTGGCAGCGGCAATGCGATGGAAGCATGCCGCTGTGTTTCATGCAGATGTTTTTTTTGGTGGATCGGAATCGTTGCTGTCGATGGAGGCGAGCGCACGCAAGATCGCCAACTCTCCCATCTGATACCGTTCCTCCAGAGATCGAAATAAGGCGTCAAATTCTTTTGCGGAAGTATCTTTTGATTGTGTCATAAACTCACCTGCTTTTTTCCGTATGAGTTGTAAACTCAATATACCATGTTTAACCTGTGTTGTCAACGAATATATTAGCGTAAAATTGTGTTTCCGATAATTTTTACTCATGGATTGTGTTATACTAATCCAAAAATCCGCGTAGCAATATCGTTTTCCTTTTGTATGGATTTCACCCTTCTTTTCCATTTTGGTCAAGCGTGATTTCTGGTATGATAGCTTCAAACAAAGTTTGAAGCATTGGAAAAATGTCTGTCGGCGCAAAACGCCTCCTGCCGCGGTGCGGCAACGCCATTTTTGCAGAGGAAGCTTTGTGTGTGGTATGATCATTGGCGGTACGGCCACGGGCGGGTTTGTTACAATCACAGAAGCTATTTGGCTCCGCACAATGTTGGAGGGATGCGGGGCCTGTGGTAGTGCTGCATTTCTATTTTGAAAGAAGGGGTATCAGTTGAAAGACCGTATCAAGGCGATTCGGATCGCTTTAAAGCTGTCACAGAGAGAATTTGGCGAGCGGCTGGGTGTGAGCCGTGATGTTATCAGCAACTTGGAATACGGCAGGGTTCAGCCGAAGGAATTGCTGCTCAGGCATATTTGTGAATTATACAGCGTCAACGAGGAATGGCTATTCCATGGTGAGGGCAGAATGTTCGCAGGCGATTCGTGCCCTGATCAACGGGTAGAGGAAGCGCTTCGTATTTTTAAATCCCTGCGGCCTGCGTTTCAGGATTATGCATTAGAGCAGATCAGGAGCTTGGTGAAGCTACAGGAGAACAACAAGCCGGAACAATAAGCGGCGCCAGAGCCGCCTGATGATGCATGAAAAAACAGGGCGCTCCCTTTTGATAAAAGAGGGAGCGCCCTGCGGCGGTTTGATGCAAGAAGGGAAACGGAAAAACAAGGGGCTGCAAAATGCAAAACATTTTGCAGCCCCTTGTTTTTTTCATGCGATGCGCTTTGCAACAGCTTTTTTTGCTCCTCTATTTCGGAAAGCTTAGCAATAATATTGCGCCTGTGCGTTCCACAGCTCATAATACGCACTGGATGGATCGCGGATCAGCTCCTCGTGCGTGCCAAGCTGAACAAGCTCGCCCTGCTGGAACACCGCGATGTGTTTGCAGAACCGGCAGGAGGATAGGCGATGGGAGATGTAGATCGCCGTTTTATCGCCTACTAGGCGGTTGAATTTGGAATAGATTTCATATTCTGCGATAGGGTCGAGCGCGGCCGTCGGCTCATCAAGCACAATAAACGGCGCGTTTTTATACAGCGCCCTGGCAAGGGCGAGTTTTTGCGCCTCACCGCCGGAAATCTCCACGCCGGTTTCCTCCACATCCTTGTAAAGATAGGTATCAAGCTGCTGCTCCATCCCGCGGACGTCGTCCGCGATGCCCGCTTCCTCCAGACAGGCCCAGACGCGCGCTTCCTCGTATGTATCGGCGACGGAGACATTCTGCGCCAAAGGGAAGGAGAACATGCTGAAATCCTGAAATACCACGGAGAAGAGCTGCCGATAAGCGGCATCGTCATATTCGCGGATATTGACGCCGTTTAAAAGAATTTCGCCCTCCTGTGGGTCGTAGAGGCGGCATAGGAGCTTGATGAAGGTCGTCTTTCCGGAGCCGTTGCGCCCAACGACGGCGAGCTTCTCTCCATTTTCCAGCTTAATAGAGAAATTCTTCAGCGCATAGGTTTCCGATTCCGGGTATTTGAAGCTAACATTGCGGAATTCAATGGAGACCGGCGTATCCATCTGTGGCAGGAGCGTGCCGGCCTGCTTGCCGGATTCGGTGTGGAGGATGTCAAAATAATAATCGAGTGTGGGGATAATCTGCGGGATTTGCCCGGTGGTGTTTGCAATGGCGGTAACGCCCTGCACCACCTGCATGAAGCTGCCCGTATAGCATACGAGGCTGCCAATGCTGAATAGGCCGATGAGCCCCTTGAGCCCGATAAAAAGGTAGATGCCGAAGCCGATCACCGCGCCGATGATTGCGATCAGGGAGCTGGATTTGGCGCTGTTGGCGGCGATTTTTTTCTGGATAGCAATCCCCTCGTTGAGCAGCTGCTGCGTGGCGTCCTTTTCAATAATCAGCTGCTCCTGATAGGTGCGGATCTCTTTGCCGGTTTTATAGTCGGCTATCATTTCTGTGTAATAGTCGTATAACCGATCGAGCCCCATATACTGCTCGCTCAAACGGAACCATTCCTTGCTGATTTTGCGGCTGATGATCAGGATGATCCCCACCGCGACCCCAATGGCGGCGAAGAGGGCAACCGCAAACCATGGCGATTCTACAAAGGTTTCGCCGCCCTTGAAGCTGATTTTGAGCAGGGGGAAGAGCAAAACCAGGGCAAACGCCAGAGTGGTTGCGCCCGATACCCAATGGGAGAGCATCCAGCTCAGGCGGTAAAGGGAAGATCCTGCTTTATCCATCGCCTCCTGATGCTTATGCAACAGGGTTTGGAAAGCGGGGCTTTCCAGTTTTTCATAATCCAGCGTATAGAGCTTGCGGATGACCTCGCCGCGTTCCTTATTATAGAGAAGGCCGCGCGACATATAGTAACGGTTCTCCAGCGTGCGGGAGGTAATGAACAGGAACAGATTGATCGCCAGCGCCAGGGCAACGAATAGGATCAGGGTTTTCATCTCCCGTGTGGTGGAAAGAATATCGATGATCCGGGAGGAAAAATAAAGGTTTACAAAGGGAAGTGCGGCTTTGGTAACGCCGCTTGTCAGCGTCAGCGGGATCAGCTGCGGCTCAAGCCGATGGATTTCCCGGAAGCCTCTCCCGATTTTTTGGAGTGTGGTCATCGCTTTCATATTAATCATTATTCCTTTCCGGCTGTTTTGTGCGGTTTTGCAAAGCAAAATTGCCGCCGCTGTTTTTGCGGCAAAGGCACAAAACTCCAAGTTTGAAAGTTTACTTTCAAACTATGGCCTCCTCTCGTTCGGCCTGCGCGGTATGTTCTTCTTTA
The DNA here is from genome assembly GCA_900544375.1 of uncultured Oscillospiraceae bacterium. Lineage (GTDB taxonomy): Bacteria > Bacillota > Clostridia > Oscillospirales > Acutalibacteraceae > Fimivicinus. Next base: position 21,054 of record UQUZ01000041.1, read on the forward strand.
TAGTAATGGCTTTGAATTTGGAACATGCGCCAATAGGCGCCGTGCATCGCCATCAGCTCCTCATGGGTGCCCATTTCAGCAATCCGGCCGTCTGCGATGAAAAGGATCCGGTCGCAGAAGCGGGTGGAAGAAAGCCGGTGAGAAATGAAGAAAGAGGTTTTATTGCTTGTCAGCGCATTGTATTTTTGATAGAGTTCATTTTCTGCAATCGGGTCGAGCGCCGCGGTGGGCTCATCGAGCACGAGCACCGGCGCGTCGTGATAAAGGGCGCGCGCAAGCAGGAGCTTTTGCTGCTCGCCGCCGGAAAGATTCACGGCGTTTTTATGCACTTGCTTGACCATTTGTGTTTTGCCCTTTTCCGGCAGTTGCTCAATACGCTCCCATATCCCGGCTTGCTTGAGCACAAGCGTGAGCCGGCCATAATCGATCTCTTCCTCTTCGCACAAGCATACATTCCGATCGATGGACATCGGCAGGAAGTTATAATCTTGATATACGGCGGAGAACAAGGAATAGTAGGCGTCCCGCCCGTAGTCGGAGGAGGGGATTCCATTTACTAACACGCGGCCGCTCGTCGGCTGGTAAAAACCGCACAGGATTTTGATACAGGTGGTTTTGCCAGCGCCATTTTCACCAACGATGGCAATCTTTTCACCCGGCTGGACAGTAAAGCTCATTTGCTTAAGCGTTAGGCTTTTGCTGCCCTGATAGCGGAAGTCCACGTTTTCAAAGGTGATGGAGCAGGGCTGCGCCCCTTTGGCGGGCAGGGCAGAGGCGCTTTGCAGCCGTGGGCGGTCCGGCATTTCTAGAAACGCGCGAAAGTGGTCGCATTCCGTGGCCACCATATCAAGATTTTGAAGCTGCTGTGTGATGCCGAGAATCCATGCCGCAAATCCTGTGACAATGCCGAAATAGAAGATAAAGTCGGAAACACCCATTGTTCCTGCTAAAACACTGCCGATCAGATAGATGTAGGCCACTGCTTCGCGCAGCATGGAGAGCAGCGCACGGCCCGCGCTGAACGTGAACACCTGCCGCGTATATTTGCCGATCACTTTGGTGTAGGTAGCAGTCAACTGCGCAAGGATGAGCAAAAACCAATCTCCGGCGCCATAGAGGCGGATATCCTTGCCGGCGGAGAAGTTGTGCGCGTTTTTATAAAGGTAATCAAACCGGACCCAAAGGGGATTGTTTTTTTTGCGCGTATCCAGTTCCGCCTTGGCAGTGTAGCGCACTAGGAAGAACTCCCCGACGCATGTAACAGCAATCAACAGGAGCATCGTGGGGCGCAGCGCGGAAAGAACCGCGAGGTAGGAGACGATACCGGTGGCATTGGCGCAGAGGCTCACGATAATTTCATATAATGCCTGGCTATCGGAATAACGCCCATACAGCGCAAACCCACGGCCGCGTTCGAATTTTTCCCTGCCTTCCATACTTTCCATGTTTTCATAATCGGCCGTCATAGCCTTGCGAAAGGTGAGGATACTGTAGCGGATCGCTGCCGCTTGGGCGACGCCGGTCATTTTGCCCTGTAGAAACGGATCGATCCAGCTCAGTGCAGCGACCAGAGCCGACATGACTGCAATCAGCCCGATCATGGTGGGAACCGATACATTCTGTGTAATGCAGTCGATCATTAATTTGGGGATGAGTGCCGTAAGCATCGGCAGCAACACCAATGCTGGAACACGCAGCGCACAGAACCATATGCTTTTTCGATCCCATTCCCACCAATTGTGCAGCATATACCGCACATTTTCTCGCGAGGAATGCAATTTTTTCTCCACTGGATGCGCCTCCTTAGGATTCAATTTGCAACAATACGAAGAACCGAACATTCGTATCATAGCGTATAGAATATAAAAAGTCAAGTAAATTTAACCAATAATTTAAAACTATTGTTAATAAAATAAATCAATTGATTAAATAATTGACAAACATGATAAAAAATCGAACAACTCTAGATGTTGCGAATTGAATTTTTAATCATAATTATAAAAAATAGCTGGTAGCTATATAAATAATTATATTATATATTTATGAGATGATGATATTAGGAAGGTTGGATTTGTTACTCGCTGCGCTTCGTAATAAAAAAATAGCCGGTAGTTAACTGCTTGCGTAAGCGATACATATCTCTGTGATCTATGTGGTGGTGGCGGGCTTTGCTTTGTTACTCGCTTCGCTCGTAATAAAAAATAGCCGGTAGTTAACTGCTTGCGTAAGCGATACGTATCTCTGTGATCTATGTGGTGGTGGCGAGCTTTGCTTTGTTACTCGCTTCGCTCGTAATAAAAAATAGCCGCTGGTTTTCTGCATGGATGGGCAGTGTGTATATTTACGATCTGTGTAGTTATGGAGGGCTTTGCTTTGTTACTCGCTTCGCTTCGTAATAAAAAATAGCCGTGAGCCGACTGCTTGCGCGAGGTTGCGGCAGGCCTTGCCTCGAAACCGGGTCTTCGGTTGATGTGGGAAGCACCGCAGGGGCGAACTGCGTTCGCCCGCTTTTGATCCTTGTGTAAACAAATGCGGATTACCGTAATAACCCTGGATTGTAGGCGAACACAGTTCGCCTCGAACACAGTT
>UQUZ01000042.1 GCA_900544375.1 uncultured Oscillospiraceae bacterium
GCAGCTGAGCATGGTTGCGAGCAGCGTCAACAGCATCGGCGTATTCTGGAAGGCAAGATATACAATCTTTTTGACCGGCAGTTTCTCTTCTTTGACGGGTTGGATACGCTCCTTTGCATTTCGGTAAACAGCAAAGAGCGCACACATACCGAACAGGCCGATCAAGGCTGCAAAGCCGAAATACCCGTTGCGCTCGCCAAAGCGGTCCGCAAGCATCGGTACGACCAGCATCGGGATGACACTGCCCACCGAGCCGACTGTAACAGCCAGGGAAAGCGTTTTCGCCCGCTCGTTCGCATTCGGCGTCGTTACGGAGATCAGGCTCCAGAGCGGCACATCGGTGATGGTATAGAGGGTGTCAAACACAAAATAGGTCACAGCTGCAAAAACGACCTTCCATGTGGTTGACAAATTCGGCGCCGCGAACAGGAGCGCCGTAAATACTCCCATCGGAATGGCAAAATAAAAGAAATATTTTCGCATGCGCCCATGCTTCCCCATTCTGGTGCGGTCAATAAGAATCCCCATCACGGGATCGTTAACCGTATCCCAGATGCGGGCGGCCCCCATGAGCACAGGCACTGCAGCCATGGGCAGCAGAAATACATCTGTATAAAAATAGAGCAAATAGGAGGCGATCATGCTGGATACAACATAGCTGTTAACGCTTGCAAAGCTGATAGACAGCTTCTCCCGGAAGGTGACATAACGTTTTTGGTTATCCAACGTGAAGCACCTCCTCTTCCCCCGCGTAATATCCGAAATCAAAATCGCGCGTGATCAGCAGGGAATCCGCCGCGCTTTCACCGTGGTATACCATAGAGATCAGCGCATGCGCCTCCCCCGCCGCACGTAGAAGGATATCCTCCACGCTGTGGCGGTAGAGGCCGTCCGGATGGCGCGGATCGCGCCACGCCCGACGTTCTTCATTGAGGATTCCGGCACATGGATGATCGCGTTTGAGCTTCGTTGAGAGATCATATCCGCCTGGAATCAAGCCGCTAACCGCTTTGGCAATCGGTTTTGTAAAACTTGTCCCGTGCAGTTGAAGAAAAGTGAGCACTGGAATCGCAGCGACTGCACTCGTGATCTGTGAAAGCGACACCGTTTCATGAAACAGGGAAGCAATGATTTTGCGCCATACCTCTGCAATTGCCTGCGTTTCTTCTGCATTCAGCCGGAGAAATCCAGTCCGAAACGCAGAGATCGGCTTGCCGATCTGCTTATGGTACAGGGCGATATCAATTTCCGTCTCACATTGCCCGTGTAAACTGGCATTGCTTCCCGAGCCCGCATGCGCACCCACAAAGCTCTCCACATACGGGTGCAGGTATTTATCCGCGCAGTAATGCGAGATTAGCCCCGCATACCAGGAAAACAGGAGCTTCCTGTGTTTGCCAGCCGTATTGATCTCCGCCTGTGCAACGCGGAACATAGCCGCAACGTCCACATCCACCTGCAAACGATCTCCGTATCCCGTCAGGCTTTTGGACCCGGGCAAAAGGCTATAATAAAAAATATCCGGCCCCATATTCCCCAAGAAAAATGCAGGCATATGCAGACCGAGCTCCGGCTCACGCTCAGCCAGCCGGCATCGAAGGACCTTGCCGGCAGCCATATGTGTAATCATATCACCCATTCAAAAAGCGCCTCCTTATCATTTGCCTCTTCATGATAACAAAAACAGGTAAAGAAAGGATTAATCCTGCCTTAAAGGCACGTTAAAGCGCGAGAAAAAAGATTAAAATTGGGTAAAGATTAAATGCGCTTTTGAAAGTTCCCCTCCACCAAAACGTCTTCATTGATGAGAATAAATGCCGCAGGGTCTTTTTGCAGCACTGCCTTTTTGAGTGTAAGGGATTCCTTTTTGGTTACAACGGTCAATAAAATATTCGTCTTTTCCTGGGTATATCCTCCGCTGCCCTCCCACTGCGTAACACCTCGATGCACTGTATCAAAAATAAGTTTCTCCAGCTCCGGCTGTTTTGTAATAATCAGGCAACTGCGCATGATGCTCTGTAGATGTACCTTATCAAGCACAACCGCTGTCACAGCGCTATAAATAACTGAATACACTACCGTCTCCCAGTCAGTCATCAAAAGACATGCAGTGTAAACAAAAGCGTTGAGCAACACAAGCAGCTTGCCCACACTAAATTTTGGATTGCGCGAGGTGAAATAAACGCCCAAAATCTCCTCACCGCCTCCGCTGCCGCCGGAGAGCAGCGTCATCCCCGCACCGACGCCCGCAAAAAAACCACCGGCCAGGCAGGCTGTCAGACGATCTGCCAGAAGCGGAGCCTCTGGGATTGGAATAAGCGTCAGAAACAGCGTGTAGCAGGGCACACAAAGCATCGTTTTGATGAAAAATCCCCTATCCAAGTGGTAGGCAAGGAACAGCAACGGCAGGTTGATTAAAAAATAAAAAATACCGGCCCAATCGATGTCTGGGAGCGTAAAATAAAAAATCATTTTGATGAGGTATTGTAACAGCTGTGCAATGCCGAGAAACCCACCGTTGAACAATCCCGCCGGTACAATAAGCCAGTTCAGAGCACAGGAAAACAAAAGCGACCCGGTTACCAGCAGCAGAATGTCCTTTCCGGTCAGATATCGTGTCCATTTCATAAAAAGCTCCCTTTTCGTCAGATATTCAGAAAAAGCATACACAAAACGTGTTAAAAGAACATTAAAAACATCTTAAAATTGTTTTTGAGATAGGTGATCGGAATGGCTCCGATGAAAGCTTTCCTTTAAAAATCCGATTGCTATCTTTCGATAAATATCCGAAGATGAAAAGGCCGTCCAGCATGGCCTGCAAAATGAAAAACAAAAAAATGGGCAGGGCCATTCTCATCCCAATACGGGCAGATAACGCACACACAAGCCTTATCCCCCGCATATTCTGAATTGGGGTGTAGTTTCCCCAACCAGACGCCCTCTATCAGGGCGCCACTAAATATCGGGAGAGAGAGCTATGTGCAACTGTAATAATCATGGCAGGCAAGGCGCCGCCCGCTCGGGCTGTTCCTGCACACGCGACGACTGCAGATCCATCTCCGCTGCTTGGCAGGCCTATTATGGAGTCTGCCCATGCAGCCAGACGATGAACCGCCACAGCGGCTGCGAAGAATGCTGCCGCTGATAAAAAATACCGTCCCCGCAGAGGGGACGGCTACTTAACACAGGGAACACAGGGGGGCACAGCGTCAATTTTCCAAAGGACATAACCATCGATCCATATAAAATAAAACGGGTATCTGCCCCATCTGAAGCCCTTTCTTATGGTATATAGCTACGAATCAGCTCCGCAACACGCTCAGAGGCATGTCCGTCACACGCGCCGAGCTGAGCGGCGCGAAAGGCGGCAAGTTGTTCAAGCGGCGGATGCTGGCAGACCTCCCGCATAACGCCTGGCAGAGCCTCCGCGCGGAGCACGGTTGGGCCCGGCAGATCCTCCGGATAGACAAGGTAAAAATTACGCTCATACGTATCGAGGTCCGGGCAGTAAAACACAAGCGGCAGCCCGCACAGGAGCGCATCATAAATAACGGAGGAATAATCCGTCACCACCAAGGAGGCCACCGTTAGCAGCCGCGGTGTCGGCTCGTCCGTTGCATCCACAATGTGCCGGAACGGCCGATCGCCGAGGAAGGACTCCTTCATGATCGGATGGCGGCGAATGACGAACAGCTCATCGTCTGCCAGAGCATCATCTAACGCCTCCCAGTCGATCTGCGGATCATATGCACAGGGCTTTCCATTCTGCTCCCGGAATGTGGGTGTATAGAGATATATGCGTTTCCCCCGCATCTCCGGGCGGCGTGTGAGCAGTTCTTCCCGCAGGGAGCAGCACGTTTCTTCCCGGAGCAGCGCATCTGTACGGGGCGTGCCGAGCGGCAGGACCCGGTCGATACCGATCCCGAACGCCTGCGCATAAAAAGGGCGCACCTGCTCGGAGCTGACACACACGGCCGCATATTGGCAGTGAGTCAGCTTCTCCTCCTGCGGGGTTAAAAGAGACGGGGCATCCAGCCCAAAGCGCTTGAACGCGCCGCAGGCATGCCAAATCTGCACCACCTTCTGCCCCGCGCGCAGCCTTGTATGGCGGAGATAGCGCAGATAATCATCCGTGACGATCACACGGCTGGTCAAAAGATAATAATAAATTTTCGGCTTGAGCAGCACCGGGTGAGGAAGCATCCGGGCCACCACCACCTTTTGCACATCCCCCAGCGCATCGTAAACGCAACGGCTATTTTCCAGCAGCTTCCCATCAGCGCGGATGGAATAAAAAAAGACGCGATTTTGAATGGGCAGCCGGGAGAACACCGCCTTCAGCAGCAAATTGCAACGCTCCAGCACCCATCTTTTCCCCAGGCTCAGGTATTTTCTCAGCGGCATCCGTTTCGTCTCCCCTTTCTTCCTCTTCATCATACCCAACCAGGAAAACCTTGTCAAGGCGCATCGCATGACGCCGCGTGGTTTTCCTTGTATTCGGGGGATACTTATATTATAATGATCTCATAGCCTGCAAACCGGCAGCATCCGGCTGCCGGGCTTCGCAGAGCTAGAATATATGTGGAAAGCAGCGGCCTTTGCCCGCTGTGAAAGGAAGACAGAGCTATGAACAAACGGTTGAAACCCTGGCATATCATCCTCATTGTCGTGGCGGTGCTCGCAGTGGCGCTCGTTGGCTACACGGTCAAAAGCTACAACGGCCTCGTCACTTTGAAGCAGGAGGTCACGCAGAAGGAATCGGATATCCAGACCACTTTGCAACGCCGTGCCGACCTGATCCCCAATTTGGTCAACACCGTCAAGGGCTATGCGTCGCATGAGGAATCCATCATGAAAGAAGTCAGCGATGCACGCGCAGCGCTCGTAGGCGCAAACAACACGGGCGACCAGCTCGCTGCGAACGAGCAGATGACCTCTGCGCTGAATCGCCTGCTGGCAATCGCAGAAAACTATCCGGACCTGAAGGCAAATACAAACTTCATCCAGCTTCAAGACGAGCTTTCAGGGACGGAAAACCGCATTACCCAAGCGCGGCGCGCCTATAATGATGCGGTAAAAACCTATAATACAAAGATTCAACGTTTCCCCACCTCTTTGATTGCAGGAATTTTCAATTTCGAAGCATTTGATTATTTCCAGGCAAACGAAGGCGCGCAGGAGGTTCCGTCCGTCAATTTCGATTGATTGTGGGGCTATGTGGGCGATGTATAAAGGAGGTACGGGGTGAACAACGTTCAGCGGATTTTGAAAAGAGTCCTAGCCTGCACCGCCGCGATTGTTTTGGCTGTGACGCTCTGCCTGGCGGCTGCGGCGGAGGTTGCTTATCAACCCACCGCGCAGTTTTTTGTGAATGATTTTGCGGATGTGCTCTCAGCGCAGACAGAGCAAGAGATCGTGGAACTCGGCAGGGCGCTGCAACAGCAGACGGGGGCGCAGGCCGTTGCCGTAACGGTGCCCTCCCTTGGCGGGCAAAGCGTGGAGGATTATGCCATTGACCTGGCAAACAGCTGGGGCATTGGCCAGGCAGAGGAAGACAATGGCGTGCTCATCTTGATCGCCGTGGAGGAACGAAAGCTTCGCGTGGAAGTGGGGCTTGGGCTCGAAGGAGCCCTGCCGGATGGCAAAACAGGGCGCATCATGGATGAATACATGACGCCCTCCCTGCGGCAAAACGACTATTCCACAGGCATGTTGGAGGGTTATAAGGCGGTCGCGTCCCAAATTTATCAGGAATACGGGATTGAAGCCCCAGAGCTTTCTGGTTACGAGGCTTCCAACAACCAAAATACTGGAAACAGACAGGATATTCCCACTGTGTTAACCTTGATTTCACCGATTGCACTTGTGATCCTTCTGCTGATCCTGCGGCTCGTTTCCCACGGGCGAGGATTTCCGTTCTTCTGGTTCTTCGGCGGGCCGCGAGGGCCACGCGGAGGCGGCGGAAACGACACCTTCGGCGGCGGTTTTTCCGGCGGAATCGGCGGGGGCGGATTTGGCGGAGGCGGCGGTTTTTCCGGCGGGGGTGGCAGCTTCGGCGGGGGCGGCGGCTCCAGAGGATTTTAAATCCGCGCTAAAAAAAAGAAACATGGGCTGTTGCAAAGCATTTTGCAACAGCCCATGTTTCTTTTCTTACTCCCGGTGCACCTCCGGCGGTCAATCTTCCATACCGTCAAAAATGCTATCGTCATAGTAGTTATTTTCGTTGGGGTCATGCAGTGGGTACCATACCTGTGCAAAAAACGGATTGACCCTTGCTATCGCATCGTAATTCCATGGAGACGGCAGGCAGTCCGGACACCAATGCCCACCCTTCAATGCCAGATTGGGGGACATCTCAAACTCATGCCCCAACGCACAGCGCCATTTCAGCGGTGTGAAGAGATCGCCCTTGACCATTGTATTCGACAAGCATTCCCCGCCGCGGAACTCCGCCGCCCGAATCATATCCTCTAGGTCGAGGCTTGCCTCCGGCTTTGTCTCATCATATCCATGATCCAAAAAGGAGGGCTCCATACTCGGCGTTTCCACCTTGAATTCCTTCCATGAGCCGATCTTTTTCCAGTTCTCATGGCTGCCATAATAAGCGGTCACACGGGGCGTGATGTTATTTTTAATCCACGTCTGCGTTCCATACTTTTCCTTATAAGCCATCTTGATCATGCCGGCCTTTTTAATCAGTCCGCTCGGAATCACCTTCGCCAGCTTATAGTAGCCCGGCACATGCTGAGAAAGCTGCGCAAAATATTCCTTGATGGGCACATTGTGACGGAAGTGCAGGTAATCATCAAGCGTATCGGAATCTGTAAACCAATGGCCGTGGAAATTACGCAGTGTAAACCAATTTGGCTCAAAAATCTTTTTGGGAGAATCCAGGCCGATTGCCCGCAGGAGATAAACTTCGAACTCATAATTTGTGATGCGGTATTCCGCACCGCTACCGATGTTGTAAAACCTTCTCCAAAAGCTTTCCGGCACATCATCGCCACATACATTTGCAAGCAGTAGGCCGGAATCCTCAATTGTCGCCCATTCCAGCACACCGTTGATCGGCACATGATACATGATCGGATCAAAATTTTTGAGAATCCCCGGATAGAGGATGCCCGTCTGCCGCAGGGAAACCCAGTGCTTCAGGCCAGATTCAGCCACCTTTGCCTCGGCGATCGTTTTGCTGATTGCATAGTGATCGTAAACACTAATCTTGATCGGATCGCCCGTGCGGCCCCAGTGGATGGGCGGATTGCGGTCACCCGTTTGGGCGACGGTGCCGATATAGACGAGCTTGACCGCATCCGGATCGGGCTGTGCCTTGATCGCACGAATGATATTCTCAATCGCGCCGATATTGGTTTTCATCGTGCGCTTTGGGAAGTAATCCGCCGCGGGGGAGACCATCCCGCCCACATGAAGGATATAATCTGCACCGGTTACGCACGCGAGCACATCCTCATAGTTTGTGAGATCGCCCCAGACGAGCTTCACGCTCGGATCGTTGGCATAGAATTTGAATTTTTCCCTGTTTTTGTCGCTACCGCGGTTGAGCAGCACCAGATTGAATTGATCTTTTCTCTGATAAAGCTCTTGGAACCCGGCAAACCCCATATTGCCGGATGCACCAGTTAAAAATACCGTTTTCTTCTCAGACAATGAAATCGCCTCCAACTCTCTCTTGCATGAGTGGACACGGGGAAACAACCGCAGGATAAAGGCCTGCTGGCGCCGGTTGGGCTGAGAACGCAGTCAGCGTGTGGTTGTATCTCCTTAACGGCGTTGTTTCCCCTTGCTCACGGATGCTTGGAATGATTCGAAAATAGTTTAGCATGGAGTGAATGAAAAATCAATACGTTCTGTTTGCAAATTGGACAAAACCTACAGATTAGTCATTCAATCAAGCGGGGCGTGACAAAAAAATTGCCTTGCCCCGCTTTCACCTATTTTCACTTATCATTCTGAAATTTCGCTCTCTACGCACGGCCATATCGCTCATTAAGCTGCCGGAAATACGCGGTATCAATCTGCCGGAGCGCTTCCTCCGTCATGCGGAAGCACCAGTTTCCCTCCGCTTCGCCGGGCAAATTCATGCGCGTATCTGTTCCATAGCCGCAGAGATCCTGCACCGGCAGAATCGTCATGCGTGCGGGCGTTTGCCAAAGCGTTTCAAAAATCGCGCGCAGCACGGGGCTCTGCGGCCCACCGGAGCCCCAATCGCCCGTAAAGCGACAATAAGCAAGCAGTTGGCTGCGCTCCTCCGGCTTAGCCGACCAGAGCCAGCCAAGCATCGTATCATTATCGTGCGTGCCGGTATAGGCAACGTAATTTTCCGTGTATTTATAGGGCAAATGGATGCTGTCCCACCCATAGTAGGCAAACTGCATCACCTTCATGCCGGGATAACCGGCCTCCAGAAGAAATTGCACCAACCCCTCCTCCTCACAGCCGAGATCCTCCGCCACGATCTGCGGATTTGAAAATGCCGCATTGACCGCATGAAACAGCTCCATCCCCGGCCCTGGCTCCCAGGTGCCAACCCTCGCTGTTTTCGCATCCGCCGGCACGGCCCAATAGCGATAAAAACCTCGAAAGTGATCGATGCGTACCGCGTCATAAATCTTTAAGCTATTTCCGATGCGCTGAAGCCACCAGCGATAGCCATCCTGTTTCATTCTGACCCAATCATAGAGAGGATTACCCCAAAGCTGACCATCCTCGGAAAAGTAATCCGGCGGCACGCCCGCAATGCGCTTCGGCTCACCCTCGGGCGTGGTTTCAAACAGAGTGCGGTTCGCCCAGAAATCGGCGCTTTCATCAGAAACATAGATCGGCATATCGCCTAAGATAGAAATCCCATGCGCGTTGGCATAAGCCTTGAGCCGATTCCATTGCTGGAACAAAATGAATTGCTCAAAAATATAATAGTCGATGGCCTCCTGCGCCCCGTTTTTCGTCCATGCGCGCCATGGCTTCCCGCCGTTGGCATCCCGAGCCGCCATAAAGCGCGCATAGTCTATCAACCAAAAGGCCTGCTCCTCCCGGAATGCCTTCAGCTCCGCGCACCTAACGTCTGCTTTCTCATAAGCTTTGCGCATCAACGCCGCTTTTACACAGGCGGCCCATTTGTAATCAGCCTGATGAGGAGAGCCGCTGTAAACTGCCGCGTCCACCTCCGCCTGCGATAAATATCCATCTTTCAATAGCCCATAAGGATCAAGATAAAGGAGGTTGAGTGCAAACGCGCTGACGCTCGAATAGGGGGAATTCCCCTTTCCAATCGGGCACAGCGGCAGGATCTGCCACCATCTCATCCGCATTTCACACAGCAGATCGACAAACTGATAGCCTCCATGCCCAAAATCCCCGATGCCGAACGGCGACGGCAGGGAGGAAAGATTCATCAAAACACCCGCGCTTCTTTGAAACACAAAACCACGATCCTTTCAAACGCCGATCTTCTTTTCTTTTTATTTAGCTTTTCCCACTTTGGGCATGAAGATCAGTCAAATCACGGAAATAAAACAAAAGGCCGTCTTTCTTGGAGACGGCCTGTCTGAACGGTGAAACATGCCTGTTCTAATGCGCTTACCAAACAGCTTGGCCCTTTCAAGCAGCCTAACGAATGATTAGGAAGAGAATCAATCAGGCATCTTACTTTTTTCCTTTCATATTATAAACATTTTTCATTTGTTTTACAATAGTGAAATAACAGTTTCATCATCGTATACTTTGTATGGTATCTCTCTCCAGGCGCTTCACTCCATCAAGCCATCCCGCATACGGATTCTTCTGTGGCAGCCTGCTGCGATCTCTTCATCATGCGTTACAATGAGGACTGTCATCCCCTTCTGATTCAGCTCCTGAAAAATACGCAGGATTTTTCCGCCTGTTTCCTCGTCGAGCGCGCCGGTGGGTTCGTCCGCGAGTAGCAGCTCCGGATGCCCGGCAATCGCGCGGGCAATCGCTGTGCGCTGACACTGCCCGCCGGAGAGCTCGGGCGGGATGGTGTTTTCCTTTTCGCCCAATTCAAACTGATCCAGCAGCTCATAGACGCGCTCTTCGATCTTTTTTCTGGAATAGCCGCGGTAGCGCAGCGGAAGCGCGATATTCTGAAAAACTGTCATATCCTGAATCAGCGCAAAGTGCTGCACCACGAAGCCGATCTTTTGAGTCCGGAAGTCCGCGAGCTGACGGGCAGAAAATTGGGAGACCTCTTTCCCCTCGAAAAAATAGGAACCACCTGTCGGCTTGCACACACCGCCCAGAATATTCAAAAGCGTCGATTTTCCACAGCCGCTCTTTCCGGTGACAGCCAGAAGCTCTCCCCGCTCCACCTCCATATCTACGCCGCGCAGCGCATGAACGACCCCATCCCCCTTGCCATACGTCATGTGGATTTCCTTTAAAGCAAGCATCTGCATTATTCCTTCCCTCCAATCAAATCGCTGATATCCATCCGGTGGACGTGGGAAAGCGGCACAACACAGGCCGCCGCCCCAATCAGAAGCGCAAGGCCCTGCATATACAAAATCGCCTGCCAGGATTGATGCGAAAGCCAGAGGCACAAAGTTGCCAATATATCGCCACCCAGCACGACGGCTCCTACAACCGCCGCAACATCCCACACAAGATCGCTCCATCGTGCGCCGTTGAGCAGGAAAACACCATATTCATAATGCTTCTCGCGGATAAATCCATTGACCGTGATGGAAATGCACAGAATTACAAAAACCGTCAGGATCATCAGCAATGCGTTGAACTGATCGGAAACCTCCTGCGTCATCGCAGAAAGGTCGGCAAGCTCCGAGCTCGTGGCTGTGGGATCATTCAAATGGATAAAATCCGGAAGCCCCGCCGCTTGCAGATGCGCCGAAACGATCGCCTGAACCGCTTCAAAAGATTGATCCGTTACGATAAAACCGGAGGCTTGTTGGGAAAGGCGCCATTTATTGAATTCTGTCGGCTTGTTCTGCTGAGGATTCAACTGGGGGAGGAGCAGATACCGGTCGCAATACTCCGGCATCCCTCCTCGGGAGAAGGATGCATCTTTTTCCAAAAAGCCCACAATTTGAAGTGTGAACTCACGGCCCAGATAATTACATTTCAAAGTATCTCCCAGCGAAAAATCCGCCCGGTAGCCGCTGCCCGCGACGACGGGCAGCGTTTCCGCCTTCACATCGGCAAAATCCGCTCCCTCCAGCAGCCTGCCCTCCTGCGCCCGGAGCTGAAATTCGGAGAAAAAAGGCTCCGACACCTGATAGCTGTTGACCGTTGTATACAGGCGACCCTTTTCATCCTTTTGAACAAAATTGTCCACCTGCCCCTCCTCATATCCATAAATCAGTTCTCTCGGCATAGAGTAGTCTATAATAGTAATCGGCTGACCCATGGCCACAATATAAGAAAACTGTTTTTCCGCCATCATCTCCTGCACGAAATGCACAAGCTCTGGGTAATACAAATTTTCTTCATGCAGGAAGCGGTAAAAATCCGTTTCGCTCATGCTTTCCGATACGGTATAATATCGCTTTCCCCCGATCCGCGTCTGAAAATCCTCGATCTTCCGGCCGCTCTGCACCGCCTGATTCGCCACTGTTCCGGCCATGCCGAGGCAGAGCGCGCATTGGAGGATCAGAAATAGGGCCAGCATCCGGTGCCGTCTGAGAATCCGGCCGGACTGGGCGGCGTTCCAAACAAAACGTTTCATTTCATCGCCTCCGTGATGGGCTTTTCCAGCAGGGAGCACACCATAATCAGGCTGAATACCAGCGCACACGGCAGATAGCACGCAAAGCCGAGCCCCAAAAAGCGGAGATACTGCGGGAATAGAGCCGCACAAAGCAATGCGCCCGCCGCCCCGGCTGCCACCACCATCGCACCATATTCCAGGCAGATTTCCCAGCCGACACGCCGCGTGGGGCAGCCCAGCAGCCGCTTGATGCAAACCTCCTTCTGCTTGCGGTTTTTCCACTCCAAAGAGAGCAGGGCAACACAGAGCAAATCGCACAGGAGAATCACCAAAAACCACCTGCCATAGACCACATTGGGGATCAAACGCGACAGAGTGGCAGCGGACTGCGCGATCTCCTCTGCCTCCGCCCCATAATCGGCCTGCATTTTGGCGGCAAAGGCATCCGCCCGCTGCTCTCCGTCAATCCGGAAAAAATCCAGCCGGTAAAGGATATCCCGGAACAACTCCGGTTCTGCCAGCCCGTTGATCAGCACAGTGGAGTCAAACGCCGTCTCCTCCTCCGGGCCCATGACACCCAACAACTCAAAGGGAACGCCTTGCAGCTCGATATAGGCCTTTCCTCCGCGCTGGACGAGCTCGCTCCGCCGGTTTTTGCCGATCACCGCGCAGCGGTTGCCAGCCGTAAAATCCGATTCCTGAAAAAAGCGGCCCTCCATCATGGGGAGATTCGCATAGGTTCCGCTGAAATAGATGGCGCGCACCTGCTCCGGGCCCTTGTAATCCTGATATACGGCAATATTTTTGCCGCAGGCTGCGGCAACCGCCGCGGCTTCGCGCATGGTGATGGATTCTTCCCGGATGGCAAATGCGCTGGAGCTTGCGCCAAAAAAGCCGGCGTCCATGCTGACGATTGACGAACTCACCGTGATGTGGTGGATCATCAAGATAGAGGCGGCAGGCAGAAACAAAAAAGACAGGATCAAAAAAAGGGAAATGATGTGAACCCTTTTTTTCAACATTCTCATCCTATCATCTCCTCATGCACATATACCCTGTACTAAATTTAGAAAGTCGCACACGGAAATTTGCTTCATTATGATCCCCGTATGCGACTTTATTACTGATTAGATAACGCCAACTTTAAACACCATAAAAAGCATAAGCACGCAGCAGGGAAGCACCCAAATTACCCGAAAGGCCAGTTCCTGTAAAATGCCAGTTGGTGTATAGAAGGCTTTCAATCGGTGGAGGGTTAGGGCACCAAACTCTTCCTGTATCTTCCAATTCATTGCCTAAATAAGCACGTAAATAATAGACCCTCTTACAGTCCCCCATCTTCGCCCACGCACGCTTATACTAATTTTCATTTCCGCTTACAAATCGATAGTCCTTTTCACCGCCAGAGGAAAAATACGCATCCAGGGAACCTGCGGAAACTGGTACGATTAATGCGGACACAACTAACAAGCCTAAAAACAAGCATAAGCATTTTTTCAGTTTCATAATTTTTTCTCCTCCTTAATATTTTTCTATGTACATCTTAATTAAAACATTGGTATCACTCCCCCCATTTTTATGCTAACACTTTATATATAATATGTAAACTATAATTTATAATATTATATTATTTTATCTATAAGTGCAATTTGTCCTTATTTACCATTAATAAACAAATAAGCTCGGAGCAGCCTCCTTTCGGATGAGCTGCTCCGGGCGATTTCCCTCTAAATAAATTTCTACTTACTGCTCTGGCTCCTTACGCAGTAATTCGCCTGTGCTTGCTATAAGCCCTGCATATTAAAGTGCCCCGCCGGAATGATCCTACTACAAGGTTTGACTACTTTCTATCATATTCTTGAAATAAAAAAGAAAAGTGGACAAACCCTTGTGTTACAACAGTTTGTCCACTTCTCTTTATGAACTTTGGCTGCGGAACTAGGATTTGAACCCAGACAAACAGAGTCAGAGTCTGTCGTGCTACCCTTACACAATTCCGCATCGGCAAGAGACATTATAGTATATCATCGGGGGGTTGTCAAGCATTTTTTTAATTTTTTACCACCCTTTCCCTGTCCATCCTGCCCCGCGTAAGCCTAATGAAAGGCTCGTTTTTCATTTTATCCAATGGATTTCAAATTATTCTCTTTACTTTTTACCAGCGATTTTATACAATAGGAACAAATCGGATGCAGAAAAGGAGTAATAAAAATGTTGAAACGTCTATTTTCCCTTTTCCTCGCGCTGTTTATGGGCGTGTGGAATTTCATTGCCATCTGCTATGGCGTTGGCGTTGCATGGGGCCCAAAAATTGATCTTGACAAATTTGAGCTGACGTTTGAGGATACTTTTGACGGCGAACAGCTCGATTCTACCAAATGGACCACAAAAAAATATTGGAACAACGACCATGACTATATCCGCCAGGGCGGCTTCTGGGACCCCGAGCAGATCACAGTGAGCGACGGCACTCTGAAAATCACAACAGAATATAAAGAAAACGGTAAATACGGCCCCGGCTACTACACCGGTATGCTGAACACAAAAGGCCTGTTTGAGCAGACGCACGGCTATTTCGAAATTCGCTGCATCCTGCCGAAGGCAGAGGGCATGTGGTCCGCCTTCTGGATGTTGTGCGACTCCATGGCAGATGTGACGGACGGCGGCCGCAACGGTGCGGAGATCGATATTTACGAATCCGCCAATTATCAGGATTGGAAGGTGCGCAACAGCGTTTCCCATGCCGTGCACGTGGATGGCTACGGCAGCGACCTCAAAAGCGAGGGCCAGGGCAGCACGCTTGCAAACCGCCCATATGATGAATTTAACACCTACGGCCTCGAGTGGAATGAAGAGGAATATATCTTTTACGTAAACGGCCGCGTCGCGGCGCGCACCAGCTTCCAGGGCACACCAATGGTGCCGGAGTTTATGATTATCTCCTGTGAGGTCGGCGGCAGCGGCGGCGTTGCAGGCGACAGTTGGGCAGGCAACATGGCAAATAACAAAGAGGGCAACCTTCCCGCCCAGATGACGGTGGATTATGTCCGCGCGTATGCCTATAAATAACCAAGCACCTGAAGCAGAAATAAAAAAGCGGTGTGAAACAGTTGGTTTCACACCGCTCGTTTTTTCCTGTATTGATACGGATGCCGTGTGGAAGCCTGCTGCGGTCAATCCCCGCCGTGAGGCGATCTTTCCGCCAAATAGCCCGACACCACATATTTCTCCCTATCCGATACAGCCACATCCACCGTCAGCGCCGGCGCCATCAGGGCGGCAAGCTGTTGTGGCAGCAGCATTGGACGGCTGACATGGCGCGCCGCGCCCGCATGGTGCCGGTGAAGCGATTCCAGCCCCATGCTGTGCGCAACCGTCAAGCGGCCGCCAGGGGCCAAAAGCTCCGTTAGGCGCGCTACCAGCCGGGCCGGGTTCTCAAAATGCGGAAAAGCGTTGTAAACCACACAGCAGTCATACCTGCCAGGCAGTTCCACCGTTTCCACATCGCCGCAGAGCACCTCCACGCAGGGGTCATGCAGCTTGGCTGTCGCAATGCGGGCCATCTCAGGCGAGATATCCACGCCTGTCACCCGGGAAACACCGCGGGCCAAATAGTCCGGGAAGAGCACGCCTGTGCCACAGGCCACATCCAGCACCGAGCAACCGGGCCGAATCCCTGCCGCATCCAGAATGAAGCCTATTTTTCCATCGTCCCGGATGTTAGCTGCATCCCACTCCGGCGCGCAGCGGTTAAAAAACGCAATCACTTCGCGCTGATTCATCTTTCATCACGCCCATATTGACAGCGGTGGTATGCCAAAAGCATGCCGCTTCATTTTGATCCATTGAAAGGGCAGGCAGCCTCATTGCGCCTCCGCCCGCTCCATGGCAAGCTGGAAATCGCGCTGATCGGTAAAAATCTCGTTGCGGTAGGGGTTCTTCTTCTGTTTGACAGAGCGCCGGATAATCGCCGCTAATACGCAGACATTGGCCGCCAGCGCCAAAATGGCAATCACACCCTGCATGGTTGGGTCCGCTGCACCGGGGCGCACTGCCGGGTTCATCACGCCGTCCGTATACAGCACGGGCAACACCGCGAACACACCTGTATCCTGAAACAGCGGGAACACCTGCGCAAACATGCACCATAATGCCAGGGTGTTCGCACGGTTCTGAATCCACCCGCCCTTGTTCCAGAAGGCATTGGCAAAGGTAGGAGCAAGCAGCAGCGCAAGGCCGCAATACCATGCGTGGGTGGGCAGATTGTTGTAGGTGTATTCAAAATTCCAAAGATCATAAGCAAGGATATAGCACCAGGTCATATCCGGCCAAAGCATATCGGTGTGCTTTTTGGAGGAGTAAATACCCCACCAGCCTGTCATGCAGAGGATGTTGAGGATACCGGCGAGCCCATTGACCCAGTTCCACCAGCCGCCGTAAAGCCACACATTCTCGGAAGAGAGCCACCAGCGGGTGCCGGTCTCCGCCGCCGCCATCGCACCGCGGATACCGGATTCAAAATCGCTCGCCACGGCGATCAGGATGTTGATCGCAACGATTGCAAAAGGGAACACCTTGAACCATTCTTTTTTGCCGATGCTCCATTTATATTTGAGCATCATAAAGCCGATGCATCCTGCTGTGGCCGCGTAAAGCTTTGCATAATGGAACCAGCTATTCATGTGGACGTAAGTCTGGTTATTCAGCGCCCACTCGGCTCCCATCGCCGCGCCTACATAGATCGAGATGAAATACACCGTCAGTGCGGCGGGCACGATTAGGAAGAAGAAGATGCCGCCCTTCTTCGTCCGGCGGGACAGCTCGTTGAGCACGATCAGCCCCACAAAGACCATCAGCCAGCCAAGCAGCTGATAGCCGGCGTTTTCGCCATAAATTTGAAATAACACGATTGCTTCCTCCCTATTCCCAATTTCATCCATTTCGATAGATGTAAAAGCCATGCAAAATCCCTCGTCAGCACGCTTCAATCTCCTTGATATTGACTTCGTTGCCAGTGAGCAGATGCGTGTTGATACCGGCACAGTATGGGCAGGTTTTACCATGCTCCACGGTGCCGTATGTTTTGCCGCAGCCCTCGCAGAGGGTCACCGCGGGAATCGTTTCGATCCGCAGGGCAGCGCCGCGCAGCAGCTCAGAACGGTCTGCCGCCCACCGCCAGCAATCCTCCAAATAAGAATTAATGACGGAAGAAACCTCCCCGATTTCCAGCGTAACCGTGGAAATGGAGCGCAGATGATTCTGCGCTCCAACCTGCTCCAGGCTGCTGATGATATGAAACACAATACCAAGCTCATGCATAGGATTATTGTTCCTTCTTCGTAAATCGGATTTTAAATTCACGCTTGAGCATATAAGGCAGGATGCCCTTCATCTTATCCTCCGCCTTCATCATCTTGCTGCACTCCGGATGCTCGCGGTAAAGGTGAATCGCATCAAATTCGCACTTTGTGGTGCACACGCCGCAGCCGATGCACTTGTTCGGATCCACCACGGATGCGCCGCAGCCAAGGCAGCGAGCGGTTTCAAGCTTCACCTGCTCCTCAGTAAACGTTTTGTGCGCATCGCGGAAAGATTTGCGGTAGTCGATGCTTTCCTCCATACCGGCGATCTGGCGGGCGGAATTATCATAGGTTTCTACCTGCAAGTTACCTTTATCCAGCTCGATAAACTGGCGGCGATTGCGGCCAATGGTCAGGCTGCTGTTCGGCTGCACAAATCGATGGATCGAAATTGCGCCCTCCTTACCGGCGGCAATCGCGTCAATGGCGAATTTGGGGCCAGTGTAAACATCTCCGCCCACAAAGAGATCCGGCTCTGCCGTTTGATAGGTAACCGGGTCGGCCACAGCGCCCTGGCCGCGGCCCAGCTCTACCTTAGAGCCCTGTAGCAAATCACCCCAGAGGATACTCTGGCCGATGCTGAGGAACACATGCTCACAGGGCACGGTTACGGTATCCGCCTCGTCATAAACCGGGCAGAAACTGCCCTCAGCGTCAAACACGGAAACGCATTTTTTCAGCACGATACCCGTGACCTTGCCGTCCTCTGTGCAGATTTCCTTCGGCCCCCAGCCACAGTGAATCTGAACGCCCTCATCCTCTGCCTCAAAAATTTCTTCCTGAGAGGCGGGCATGGCATCGCGTGGCTCCAGGCAATACATGGATACGCTCTCCGCCCCGCAGCGCCCAGCAGTGCGCGCCACGTCGATAGCCACATTGCCGCCGCCGATCACGACTGCCCTGCCCTGCACGGGGTAAGCCTCCTGTTCGCCTACCTTGCGCAGAAAATCTACGGCGGTCATCACGCCGTCGGCCTCTTCGCCCGGAATCCCGGCCATCCGGCCGCCTTGGCAGCCAATCGCTATGTAGAAGGCCTTGTAGCCCTGCCGGCGCAGCTCGTCGATCGTGAGATCCTTGCCAACCTCAACGCCGCACCGGATTTCTACGCCCATCTCGCGCAAAACTTCAATTTCTGCATCCACCACATTCTTCTCCAGCTTATAGGAGGGGATGCCGTAAACCAGCATGCCGCCAGGGCGCTTATTCTTTTCAAACACGGTGGGCTGGTAGCCTTTTTCCGCCAGATAATACGCGCAGCTCAATCCTGCCGGACCCGCGCCGATAATCGCAATTTTTTCCGTGAACAGGCCACGGTTAGAGGGCTGAACGATAGGAGGAATATAGCGGTTCTCCGCATTCAAATCCTGTTGGGCGATGAATTTTTTCACCTCGTCAATGGCAACCGCCTGATCGATCGTGCCGCGGGTGCAGGCATCCTCACAGCGGCGGTTACATACGCGGCCGCACACGGCGGGGAATGGGTTTTCCTTTTTAATCAGGGCAAGGGCGTCACGATAGCGCCCCTGTGCAGCCATTTTTAAATACCCCTGCACAGCGATATGCGCAGGGCAGGCAGTTTTGCAAGGCGCAGTACCGGCGTCGTAGCAGTTGATGCGGTTGTTATCCCGGTAATCCTCATCCCACTTTTCCGGCCCCCACTTTACCGCATCCGGCAGTTCCTGCTGCGGGTAGATCACAGGGCCCTCCTTCGTGCAGAGCTTCTGGCCGAGCTTCACCGCCCCGGCGGGGCAGTATTCCACACAGCGGCCGCAGGCGACGCAATCCTCCGGATTAACGCGCGCCACATAGGCCGAACGGGAAAGGTTCGGCGTGTTAAACAGCTGCGAGGTGCGCAGGGCATAGCAGACATTCACGTTGCAGTTGCAGATCGCAAAGATCTTATTCTCGCCGTCAATATTCGTAATCTGGTGGACAAAGCCGTTATCCTCCGCACGTTTGAGGATCTGCATCACTTCATCATAATCGACATAATGGCCCTTGTGGGTTTCCACCAGATAATCGGCCATGTCGCCTACGCCGATACACCAATCCTCCGGATCATCCGCGCAGCCCTCGCCTAACACACAGCGGGACATCCGGCATGAGCAGGGACTGGCGGCATATTTGCCGTCATATTTTTTCAGCCAGTGGGAGATATGCTCTACATTCACAGACTGATTCTCCATTTCAATCGCCTTTTCCACGGGGATGACGTGCATGCCGATCCCCGCGCCGCCCGGCGGCACCATGGGCGTCACCTTCTCCAGCGGCAAGCGGGACATCCGCTCAAAAAAGCGCGCCAATTCCGGGTGCTTTTGAAGCTGCTGGCGGTTCATATTGGTAAACTCCGCGCTGCCCGGCACAAACATCGGCAGCACATATTGCTTTTCGTGCGCGGGGTTTTCCCAGTTGTATTCGAGGATGCCGATCACGCTCATCTCATACAGCAGTTTTTCCAACGATTCTGCATCCTTGCCGGTCGCCTTCACGAGCTGCGCCAGCGTCATCGGCTTGCGCACCTTCATTTTGAGGGCTACCTCGGCCATTTCATCCGTCACCACGCAGGCGAGGCCCCAGTATTCCGGGTCGTCCGCCGTCACCTTATGGCCGATACGGTCGGTGATCTTCTGCCCGAGCTTCAAAATCAACTCGCGGGGTACTTCGGTTTTTTGCGGATTGTTTTCAGCCATTTTCTTCTCCTTTCTCACACGCGCCAGGCCATCACTTCATTGCGCAGCCAAGCCGCCCATTGGTCGATCCCCTCGCCTGTTTTTGCACAGATCGGAATTACCTGCGCCTTTGGGTTGCGCAGGCGGATGTATTCCCGGCATTTGTCAAGGTCAAAATCAAAATAGGGCAGCACATCGATCTTGTTGATGAGCACCACATCACAAATAGAAAACATGAGCGGATATTTCAACGGCTTATCATCCCCTTCCGGCACAGAAAGGATCATCGCATTTTTCACTGCGCCGGTATCGAATTCCGCCGGGCAAACCAGGTTGCCCACGTTTTCCAGGATTGCAAGCTCCACGCCGCCCGTTTCCAATCCGTCCAGCCCCTGGCGCGTCATGTCCGCATCCAGGTGGCACATGCCGCCCGTGTGCAGTTGGATCGCCTTCACGCCTGCCGAGGCGATCGCGCGGGCATCCACGTCCGAATCAATATCCGCTTCCATCACGCCGATTGTCAGCTCAGCTTTCAACGCCTCAATGGTGCGCATGAGCGTGGTCGTTTTTCCAGAACCGGGGGATGACATCAAATTGAGCAAAAAAACGCCCTTCTCCTTAAGCTCCCTGCGCAAAAGCTCCGCCTGTTGATCATTGTTGGCAAATACGCTCTGCTTGATCTGTAAGATTTTTACCTCGTCCACCGTTCTCACTCCTTTTTAGGTATTGTGGTTATACCAGCCTTCGTTAATAGCTTAACACTCTCAAATAGCATCGTCAAGAGCCAAAACAACCTTTTATTCTCGTTATTTTGATAAATTTGCTTGCAGAAGGGAATCATATATGATAAAATATTCTAGTGGTATTTGGTATAGCCACATCCAGAAGAAAGGGCGTTTGATGCAAAAACAGAGCCCTTTCCAACAAGGCCACACCGGCCAATGCGCAGGAAAGGATGCGTCATTTATATGGAATTTTCTAAGCTGTCCGCCCCCAGCCTGAAAGATTTATTCGTGCAGCAGTTACAGGGCATGATTCTCTCCGGTGAGCTGCCCATGGGCGCGCAATTGCCACCCGAACGGGAACTCGCACGGCAAATGCAGGTCAGCCGCGCGGTAGTGAACGGCGGCCTAGCGGAGCTCGCCAAGCAGGGCTTTCTGGAGGTGCGCCCACGCCAGGGCACCTGCGTGGCCGACTACCGCCGCAAAGGCAACCTCGGCACGCTGATTGCAATCATGGAATATCAGGGCGGCGTGCTGGGCAAGGATGAAATCCGCTCCATCCTGGAGGTGCGCCGGGCACTGGAGCATCTAGCAGCGGAGCGCGCGATCCGCTATGCATCCGATGAGGCGCTTTCGCAGCTGGGGGAAATTGTGGCACGGTTAAAAGATGCGGCAAACGCTACACAGGCTGCGGAAATTGCATTCACCTTCCAGCATGAGCTGGCACTTTCCGGCGGAAACAGCATTCTCCCACTCATCTACTATTCATTTAAAGCGCCGGTCATTACGCTTTGGGTGCGCTTTTGCCGGCTTTATGGCATTGAAGCTCTGCATCACAACACGGAAACGCTGTATCGCCGCCTTTGCGCCCGCGATGAACAGGCTGCGGCGCAGTGGATCAACGCCTATTTGGAGCAAGCCATTAATGGGGATCAGCAGATTTATGAGGAACGGTAAGCAGCGTCCGACGCTTTGGGTCGAAAACGAAAGAGCCACATCCGGCACAAGGTTGCGCCTTACTGTCAATCAAATGATGCCTTTCTTAGGCTGTGGAATAGCAATTGCTGCACGGATTCATTTGCACTCAAATAATCATGCCGGCATACAATGCAATAGATGATCAATTCATGGTCACATTTTAAAGATAAGGAGCTTTTGATTTTATGCCTAATGTTTCAGATAAATCTACTTCAGGAGTGGCGCAAGTGATTATGCCCAAATTCGCTTTATCTGACGCTATTTTATCGGCACAAGTCGATACGTGTAGCCTTCAGGAAAATTTGAGCAAAGTCGTCGGTCGCTTCGTTGTTTGCAAATGTCTCGTCGGGACAAACAATATCTGTACAGTGACAGGAGTCTTGAAGAGTGTCGGATCAAGCTTTTTCATTTTGACCGATCCCTGCACGAACGCAGAAACCACCTGCGATTTATACTCTCTCAAATTTGTTACATCTTATCCGGAGGGTGTCCCGAATTATCAAATGTATTGTAACCAGCGGCTGTATGACAATGAATGGACATAAAAGCAAAATTAGCCCGCTCTCTCCACTGCGAGGAGCGGGCTTTGCTTTTCATTCATGTTTACGTGGTTGCTACGATAAAAAAGAATGAGACCCGTTCTTCGATGACGAGATCAAAAAACAGGTCTCAAGCAGTTGGGAAACACCACTCAAAATTACAAAATATTGGTGTATGGCATGACAAGAAAGGGGAAATTCAGCGAATCCGAAGGGAGACTAAGGTTATTCAATATCGAACTGAGTGCCCGCAAATAAGTCCTCCATCGAAACGCCAAACACCTTTGCGATTACATACAACTCCATATCCCGTACATACCGGTGTCCATGCTCCAGCAATTGCACAGCATTCTTATCAATATCAACACCATAATTTTGAAGCTTAATTGCCAGATCGTTTTGCGACATGCCGCGGTCTTTGCGTAATTCGGCAATCCGCTTTCCCACCCAATTCTTGTTGCCATCCGGCTTGCTGCATTTTCTCATTGCTATTCTCCCATTTTAGTCATAGATACTATAAGTATATATGTAGTTTGGGAATCGTTTGGCATAAGACAAATGGAAAGAAGCCGTAAATTGAATTATTTTTGATATTTTTATCGTTTTTTATCAAACTAGGAAATTACTCTCCTCGTCTGCAATCCGTTATGGAACCATGAATAAAAACCCCGCCAAGGAGGCGGGGTTTTACATGCGTTTGTAAGTTGAGATGGTTGCAAGTGTGTAGCAAATAATACGGTTGGAAATACTTTTATCGCATTCCATCCAAGTGGAGTAAAGCGATTAAAAAAAGAAAAGCCTGCGCCGCACAAATCAAAGAGGATTTCATGCAGCGCAGGCTGTGAGCTAAAAATATGTGAGAAAGACATAATCAGCAACGACAGCATCGAATTACAGCGCATCGGTGATTATAGTATGGCCGAAATAGGGCAACACGATAGATGCTGCCGGGTTCCGCTCACTTTGCACCTCTGAGTAATTGCAAAACTTCTTCTTCCGTTGCCAAGTCGTAATCACCGAAAATGCCTTTCCTATGATAAACAACGCCTCTTTTATAGTTTCTTTCGAGGTATGAAATAAAATTATGGATACCATCTTCTTTGATGCAGCTTACAAACGCTCTCATTTTAATTTTATCCTTTGCGAGCATATCTTTTCCGCAGGGAGAATCCGGACACTCCCAGCATCCTTTTAATCCTTTTACTGTACAGCAATTATACTGATAACAACCATCCGGAGATAATCGTTTCCCGCAATGATTATCAGACTTACAACTGCACCCGCCATTTGGATAGCAAAAATCGCAAATGAGTCCGCAATAAGCTATTGATCGCTCGTTCATGATTTCTCCCTACTATTAGCCCTATATGATATTTGACTTCTCCAAAATTACCCGCATACAGTATACCATGCGTGCATATGCTAACTGCTGCAAACAATGGCGTTGCCGCTCTGCGGCAGGAGGCGTTTTACGCCGACAACCATTTTTCCAATGCTTCAAACAAAATGTTTGATGCTATTATACCATGCGCGCAAGATCAACCCCTGTGAAAAATGGCGTTGCCGCTCT
>UQUZ01000043.1 GCA_900544375.1 uncultured Oscillospiraceae bacterium
GGGCTGTTGCAAAATGCCTTGCATTTTGCAACAGCCCCTTTTTTAGTTGGATCGGGGAAGGCTTTTTGAAATCGCTGTCCGCTTCGGCTGCCGCCTATGCTGCAAGTGGTAGCTTACCGCGAGCACCGCCCGCGTTGGCAGGAACCGCGCCGAGCATTTGGCCAGTTTCATTTGCAGGCCCGGCACGATCAGCATCCTGCGGGCAAACATCTGCTTGAGCGCATATTCCGCAATTTGGTAGCTCGGCTTGCTTGCAGGTGTAAAGGTAACGTCCGCTTTTAAATCAAATTCCGTATTCACCGGGCCGGGGCACAGGGCGCTGATGGAAACGCGGCTGTTTTGACGCCGCAGTTCCTTCCAAATGGCGAGCGTCAAATGCAGCACATACACCTTTGAAGCGTAGTAGGCGGCCATCAGTGGCCCCGGAGCAAAGGCAGAGGCAGAAGATACATTGAGGAGATAACCCGCATCCCGTGCCGTAAAATCCTTTAAAAAAAGCTTGGTCAGGATATGCACGGCGCGGATATTGGTGTCAATAAGCTTTAATTCCTCCGTCAGATCCGTTTCTTGGAATGCACCGAATACGCCAAACCCGGCATTATTGATCAGAATATCAATGTGTTCCTCCCGCACTTGTTCATACAGCGCAAAGCATTCCCGCTCCGAGGAGAGATCTGCGCAGATGATCTGTACCGGCACAGGAAGTTCGTTTCTTAACTCTTCCATACGGTTTTCGCGGCGTGCGACGAGGATCAGCTCGCAGCCCATTGAGCCGAGCACATGGGCAAAATCCCTCCCGATGCCGGAACTTGCCCCCGTAATCAAAGCTTTCATATTGTCAGCCCTTTCCCGTTTTATCGTTCAAATCCTCTCTAGTATTTCCGAATCCAAGGGAAAAATAGAAGCTTTTCGCTGTAAATGGCTGGGAGTGGCCGCTGGATGTTTCAGAATGCATGGATTTCCGATTTTTATATGGATTGTGCCACATTATCGATTTCCTTTTTGGGTTCAATTCTCTACAATGCTCATATGGGAGAAAGAAACCGGCCGTAGAAAGCTTTCAGGTTTTAGGCAAGCAAAATTGCCAAATAGTTTGTCTGGGGCAATGGCGCAATAAAAGGAAAGCCCAGCGCAGTGCAGTGCTGCTGGAGGAAAGGAAACGTTCTATCATGCTAATTTATCAAAAAGACCGGAGAGCGCCGGTTCGTCTGTTCGATGATTTCAGCGAGCTTAAGGGGCTCACACCAGGCACTTCGTTTCACTTTCAGGTGTGTAGGGATGAATATTATGTGGTGCAGCTGCTGCTATGCGAATGCTCTGGCCCCTATACGGTTGTGCCGCGCGGTCTGGATGGGCGTGTGACGATTTACAATACGCAGGGGATCGATAAATTCGGCCGCCCTTTTGCTAAGCCCTATGAAACACAGTCGGGCCGGATCAATCCGCTCTATATTGGCGTGGATTTTTCTGGGCTTGCGCCGAGCTCCTATTCTGTCTCGATTTGTTTGGAGGGCGTGGAGCAGGCAAAAGTTTCCCTTACCTTCCAGGTAACGCGGCAGCGGGTGGCAAACCATGGCTATGATGACCTATGGAGACTCTCTCGGCTTAACTGGCTCAATAGCACCCGTGCACAGGATGACGAGGTTACCCCGCCCTTCCTTCCTATCCGCACGGACGGGCAAACGCTGGAACTGCTTGGTCGCACTGTCCGATTAGGCGCCGGGGTGCAGCTCATGCAGATGGAGAGCTATTTTGACGAAGGCGTTAATCTCATGGATACCGTCCAGCGCGTTCTTTTAAGCGAGGCGGTCACTTTCTCTGCGAAAGGCCAGACTATTTCCTATAGGCCGCCCAGCGTTGAGAACCAAGGCGCCTGGGCAGTGCTTGCGGCGGAGGGCCAAAGCGAAGCACTGCGTGTGCACACTAGGCTGATTGCCCGCTGTGAGGGCAATTTGGAGTATTTCACAGAGCTTTCCGCAACAGCGGATTGTGAAACGGAAATTAGCCTGTGCGTGCCTTTCCATGCGGAGGCGGCGGTTTATAATTGCGGCTTGGGCAAACGCGGCGGCCGGTTTGCCGAGGTTTCAGCCATATGGGGTGATCAGCGGCACGATAGCATGTATATCGGTACGGTCAACGCAGGGGTGATGATCCGCCTGAAGGCGGAGGATTACCGCACGCCGCTGGTCAATGTGTATTATCATAATCTGCCGATTGTGCGCCCCATCGAAACCTGGGAGAACCATGGCCTTGGCACGATGAAAGCGCACCGGGCGGTAAACGGCGCGGTTTTTGAGGCGCGCACCGGGCGTTTCTTACTAAAAAAGGGAGAGCGCCGGGTTTTTCGCTATGAATTCTTTCTCACGCCCTACAGGCCAATTGATTACCAAAAGCATTTTGGCGTGCGCTATTATCATAGCAACGCCATGAAGGGCAACGAGGATCGGCATTTGAAAAAGGCGGAGCAACATGGCCTGAATTATATGAACATCCACCATGGCAATGATTTGCATCCTTATATCAACTATCCCTTTATCGAAACGGAGCGGATGAAGCGCTTTGTGCAGGCGGCGGCACAGAAGGGGATTGGGGTCAAGGTCTATTACACGGCGCGGGAGATGAGCAATCATACCGCTGAGGTGTTTTGCTATAAAGCCTTTGGAAAGGAGATCATCCTTCAGCAGAAAGGGCAGGGGCTTGATACTTTCCATGACCGGGAGTGGCTGCACCGCTATTTTGGGGAAAATGTGATTCCGGCCTGGCAAGTGCATTACCGCTCCGGCCCGCACAAGGGGGATGATGATATTGCCTTTATCATCCAGCCGGATTCCCGGATTGAGAACTATTATATTGAAGGCCTGCAATGGCTGGTGGATCAGATCGGAATCAAGGGCATCTATATCGATGATACGTCTCTGGATGCCGTCACTCTACGCCGCGCGCGCAAAGTGTTGGATCAGGTGGGCGGCCTGATCGATATGCATATGTGGAATCATGAAGAGGCCAGGGCAGGCGACGCCGCATGCGTGAATATCTATGCCGATATCCTGCCCTTTCTGGATACCCTCTGGATTGGAGAGGGCTTTGACTGCCGGAAGCTTCCCGCCGATTACATCCTCACGGAGGTCAGCGGCCTGCCCTACGGCAACACCAGCCAGATGCTGGAGGGCGGCGGGAACCCATATGTCGGCATGCTTTATGCGATGAATAACCGCTATGGCTGGGGCGTTTATAATGCCGATCGAATCTACCGTATTTGGGATGCCTTCGGCATACAGCAGGCGCAGATGCTCGGCTATTGGCACAGCAAGTGCCCAATCCGTACGGATCATCCTGAGGTGCTCGTCACGGTTTATCAAAAGCCGGATGCGTTGCTGGCAGTGGCCTACAATTTTTCAGAGAAAGCGCAAAGCTTTCATTATGAGATCGATTTGGAAAGGCTTCCGTTTCGCCCTGGCAGGAAGGAGCCGGTGCGTCTATATGCAAAAGAATGGCGCAAAATAAAGCGGGCGACCAATTTAGGGGGAGAAAATATCCTCCCCAAACGGGATGGCGTGATGTTCCTTTTGCACAAAGCCTAAAGCAAGACGATCTGTTTGTGTGTGGAGCATTGGGGGAAATGCCGATTAACGCGAAACGCCTCCTGCCGCGCAATGGTAACGACAGGGGCGCTTTTTGATGATATAAGGGGTAAAAGAAGCAAGGCCCGGAAGCCAATTGATTGGCTTCCGGGCCTGCGCTTATGAGCGGTGATGGTTGCGCTTTAACCAGCCGCTTCCGCCGCTGCCCTCGCGCCTTTCGCCGGGTTTTTATTTGGCAATGGGGCAAGGAAGGTAATGCTGGCAAGGAAGGGCAGCGTGGTAAACAGGCAGTAGATATATCGGAATTCCGCATACACCGGGGTGGAGATCATCAGTGTCAGGAATACGGCGACAACCGGCAGGAAAGCCATCAGCAGCCGCGCCCGCTTTTTTACAATGCAGATCGCGCCGAGTGCAAAGGCTGCCAGCATATTCAGACCAATGCTCCAAAGCATCCCATAGATAGGGATGGAACGGTAGCTGGTAGCCGCATTTGTCACCCAATCATAAAGGGGGCCGCCGATCAAAGGCGTCATGGATGCGCCGAAGTCGTTATCGAGCATATAGGTCCACACATTCCAATATTGCACGTCCGGATACCAATAACCATAGGTTTGATCAGCCTGCGCTTTGAGAATCTCCCCCGGATATTGAATGGCGAGACTGACCCATAGCTTAATATATTCCCATTTGTATTCCGAGAACGCCTGTTGGTTGTCATACCTGCGGATCAAATTCTTTACCGGATCGGAAATGGTGGGCCGATAAGCCTGTTTAATCTCCTCTACAGGCGCAAGCTTTTCGATCAGCTCAATTTGCTCCTCTGTCAGCGGCTTTTCATCAACGATGATGCGGGCAATATGTTGTAAAGGGATCGAGAGCGCTTCCACGGTATCGACGGGGATCACATGGAATGCGGAAATGACGGGCCCCAGCACAATTAGGGTGACGATTACGCTTATCATGCCGGAAGCGAGCACAGGCAGCCATTGCTTACGCAGCATCACCACGGCAAACGGGATGCACAGCGCAAAGGCCAAAAAACCGTTTGTACGCAAAAGGCTCATCAAAACCCCTGTGATGGTAAACATGGGCAGCACAGGCCAGATGGACTCTCCGCTGCGGTATCGATTTAAAAGCTTCCAAAGGGAAATGGCAAACAGCAGCACCACTCCGCCGAATAAGATATCCTTCCACATTGTCAGGCTGTACATCGCATGGAAAGGAACCAGCGCAAAATAGGCCAGCAGCCCGATGCACCAGCCTGTTTTTGCCCCTTGGCGGTAAACCGTATGAATCAGGTAAGAGAAGATGAGGGCCATCGTTGTCATCTGGAATAACGTATAGGTGGCGATTCCAGCGTTTGCCGTGCCAAAAATTGCGTAGCCGATGGAATAGAACAGCTTGATAATCATGGTGTGCGTGAAGGGATGGTGGTTGCTCAGCGGCCGGATGCCAAGGATCTGATCCATCTGCCATACGGAATCATTGGAAAGAATCCCGGGAAAGTAAGCGAGAAAATAGGGGAGCCAGCAGATAAAAATAATGAGAAAACAGCACAGAAAAACGGCCCAGTTTTCCATCGGCGGCGCCTTTGTACGCAGGATGGTAAATCTGCCTGCGCATTCATACAACCGCTGAAAGCAAAAATAGAAGAAAAGCAAAAGCCCCGCCGCGATAAAAGCGGTTAGCAGGCCTTGCTGAACAGGGCTGTTTTGAAAATCCTCCATGCGGATGCCGTAATATAGATTATCCTCTTTGCTATATCTGCCCAACAGGGCGATTACCGTACACGCCGCCGAAGAGATCAGAGCGAGCGTTTTGATTTGACGGGTAGATTGAAACCCGTATTTGTAATAGAAATAAAAAATACCGGCCACAAGGAATAGGCAAACGCTGCTCATCACGCTTAATTCTAGAAAAACAGCGGCGGCCATGGTGGAAATGCAGGCCATGCCAAAGAGAAGCGCCGTGCGTAAATGCGCAGGAAGCTCAAATTCCGGGGCTGTTTGTGTTGCAGCTTTCATGCTTGTGATCATTCCTTTCTTTGCGAGCGGGTGCAAAAGGGTGCAAAAAATATTTTTCACCCTTCATCCTTTTTCCCCTTTTCTTGCAGATGTAAGTAGAGCTCAAAAAGCTGGCGATGCTTTACCCGGATGGAATCCAGGATCAATCCACAACTGAATGAGAGGAGCGCACAAACCGCGCTAAAGCAGGAAACAATCAAAGTGGGGAAACGCGGCACTAGTCCGGTGCGGAAATAATAGATCAAAACCGGGAGGAAAAGCACCGCTGCAAATAGGGCGAGGATCAGCGCGAACAACCCAAAAAACTGAAGCGGCTTATATTCGCGGAACAGGCGGAAAATGGTGATTAACACCTTGAAGCCGTCGGAAAAGGTGTTGAGCTTTGAAACGCTGCCCTCCATGCGGTCGCGGTAGCTGATCGGTATTTCGCGGATAGCAAGGTTTTTATCAAGCGCATGTACGGTCATCTCCGTTTCAATCTCAAATCCGGCGGATAACACTGGGAAGCTTTTGACGAAGCGGCGGCTGAATGCACGGCATCCGGTCATGATATCCTTTACGTTGCTGTTGAAGATAAAGTTGATGAGCCCGCGCACCATCCGATTGCCCAAATTGTGAAAAGGGCGTTTATTTTCAGTGAAATAAGTGCTGGAGAGCCGGTCCCCAATGGCCATTTCCGCCTTGCCATCCAACACTAGCTGCGCAACCTTCACGGCGTCCTCCGCCGGATAGGTGTCGTCCCCATCGACCATGATGTAGCAATCCGCATCGATATCACGGAACATGCTGCGCACAACATTGCCTTTTCCCTGCTGGTATTCGGGCACGACGATCGCGCCATGTTCCAGCGCGACTTGTGCCGTTTTGTCAGAAGAGTTATTATCGTATACATAGATATCCGCTTCCGGCAGATGCTGATGAAAATCTTCAATCACATTTGCAATCGTCAATTCTTCATTATAGCATGGAACCAGCACTGCAATCTTCTTCATTTTATACCCCCTATCTTTCTCAACAAACGAGAAAATTTTTAATTCCGCAAGGAACAGATATGGCTCAGTATAGCATGTCTGCATCAAAAGATCAAATCCGGAGCCGCAACCGCAGACATCAATTTTTGCGGTTGATAAACCGCGTTCTGTAGCGGCGAACACCGTTCGCCGCTACAGATCAAAATGGATTGTCATTGCACTGGCTTGCAGTTTCATACAGGGCGGATAAACAAAACCGGGCCCGGTATGTAGCCGAGCCTGGTTTTGCTTTGTGTTTTGAACAGCGCAAGCAATTTTTGAGCAGACGATATAGCAAAAGGGTTATATCATTTTTGAGTTCCTATCAACTGAAGGTTTTGGTATCCAGCAGGCTGTTTCTAGCCTGCCGTAGGGCGGCGTATTTTTCCTCCAGAGCCTGGCGTTTTTCTGTTTTTTGAAACGTCCGTTCCCGGTAAACAGATTTATATTGCAATTCATTGCTGCGGCCTGCCACATAAACTTGGTTGGAAAGCACTTCACGCAATAGCGCATCGAAAGAGAGCCAAAGCTTATCGATGGCGTTTTGTGCATATCCGGTCAAATCCATTGTGAAAATCTCATTGAGCAGGGCCACATATTCCGAAACCGGGAGCATTTCGCGGTAGGCGTCCTCCAAGGCTTTCTGCGCCTGATCTACCTCCTGCTGCGACACAGCGCCTTCGGTAAGAATCCTTTTGGCTTGTTCCAGCGCACTTTGAAAGATCAGGTAAGTGTAATCGATATACTGCTCGTTTTCCGGCAGCTTGCAGTTGTTTACAGCCTTCTGCAACGCAGTGGTGGAAACGGATGGCGTTGGCGTTTCGCTATTTGACAGCGGCTTTTTTTCTGGGAGCGTCAGTTCGCCTTCCGCCTGATCGAGCAGGATATCCAGCTTGACCACGCCGTTATGCCGAATGGTGACCGTGAGCGTTTGGGTGTCCGGATCCCATTTTGTGGTGTGAGTAAAGGGGCGCGTTTGCCCGCCGCCCTCCATGTTGCTGCGAAGGATCAGCTTTGGCGCGCCGCCGTTGAGCGTGCCGGTCACAGTGATCGTGGTTTCCCGCATTTCACTGTCATCCACCCCGAGCGGATTGCCGTTTTCATCGAGCGTTAGATATTCCCCACAGAGATTCACCCAGCTTTTTTCCTTCCGAATTTCGGGCGTCGCCGCTTTGATCATTTCTCCCTTATCGGTACGGTAGTTGGAGAGATAAAAGGAGAGGCGGTCCTGCCTTTCTGTGACGATCGCTGAGGTGTGCTCCTGCGCGGTGATCGAGAAGGAGGAGGCGTTGCTGTATAGCGGCGTCATGCTGGCTGTCTTTACGCCCTGTGCGTTTTCTAGATTATTGATAAAATACCACTGATCTTTGATCCGCATGGCATAGGTATCGCCCTGCGCCTGCTCTGGGAAAAGGGCGTCGTAATCAGCCTGCTCTTGTTTCTGAGCGATCAATGCAATACCGTTTTGGGTAAATAACTCCCGTTCGGCTTGGCGCAGGTTAGAGGGCAGCAGGGGAAGAATCCGGTAGCGGCCGGTCGATGGATACAAATTCGACTCCTTCAGATTATAATGAAAATCCGGATAATTTGCGCGGCCCAAAACCGCGGCAGGCGTTTCTTTGAGCATATCCTCCCGGCTTGGAATTGTAATCTCTCCGTTGAGGATGGCGTCGAAAAGGGGGGAGATGCCATATTGAAAGCCGGCGATCGGCTTCCCACCGTTGGAGGTGGAGAAGTTTGGCGCCTCCGCTTTGAAGCAGGTGCCGCCGCAGCTCATGACGAGCATCATGGACTGGACGTACATATTTTCCGGATAGGAGAGGATGAGATCCCACTCATCGTCTACATATTTGTCGTATTCCCCAAAGAGGGATTTTTTGTCTCCGTCCACCTGCCAGTGCCACCAGTCGGAGGCAACGCCCCAGTTGCCGACGAGCCCCGCCAGCCAAAGCCCCTGCATGACGGAATAGGAGGAGGGGTTTCCGTAGGATTCTTTATTCATCAGTACGATATTGGCCGCATTGTTTTTAAAAGCGGAATAAAAAGCGTCATTTTTCTCAAACCATTCAAGCACCATGCCGTTATCGTAGTTCATATTCGTATCAGTCCAAAAGAAAAATGCGCCGTATTTGGCCGCGAGGGTAATACAATCGATGATGTACTGCGCATTGTTGCTTTCCACCTCACCGCGCCAGATGACGCCGTTGTAAAGCTCTGCGGCATTGAGACCGTAAAAATAATCGTGCCGGCTGGCAAAGCGCTCCTCCAGCCAGGCAATTGGAATGCGCTCCTCCATCTGATATTCCCCATTGATATTCTGGATGGCATATGGAATCTGATTTTTTTCGCATTCGTCGGCGGTCGTTTCTAGCCATGCGAGCGCCTGATCGCTGCCTGGTAGAAGCGTATGGCCTGGGATGAGCAGGAGCACTGTGTAGGGTTGCTGATTTTCAGGGATCGAATTCCATAATGTCAGCAAAGGTTCATCGCCATAGTAGTTGACGAGGTTGAGCGGGTTTTGGCTGTCGATCACGCGCCTAAGCGGCTGCTTTTTCTCAGAGGTAACGGTTTGAAAGGTCTGAAGCAGCACCTTGCGCTCCTTTTCGGAGAACTGCTTTTCATCCTGCGGGAGCTGGTTTGTCATCGTATAAGCGATTGTTCCTGCAATTGCAGTAATCACCACAGCGATGGAAAGGCAAATGGAAATGATCGCCGCAAGCCGCTTTTTTCTCCGCTCTTTTCCGGCCTGCTTTTTCTCCGGATCCTTGCGCATATAGAACGCTCCTTTTCGGAGGGGGTGATCCCCCTAGTTCAATTGAAATCTCTATGCTGATGTTACCATTCCAGCGTTCCACTTGTCAATGCCTGAAGGTTACGGAATTGCCGCTTGTCAAATCGGAGCGCGCCCAGTATAATATTTTCATCGTATTGCTCAAAGGGCTGGGGCGGCTGTCCTCGTCTGCTGGTGCAAACGATGATTCAGGCGGCTTTTGATCTAGCGCGCCCGGAAAGAAGGATGTAAAAATGCTCATTCGTGAATGCCTGAAGCAAAAAGATGTAACGCTATCCTTTGAGGTATTTCCGCCAAAGCCGGGAATGCCCTTTCAGCCCGTGCAGGAGGCGGTGACAGCGCTTTCCCAATACACCCCGGATTTTATGAGCGTCACCTACGGAGCAGGCGGCGGCACCTCTCAGAACACCATCGATATCGCTTCTTTTATTCAAAAGGAGTGCGGCACGGCGGCGCTCGCGCACTTGAGCTGCGTTTCTTCGTCCAGGGCGGAGGTTGCCCAGCTAATTGAGGAGCTCAGGGCAAAGGGAATTCAAAATGTGCTGGCCTTGCGCGGCGATATCCCGGATGGTATGACATTCCCTGAGGCTGGTTATTATAAATATGCTTACCAGCTCGTGGAGGAAATAAAATCCCGCGGCGATTTCTGCGTAGGGGCTGCCTGCTACCCGGAGGGGCATGTGGAATGTGCCAGCAGCGCCGCAGACCTCAGCCACCTGAAGGCCAAAGTGGATTGCGGTTGTGATTTCCTCATTACCCAGATGTTCTTTGACAATCATGTGTTATACAGCTTTTTATACCGCGCGCTGCGCGTGGGGATTGATGTGCCCGTGATCGCAGGCGTGATGCCGGTGACAAGCGGGCGGCAAATTAAGCGCATCTGCGCTTTGGCGGGGACGACGCTCACCCCGAAATTCCGCTCCATCCTCGACCGCTTTGGCGACAATCCCGCGGCGCTCAAGCAGGCCGGTATCGCCTACGCGACCGATCAAATCATCGACCTGTTAGCAAATGGCGTGAAGGGTATCCATCTATATACAATGAATAAGCCCGATGTTGCGCAGAAGATTGTTGCAAATTTGTCTGAAATACTTGCCTGATGTTTTTATAACGGGAATGGGGGATTCCATTGGATATTCGTTCGTTGCTTGGGAAGCAGCTGCTCTTTTTTGATGGCGGCATGGGCTCTCTTTTGCAGGAGAAGGGCTTGCAGCCCGGTGTGCTGCCGGAATTGATGAACCTGACTGATCCGCAAACGATTCGGCAGATTCACACGCAATATTATCAGGCGGGCAGCCATGTTGTCACCGCCAACACCTTCGGCGCGAATCGCTTGAAGCTGCGGGGCAGCGGGCATTCGGCGGAAGAGGTGGTTTCAGCCGCCGTAGCCAATGCACGCGCTGCGGCGGAGCAGTGCGGGGGTGATGCGCCACGGTTCGTCGCCCTTGATATCGGCCCTACGGGCAAGCTGCTTGCCCCAATGGGGGAGTTGCCGTTTGAGGAGGCGGTGGACGCCTTTGCGGAGGTTGCCCGAGCAGGCGAGAGAGCGGGCGCAGATCTTGCGATTATTGAAACTATGACGGATACCTATGAGGCAAAGGCCGCTGTGCTCGCAGTGAAGGAGCATACAAAGCTGCCTGTTTTCCTCACCTTCTCTTTCGATGCCCAGGGCAAGCTGCTCACCGGCGGCTCTATCGCCGCTGCCGTTGCCATAGCGGAAGGCCTGCGCGTGGATGCGCTCGGTTTCAACTGCGGCCTTGGCCCCGTGCAAATGAAGGGCCTCCTGCCGCAATTGCTGGAAGCCACCTCTACCCCCATCATTCTCAACCCCAATGCCGGCATGCCCGCTATGCGGGATGGGAAGACGGTGTATGATGTGCTGCCGGATGAATTTGCCCGTGAGATGGAGCAGATGGCACAAATGGGAGCCTGCGTGCTCGGCGGTTGCTGCGGTACAACGCCGGCCTATATTCGTGAAATGGTTGCCCGTTGTAAACCGCTTTCGCCTGTGCCGGTCGCACGAAAGGGCAAAACAGTCGTATCCTCTTATGCGGAAGTCCGCGAGATCGGCGCGGCCCCCATTATCATCGGCGAGCGCATCAACCCAACGGGAAAAAAGCGTTTTCAGCAGGCCCTGCGGGAAAACGATATGGATTATGTGCTTACGCAGGCGGTTGAGCAGCAGGCGAGCGGCGCGCATATTCTGGATGTTAACGTCGGCCTGCCCGGTATTGACGAGCGGGCGGTGATGGGCAGGGCCGTGGAGGCGCTTCAGTGCGTGACGGCGCTTCCGCTCCAGATCGACACTTCCGATCCGGTGGTGATGGAGCACGCCTTGCGCCTCTATAACGGCAAGGCGATGATGAACTCCGTCAACGGGAAGCAGGAGGTGATGGACCAGGTTTTTCCCCTGGCGCAAAAATACGGCGGCGTGATCGTCGCGCTGACGCTCGATGAATCCGGCATTCCTGCCACGGCGGAAGGTCGGCTTCAAATTGCACGGCGGATCGTATCGGAAGCGGAGAAGTATGGGATTGAAAAAAAAGATATCGTCATTGACGCTCTGACTATGACCATCAGCTCGGATGCACAGGCGGCGCACACAACGCTTGAGGCGGTGCGCCTGATCAAGCGGGAACTGGGCGTGAAAACGGTGCTCGGCGTGTCCAATGTTTCCTTCGGCCTGCCAAACCGGGAGGTAATTAACGCCGCCTTTTATACCATGGCGCTTCAGGCCGGGCTGGATGCGGGTATCATCAATCCCAATATGGCGTCCATGCGCGGCGCATACCTGAGCTATTGTGCGCTTGCAGGGCTCGATCCGCAGTGCGGCGCGTATATCTCCCATTTTGCAGGGGGAGAGGAGCAGGCGGCAAAGGGAAAAGAGCTATCTCTTTATGAAATTCTGCTGCGCGGATTGAAGGATCAGGCCTATGAGAGCACAAAGGCACTTTTGCAGAACCGGGATTCCAACGAGATTATTAACCAGATCCTTGTTCCAGCCCTCAATGAGGTGGGGCAGGGGTTTGAAAAGAAAACGGTATTCCTCCCGCAGCTCATGAGCAGCGCTGCGGCGGCGACCAATGCCTTTGAGGCGATCAAGGAGCATGTGCTCGCAAGCGGCGCCGCTCCGGAGAAGCATGGCACGATCCTGCTCGCTACGGTGGAAGGGGATATTCACGATATCGGAAAGAATATCGTGAAGGTGATGCTGGATAACTATGGGTTCGATGTAATCGACCTTGGCAAAAATGTGCCCTGCGATCGGGTAGTGGATGAGGCGGAGCGGCTTGATTGCCGGCTGGTGGGCCTGAGCGCATTGATGACCACCACCGTGCCCGCAATGGAGCGCACGATCCGGCTGCTCCGGGAGCGCGGCCTCGATTGCCGGGTTATGGTAGGCGGCGCGGTGCTCACGCAGGAATATGCGGACGAAATTGGCGCGGATTTTTACGGGAAGGACGCCATGGCGAGCGTGCGCTTTGCGCAGCAGCTGTTTTCCGTGTGAGTGATGGTTGAACAGAATATAAATGGAGGGGCTGCTGCAAATTGTTTTGCAGCAGCCCCCTGGCCTTTTCAATGCTTTTATGAACTGTCACATTGTGCATTATGCCTATGAAAATCCATGCTTTCTCCGATATTCCGCCGGCGCATAGCCCGTGTGCTTTTTGAAACAGTTGGAAAAATAATTCCGGTCGGCATAGGAGAGGTGCTGGGCGACCTCGTCAATTGTAAAACTGGTATTGCATAGGTAGAGCTTGGCAACCTCGATTTTCTTCTTCTCAAAGTAGCGGTAGGGAGTGATGCCATATTCATTGCGGAATAGCGTAATAATATGATTTTTGGAATAGCTGAATTCCGCGCAGATCGTTTCCAGTGACAGCTTCCCTTCGATCTGAGCGTCGATGGCCGCTCGGATTTTTTCCGGAAGAGAGGCTTCGCGCTGCGTGACCACGCGATTCATTTGAAGAACCATTTGGAGCAGGATCACCGTCAGGCTCTCGATCAGGCGTGGATAATCCCTTTTCTGCGCCTGTACACACCGGCTGATTTCATGAAAATAAGGGAGCAGGTTGCAGTTCGTAAAGCAATAGCTGTTTTTGGGAAGATAGGAATCGATCATGTTTTGCATAAATGGCCCGTCAAAAACAATCCAATGCTTTTGCCATGGGTTTTGTGCGTCGGCCTCGTAGGAATGCGCGCTGTGCTTCGTTAAAAGAATCGTGCAGTTCTGTTCCGGGCGGTATGTTTGGCCGTTGATTTTCAAAATACCTGCCCCTTGCGCAATATATTCAATGGCCATGATCCGGGAGCGAGGGCGGATCACATGGTAATCCGGGCGGCATTTTGTTTCCCCAATGGCCATCACATTCACGGGAAAAACCGGATCATAAAAGGGCCAGAGGGTAACGGCATGGTCGCCCGGGCTATATGCGGTTTCACCCAAAATAACGTTGCTTGGGAGCGGTTTTCGGCCCAATGTCTGGGATTCCGGCGCTGGGTGTTTGGTTGGATATTCCTCATATTTCATAGTATATTGCCTATATTCCTCTCCGCTGATTCGTGATAGTATTATCATAACATACAATAGTTGCTTTGTGAATCGGATTTTGCATGGAGGGGAGAGCGCATAACCCGGGAATCGGCAATCTGTTGGGAGGCGATGCATCCATGTCATGTATTCGCCATGCGGCGTGGGATGGTTGCCTCAATCAAATCAAGCTGGGGGAATAATTATGAAAAAGTGGAATTTGAGATCGGCCGTTGAAGAGGCCAAAACGTATTGGAACAAACCTCCAGAGGGGAAATACATTCCTTATCAAGAATTTGTCGCCTATTCTGTGGGCGGCATCGGCGTGAATACGATCAATTCGCTGTTTGGCTATGTTGCGCTTACGGCAAACTGTCTGCTTTTGGGCTCGGCCTATCAAATTGCACCGATGGATCTTGCTATTATGTCCATTGTTATGAGTATCTTAAATCTGGTGAAAACGCCGTTTATCAGCATGCTCGTTGACAATACCAATACAAAATACGGCAAATTCCGCCCTTATTTGCTGATAACCGGAGTTCCAACAGCCGCTTTGCTGATCTTAATGGCGTTCATTCCGAATTCGCTCTCCTATCCGCTGAAATGTACGATGCTCAGCCTGATCTATGCACTGTTGATGATTTTTCAATCCCTGTATGCGCTTGCGTTTACGAGCCTGGCACAGGTGCTCACACCCAATGGGGAGGAGCGCACGGGGCTGTTATCCGTCAGCCAGTTTATCTATAGCCTTGGTCCATCTATCGTGAATCTTTTCTTTCCGATTTTAGCGGGCTTATTTGCGGGAGGAATGACAGGCTTTACTGCCTATCGCACGCTGTTCCCGATTTTTTCTGTGTTTGGTATCATTTTGAGCCTGTGGACGTTCAAGGGCACGGAAGAAAAAATTGTTGTCCCCAGAAACTATGTGGCGAAAGTCCGCTTTGTGGATGGAATCTCTGAAATCAAAAGCAATAAATATTTTTGGCTGATGACACTTTATAATGTCCTCGGCGGCCTAAAGGGCGGCATCGGCGGAATTTTAGCATGGTATTGTATCTATGTGGTCCGCAGCGATGCCGTGCTGGGAGTGATGAATGCTGTGATTGGCACAGCCTCTGTGCCAGGCATGCTGCTCGCGCCGCTGCTGGCCAAAAAGATCGGAAAGCGCTCGTCCCTGATTTGGTTCAATCTCCTGCGTGCGGGGTTTGCGGGGCTGATGCTCGTCACAACGAAAAGCCCATTTTTGTTTCTTGCATGCCTCTATCTTTCAACGGCGGCGATCGGCGGCGACGGCGTTATGGTGTCCGCAATGACTGCGGATGTATTTGACTATCAGCAGTGGAAAACCGGCAAGCGGCTGGAGGGCTTCATCACCCAGTTCAGCGGCATGCTGGTAACGGCGGCTACGATGCTCTTTAACCTGATCCTTCCCTGGTTTTATGAGCATTATGGGCTTGAGAAGGATTATACGGTTTTGTTCCAAGAGGCGGTTCGCACACCTATTTTCAACATCATGATTATCACCACGGTTATCAGCTGCCTTGCAGCAGTGATTCCGATTCTGTTTTATGATATGACGGAGAAAAAGCAGGCGGAGATCATTGCAGATTTAAAGGAGCGCGCGGAGGCGGAAATATAAACGCATCCCGAAAGCCTGTTTTTCTGCCGTGCGGGAAAGAAAGGAAGGCGAGAAGATATGGAGTTGATAAGCAGCAATTCCGATTTAACGCAATGGATGGCCTGGGCGCAGCAAAAGGCCGCTTCTTTTGTGATGACCGGGCAATCCGGGCCTGTGAACCGCGGAGACGGTGGAAAGTGGTATGGGCCGTCGGGGCGTTTTTCCAACCGTAGCCGTGTGATCAGGCGGCCCAACAGGCAGTGGGCGCAGCCGAAAGACTATCTCCCATCTTATTGGGCGGGGTATCATGACCGCACAGCCTTTTACATCCGGGATTTTGTCCATCAGGCGGCCGGAGCTGAGTATTTGGGATATCATGAAGAGAATTATCAGATGATGCGCTGCTTTGTGGAAGGCGCTTGTGCGGATACCGGCTGGTATGCTCCCTGGGCGCTGAATTTTGATGGCAGCCTTTATTATATGGACACTCCCAATCACCGTAGGTTCGTGCGGGAGCTTACCGCCCAGTATGAGCTGGTCGAAACCATATGCAAGCTTTATTTCCTCTCCGGAGACAGCCGCTATCTGGATCGCCAAATGCGCACATTTACCGAACGAATTCTTGGAGAATTTACCCAGCGACACGACGGAATGGTGTTCTCCATAAAAAATGGAATTCCAGAGGGGCGCGGCAATATTTGGCGTGGATCAGCCAGTTACAATGAATCCGGGCGGTCGCTTGCAGAAGCGGGCGACAGCATTGCGGCGCTTTATCAGGCGCTGGCAGCATTCGGCAAACTGTTGGAAGCCCTAGGGGAGCGGGAGTCGGCGGGTGGTTACCTCCGGCGCGCTGCGGAGCTGAGATCCTATTTCAATGATGTGTGGAGCCTTCCGCCGGAGGGCAACGGCTATGTGTTCGGGATCGATCAAAAAGGCCGGAAATATTGGCGTTGGGAGAGATCGGCCAAAGGAATCACCGGCGCGGAAACTTGCTTCTTTCTGCCGATGAAGCTGTTAACCGAACCAGGGGAGCGCAATAACCTGCTGCTGGAAGAGATCGACCAAAGAGCCGCTGATCCTCAGACTGCGGCGGTGAATATCGAGAGCTATACTTATTTGCCGCAGGTTTTCTTCCCTTACCAGCAGGCAGAGCGCGCGTGGCGCTGGATGAAATATATTGGCGGTAGGCTTTTGTTACCGCATGTTCATGAGAGCCAGGGCCGCAATGAGGATTATCCGGAGCTTTCTTTTACCATGTTTTCTCATGCTGTTGAAGGGTTGGCCGGCTTTTCCGCCGACTTGCCGGCGGGA
Source organism: uncultured Oscillospiraceae bacterium (assembly GCA_900544375.1). Classification (GTDB taxonomy): domain Bacteria; phylum Bacillota; class Clostridia; order Oscillospirales; family Acutalibacteraceae; genus Fimivicinus. The sequence goes on from UQUZ01000043.1 coordinate 16,870, forward strand.
AGGATTGTTACTTGTCCCTGTCTGCCGGAGGAAGTTCCAGGGCTATCCATAAGAGGGCTGCGGCTAGGGGATTATAGCATGGATTTTGAGCTTCTTTCCCATCACGAGGCGGCGTTCTACAACCATTCAAACCGTCCGCTGTGCTGGAAATGCACGTTTGCAGGGCAATCTGCCCGGCAACCTGCTCATTTTGTAGTTGATGGGGCGGAATTGCAGCCACAATCTGAAACGGTGAACGGCGTTGCCCGTTCGTTTATTGAGGTATCTGTGCCGCCGCAGTCTGGCAAAAAGGTTTCTGCCCTAAACTAGGCGGTTAAAGCGGCAAAAATAAAAAAGGAAGCGCGCTGCAAGGGAGCTTTGCGGCGCGCTATCTTTTTGTGAAGGGAATGGCTTACACACGTTATTGTAACTATTTTGTGAACTCCCTTGACATCGGGTGCAAACTGTATTATTGTATTATCATCTTAATACAATAATACAAGGAGGCGCACAGATGACATGGATCATCACTGCCGACCGGCCGATTTATCTCCAGCTGGTTGAGCAGTTGGAACTTGCGATCGTCGCAGGGGAATACCGGGCCGGCGGGAAGCTGCCAAGCGTTCGGGAGCTCGCCGCCGAGGCGGCAGTCAACCCCAACACGATGCAGCGGGCTATGCAGGAGCTGGAGGCACGTGGCCTCATCAACACGCAGCGGACAGCTGGGCGTACCATTACGGAGGATGAAACAATGATTCAGGCATTGAGGCAGCAAAAGGCGCAAGAGCAAATCGCCCAGTTCTGGGCAGCTATGCAGAAGCTCGGATTTACCCAGGCGGAAGCTCTCTCGCTCTTAAAACAAACAAAGGAGAATGCATAATGGATGCGATTTTATCCTGCCAAGGGCTGACGAAGCTCTATGGGCAAAAGGCGGCGCTTGTCGATTTTACCTACGATTTTCCAAAGGGACGGATCGTCGGCCTCCTGGGGCCGAACGGCAGTGGAAAAACGACGCTGTTAAAGCTTACAGCCGGGTTGCTCACTGCCACGCGGGGAAGCATCCGCGTCTGTGGTCTGGAACCGGGGACGGAGACAAAAAAGCGCGTTTCCTTCCTGCCGGAGCGTAGCTGCCTGCCTGCTGGGATGCGTGTGCGCGAGGCACTAGAATTTTTCGGGGATTTCTATGCGGATTTTCAGCTTGATAAAGCGGCGGAAATGCTGAAGGATTTGCAAATTCAGCCAAATGATAAGTTAAACGCTCTAAGCAAGGGCACGCGGGAGAAATTGCAGCTTGCATTGGTGATGAGCCGCAAGGCGGAGCTCTATCTGCTCGACGAGCCGATCGGCGGAGTGGATCCGGCTGCACGCGACTATATTCTCAATACGATCATTCGCAATTATAACGAGGATGCAACGATGATTTTATCCACCCACCTGATTCACGATATCGAAGCAGTGTTCGACGATGTTGTGATGATCGGAGGAGGACATATCGTGCTTGCAGGCAGCGTAGATGCGATTCGTGAAGAACGGGATAAAAGCATTGATACAATATTCAGGGAGGTATTCAGATGCTGGGGAAACTGATCAAGCATGAATTCAAAGCGACGGCGAAGCTCCTGTTGCCGCTGTTGGCGGCAGTGCTTGCCCTGATGGGCGGGTTCCAGGTTATCTTTCTGGTGGTGAAATTGCTCACGGGGCGAAATGATTCGCACCCGCTGGTGGCGGTGCTTTTTGCCCTCTTTGCCGTTCTGGCGGCATTTGCCCTGCTTGCCATGTTGGCCGTCATCGTCATTGTGGCCGTTCAGCGGTTTTATAAAAACCTGCTTGGTGATGAAGGCTATCTCATGTTTACGCTTCCGGCCACGCCGGGGCAGCAGATTTTCTCGAAGCTGCTGGTAAGCCTAGTTTGGTCGCTTATGGGTATCGTTGTTGTAATTCTGGGAGGCGTTCTATTTGTATGGAATCTCCCGGAGATTGCGAACGCGCCCGCTATTCTGGCAAGCTTTCGGAGCGAAACCGGCATGAGCATATGGCTGGCCGCGCTTCTTCTAGCGCTGTTTATGGTGTTGGCGTTTTCCAATACCTACCTGCATTTCTATCTCTGCATGGCAATCGGGGGGCAGTGGCCGCAGAACCGGTTGCTTGCGAGCGCGGCGGCATACCTGATCCTCAACACACTTTTGCAGTTTGTGATGATGTTCGGTATGATTACGGCGGCGCTGGCGTTTCACTTTGCAGATATGAGCTTTTTCCGAGGTTTTCAATCTTTGGCCGAGCAATCCCCCGCTCTGTTTATCTACAGCATGCTCGGCATAGGCGCAGGGTTGATGATTTTTTTGGATGTGATTTATTACCTTACCACGCGTTGGCTGCTGAGCCGGCGGCTGAATCTTGCATAACCGGCGAAAAGATATATGATAAAGCAGATCAATAGAAAGGTTGGAAATATGATGGAGCAGAAGCAGTATGTTTGCCCCAAATGCGGCAACACACAGTATGAACACGATCAATTTCAGGCGACGGGCGGCAATTTTGCGAAAATATTTGATGTGCAGAATAAAAAGTTCATTACAATCACCTGCACAGAGTGCGGCTATACCGAGCTTTATCAGAGCGGAGGCAGCGCGGGCTGGGATGTGCTTGATTTCCTGCTTGGCGGCTGACCGGAGGAAGGATCGAAAGCAAAAAGGGGACGCCTGCTTTTCTGCGGCGTCCCCATCTGATGGCGTTGTGTTTATGTTGGAAATATCACCAAGAAAGCGCTGCCCTTGCCCGGCTCGCTTTCCACCTGGATCGTGCCGTCGTGCGCTTGCACGATCCAGCGCACCATTGCAAGGCCCAGCCCGGCGCTGCCTCCCTGCGCACCGCTGCGGGAAGAGTCGACACGGTAGAAACGGTCGAAAATCCGATTGATGTGCTCTGGCGCGATGCCAATGCCGTCATCCTCGATGGACAATCGGATACCGGTATCCTTCTGGATCAGACGAATCCATATATGGCCATACTCCTTGCCGTAAGAAATGGCATTTGATACGAGGTTCATCATCATCCGGGTCAGCAGCGTCTGGTCGCCCTCCAGCATCACTTCCGGCTGCAACAAGCATTCGATCGAGATGCCGCGTTTGTCTGCCCGTTCGGCCAACTCTTCAGCCACTGTTTCGCAGAGCGTTGCAAGATCAATTGGTTCCTTCTCCAGGCGGAGCGTTTGATTATCCGCCCGCGTCAGTTCCAGCAGCTGCGCAACAAGGGCGGACATTTTTTTACCCTGTGATTGAATCGCCTGAAGCGCCCGTAGGGTTTCCTGTGGATCGCCGGGATTGGCTAGAGCGAAATCCGCCTGGGAGAGGATCACGGAGATTGGTGTGCGCAGCTCATGAGAAGCGTCGGAGGTAAACTGCTTTTCCCGCTCAAAAGCGGCTTCCAGCCGATCCAGCATCGCGTTGAAGGCCTGTGCCAATCGGGCAATTTCATCCGATCCCTCATCCGGTAGGCGTGCGGAGAGGTCGCCGCTGCCGGAAATGCGGTTTGCCGCCTGGGTAATGCGCTCCACGGGGCGAAAAGCCCGCTTGGTGATCAGGTAGCCGCCCGCCGCGGAGAGTAGCAATACGAGCGGGAAGCTCACCGTGGAAGCAACCGTCACATAATTCAGCGCGGAATCGTTTGCGCTGAGGGAGTAAATTCCCCGCACCCATACGCCGGTTTCACCGTAGCCGACATACATATCAAATACCTGCCACTTGCGGCCGCCGCCTTCCACGCCTTGATGGGTATCTGCAATTAAGGGCGTTTCCGCCGGGAATCCTGCTGGCGTACCGCCCAGCAGGAGCGTGCCGGCAGGGCCATAGAGCACAAGCGTGATCCCATCGTGGTAGAGATCAATTCCGCTGTCGATTTCAAGCTGCCCGCCCTTGAAATCGATATCGTCAAATGCGTTTTCCACTGCGCTTTCCAAATCCGCCCGGGTAGAGTAGACAATCCGAAGGTCAAGCGCAAGGAAAACAAAGCCGAGCATCAGCGAGAGAATCACTGCGAGGATCGCCGTATAAAAGAGCGTGACTCGCAGTTTAATGGAGAGCTGTTTCATGGCTGGAACCCGCCTTTCGCGCTTATTCTGCTTTTAGCACATATCCCACCCCGCGAACGGTATGGATCAGTTTTTGCCCATAACCTGTATCAATCTTTTTGCGTACATAACGGATATAAACATCCACCACATTGCTGCCGCCCTCAAAATCGTAGCTCCATACGTGCTGCTCGATCTGGTCACGCGTGAGCACAGCCCCTTGGTTGCGCAGCAGATATTCGAGCACCGCGTATTCCTTTTGTGAAAGCGTAATTTCCCTATCGCCGCGGGCGACCCGGCGGGTGTTGAGATCCATCGTCAGATCGGCCAGCTGAAGCAGATTTGAAACCGGTTCCTGCGCAGTGCGCCGCAGCAGCACGCGGATCCGCGCCGAAAGCTCCTCAAAGGAAAAAGGCTTTACCAGGTAATCGTCTGCACCGGTATCCAGCCCGGCAACACGGTCAGCTACTGTATCGCGTGCCGTAAGCAAAAGAACAGGCGTGTGGTTGCCCTGGGCGCGCATTTCCCGCAGGATGGAAAGGCCGTCCCGTCCTGGTAACATGATGTCGAGGATGACCGCGTCATAATCAGTCAGCGCAATATAATCAAGCGCTTCTGTGCCATTCGCACAAGTGTCCACCCCATAGCCCTCTGCCTTGAGGCGTTTGGCGGTCACCTGCAAGAGGGCTGGTTCATCTTCTACATATAAAAGCCTCATATGGTTTCTCCTTCCGATCAATATACCAATGCATCTAAGTTTCAGGCTTTGAAGCTTTGTTTCAAAGCTTGAAACTTTACGATCTGTTTGAATCTATCGTAGCATACGCATAAAGCCTAGCCCTCTGCGAAAAATGGCGTTGCCGCTTTGCGGCAGGAGGCGTTTTGCGCCGACAGACATTTTTTGAATGATTCAAACGATCTGTTTGAATCTATTGTAGCATAAAAAATAGCCGGAAACAAACTGTTCCCGTGAACAGATGATACCTCTTGGGCCTGTGTTGTTTGGGCAGGCTTTGCTTTGTTACTCGCTTTGCTTCGTAATAAAAAATACTAGGTGTGGAATTGAAAAACTTTTTTCAAGCGCCCGTTTTTTAATCTTCCTCTCATTTTTGTCGGTTATTATGAAGCCATGATAAGGAATGGCGGGACGCCGCCGCCTAATCAAATGCCCCATTCCCCAAAATTTGAGAGCAATCAGGAGGTATTTTTATGAAGAAGAATAGAAAGATTTTGGCAGTAGCCGGTGCGGCCGTATTGGTAATTGCGATAGGGACTGCTTCCGTGCTGGGCGTTTCCGCACATGCGAAAAATACCGCGAAGGAAACGGCGCTAAAATACCTGCCCGCCGACGCGCAGCTCGTCGCACAGGAGACGGAGGACGATCGTTATGAATTCAAATTCCACAGCGCGGAGCGGAAGGAAAAATATGAAATTGAGATTGGCAAAAAAACAAAGGAGCTTGCCGAATGGAAAAGTCAGGCGGATGCTTCTGATGGATCAAAATCCGTGAAGCTTACGCAGCAGGATGTAGAAAAGATCGTGTCTGATGAGCTTTCAAGCGCTAAGGTGGATGGTGCTAAAATGACCAAAACTCAGCTGGTCGAGGAGGATGGGTTTCAAGTTTATGAGGTTGCATTCCAATCCTCCAAGTGCCGCGGCAGTTATGATATCCACCCGGAAAGCGGATTGATCTTGGAGCGTGAAATCAAAATTGGCGCGCCAATCGTCATTCCGTTGACCAGCACACCCGCAGAGGGCGCTGCTGGGGCAACGGCCGGCAGCACACAGCAGGACGGGGCGATTCTCAGCGTGGAAAAAGCACGGGAACTGGCGCTGAAAGAGGTGCCCGGAGCCGCTGTGACGGATATTGATTTGGAACTCGAAAAGGGCATTTATGTCTATCAGATTGAGCTTTATCAAGGTGGATATGAATATGATCTTGTGCTCAATGCAAAGGATGGCGCCCGCATATCGCTCAAAAGCGAAAAGGATGATTGGGATGAAAACGGCGGATGGGTGCATCATACTGGCCGCAACCCGGTCACCACAGAGCAGACACAGGCAAAGGCACAGGAGAAACCCACCCAGCAAAACGGTGCCTCCTCCTATATCGGCGTTGCAAAGGCCAAAGAAATTGTGCTGCAAAAGGTGCCTGGCGCAACGATAACGAAGATTGAGCTGGAGCGCGATGACGGGCGTGTCGCCTATGAAGGGGAGGCCCAAAAGGGTAAAGTGGAGTACGAGTTTGATATCGACGCTTACACCGGTGCGATCCTCTCTTGGGAAGAAGAGCAAAGCCATCACAGCGGCAGCGGCACACAGCCTGCCGGAAAAGTGATTGGGATCAAGCAGGTGAAAGCGATTCTTGAGAAAAAAATGCCTGGTGCTATCATTGTGGATCTTGATATGGATACAGTGAACGGCAGGCTTCTCTATGAAGGCGAGGTGCGGAAAAGCGGCACGGAATATGACTTTGAAATTGACGCTACGACTGGCACAATTCTAAAATGGGAGGCAGAACCGGCAGATCGTGATTAACCGATTGTGCTTTGCACCTCACTGGGTTGTAAACTACTTGGAAACGCGCTGCAACAT
>UQUZ01000044.1 GCA_900544375.1 uncultured Oscillospiraceae bacterium
ACAAAATGTTTTGGGGAGAATTAGATTATGGCAAATGGGTTATATGGAATATATCATTCTAACCGTTCGTCCGACGACCATTGGGGAAAGAATTGTTTTAACTCAAGTTTTCCTGCGGCTTTAGCAAATTATATGCTTGATAAAGATATTCCCGCTATCTACATAAAACTTGAAGAACATAACGGAGAATTGCTTGTTGTTCCGTCTGAAATATCTTTGCGGGAAGTCTTTAATTGCGAGGCGCGTAGTCTAGAACAGCTTTATTTTTCTTTTGAGAGCGTTTTTGAGCCGTATCAGCAATATTCCTTTGACGCTATCGACGGGATTGATTTAGTGATAAAAGATGTGGACGGTAGATTTCTTTCACCGCTTGAAGTCAAACTTACTGTAATTCCAACATCTGCCACAAGCCATGTTCCAGAAATATATTGGGGTTCTGAATTGGTTGTGCGAACAGCAACAACCTCCTATTGCGCTTTTGGTATGTTTGACGCGGTAAAAGAGGAAAGTCGGTTAGTTCGTGAAATATTTGAAGAAGCGTGTTCGTCCATTCAATCATGGGACAACGACTTTGAAATGACGCATAAAATGCCTATGTTATGCGCCGCTGTTGACGATTTCCAGTTGCGCTATCACACCAGACAAAAGCCATTGCTCATGCAAACTTTATGGAAAACACAGGGACAATCCCCATTTTTGATGGAACAGGCTTTTGATATTGTTGTTTGGAGCGATTACGCCTTTTCGCGGCTATTTCTTGACGGCTCGGAGCAACCGGCAAGCACAATGAAAAGAGGCATGAGAGCTTCCGCAAGGTTGGCGCGTTGCTTATGGGAATTAAGTAAGTCTGGGAAAATTAGGGTTGTAGATATATACAGACAAATGGCGTTTGGCAACCAAACTGATAAAGAATTTGCAATCGGCGGCGGGGCATGGAGAAACTATGTTACAACAGATAGAATACAGAATTTCGCGCTGAATAAAAATGTAGTAAACGAGATAATAGAGGAGGGGTACACTGATAAGTTAAGACCCGAACGGCGCTTTGACCAAACGCTATATTTTACTATGAGAAACAGCGAGAACAATTAGCAAAGACAAGAAAATCCGTCAAGGGTAAACTTCGCGCTACACGCCCTTGACGGATTTTCCCGTCTTTGATGTCGGGTAATCAAGAGGGCGCAAACGGATAGACCGCTTGCGCCCTTAAATCATTATGTGTGTTACGCAATAGAGAGTGAGAAAGTCTTGCGTGATACGGCTTTGTAGACGCAAAGCAAAGGCAATAGGGACTTTATATCCCTACCCTCAAAAATGGCGGTCTACTGCGTAACATTTTGCTATGCCAGCGTGGATATTTAGGCGGGCAAAAAGCCTTGATTTATGTGGCTTACAGAAAGTAGAAACAGTGCCGGGAATATTATATCTCTCGGAAGCGCAAAAATGTCTTTCTATCGTTCCACGCGGCACGGAAAAAGCGGGCAAGAAGTTTTTGACATCTTACCCGCTTTTCGCTGCAACCTGTTTGCCAGCCGTTAAGTTAGTTTGTTTTCAAACCTTCCTTATTGGTGGTTGGCTTTGCAGCACTCCCTCGATTTTTTGATTATTGCTCCTGTTTTTGTGTCAGATACTGATAGAGCAGCTCGTCCTCCCCTCCCTTGTGGAGGAAGAAATCCTGCATCCGCTTCTGGTACATCGGCTCCGGCACGAAATGATTTTCAATCAGGCGTTCTAACTGGGAGAGCAGCTCCTCCGCCGTTTGTGTAAAAGCGCCAAATCCCTTTTCCAAGGGCAAATCCATCTCCCGGTAGGTATGCGTCACACCGGCCCGGAACATTTCATAATCCGGAACAAAATATAGAACCGGGCGATCTAAATAGACAAAATCAAAGACAATTGATGAAAAATCGGTAATCATCATCTGATACGTTTCCATTTTAGCGGGGCCGGAAAGCACATGAATCCTGCTGCTATTCGTTTGGAAATAAGCATTATATTCTTCAAAAATCGGATGGTTCTTAAAGTCAAGCGCCAGATCATAGCGGTCCAGCAATGCCGACAGCTTAGGCGATTGGAGGAACCGGTTGATTTCACAATAAAATTTAGACGATAAAAACTGCTTTGGCATCAGCTCCCGGCGGTTGTCTATATACGGCCCAATTAAATTTTTGCGCCAGGAAGGGGCAAAAATAATTCTGCGCTCTGGCCTTTGAGTGCGGTCAATCGTGCTTAAGCGCGGCATTCCGCTAGGGATAAAATGCATGGGGAGAAACCCATAGTTTTTTCTAAAGTTTTTAATTTCAAAATCAGAGGATACCACAATCCTATCAATATCGCTGCGTTCTTTTTCATAGAGGTTGGGCAGGTGTGCATGCAGGATGCCATGCTGCAAATAGACCATCTCATAATACAGCAGATCGTCATAGTAGGCCAGAGGTATGCTCCCAAAGGGAGAAAAAACGCCAGGGGAATGAAAAGAAGAGAGCACCTTGCTGCTGTTTAAAAACAGGAGCTTGTGGCGCAGGCTTTTAAACTTGACCAGATATTTTCGCTCTTTGCGTGTAAAGTAATGTTTTTTATCTTCAAACGCATCTACAATATAATATCGCTTTACCCGGTCCGCAATTCCAAAATCATGCTTAAATTGATAATAAGCATTATCGATCACACCATGACGGTCATTATACAGCCAAATTTCATGCTTTCTCTTTCCGGCTGCCTTGCGGTAAAAAAAGCCCTTGAAGTTGCGCCGTAGATAATGGGCCTCCATTTTTAGCTTTTGCAAAATGAACGCAAAGCCTGAAAGCTTTTGCACTGTAAAACCGGTAAAGATCTCTTCCTTCTTATCAAAATCGAGTTCTACCAGATCGTGGCCCTTCATCAATTTCCGTTGTTTTTTTCCGAATGCGGCACGCACTGTAAAATAATATCGAGTGGGATACCGCCTGCCCTCCAGTTCGATTTCAAAGGCAATGTGTGTATGCCCCTCTAGCGGGATATCGCAGGAAAACGCCCAAAAACGGTTGGTCTCCACCGAAGACTTGTACCTGCTGAAGGCCGAGGGCGTGAGCGCGACCGGAGTGCCGCCCCGATCCTGATCTAACTTGAGATAAAGGGAAATATCATAAAAATCGCTTGCCGGGCATTTAAGAAAACCCTCTAAATGGAGTGTGCCGCCGCGCAGCCGTGTTTTTCTGAATACCAGCTCCCCGCGATCTTCATCCACCCAAAGGTTCGCCTCGGAATGAACGGCAAACCGCTTTGGCCCAAAGCTGATTTGATAGGGCTCGCGCTTCATGCGTAAAAAATAATTCATATGGAACGGATCCACATGGGGAGAGGACAGGATCACGTCGTCGTCAACCAGGCCAATATAATAACGCAGTCTGTCTACCGCATGCTCAAACTCCGCAGCATCATAATGATAGGGATATAGTACATCCCCCTTTAATCGCCAGTTGAAATTATACAGCAGAAGAGCCTGCGCCACGCGATCCAGCCTACCATCCGGCAGACGGTAGGTATCGCTCAACAGCTGAAAAAAATAGAGGAAATGATCAAAACAATAATAAGGATGGTTTCCACTGGCCGTCGTTGCACCGGAATGACGAAAATAAAAATAGGAAGCTTCTCTGACATATCCAATTTTCTTTTTCTGCATGGAATTTTCCATGATATAAAATTGGTCTTCCGCCAGCGCCAGGCTTGTGTTAAAAAGCAAATTTTGCTCGAGCCTGTTTTTTACGCAGATATTCATGCTGCTCTGCGCAACATGAATATTTTCTTCCAGATCATATACGGCGGTTTCTTTCAAAATTTGATAGCGCGTATGCCCATAAGTTTTGCCTTCTTCATTGCGGTAATACAGGCGGTAGGTCAGAAGGTCGATTTCCTCATAATGCGCGTCAAAAAAAGCGGTGATCTCTTCCACTGCGTTTGCAGAAATTGTATCATCCGCATCCAAAAACAAGATATATTTCCCCTGAGCCGCTCGAATACCGGCATTGCGCGCCGCGGAGACTCCCTGGTTTTCCTGCGAAATTAAATTTACATTCTCATACTGCTGCGCAAACCGGCGGCAAAGATCCTCGCTGCCATCAGTTGATCCATCGTTGACAAGCAACACCTCCATGCGGGGGAAACCAACCGTCTGCCCAAGCAGGCATTCCATGCAAGGCTCTATAAATGTTTCCGAATTAAAAATCGGAACGATCACGGATATATCATAAGGGAATGTCATCATCATCCTCCTCTACGAAATCAGGCCGAGGAGCCGCTCCACGGCATGTCCATCACAGGCGCTCATATAATCCTCTTTGAATTTCAGCACTTGTGCCGAGCATTTGCCATCCACACGCTGCACAGCGCTAATTAATTCACTGGTATTTGCCGCAATTGGGCCCGGCACAAAAGACCGATAAGGCTGATAAAAACCGCGTTCCTCATCATATGTATCCAGATCATAGGCAAAAAACACCATTGGGCGTTCCAACAGGGCATATTCAAAAATCAGCGATGAGTAATCTGAGATCAGCAAATCCGCCGCACACAGGCAAACATCAATCGGCAGATCTTTCGCCGTAAACACAAATGAATCCGCCACAGACGGCGTTTGCGCTTTATTTTGCTCTACAAACGGATGCAGCTTATTGAGAATGACATATTTCTCGCCCAGCGCTTCCCGCATGGCACTGTAATCCGGCAGGACGTCATTATGCGCATCGTACATGGAAGTCCCCCGGAAGGTAGGGGCATATAAAAGGATTTTCCGCTCACCGATTTCGGGAAAGCTGGCGAGCACGCGGCTGCGCGCCTGCGCAATAAAATCATGGTCAAAATAGCGATCTGTCCGCGCAACGCCCAGCGGCTTGATGAGGCTCTGATCGCAGTGGAAGGCATCCGCGTAGTAGGGAATCACCTTTTCCGCAGAAACGGGAACGTCCGTATAGGTATTGTGAATGGGATAGCGCTCAATCATACGGCCTTTCTTATCGCCCCAAGCGTTGCCGAGTGTGGAATAGCCCCACTTCTTAAAAGCACCGCACGCATGCCAAAGCTGAATGACCCGGGTTCCCTCCCGCGGCTTGACGGAATAAACCGGGAAATAATAATCGCTTAAAAAAACACAACGGCAATGCGCATAATAATAGATAAACCGCAGGTAATTGCAGAAAGAACGCACTTGTGCGCTGATCGGGTTTCCCGCATGTTTCGGCTTCAGGCATAAAATACAGCGATAGCCGCGGCGGCGCAATTCGTCGTAGAGACACTGCATATTATCCGGCAACGATCGGACGCAGTCATTTGCAAAAACGGCCAGCTTCTTTTGCACAGGCCTTCTTGAAAAAAGGCGGTAACACCAGGGCCAAAAATGAAAATAGAGAAAATCCCGTTTCCGTTCCCGGGCTGCAAATTCATGCTCCATGCAACATCCATGCTCCTATGCAATTAAAATCGTTAAATTATGTTATATTCTACACGAAATTTAAGTATCATATATCCTTTACAGGAAATTACCCGCCGTTTTTTACGCTCAAAAGAATTTTCTCCTTTTTTAATTACGGGAGTAAAAAATCATCTATTCCAATTGACTTTCCGCATAGAGCCCTTTAATATAAATACAACAAAAATGATCTTGAGGAGCGTGCGTTTTTTTGAGCGATCTAGTAAAAGTGCAAACATATCTGCAAACCATCGACGAAGTGATCGAAAAGGGCCCCTTCAAAGATAATTGGGAAAGCCTCTCCCGCTATGGCATCCCGGAGTGGTATGCACAGGCAAAATTCGGCCTGTTCGTCCACTGGGGGGTCTACTCCGTGCCTGCCTATTTCAATGAATGGTATTCGCGCGAAATGTACCAAAAAGGCCATCCGGCCCGCGTACATCATCTAAAAACCTATGGAAAGGATTTTGGCTACAAGGATTTCATCCCGCAGTTCACCGCTGAAAAATATGACCCAAAAGCCTGGGCGGACCTCTTTGCGGAAAGCGGGGCGAAATACGTTACCCCAGTCGGCGAGCATCACGACGGCTTCAAAATGTATCCGAGCGAGCTGTGCGAATGGAACGCCGTTAAGATGGGCCCGAAGCGGGATATCTACGGGGAGCTCAAACGGGAGCTGGAAACCCGCGGCGTGAAATACTGCTCCTCCAGCCACCGTGCCGAGCACTATTGGTTTATGAACGGCGGGCGCGAGCTTCAGGGCAGCGACGTGCAGGAGGAAGCCTACCGCGAATTTTACGGCCCTGCTGTCGCCAAGGCGAAGGATGACCCAAGCCGCCGCCCTGAGGGCTCCCTCGTCCCAACAAAGGAGTGGCTGGAGGATTGGCTCGCCTCCACCTGCGAGCTCGTCGACATCAACCGCCCCTATACGGTTTATTTCGACTGGTGGGTGCGCCAACACGCCTTCCGCCCCTATATGAAAAAATTCCTGGCATATTACTACAACCGTTCCCGCGAGTGGGGCATGGAGGTTTGCGTTTTTTATAAGTGGGATGGCGTGATGTATGAATGTGCCGTATTGGATATTGAGCGTGGGCAGCTCCCTGCGATCAATCCCCGCCCCTGGCAAAACGACACTGCCATTGCCAAAAACTCCTGGGGCTACACAGAAGGGAACCATTTTAAAACACCCTATGAGCTGATCTGCAACCTTATCGACGTGGTTAGCAAAAACGGCTGCCTGATGCTTAACGTCGGCCCAAAGGCAGATGGCACAATCTGCGATGAAGAAGCCCATGCCCTGCGGGAAATCGGAAAATGGATGAAGAAAAACGGCGAGGCGATTTACGGCACCTCACCCTACCGGATTTTTGGTGAAGGCCCCTCCAATTCCGGCGGCTCCTTCCGGGAAAAGCTCACCTTTACCAAAAAGGATTTCCGCTTTACTTATCGGCCTGGTGAGCTTTATGTGTTTGCAATGAAGCCCAATGCGAAAAACGTTTACCGGATCAAATCCCTCGGCGCGAGGGACGATGCACTCAATTACGATATCCGCGGCGTGTCGCTGTTGGGGCATGATTGCAAAGTAAGCTACCACCAGACGGACAATTATTTAGAGCTGCGCGCGGAGACAGCCGAGCAATTTGAATTGCCGGTCTGTCTAAAAATCGAAATCGACTAAGCCTCTTAAACAGCCTGCCAGGCAGGGAGAGGACGGCTAACCGCAATCCTCTCTGTTCCAAAACAGCAGTCCGTTTAGATGCCATTTTACTTCATTGAAATAGCGCTCCTCTGCATCCGTTGCCACATTGAGGAGCGCCGTTTTGCTCCTATTTTTCGAAAAAGCTCTTTTGGCTTCTTCCATCTAATCTGTCGCTTATTCTTCCAGCAATGCGTCAAGCGCCCTGAGCGCCTTGGATGCCTGTGTATCGAAATCACTAAAATTTTCGGTATAAGTTCGGTAATTTCCCTTGACATCAATTACACAGTTGTATAGATCCTCATACGCGGTATACGCCTCTTTTACCGCATCTCGAATTTCTTCCACTTCATCTCCCTTGAGCAGCGGCAGCTTAAGCAACTTCTGATACTTATCCTCCAGCACGGCGGTGCTTGCTTTTATCAGGCTGATTTCAGATGCATGATCCCGCTGCGCAGCCGCCACGGCGCTTTCAATGCTTCCGTATACAGAATAGCGGTTATAAATATAATCATTCCAGTTTTTGTGGATATCATTCCCAACATTCTCTAATTTTGCACCAGCCGAGATTGCTGTTGTATAAAACTCTTTGGCATTGGTCTTGTAAGAATGGATTTGCACAACCTGATAGGCAAAAAAACCTCCCACTGCTCCAAACAGAAGCAATACAGACAACATAATAGCAAAAATCATCGGCGTTTTTGATTTTTTGTGCGCAGGCGACTGGGCAGGGCTGACTCCTGTAAATGACTTCTGCTGTGCCTTGCAGCCACATTTTGCACAAAAGATCTGCCCTTGCCGGAGCTGTTCCCCGCAGCTTGGGCAAATCAAAGGCACTGAGGCATCTTTGGACATGCCGCATTTGGCGCAGAACTTATCCGCTTCGTTCCAGGGTGCGCCACACTGTGGACAAACAGCAGGGGTCTGCTCCTGCTCCGACCGCTCAGGCGAGCAGGCCGGATTAGAACAGCCGCCATGCTCCTCCCAACAGGCTTGATGATACAGCGCGCCGCATTGCGCGCATGTATGAGTATCCCCGTCTTTCAACGGCCGTTCGCAATAACAACACAGTTTCTCTTTTTCCTCCATCAAAATAATTCTCCCTCCTAATATTCCTGACGGAAATGCTCTACTTTCCCCCTTATCATACAAAAAAACGCATCCGATGGCAAGACCTTCTCCCTCAACGGATTCTTTATGCCCATCGTTGCCCCAGCCACTCCTGCGCCAGCATCAGCCAATGTGCAGGATATGGGTGCGCTTTGTCACAGGTGCGCAGGGAGCAATCCGCCAACCCATGATGCCCGGTTTCAAAAACATGCAGGTCAAAGCGCGCCCCATTCTGCGCAAGCGCGGATGCAAACAGCAGGCTATTCTGCACGTCCACACTTTTATCATCCGCCGTGTGCCATAAAAACACAGGCGGCATGATGCGTGGGATATGGTTTTCCAATGAAAGGAAGGCGCGCCGCTGCGGCGTATCCGGCGTTTTTCCGAGCAGCAGGCGGATGGAGCCCTCATGCGCTAATCCCCGACATGCCGTTAAAACTGGATAACACAAAACTGCCGCGTCCGGGCGAATGTTTCCACCTGCCGCCTCCGGGCAAACCGACGGTTTCTCCGCAAACACGCTTAATCCCGCCGCAACATATCCCCCTGCGGAAAATCCCATCACCGCAACCTTGTGGGGATCCACACAAAAGCGTTTTGCCTCGCCGCGAATCAGCCGCACGGCCCATGCGGCGTCGCAGATCGGCGCAGGGAACGCGGCCTGATCCCCCAAGGAATATTGCAGCACAAACACCTGATACCCCTGCGCTGCAAAATGCATGGCAATCGGCTCCTCCTCCCGGTTGGAGCAGGCGGCAAAGCCGCCTCCTGGGCAGATAAGCAGTGCCGGACGGGCTCCTGAAAAGGCGCAGCGGTCCACCGCGCCGAGCAGGTAGGCGGTAAAAAAAACATCCGTCCGGTCTGGGTAACGATAAATGGTTTCCAGCTTCATCAGGCTACACCTCCGGGTTTTCCACCGTGACCTCGGCCATTAGCATGATGTGGTCGGATACGGTTTGGACATAGGGCTTTGCCCAGCAGCACTCCACGCTGGCAGAAAAAAGAATATTATCGAGATAGGGATACTCTGAGCCATCATCACTGGGAAAGGTTACAATAGGGCGCTGTGCCGTGTTGACCGGCGTCATCCCCTGAAAGCCATCCAGCTCGGAAAAATCCAGAATATTGAAATCCCCCATCAGCAGGCAGGGCGCTTTCCCCCGCAGCGTTTTGCTGATTACCGCAATCTGATTTGTGCGAAGCTCCGTTCGTTCAAAAGAGAGGTGCGTATTATAAATACGCACAGGGATGCCATCCGCCCGGATGGTCACGCCTCCCAGCACGCGGCCCTCCTCCAAGCCTGTCTCCAGCCGGTGCAGCTCCACCGCCTCAAACGGATACCGGCTTAGAATGCCGATCCCATATTCATTACCAGGCAAGCCAATCGCCGGGAAAAAGCGGTAGTACGGCAGTGTTTTCTGCGAGAGCATACGCAGCAGATTTTTGCCGCCCGCCCGCGTGCCGCCGCGATCCAGCTCCTGTAGGCACACGATATCAAGGCTGTTTGTGTTGATATCCTGCGCAATCTCCTCCACCGCCGTGCCGTCAACGCAGTTTTTCACATTATAGGTCGCCACCCGGAGCGTCACGCTCTGTGCTGGCGTTATATTCTCCGGCGGGGCGACGGGCCTTGAGCCGCTCCCCGGCACGCCGTCAAGATACCCGAGCACGCCGGTCACAAACTGTAAAACAATCAGGAAGCCGGCAAGCAAGGCGCTTCCGATTTGCTGCAACATATCCATTCCTCCATTTGATTGCATCGCTCAATTTGATTTTGATAAGCTTCTTCTGAATTTTAATCGTTCCCACCCCCAATGTCAAACATTCTTCAAGCCAAAGTTGCGGGGCTTACTAGAAAAATGCGATGCAACGCGGGAGCGCAACGCAAAAAGAGCTCCGTCCGATGCATGCACACAGGGCGGAGCCAAATGGAAAGGGGTATGAATACGTCAAAGAGTAAATAGCGAAGCGGCGCTAAAACGTTCCCTCCTGCTCACCCGCAAGCGTCAGAGAAATATTCAGGTTTCCATTGCGCTGGCGGATTGCGTCGAGGAACGCTTTTTGCTCAGCCTCCTCCTTCATTTGGATATCATAGACAACCTCAAACAGCGCGCCGAAATCACTTGTTTTCACCTTTTTGCGCGTCCAGAATACCGTATATCGTTCTAAAAGATCGTCAAACAGGCCGTGGAAATTAAGGTTTTCCGGCACAGTAATCTTCAGTGTCATCCGCGCCGTTTTCGGTTGGCCAAAATGCACGATCTGCAAAATAGCCATCGCCGCGCAGAGGATCATCGCAAAAAGCACTGCATAGCCGATATAGCCCATGCCGCACGCAAGCCCCACGCCAAGAGTGAAAAACACATAGGCGATATCCTTCGGATCGCCCGGCGCACTACGAAAACGAATGAGGGAGAACGCACCGGCCAGGCTGAACGCCCGCGCCACATTATTGCCCACCAGCAGGATGATAACAGCGATGATGGCGGGGAGCATGATAAGCGTTACGGGGAAGCTGGGGGTATAGCCCTCCTTTTGATGCGTCAGCAAGTAAGTCAGGCTGATCAGCAGCCCCAGCAGCAGGGAAGCTCCTATAATCAGGAACGCGTTCAGCGGGGTTAGTTCATCCACAATAGAAGAAAAAATAGTCGTCAGCATTCAAAATCGACCCTTTCTTAGTTCAAATAAATGGGATATATCAAGAAACCCGTTTTCTCCACTGGGCACTTGGGCGGCGTCGCACGGAGCCGCCCGCAGCCACTGCTGATATTCCGTACCGTATTTGGAAAAGCCGCGGCTGTAAATCTCTAGGGCGGACAGCTCACGCACGAGCCAAAGCGGCAGTGTATCTAGCGTTTTAATCTCCATCAGGCGCTGATCCTCCGGAATCAGAAGCCCGCCGAAGGAGCCGGCCTCCAGCAAAAGCTGTTCACGCCGTGTGCAAATTTCACGGTCAAAGGTGACACGCAGAGTTGGATCTTCCTTCCCTGTAAACGCGAGCCTTTTGTAGCTGATATAAGCCGCCGGACGAACCGCATACAGGTTTAAAAAACAGCTGATCTCCCGAAGCACCTCCCGCGAGAGGTAATCAGGCATTACGGGCAGCGCACCGCCCGCAAGGAGCCGGTAGGCCTCTCCCAGCGGGAGCTCCACGCGGCGCTTTGCCGTAACGCCGCCAATCTTTTTTTTCAATTCTACAAACACCGGCTCCTGCTGCGAACGAGGAATGCGATAGCTGCGCACGCGGAGCTTTTCTTTATAATAAGGGTGCGAGAGGGAATGCCGGATCAAGTCATGATGTTTCGTATCATAATATAGACTGTATATCTCATAATCCTCACCGTTTTCACAGTAGCTATCGAGGCCCATGTGCTTCTCTAGCGAGGGTAAGAGCGTCTGATACTGTGTCAGGGTCAGCAGATACTTCTTTTCATACCTCCGAAAGGTTGCAATGGCCATCCCAATCCTCCTTTGCCGGCGCATCCATCGCGCCTGCTAAATTGCTATCAGTATAATCCCATTTTCTGAAATTCCTCTGAAAAAAGGCTTTCAGGATCCTTTCAGCTAAATTGGTTACAATGCCGAGGGGCAAAAGGAGAGGAAAGGCGTAGAATAGCGTCAAACACATTGTTTGACGCATACATATAAAAACTGAAAACAAAGGGATGTGTTTCGAATGCGAATCCTGATTGTGGAAGATGAAATCCGCCTGGCTGAAGCGCTTGGCCAGATTATGGAGGAAAATAAATACACGGCTGATATCGTGCACGACGGAGAGGCCGGCCTCGATTACGCACTCAGCGGGATCTACGATGTGATCGTGCTGGATGTGATGCTGCCGAAACGAAATGGGTTTGACATTGTGCGTGAATTGCGCGCGCAGAAAGATCAAACGCCGGTTCTGCTCCTGACGGCAAAAGACGAGGTGCAGGATAAGGTGACAGGCCTTGACTGCGGCGCGGATGACTACCTGACCAAGCCCTTTTTCACGGAGGAGCTGCTCGCTCGCGTGCGTGCCCTCTCCCGCAGGCAGGGCGATGTGGTGCTAAACGAGCTCTCCTTTGGGGATTTAACGCTCAATTTATCTGCTTATACGCTGCAATGTGGCGCAAAAAGCGTTCGCTTGGGGCGCAAGGAGTTTGAAGTGATCCGCCTGTTGTTATCAAACCCCAAGATTATCCTCTCCAAGGAGACGCTACTACTAAAAATCTGGGGCAGCGAATCTGAGGCGGAGGATAATAACGTGGAGGCCTATATTTCCTTTCTGCGCAAAAAGCTTGCCTTTCTGCACAGCACGGTGCAGATCGCCACCGCGCGCAAGCTCGGCTACCATCTGGAGGAAAACGCCCATGCTGAATAAACTGCGTTGGAAGTTTGTGTTGATCAATATGATTCTGGTCACACTCGTGCTGACCATCGTTTTCACAGCGGTGCTGGCCTCCTCCTACCACCGGCTGGAGATGGACGGCGTGCAGGCTATGGAGCGCGTTCTGCGCGAAGGGGATACCGCCTTTCCCAAGCGGGAAATCGGCGGCAAACTGCCCGGCGGAAAAGCGCCGCCAAAAATGATGACAGCCGCGTTTTATGTTGAGCTGGATGGCGGCGGCGCTGTCCAGAGGGTCGTGGGCGAAAACGTGACGGTTATGGACAACGGCGCGCTAAACGCCATCGTATCGGCCGCACGCGCACAAGGAAAAACCTCCGGCGTTATCCGTGGCGAAAGCCTGCGCTTTCTCATCCAGGGCAGCCGCATCGCCTTTGCGGACCGCGCCGGCGAGATCGCAAGCCTGACCTCCTTGCTAAAAACCTCCGCGCTCGTCGGCCTTTTTGGCCTGCTCGCCTTTTTTGGCATCAGCCTGTTTCTCGCGCGATGGGCGCTGCGTCCTCTCGAAAAATCATGGCGGCAGCAGCGGCAGTTCGTAGCGGATGCCTCCCATGAACTAAAAACGCCTTTGACCGTGATTCTCGCCAACATGGGGATCGTCCTCTCCCACCGGGATGAAACCGTGCAGAGCCAGGCAAAATGGCTCGAATACACCCAGACGGAGGCGACCCATATGAAGGAGCTCGTGGGGAGCCTGCTGTTCCTCGCACAGGCGGACGACGTCCGGCAGGCGCTCACGCTCTCTGAGCTGAATTTCAGCGACACGGTCTGGAGCAGCGTGCTGCTGTTTGAGTCTCTTGCCTTTGAGCAGAGTAAAACACTCACAAGCGAAATTGAAAAAGACGTGGTGCTCCTAGGCGATGAGGAGCGGCTGCGCCGCATGACCGCCATCCTGCTGGATAATGCCATGAAATACTCCGGCGAGGGCGGCGCCGTCACGCTCCGGCTGCAAAAATTGCAGGAGAAGGCTGTGCTAACAGTGCATAATACCGGCGATCAAATTCCCGCGGATCAAATCCCCCATATCTTTGAGCGGTTTTACCGGGTGGACAGCTCCCGCACCCGTGCGCAGGGCGGTTATGGCCTCGGCCTTTCGATCGCGCAGAGCATCGTGCAGGCCCACCACGGCAAAATCCATGCGCAAAGCGACACACAGGGCACCACTTTCACCGTGGCTCTTCCAATGTGTACACAGCGAACGATAAAGTATAAGAAAAAAGTAACAAAATAAGAATTCTACCACGAATTCATTCTTCGTTCACACTTCTTTTATTGACATCCCTTCCGCAATCACGTACACTAATAGGGTGGGCTCTTTTGCCCATAGGGAGGGATCAAATCAAATGGCTGTTAAGCATAAAGCGCAACGCGCGGCGGCGGGGGCGGTCCTCGACCAGCTGCTCAAATATGTGGACAAGGATCCGCAGGCAAACCTGCTGAAACTGATGGACAAGGTCCAGGGCATCGTTGGGAACCTTTTTCCCGCAAAATCCCTGGAGGGAATCCGCAAAGGCGCGGAAGACCCGGAGAACGTGTGGAATCAGTTTGCGATGAGTATCCTGCGCGATATCGACCGCGACGTAATCAAAAAAATGTTTCTCGCGCTCGGACTTCACGCCGCCTACCACGGCACAAAAACCGTGCGCGAGAATCGTGAAAAATACCAGTGCAATATCCCCTGGATCATTCTGCTCGACCCAACCAGTGCCTGCAACCTCAAATGCAAGGGCTGCTGGGCGGCGGAATACGGCCATCGCCAGAGCTTGAGCTACGAAGAGCTCAGCGAGATTGTCCGCCAGGGCAAGGAAATGGGCACCCATTTTTATATGTTCACGGGCGGGGAGCCGCTCGTGCGCAAGGATGACGTAATCCGCCTGTGCGAAGAAAACCCGGATTGCGCCTTTCTGGCCTATACGAACGCGACGCTTGTCGATCAGGCGTTCTGCGACGACATGAAGCGGGTAGGCAACTTTGCCCTTGCCATCAGCATTGAAGGCACGCGCGAAAGCAATGACGCCCGCCGCGGTGAAGGCGTTTACGACAAGGTCATGTCCGCCATGGACCTGCTCAAGAAGAATAAGCTGCTCTTCGGCATTTCAGTCTGCTATACAAGCCAGAATGTCGATGCGGTCACAAGCGATGCATTCATCGACCTAATGATTGAAAAGGGAGTCAAGTTCGGCGCGTATTTTAACTATATGCCGGTCGGGCACGACGCCTACCCAGAGCTAATTCCCACGCCGGAGCAGAGAAAGCATATGTATGATTGGCTGCGCAAAATGCGTAACGGCAAAACCGGCAAACCCATGTTCGTCTTTGATTTTCAGGACGACGCTGAATATGTCGGCGGTTGCATCGCGGGCGGACGCAACTATTTCCACATCAATTCCGCGGGCGATATCGAGCCCTGCGTATTCATCCATTTTTCGGATTCCAACATCCGCACACACACGCTGATTGAGGCGCTGCGCCGCCCCCTGTTCCAGGCCTACTGGCGCGGTCAGCCGTTCAATGATAACCATCTGCGCCCCTGTCCGATGCTGGAGAACCCTGACTGCCTGCGCAGGATGATCGAGGAGACGGGTGCAAAATCCACTGATCTCATTTCGCCGGAGAGCGCGGAAATGCTGTGCGCAAAGTGTGATAAATTCGCCGCAGCCTGGGCCCCGGAGGCGGAAAAGCTCTGGGCATCCAAGGAGCACCCCCACCCGAAAACGCAATATTACCGCGACACACCGGAGGGTAAACGCGAGGCGGAGAAACAGGCCGCACGGTCGGGCGAGAATGAAAAGCAGTAGCCACAACTTGCAATGGGGCAGGGAGCAGTTGCTCTCTGCTCCTTTTTCTGAATTCATTCCAGAGGGGAGATTTTCCGTTTGTTTCAGGTAACCCGGCAGGGCAGCCAGATGATTGTCGACATCCATGGCATGCATGCGCGCGAAGCCCGTTTTCGGCTCGATTTGCTCATCGACAACGCACCGGAAGAGGTGAGGGAAATCATTGTCATTCACGGCTACAGCCATGGGCAAGTGCTTAAAAACATGGTGCGAAACGATCTCACCAGCACGCGGGTCAAAACCATTCGCGCCTCTTACAACGCCGGGCAAACCGTGATAGAGCTGCGCAAACACAAGGGAAAACGGCCCAGATAGCAAACGTAACCAAGCCCCGGCTCCGCCATATTATGCGGGGCTGGGGCTATTTTTGATTGCAATGGATACCGTCAGTTTTCAGCGGAAGGGGCGGCTGAAAACCGCACCATTTTCCTTCCCTGCCCCTCATAAAACGTGAGCTGCATTGTTTTGCCGCTCTTTGTATTCTTGACCTTTAGCACATCGCCCTCGCGCTGCGTTTCACCGGCCGCAAGCGCCTGATAAAACGCCTCGAACGCATCGATCTCCGCATCCGCCGGATAGGCCGTGCCCTCCGGGATGACGGACTGCCCGGGGTACATCTGGATTTCCGCATTTTTCACCAGATGATAGGGGAAATATACCAAGCTTTCCCCGCCGCCCGTCTCCGCCTGACCGAAGCTCGCCACCGGCGCGAACAGGGCGTAGCGCGGCTGCTCATCCCCCTCCGCATTCGGTACGCGCGCGAGCAGGAAGAAAGCAGAGCTTTCAGCTTCTTTCTTTGTGAACAAAATATATTGTTCCTGATAGACGGCCGTATCTATATTTTCTGCGTCGACGGCGCGCTTCTGTATTTTTTCTTTTAACTCGATCAATGAGTCTGACGATACAAAGCTCGTAAAGGAACCGCCAACCTCCCCACGCCGGGCAACAAGCTTCGCAGAGAAGGATTGGCCAGAGAGCCCGTCGCGCGCTGTAATATGAGTTAGTGTCTGATAGCCGCCGCAGGCGGGTAGGGTCAATAAAAGCAATGCTGTGAGCAAAATAGACAAAAATTTTGTTCTTTTCAATTTTACGCCCCCTTTTGATTCTCTTATCTTCATGATAGCATCATCATTGCAAAAGTCAAGAAAACAAAAATGCCCACGGCGCAATCCAATACGCCGCAGGCAGCCGGAGATCTTTTTAATTTCAATTTACAGCGTCGCGATATCCGTCAAATTCACCGTATCCGCTTCCACAATCCGCGTGCTCTCCATGATTGCCTTCGCAGCGTCCAGGCTCGTCAGGCAGGAGCAGCCCGCCTCCACCGCCAGGCGGCGCAGCTTAAAGCCGTCGCGGTTTTCAAGCCTGCCGTGCGTGGGCGTGTTGATGATGAGGGAAACATCCTCCGCCGCGAGCATATCGTGGATATTCGGCGAATCGCCGGAGATTTTGTTGATCGGCTCAGCCGGCACGCCCGCTGCCATGAGCGCCTTGCGCGTGCCGGGCGTTGCATAGAGCCGGAACTGCATATCCTTCATGTTTTTGAACATTTCGCAGATTTCCGCCTTATCCTTATCGCGAACGGTGACGATGATTTTGCCATCCTTCGGCAGATGCACGCCCGCGCCGTCAAAGGCCTTGAGCAACGCTTCATCATAACTCCTAGAGATGCCAAGCACCTCGCCGGTGGATTTCATCTCCGGGCCTAGGCTCGTATCCGCTCCGAGAATTTTCTCAAAGGAGAACACCGGCATTTTGATCGCGTAATAGCCGCTGTGGCGATAAAGCCCAGTGCCATAGCCCATATCGGCCAGCCGCTCGCCAAGCATGGCGCGTGTTGCGAGCGCAATGGCGGGGATGCCGGTCACCTTGCTGATATAGGGCACCGTGCGGGAGGAGCGGGGGTTCACTTCGATAATATAAACCGTTTCGTTATAAACAATGAACTGGATGTTCATCATGCCGACCACCTGCAACGCGGACGCAAGGCGCCGGGTGTAATCCACGATCGTATCCTGCACCTTCCGGCTCAAGCTGACGGCGGGATAAACGGAGATCGAGTCGCCGGAATGGATGCCCGCGCGGTCGATATGCTCCATAACGCCGGGGATAAGGATATCGCGCCCGTCGCAGATCGCATCCACTTCCACCTCCTGCCCCATGAGGTATTTATCAACCAGCACCGGGTGATCCTGAATCGTGCGGTTGATGATCGCCATGAATTCGCAGATGTCCGCGTCGGAAGCGGCAATCTGCATGCCCTGCCCGCCGAGCACGTAGCTCGGGCGCACCAGCACGGGGTAGCCCAGCATATGCGCGGCGGCAAGCGCCTCTTCCTCCGTGAATACCGTTTGCCCCTTCGGGCGCGGGATGGCGCACTGCTCCAGGATTTCGTCAAAACGCTCGCGGTCCTCCGCCGCGTCCACATGGTCGGCGTCCGTGCCGAGGATTTTCACGCCGAGATCGTTGAGCGTTTCGGTGAGCTTAATGGCCGTCTGGCCGCCGAACTGGACGATCGCGCCGTCCGGCTTTTCGAGCTCAACGATATTGGTCACGTATTCGGGCGTGAGCGGCTCGAAATAGAGCTTATCCGCCACGTCAAAATCCGTGGAAACCGTTTCCGGGTTGTTATTGACGATCACCGTTTCGCAGCCCGCCTTTTTTAGCGCCCAGACGCAGTGCACGGAGCAGTAGTCAAACTCGATGCCCTGCCCGATGCGAATTGGGCCGGAGCCGAGCACAAGCACCTTTTTGCGGTCGCAGGAGGGGTCCACCTCGTTCTCCACCCCGTAGTCGGAGTAGTAATACGGCGTTTGCGCCCGGAATTCGGCGGCGCAGGTATCAACCACAGAGAAGGCGGGCTGGATGCCCCACATCTTGCGCATGTTTTTCACCGCAGCGGGCGTGATGCCGATATCCTTGGCAATCACGCTATCTAAAAAGCCCATCTGTTTGGCCTTGAGCAGTGTTTCTTTATCGCTTACGCCGCTGCGCAGCTTTTTCTCCATATCCGTAATGGATTGAATTTTATAGAGAAACCAGTAGTCAATCTTTGTGATTGCATGGATGGTTTCCAGTGGGATTCCGTTATAAATTGCGGCGGCAACCGCGTAAATGCGCTCGTTGTCAATGTGGTGAAGCTGCTCAATGAGCGCTTCATCATTCATCTCCAGAAGAGCGGGCACCATCAGGCTCTCGCGGTGCTCCTCCAGCGAGTGGACCGCCTTTAAAAGCGCCGCCTCAAACGAACGGGAGATCGCCATGACCTCGCCGGTCGCCTTCATCTGCGTGCCAAGCGTGCGCTTGGCGGTGACGAATTTATCAAACGGCCACTTGGGGAATTTCACCACGCAGTAGTCGAGCGCGGGCTCGAAGCTTGCAAAGGTCTTGCCCGTGACTGCGTTCGGGATTTCGTCGAGCCCCAACCCCAGCGCAATTTTCGCCGCCACGCGCGCAATCGGGTAGCCCGTCGCCTTAGAGGCCAGCGCGGAGGAGCGGGAAACGCGGGGGTTCACCTCGATCACCGCGTATTCAAAGGAATCTGGGTTCAATGCGTACTGCACGTTGCACCCGCCCTGGATGCCCAAGGCGGAAATAATGTTGAGCGCAGAGGAGCGCAGCATCTGGTAATCCTTATCTGAGAGCGACTGGCTGGGCGCAACGACGATCGAATCGCCCGTATGTACACCCACCGGGTCGAGGTTTTCCATATTGCAGACGGTGATGCAGTTGCCCTTGGAATCGCGCATCACCTCGTATTCAATTTCCTTCCAGCCCGCGATACAGCGCTCAATGAGCACCTGCCCCACGCGGGAAAGGCGGATGCCGTTGTGCGCGATCTCGCGCAGTTCCTCTTCATCATCCGCGATGCCGCCGCCGGTGCCGCCAAGCGTATAGGCCGGGCGGACGATGACCGGATAACCGATGGAGGCGGAGAATTCCAGCGCATCCTCCACCGTTTCCACCACCTTGGAGGCAACGCACGGCTCGCCGATGGAAAGCATGGTATCTTTAAACGCCTGCCGGTCCTCCGCCTTCTTGATCGCATCTGCGTTAATGCCGATCAGCCGCACACCGAGCTCCTTCAAGATGCCCTTCTCCTCGAGCTCCATGGCGAGGTTCAGGCCCGTCTGTCCGCCCAGGGTGGGCAGGATGGAATCGGGCTTCTCCACCTCCAGCACGCGGCGCACGGTTGGGATGGTCAGCGGCTCAATGTAGACCTTATCCGCAATGTCTTTATCCGTCATGATCGTGGCGGGGTTGGAGTTAACAAGCACAACCTCCACGCCCTCCTCATGCAGGGAGCGGCAGGCCTGCGTGCCGGCATAGTCAAACTCCGCCGCCTGGCCGATGATGATGGGGCCGGAACCGATGACAAGGACTTTTTTAATGCTTTGATCGATCATTGCAGCTCCTCCTTCTCAATCATGCGGATAAACTTGTCGAACAGAAACGATGTATCATGTGGGCCGGGGGAAGCCTCCGGATGGAACTGAACGGTGAAAACCGGCTTTCCGTGGTAGACGACGCCCTCAACTGTGCCGTCGTTTACGTTGACGCAGTTGACCTCCGCGTTGCGTGGCAGGCCCTCGGCCTTGACCATATAGCCGTGGTTCTGCGAGGAGATGTAGGAGCGGTCCTCCTCCAGAAACTTCACTGGATGGTTCGCGCCGCGGTGGCCGTATTTCATGCGCTCGGTATCGCCGCCCTGGGAGAGCGCCATGAGCTGATGCCCTAGGCAGATGGCGAAGGTGGGCATCCCGTAATCGTAAAGCTTCGCGATCTCTCGGATGATCCCTTTGCAGTCCTTCGGGTCGCCGGGGCCGTTGGAGAGCATAAGCCCGTCCGGCTTCGCGGCGATGATCTCCTCCGCTGTGGCAAAGCAGGGGTAGATGGTGACCTCACAGCCGCGGCTTGCCAGGCTCCGCGCGATATTGCGCTTCACGCCGAAATCCATCAGTGCGATCTTGGGGCCGGTGTTGCCTTCGCCCACGATCTCAGGCTTTGTAATGCTCACGGATTCCACAAGGCCAACCTGGCGGAACGCCCCGATCACCTCCATGCAGTGCTTCATATTAGAAATATCGTCGGTCATCATACCGCGCATGGTGCCGCTTTCCCGGAGTTTTTTGACAATCGCGCGCGTATCAAGGCCGACGATGCAGGGAATATCAAATTCGTTGAGCACCGATTCCAGAGAAGCGGTACTGCGGAAATTGGAAGGCGTGTCGCACAGCTCGTGCAAAAAGAATGCGCACGGCTGCAAACGGATGGATTCAAAATCCTCGCGGCTAACGCCGTAGTTGCCGATCATCGGGTACGTCATCACCACGCCCTGCCCGGCATAGGACGGATCGGTCAAAATTTCAAGGTACCCGGTCATAGAGGTGTTGAAAACGACCTCGCATGCCATCTCGCGGAATGCGCCGCGGGCCTCGCCCTCATAGATGGAACCATCTTCCAGAACCAGATAAGCTCTCACTGGCTTCACCGTGCCTTCCTGATAAATTCATTGCGCCCAAACGGGCAAAAAAAGAAGCGGGTTCGGCGCGTCTGCCGGTCCCCGCTGTTTCCCGCGAAGGGAAGCATAACGCCGTGCGTAAAAGGGGCAGAGCTTGGCCTATCCCCTTCCTCTAAACGTTAATATTAGCATGTTTCTTTTCAAATTTCAACAGGAATCCACATAAAACAGGCGGGCAGGTGAAAGAACGGCATTGCGCACAAATTATACCTCTCTAATTGCTTGCTTCTCGGCCATTATACATAGATTATTCTATCTTGCCGCAATACACAGAAAAAATATGCAAGTTTATGCATTTAGTTGCATAAATAAACAACCAGGGCGTTGCTCCATACCCATTGCGGCAGGGATCAGCATTCTAGAAAAGGCTTCTATCTCTCTTGAAATCCTGCGCCCCTACCGGCTGCCTCAGCACCACGCGGCAGTATCATCCATGGCTTGCCGGAAGCGTAAGCATTTGTGCCCATACCACCCGCTTCTGAAGCAGGAAGAAGCCTGCCTCCCGCTCTGACAATATGCCCATTTTTGAAATGCATGGAAAGCCGATCCCGCGCAATCTGACAATTGATTTCTATCAGGGCAGGCTATATAATATAGGTTATAAAAATAGGCGGCGGAGAAGGGGAAGGTGAGGCACCGTGAAATCTATCCTTCTCGCCCTTCCGCGTGCACAGGCCGCCTCTCAGATGAAAAAAGTGCTTTTGAATGCATCGTTTTCCGTAGCGGGCGTCTATTCCTCAGGCGCGGAGGTGCTTACGGCCGTGAGCGCCCTACCAAATGGCGTGGTAATCTGCGCGCGGCTGCCCGATCTTTCCCCTGCGCAGCTCGCCCAAATGCTGCCGGATGGGTTTGATCTGATTGAGCTAGTTTCCTCCGGCCAGATCCCTGTGCAGGGCTACAGCAATGTGGTGAGCCTTCACCTGCCGCTCAACCGCTTGGAATTCATCGGCATGGTACAAACGCTTGCATGTGCATCGGGCATTGCCTGCGGCACGCATGGCGAACAGGGCCGCTCCAGCGGCGAAAAGGAGCTGGTAGCTCGGGCTAAAGCGCTGCTCATGCGGGAGCTTTCGCTCTCTGAACCCGAGGCTTACCGTCTGCTCCAGAAGCGAAGCATGGCGACCGGTATGCGCATGGCGGATACCGCACGCAACGTGCTCTTCCACGGCGTGAAGGCGATATGAGAAAGGGTGATTCGATGAAATTCACAAAGATGCACGGCATCGGCAACTGCTACCTATATTTCAACTGCTTCGAAGACCCTGTTCTGAATCCGGCGGAACTGTCCGTCCGGCTCAGCGATGTCCACTTCGGCGTCGGCTCCGACGGCATCATCCTCATCGAGCCGAGCGAAATTGCCGACTGCAAAATGGATATTTACAACGCCGACGGCTCGCGCGGCAAGATGTGCGGAAACGGAATCCGCTGCGTGGGCAAATACGTCTATGACCGTGGGCTCGTCAAAAAAGATGTGATTACCGTTGAAACCCTCAGCGGAATCAAAACACTCTATCTCAACATCGAAGGCGGCGCCGTCAAAACCGTGCGCGTCGATATGGGCAGGCCAATCCTTACGCCCGCCGAAATCCCGGTCAGGCTGCCGGGGGACAAAATTGTCAACCAACGGGTTAAAATAGAGAATGAACGCGCCGCAAAGCCCATCCATGCACATATCACCTGCGTTTCGATGGGAAACCCGCACTGTGTGGTGTTTGAGGATTTTCTCGACGTGGGTAAATTCCCACTGGAGGACTTCGGCCCGAAATTTGAGCGTGACCCGCTCTTCCCGGAGGGGGTCAACACGGAGTTTGTCAACGTCATCAATGACCACGAGGTCAAAATGCGTGTGTGGGAGCGCGGCAGCGGGGAAACCTGGGCCTGCGGCACGGGCGCGTGCGCTGTGGCAGTCGCCTGCGTTCTGAACGGCCGGACAGGCCGGCGGGTGCTCGTCCATCTGCGCGGCGGAGACCTCGAGATTGAGTGGGATGAACGCGCCGATACCGTTTGGATGACTGGCCCCGCCGCGTTCGTTTGCGACTGCGAATGCAATCCGAAG
>UQUZ01000045.1 GCA_900544375.1 uncultured Oscillospiraceae bacterium
CGCCGACAGGCATTTTTCCAATGCTTCAAACTTTGTTTGAAGCTATTTTACCATAAAAGTGGGTTGATTACTATGTGCAGAGCGCCACGGCTACGGAATGTCGTTTTAGCATGCTGTTCCGAAAACCAACTTGATTTCTATGCGCCGCGGCGAACAGTAGGTTGCTCAATGTGCTGCTTCCCGGGGCGGCTCACTCGGGAAGAGGAGCTTGAGAAAGAGCCGCTCCGCAGCGTTGCTGCTGTCGTAGCGATAGAGAAGCCTTGCGCCGTTCTGATCTATCACATGGAATCCGCCGTTTTCATATTGAATCGAAATTTTTGCCTGGCTCAGCGCCAGCCGCAGAGATAATTCCCACGAAAAGGCAGAGACGCGCCCCTCTTGCAACGCGTTGAAGGCATCTTCAAATTCAAGAGGACTAACCCCCTCCACAAGGAAGAGCAGCCACAATTCCTTTTGCAGAGGAATTGGAAGCGCATCAAGATAACTCCCGCCCTCCTCATTAAAGGGAAGGTAGCGGTAATGGGTGTCTGCGCTGTACTGTGGCGCATCGGCAAAGAGCTGCTCCGTCAGCTGTGTGCGAGCTATGGGCAGGTAAGCCTTGCGGTAATCCATGTGCTGAAGGATTTGGCCAAACGTTACCGCCTGTGTTTCGTCTGGAAAGGTAATTTTGACGCATAAATCGGAAATCAGATCGAAATCACGCGCAGAAACATCCTGCTTGCATAATTGCAGGTTCTCTCCGGAAAAGCGGGCAGAGAGCCTGCCTCCCTCTAGGCCGTGTACATTTCCATAGATGGAAATCGGACTTCCCTGGGAAATAAGGGCCATAACCACGCCGTATTCTTCTAAGAAGGCCTCTGCTTCAAAACAGCTGTGTTCAAAATAGGCCCAGAGAACTTTGTCGCGCGTGGCATAGAGCTGTGGGTTTATGGAAACTTCAGCGCTTACCGCATAAAGCAGGCGTACCAGCTCCGCGGCCCGGTTGACGCAAGGGATTTTTTCACCAAAGTAAATATCTCGTTGCCATGCGATACGTTTTTTTTGCATGCTTGCCCTCTCCATTCCATACGATAGGAAATAGCCTGCTGGAAATAAGGGAATCCAGACAGGCTATCCCAATAGGCCTTAAGATCGCATTATTTCAAGATGTCGTCCAGCCGTAAGTTGACCTCTAGGACGTTGACGGTTTTTTCTCCGAGCACACCGAGAAACCTGCCCTTTGTGCATTTTTCCACAATCGCACGCACCTCGTCCTCCGTCATGCCGTTTGCTTTCGCAAGGCGTGGCACCTGGTATTCAGCGGCGGCAGGGGAGATGTGCGGGTCCAGGCCGCTGCCGGAGCAGGTAACAAGGTCAACCGGGATAGGTTCATCGCCTTTTTCCGGATGAGCGGCACGGATTTTTTCTACCCGCTCTGCAATGGCCTGGGCATACTCTTCGCTGGCAGGCGTGAGGTTAGAAGGGGCTGCGTACATCAGCATTTTGCCATCTTTATCCTTGTAGGTGGAGACGTCAATGTTCATAACACGCCCCCACATGTGCGTTTCATCTGTGTATTGCTGGCCGAGCAGCGCGGAGCCGTATTTTTTGCCATCCACTTCGATGATGCTGCCGTTTGCCTGCTCAGGGAAGATCAGCTGTGCAATCCCGGTTACAACGCCGGTGTAAAGCACGCCGCAGAGGATGGTGAAAATTAGAAAGATGAGAGCTGCCCGCGGCAAAATTGATTTGAGTGTTTTCATGAGAGACTTACCTCCAGTTTATCATGGCAGTCCTGTTTGGCCTTATGCAAGGCCGAACAGGACGAGGATCATATCAATCAGCTTGATAAAGATGAACGGAGCGATCAGCCCGCCCAGGCCGTAGATCAGCAGGTTCCTGGAAAGAAGTTTGCCTGCGGATACCTCACGGTATTTCACCCCCTTGAGCGCCAACGGGATCAATGCGATAATGATCAGCGCGTTGTAGATAATCGCCGACAGAACCGCGCTGAGCGGGGATTGAAGCCCCATGATATTCAGCGCAGACAGGCCGGGATACAGCCCCATGAACAGGGCGGGGATAATGGCGAAATATTTTGCCACATCGTTGGCAATAGAGAAAGTGGTGAGGCTGCCGCGCGTCATCAGAAGCTGCTTGCCAATGCGGACGATATCAATCAGCTTCGTCGGGGAGGAATCGAGGTCAACCATATTGCCGGCCTCCTTAGCTGCCTGCGTGCCGCTGTTCATCGCCACCGCAACGTCTGCCTGCGCAAGGGCGGGGGCGTCGTTGGTGCCGTCGCCGGTCATTGCCACAAGGTGGCCCTTGCTCTGGAAGTCACGGATCATCTTCAGCTTACCCTCCGGGGTAGCCTCTGCAAGAAAGTCATCTACGCCGGCTTCGGCAGCGATGGCCGCTGCGGTCAAGGGGTTATCGCCCGTAATCATGATCGTCTTTATACCCATCTTGCGCAGATCGGCGAATTTTTCCTTTACGCCTCTTTTGATAATATCTTTGAGGTAAATCACGCCGAGGATTTTATGGTTTTTTGCTACGACTAGAGGCGTTCCGCCCTGATTGGAAATGGATTTGACCGTTCCATCGCATTCTGTGCTATAGGCGCCGCCATTCTGAAGGACATAATCGCGCATCGAGTCTGCCGCACCCTTACGGATCTCAACGCCGTCATAATCCACGCCGCTCATGCGGGTTTTCGCGCTAAAGGGGATAAAGCGCATGTTTTTATCCTCCAGCGTTCTTGCGCGGATACCGAATTTTTCCTTTGCAAGAATCACCACGCTGCGCCCCTCCGGCGTTTCATCCGCCAGAGAGGAGAGCTGGGCCGCGTCGGCCAGCTCCTCCGGCGTTGCGCCGTCCACCGGGATGAAGGCGTGTGCCTGACGGTTGCCAAGTGTGATCGTACCGGTTTTATCGAGCATCAGGATATCTACGTCGCCTGCCGCCTCGATCGCGCGGCCGCTCATGGCCAGCACGTTTGCCTGGTTGAGCCTGCTCATGCCCGCAATGCCGATTGCGGAGAGCAGCGCGCCGATCGTGGTGGGGGCAAGACATACGAGCAAGGCCACCAGAGTGGTGACGGAGGTCGGGTTTGCGATCCCGGCCTGCTTGGCGGAGAAGATGGAGTAGGTATACAGAGAGATCGTGACCAGAATAAAGATGATGGAGAGTGCCACGAGGAAGATTTGCAGCGCGATCTCATTCGGCGTTTTCTTGCGCGCCGCGCCTTCCACCATGGCGATCATCTGATCGAGGAAGCTTTCGCCCGCTTCGCTTGTAACCTCCACGACGATCCAATCCGACAGAACCGTTGTGCCGCCTGTGACTGCGCTGCGGTCGCCGCCGCTTTCGCGGATAACAGGCGCGGACTCGCCGGTGATGGCGCTCTCATCTACGGAAGCGGCGCCTTCGATCACTTCGCCGTCCGCAGGGATCTGCTCGCCGGCTTTCACGATGACGATGTCGCCCTTTTTCAAAGAAACGGAAGAGACAACGGTGATCTCGTCCTTTTGAGCTGCGCAGGGGATTTTATGCGCGTCAACATCCTTTTTTGCAGCGCGCAGGGCGTCCGCCTGCGCTTTGCCGCGTCCCTCCGCAATGGCCTCTGCGAAGTTTGCAAACAGCACGGTAAACCAGAGGATCACTGCGATGGCGAGCGTGTATCCGGAGGGAGCGTCCTTGATCCCGAACAAGGATACGATCCACAGTCCGGTGGTTAAAATGGCAGAGAGAAAGACGAGCAGCATCACAGGGTTTTTCACCTGTGTTTTGGGGTTCAGCTTGAGAATGGAATCCTTGAGCGCCCGTGCGACGATCTTTTTGTCGCGGAAGGCGCTTCTTGCTTTTGCAGCCATAAAAACACCTCCTTATGCAATGCTGCTGAAGAATTCAGCAATCGGCCCGAGTGCGAGCGCGGGGAAGAAGCTTAGCGCGCCAACCAGCAAAACGATGAAGATCAGCAGGAAAACAAACAGAGCGTTGGTCGTGGAAAGAGTGCCCGCCGTTGTGGCGATACGCTTCTTGCCGGCAAGGCTGCCCGCGATGGCAAGCGTGCCGATGACCGGCAGGAAGCGCACAAACAGCATGACAAAGCCAAGCGTTAGATTCAGGAAAACGGTGTTGGCATTGAAGCCTGCAAACGCTGAACCGTTATTGCCGCCCGCTGAGGAGTAAGCATACAGAAGTTCGGAGAAGCCATGCGCACCTGGATTGTTCAAACTGTCCGCAACGCTTGGGACTACCGCTGCGATACCGCTGCCGACGAGAATCGCAATGGGAGTGGCCAGGCATACGAGAACGGCCCATTTCATCTCGTAGGGCTCAATTTTTTTGCCCAAGAATTCAGGGGTGCGCCCGACCATGAGCCCTGCAATGAACACAGTGAGGATTGCAAAGGCCAGCATCCCATACAGGCCGCAGCCCGTACCGCCGAAGATCACTTCACCGAGCTGCATCAGCAGCATTGGCACCATGCCGCCCAGAGGCGTGTAGCTGTCGTGCATGGAGTTGACGGAGCCGTTGGAGGCCGCCGTTGTGAACGTGGCCCATGTGGCGGAGGTAGCAATGCCGAAGCGGGATTCCTTGCCCTCCATGTTGCCGCCAGCCTGATCCACGGTGGTCATATTCACACCGTCCTGCGCAAGCTGCGGGGTTGCGATCTGTTCGCTGGCCGCGACGCAGCCCAGCGCGATCACCAGGCAGATAAACATGGCCAGAAAGATTGCCACGCCCTGCTTCTTGTTCTTTACGCTGCGTCCAAAGGTGAAACACAGCGCAGCGGGGATTAGCAGCAGAGAAATCATTTCAAGGAGATTGGTAAAAGCGCTGGGGTTCTCCAGCGGATGGGCGGAGTTGACTCCCATGAAGCCGCCTCCGTTTGTGCCGGATTGTTTGATGGCGATTTGGCTTGCCGCCGGGCCCATGGGGACAAACTGATCTGTTACGATTTCCGCATCTGGGATGATTTTTCCGTCCACGGTAACCGTATTCTTTTCTTGATCAATTACGGCGTTCTCAATGACCTCGCCCTCCGCGCTGATGGCGATCGGCTCCACAAGGGAAACAGTTTCCGCAGGCTTCAGGTTCTGGATGACGCCGCCGCCAACCAGGCCCAGCGCAATGACGAGATTCAGGGGGATCAAAATGTGAATGATGATCCGCGTCATATCTACCCAAAAGCTGCCAAGGCCTGTGGATTTCACTTTGATAAAACCGCGTATCATCGCAAAGAGTACGGCGATGCCAGTTGCAGCGGAAACAAAGTTTTGTACGGTAAGGCCTAGCGCTTGCGACAGATAGCTTAAAGTGGATTCTCCGCTATAGGCCTGCCAATTGGTGTTGGTAACGAAGCTGACGGCTGTGTTAAAGGATAAATCCCATTTTACGCCCGGCAAATTTTGCGGATTACCGGGTAGGACGCCTTGCAGTAGCTGAAGCAGAAATAAAAAGATCAGCCCGATGCCTGAAAAGATGAGGACGGAGACGGCATACTTTTTCCAGCTCATCTCCTCCTCCTTTTTGATTCGCATTACCTTGTAAACCGCATTTTCACAGGGCGTCAGGATGCGGGAGAGGAATGTTTTTTCCCCATCCATCACTTTCTTTATGTATGCTCCGAGCGGAATTGCCAAAATTACAAGGATCGCTAGGTATAATCCATATTGCAAAATAGCGCTCATTGCTGCTCATCTCCCTTCATGAGAATCCAGAAGTAATAGGCGAGAAGCGCCATTGCTGTCAGCCCAATGACGGCTATGATGATTTGCATAGGGCCGTGACCTCCTTTTCTTTTCCTAAGTTGAAGTATAATGAATGCCACTTTAAAACGGCATTAGCATTGCGCGGCATAAGATTAAGATTCCATTAAGATCGGCTCATAGCCAGCCGAAAATCAGGGCGACTGGGAGCATGACTGCCGAAGTCAAAAAAAACACGGCAGTGAGAACCAGCACGGGCATGCCAAAAAAAATAATCGGATAG
Organism: uncultured Oscillospiraceae bacterium; assembly: GCA_900544375.1. GTDB lineage: Bacteria > Bacillota > Clostridia > Oscillospirales > Acutalibacteraceae > Fimivicinus. The sequence goes on from UQUZ01000045.1 coordinate 5,980, forward strand.
GCCATATGTGGGTAGCGCGAGATAAATCGATCCAAGCGTTCATCCAAACGCAATTCGAGGGTTTGCAGTGACCGAATGATTCCTGCCATAGCGGATAACCATCCTTTCCTAAGTGGAACAAAATATTCAGGGGAGAGCATAGCCTGCCAGCCCCTTTGTATTCATGCTAGCATGCACAGTGTTAAGATGGTGAAAGTGATTTGTCATTCATAGTTAAAAGATGATAAAGATTCCTTTTCTCACCGTAGAGAGATCAGATGATTTTCACCGCCTGATCTGCAAAAAAGGAAGTGGAAATCCAGCTTTTTATATTTTAGGAGCAAAGAATAGGAAAAGGGAGGAAATTAAAGAAATCGAGAGCTTTTGATAGCCCCATTTTCGTTCATCTGCACTTTCTTGCAGTTTCAGTAAAAAAAATGTTGACAATTGCAGGTTTTCGCACTATATTTGTTACGATTCCTATCATAGGCTGTAGGGGCGGAAAGGGGCTGCATAATTGGAAAATAATGTGATTATCGATTTAAAAAATATCTCCGTATCCTTTGACGGCGAGCCGATTTTGAAAAACCTGAATCTTTATATTCGCGACAAGGAGTTTATCACGCTGCTGGGCCCATCCGGCTGTGGAAAAACGACCACGCTGCGGATCATCGGCGGCTTTTTGGAGCCGGATGAGGGTACGGTCATTTTTGACGGAAAAAAAATTAATGGTGTGCCGCCTCATAAGAGGCAGGTCAACACCATTTTTCAGCGTTATGCGCTTTTTCCGCATCTGGATGTATACGAAAATATTGCCTTTGGCCTGCGGGTGAAAAAATGGCCGGAGAAAAAAATCCGCGATAAGGTCAATGAGATGCTGGCGCTTGTCAACCTGAAGGGCTTTAAACGGCGCAAGATCGCCTCCCTATCCGGCGGGCAGCAGCAGCGCGTCGCCATTGCGCGTGCGCTTGCCAACGAGCCGCGCGTGCTGCTTTTGGATGAGCCGCTCGGCGCGCTCGACCTCAAGCTGCGCAAGGATATGCAGGTGGAGCTGAAAAATATTCAGCAGCGCATGGGCATCACCTTCATCTATGTGACCCACGATCAGGAGGAGGCGCTCTCCATGTCCGACACGGTGGTGGTGATGGACAGCGGCGTGATCCAGCAGATCGGCACGCCGGAGGATATCTATAACGAGCCGAAGAACGCCTTTGTGGCGGATTTTATTGGCGAGAGCAATATCCTCGACGGCGTGATGCGGGCGGATTATCTCGCGGAGTTTTCTGGCCATCGGTTCCAGTGCCTTGATCAGGGCTTCCAAAAAAATGAACCGATAGACGCGGTCGTTCGCCCGGAGGATGTGGATGTCGTCCCCGCAGAAGAGGGGATGCTCTCCGGCACAGTGACGAGCGTGACCTTCAAGGGCGTGCATTTTGAGATTATTGTGGATATCGGCGGCTTTAAGTGGATGATCCAGTCCACCGACCATCAGGCTGTGGGTGATGTGATTGGCCTGAAAATTGATCCGGATGCGATCCATATCATGAAGAAATCGGCCTATTCGGGTGCGTTTGGCGACTATAGCTCCTTCAGCGACGAGCTGGAGCACCTTTCCGACCCTGAGGAAGAGGAGGCGTAGCATATGGAAAAGAAGCCTTCTCTTCTGCAAAAACTCGCTTCGGCGCAATATATCGTCTGGTCTGTGATCTTCATTATCGCGCCGTTGATTCTGGTGGTTTATTATGCGTTTACCGATGCGCAGGGCAATTTTACGGTTGCCAACATTCAACAGCTGGGCAGCTATGGCAACATCTTTCTTCGCTCAATCGGTTACGGCTTAGCGGCAACGGTGATTTGCCTGCTGCTCTCCTATCCGTTTGCCTATCTCCTATCCCAATCCGGGGCAAAGCGGCAGAGCACGATGATCTTGCTGGTTATGTTGCCCATGTGGATGAACTTCCTGCTGCGCACCTATTCCTGGATGACGATTTTGGAAGATACAGGCCTCATCAACACAGTGCTTGGATTCTTCGGCATTGGCCCGCTGCATATGATTAATACGGGCGGCGCGGTAGTTCTGGGCATGGTTTATAATTTCATTCCCTATATGATCCTCCCGCTGTATTCCGTGATGTCCAAGCTTGACAAGAGCATGGTGGAGGCGGCGCAGGATCTGGGCGCAAACCGGGTGGCTGTTGTTCGCAAGGTGATTTTTCCTTTGAGCATGCCCGGCGTCGTTTCCGGCGTCACTATGGTGTTCGTGCCGTGTGTAAGCACCTTTTATATTTCTCAAAAGCTCGGCGGCGGCACGTTTTCCCTCATTGGCGATATTATCGAGATGCAATTTCAAACGGCGTATAATTATAATTTGGGCGCGGCGCTATCGCTCGTGCTGATGGTGCTTATCCTCATCTGCATGGCGTTCATGAACCGGTTCGCCGATCAGGATTCCGGGGCAATGGTGATTTGAAAAAGAGCGCGTTGCTTTGAGCAAAGCGGGGCGCTGCACAGCCGAACGCCACAGATTCCGAGTAAGGGGGGAGCATTTGTATGAAACTTGTATCAAAGATTTATATGGCGCTGATCTTTTTGTTTTTGTATGCGCCAATTTTCGTGCTGATTTTTTTCTCATTCAACGCCTCCAACAGCACGAGCCTGTTCGCCGGCTTTTCCCTGAGGTGGTATGAGTCGCTCTTTCAGGATAAGGCAACGCTTCAGGCGTTGTATAACAGCCTGATTTTGGCGGTGGCCTCCTCACTGGCGGCTACTGTGCTTGGCACGGCAGCTGCGGTCGGCATCGATACCATGCGCAATAAGTGGCTTAAATCGAGCGTTTTATCCGTTACCAATATCCCAATGATGAATCCGGAGATCGTTACGGGCATCTCCATGATGCTGTTGTTCGTGTTTGCGGGTAAGCTGCTGGGCGCAAGGGATGTGCTGGGCTTCTGGACGCTGCTGTTTGCGCATATTACATTTAATTTGCCATATGTGATCCTGTCGATTCTGCCAAAACTCAGGCAGATGGATCCGCATCTCTCCGAGGCGGCGCAAGATCTGGGCTGTACGCCGGCACGCTCCTTCTTTCAGGTTGTTTTGCCCGGCATCATGCCCGGCATCGTCACTGGGCTTGTCATGTCCTTCACGATGTCGCTCGACGATTTTATCATCAGCTATTTTACAAACGGCCCGTCCTTCCAAACGCTGCCCGTGCGAATTTACTCGATGACAAAGCGCCGTGTCACGCCGGATATCTATGCATTGTTCACCCTGATTTTTGTCGCTATCCTCGTGCTGTTGATCCTGTATAATATTGCGCAGGCGCAGGGCGAGAAGCGCATAAATAAAAAAATGGCTGTAAAGGAGACTGAAAATTGAAAAAATTTGTGGCAATCCTGTTCGCCGTGGCCATGGTGTGCTCCACGGCGCTTCCCGCGGCGGTTTCTGCTTCTGCGGCGGATACGTCCAGCTTGGCTGGGACGACGATCAACGTTTATAACTGGGGCGAATACATTTCCGATGGCTCTGAGGGCTCGATGGACGTCAATGCGGAGTTTACCAAGCGCACTGGTATCAAGGTCAACTACAACAATTACGATACCAATGAAAACATGTATGCAAAGCTTAAAAGCGACGGTGTGAGCTTCGATATCGTCATCCCGTCGGATTATATGATCGAGCGCTTGATTGCAGAGGGGATGCTGCAAAAGATTGATTTTTCGAATATTCCGAATTATAAGTATATCGACGCAAAATATAAGGGCCTGTATTTTGACCCTGAGGATGCGTATTCCGTGCCCTATAATGTGGGCATGGTCGGCCTGATTTATAACACCAAGCTGGTGAAGGAGGCTCCCACAAGCTGGAGTGTGATGTGGGATGAGCAGTACAAAGGCAAAATCCTAATGTTCGACAACCCGCGCGACGCATTCGGCATTGCGCAGAAGCTGTTGGGCCAATCCTTTAACACGACCGATGAGGCCGAGTGGAAGGCGGCCGCAGAAAAGCTTAAGGAACAGAAGCCGGTTCTCCAAGGATATGTTATGGACGATATCTTCCGCAAAATGGAAAATGGCGAGGCGGCCATTGCGCCCTATTACGCGGGCGACTTCATCACAATGTATGACAATAACCCCGATCTTGCATTCGTTTACCCGCAGGAAGGCGTCAATGTTTTCGTCGATTCAATCTGTATTCCGAAAAACGCTAAAAACAAAGCGGCGGCAGAAGCTTATATCAACTTCCTGCTGGATCCGGATATTGCGGTGGAGAATGCGAATTACCTTGGCTATGCCACTCCAAATACGGCGGTGCTTGCCCGTGATGACTATGAGCTGAAGGGCAACGAGTATCTCTATCCGACGCAGGAGAAAATGCCAAAGACCGAGTATTTTTACAACCTGCCGCAGAACACTCTGACCTTGATGACCGACCTTTGGAGTGAGCTGAAAGCCAGCCAGAGCGGGGAAGCCGGCCAGGAGCAGAAAACGGATTATACCTGGCTGTATATCGGCATTGGCGCAGTGGCGGTCATCGCCGCCGGCGTGATCGCATATAAAGTAATCCAGAAGAAAAAGCGCGATTTTGCGGATGCAGAGGACTAAGCCGAACGATCGCGGGAACAAGGAGAGGGATACACAATGGCATCACAGCTTCGCAAACCGCAGGCGGGGGATATCACCGCTACAATGAAAACGACGATGGGGGAAATTCAGATTCTCCTCTTTCCGGACGCCGCTCCAAAGGCGGTCGAGAATTTTACGACGCACGCCAAAAACGGTTACTATGACGGCCTGATTTTTCATCGCGTCATCCCGGATTTTATGATTCAGGGCGGAGATCCGACGGGCACTGGCATGGGCGGGGAGAGCATCTGGGGAAAGCACTTTGAGGATGAATTCAGCCCGGATTACCATAACCTGCGCGGCGCGCTTTCCATGGCAAACGCGGGCCCCGGCACCAACGGCAGCCAGTTTTTCATCGTGCAGGCGCCCGCCGTCAGCGACGATCTTCTCGCACAGATGGAAACCCTCGGCGAGAGCGCTTTTCCAGCATGGGCCGTGTCAGCCTATCGCACCAAGGGCGGCACCCCGTGGCTCGATTTTCGCCACACGGTATTTGGCCAGGTGTATGAGGGGATGGACGTGGTCGATGCGATTGCAAACGTCCCCTGCGGCCGGAACGATAAGCCGGCGGAGGATGTTGTAATCGAATCGATCACGATTGCACAGTTATAAGCAATGCAGAAGGGGCTGTTGCGAACGGCGGAAGGTACCGTTTGCAACAGCCCCGGCGAGTTGTTCGGGGGGATTTCCGAACAACGTTTCCCTTGCCGCTATGCATCCGGATGCATAGCGGCGATCGCCTTCTTCGTACGTTTCATTGGGCGCTAAGCCGGCGTGGTTTCCGAGCCGTTTTCCCCAGCTTCCCACTCCGCCTGTAGTGTGATAGTGGCGCCGAAATCAAAACGCCGGATTTGGAATGGAAAGTGCTGCGGCATTGACAGTTCGCAGGAAGCCTTATCCAAACATAAATATTCTGTTTGCCGGTCAGCAGATCGTTCCATGCGACGGAATCATTTTCATCTGTAAAACCAATGAATCCAAATGTTTCCGGGTTGCTGATGCCGTAATGTACCTGCACGTTGGGCAGGGGATTTCTTTCAGCATCAATCACTTGGAAGGTCAACTGCCTGGGGGCCTGCCGACATTGCGATTGGAATCACACAGTTTGCTTCCCGTCTGTTCCCGCCTTGTAAACTTTCTCCCAAGGCCTGTTTTGTCATTGACGGGGCCCGGCTTTTTTGTATGCCGGATCAGGGCTTGCTTTTTCTTTTCAGAGACGGTACGATAAAAGCAATTGGAAGAGGGAGGCGTGATCAATGCCAAACAGCTACGAGCGGATTTATGCCGTCGTCCGGCAGATTCCCTATGGCAGAGTTGCAACCTATGGCCAAATTGCCGCACTTGCGGGCAACCCCCGCTGGTCGCGCGTGGTGGGCTATGCGCTGCATGTGAATCCAGATCCGGCACATATCCCGTGCTTTCGTGTGGTAAACCGTTTCGGCGAGGTGTCAAGCGCGTTCGCCTTCGGCGGAGAAAATGAGCAGATTGCGCTGCTCCAGCGGGAGGGTGTGCGCTTCCTGCCGGATGGGCGAGTGGATCTTGCACATTTTTGTTGGGATGGCGGCACGGCGGCCGGTGATGAAATCAGTTGTGACGGGCTTGGCTTGTAAGAAAGGCGATTTCTTTTTTATTTATGAAGGGATGGATGATTAATATGAAAGACTTTTTTGACCTGATCGCACGGCGTGAGAGCTGCCGCAATTATGATCCGAACAAAAAGGTGGAAACGGAAAAGCTTGTCAAATGCATTGAGGCGGCGCGCCTTGCGCCCTCTGCTTGCAACAGCCAGCCTTGGAGCTTTGTTGTAGTGAACAGCCCGTCTGTATCCCCACAGGTTGCAAAATGTGTGCAGGGAATGGGGATGAATCGATTTACAGATAATTGCCCGGCATTCCTTATAGTAGTTGAGGAAAAAGCGACCTTGACGGCGAAAATCAGCGGTGCGTTCAAAGATCAGCAGTTTGCGCAGATCGATATCGGGCTGGCCACGTCGCAGATTTGCCTCGCCGCCGTGGACCAGGGCCTTTCTACCTGCATTATGGGATGGTTGGATGAGAAAAAGCTGAAGGAGCTGCTTCAAATCCCCAAATCAAAGCGGATCCGGCTGGTGCTGAGCGTCGGCTATGCCGCAGATGAACGCCTGCGGGAGAAAAAGCGTAAGAACCTGGATGAAATCATGCGAATTGTTGATAAATGAGCGCATTTTCGCTGTTTGGAAGGGCTTACCATCCGGTTTTAACCGTTGCTTTGCTTGACGTGGTGTGTGTGCATTTGGTATAATAACCTCACGAATCTCGAGCTTCGGAGAACATTGGCTTTCGAACCGCGCTTACGCTTTCGGTTCTCGGCTAGATAACCTCACGAAACACGAGAGTCACCGATTTTGCGTATTTTAGAAAACATTGAATCATTGATTTGGGCTGACGCCCTGCGGCTGCGCCGCCCATTGCACTTTGCGCAATGAAATCATGGTAATAGCATCAAGCCGGTTGTAAAGTTTCAAAGTTTGAAACTGGGTTGCATTGGAAAAATGTCTGTCGTCGCAAAACGCTTCCTGCCGTGTGGCTGCAACGTCATTTTTTGCGGAGAAGAGTTTTGTGTGGAAATAATTCCACTTCGATTCGATTCGATGCGGCAAAAAGGCCGGGCCTTCTCCGGCATTACGTGAAAAGGAGAAAATCAATGGATAAGAAAAAAACCAAGATCATTGTGATCGTGGCGGCAGTATGTGTTGTGATTGCCATTGCCGTAGGCATTGCGTTTGCAGTGCGCGGCTCAAAGGAGCCGGAAATCACAGTTCCAGCGAACAGCATGGGAGCTGATACGCCCGCGCCAAGCGAATCTGTCGGCGAGGTATCAACAGATGAGCCCTCTTCCTCCGAAGAGAGCACGGAGCCTACGGCGCCGGAGGGGACGACGGCTGAGGCAAAGCCTACGGCGACGAAACCGCACGCAACCGCCCCAACAAAGAAACCGACGACGACGAAAGTTGCGCCCACGAAGGCGACCGGACCGGTTACCAACGGAGAAAATCCCTTTGTGGAGTTTGATGAAAACGGCAATCCAGTGCCGATTGGCGCAACGGATTTCCGCCGCAGCCTTGGCTATTGCGAGTTGTATGACAATATGGCGCCGTATGCCGCGATGGATTTCGATACGGTGCGTATTAAATTCCGCTATGACAACCTTGACTGGATGGTGCAGATGTGGAAAGGACAGTACGGCCCTTCCATCGGTTGCGAAATTGGCGTTTACCATAAGCCAACCACGCGTATGGTTGAGTTTTATGATTGTGCTACGGATGAAAATTCATTGGTGATGGAAGCCTCCCTTTACCGGAAGGGGAAATTCGTTTTCCGTATGCCACGCCGCCTCTATTGGTGGGCCGCGGCGTTTGATCCCGGCATGCTGGATAACGTTTCGGACCGTTCGGAGCTGAATGTGGTTGCCCGCATCACGCTCAAGGATAAAGAGATGTGCAACGCCTTTGCAAATTCTCTCCAGAAGCAGAAGGATGCCCAGGGCCGCACCTTTCAGAATGTTGGCAGCAGTTACAATAAGAACCAGCCAACGGTGACCCCGGTGTTCCAGGTGGTCGGCAACGACGTTTACTTTACCTGGTGATAAAATCATGCCGTTATACAAATTGTAGTTGACTTTATACTATTTTAGTGGCATAATAACGAAGTAATACAGTGGCGCTTGCCGTTGTAAATAATACCAAAGAGAAGGGAATGTCAACCATGAAAAAAGTTCTCAGCGTAGCGCTTGCTCTGGTTCTCTGCCTTGCAATGTGCGTCCCGGCGTTTGCAGCCGACACGAAGGACCCGGTCGATCAGATCGCAGACGCTATCAGCGGTGCAGGCATTGATCTCGGTGCAATCACTGACATGCTGTCCGGCCTGGGCGATTTCGATATCAGCTCCATCACGGGCGGCGATTTCGATATCGGCGCGCTTACCGAGATGCTTGGCGGCCTGAGCGACATCGATATCTCCAGCCTTAAGGATACGCTCCTTGGCGCTCTTGGCGGAATTGGCGGCGGTGATTTTGACATCGCTGGTATCCTCAATGGCCTTCAGGACAACGAGCTTGCTCAGTTGATCGCGAAGCTCTACTCGATCGCTCCGGTGGAGAAAGAGACCGAGGCTCCCACCGAGGCTCCGACAGAAGCTCCGACCGAGACCGAGCCGGAAGAAATCCCCGAGACGGGCGATTCCTCCGTCGGCATCGCGGTGCTTGGCGTTATCTCTGTTGCGGCCGCTGCGGCGTTTGTCTGCACCCGCAAGAAGGAAGCGTAAGCAACCCTCTTTTTTAGCAAATAAAAACCCCTTCCGGGTAATGCCGGGAGGGGTTTTTGTGATGTAATGAGGCTGAGAAGACGGCAGACGAGGAAGAGAGCCTGTTTTGCGCGTGGATTTTGATGAAGCTTTGCATCAGTGTGTAGCGTACACATCGGTTTTTAGCACTGTGGCCGCGCCCCTGGCTGCGTTATCCTCCTTGCTTTCCAGCAAGGAAAGCTGCGTCGTCTGCCTGTCGCCAGTCGAGCCCGAGAATGCAGTCAGCATGCGCTTGGGCACGCCCTGATGGCGATGTTCCCCTTGTACACTGATGTTTCCGTTCGATTCCGGAACGGTTGGCGGCCTTCTGAATCAGCGCTGTTACGTTCCTACACAAATCTCCCGGTTAAAATTCTATTTACAGTGTTCCTTCCTCAAATGCTGTGCGAAACCATACGTTCTGCACGGTAAAGGTTTGCCCATCAAGATAGGCGAGGTGCTCAGAGTCCGTCTGAAAGTCGAATTGAAGCTTGTAAGAATAGAGGCATTGTTTTTTATATCCGCCAAATTTTTTATTTTGTGTGTTCACGCCATATTTCCCATCGCCCAGCAGGGGGTGGCCGATAGAAGCAAAATGGGCGCGGATCTGATGCGTTCGGCCGGTTAGCAGCTCTACCTCAGCAAGCGTTAAACCGTTGCGATATCCGAGCGTCCGGTAGCGTGTGCGGATCGTTTTGGCGCCGGGGCAGGGCTGGCGGCGCACATAAACACGGTTTTTCTTTTCATCCTTAAACAGATAGCCTTCCAGTGTGCCCTTCGGCTCATCCAACGCGCCGATCAAAATGCAGAGGTAATATTTATGCAGCTCGCGGCCTTTCATTTTTGCATTCAATACGCGCAGTGTGGCGGCATTTTTTGCTGCGATGACGATTCCCCCTGTATTGCGGTCAATGCGGTTGACAAGCGCTGGAGTGAAAGATTGCTCGCTGGCAGGATCAAACGCCTCCTTTTCATAGAGATAACGTTTGACACGGGTGATGAGAGTGTCTACATATTCATGCTCATCCGGATGGCAAAGCAGGCCCACTTTTTTATCGAGCAGCAACAGGTTTTCATCTTCATAGACGATATCGAGGCACGGGGAAGCGCCCATAAAATCATATCGCTTTTCCGGCTGAATCAGAAATTCATCGTTGATATAGAGGTCGATCGTATTGCCTTCCTCCAGCCGGGTTGCAATCTCTGCCCGCTTGCCGTTTACCTTGATGCGCTTTTTGCGGATATATTTGTAGAGCAAAGACTGCGGCAGGTTTGGGAGGGCTTTTGTCAGATATTTATCCAGGCGCTGGTTCGCATCGTTTTTATTTATAGTAAGCGTTTTCAATAATCGTCATCCTTCTATCAATAATGGTCTCCAATTCTTCCAAGTTTCAAAACTTGAAGCTTTGCGGCCTCGTTTGAAGCTATTTTGCCATATATGAATAGGCTAACCGCTGCGAAAAATGGCGTTGCCGCTGAGCGGCAGGAGGCGTTTTGCGCCGACAGACATTTTTCTAATGCTTCAAACGACCCGTTTGAAGCTATTATATCATATCCCATGGCTTTTCAAAAGGCGGGAAATGCGCTATAATGGCCTCATTCAAATAAAGCGTTTTGTGCGCATTTTCGTAAATCAGGGCGGGAGAGGCTTCAGTGGGCTCTGCTTTGCGATGTATAAATAACGAAAATCCGGGAGGGCTTGCCCAATGAGCAAAAAAGCGTGGATTGCCGGCGTACAGATCATCGCACCGAGCTCACTTGCCTCACCGGCCGGAAAGGACGTGTCCGGAAATGGATAAAGGGATGCATGACGGCCATCGAAACCGGCTCAAGCGGCGTTTTTTGGAAGAGGGAATGGAGCAGTTTGAGCCGCACAATGTGCTGGAGCTTTTGCTTTTTTATTCCATTCCACGGCAGGATACAAATGAAACGGCGCATCGCCTGATCGACACCTTTGGCTCCCTTTCTGCTGTGTTTGACGCCTCTGTGGAGGACTTGGTGAAGGTGGAAGGGGTCGGGATGAATACCGCTATATTAATTAAGCTCGTCCCAGCTGTCAACCGCCGCTATCTGGAGGACCGTGCGCTGCGTGGCATGCGTGCAGTCTCCTCTGAAGCGTGTGGGGAACTGCTTGTCTCTAAATTCAATGGCGTAACGGTGGAGCGTGTTTTGCTCCTCTGCATGAATAATCAAGGGCGGGTGTTACACTGTGTATCTATTTCTGAAGGGACGCAGTCAATGGTGGATATCAACAACCGCCGGATTGTGGAAGCGGCGCTGCGCCATAATGCCTCCTGCGTAGTACTGGGGCATAACCATCCCAACGGCGTGGCGGTACCGTCTCGGACAGATGTGGAAACAACGTGCATGCTGGCGCGGCTGTTGCGCTCCATGGATATTTGGCTATATGATCACATTATCGTGGCGGATGGCGAATATTTTTCGATGGCAAGATGCAATAAATTTGAGGCAATTTTTTCTTAAAAATCCAAAAAGAGGCGACGAGGAGGATGCGCTGTGAAACATATCCCCTGCATACGCTGGGAACCTATCAGTTTGTTGTGATCATATCCGTCTATCGTGGAAAGCTTATGCTAAGCCGCCATAAAAATCGTTCCACATGGGAAACGCAGGGCGGCCATATTGAGGGTGGGGAATCCCTTATAGAAGCAGCCGGGCGGGAATTATATGAAGAATCAGGCGCTGTGAAATACCTGCTTTCTCCGGCCTTCGATTACAGGGCGGGTGATGAAAATCTGTGGGGAAACGGGGTTGTATTCATTGCCGAAATTGATGAGATCGGCGCATTGCCAGAGAGCGAAATGGAAGAAGTAGCTTTTTTCTATCAATTGCCGCCGAACCTTACCTACCCGGAGATCACGCCGGTTTTGCTGCAAAAGGCAAAGGAGGCAGGGCTGCTGTGATCGGAGAAAATGGTAAAGTAAAATCCCCTCGCTTGCTTGTGAGGGGATTTTGTGTTGCAAGTAAATTGTTTCCTGAAAAGCTCATCATAAAAGCAACCCCCAGCGCTTTGCGCAAGAGGCAAAGCGGTCTGAAAGCGCTTCGAATCAAAGCGCTATAATTTAGAATACCCAAAGCTGTTCACCATAGCGTCAATCGGCCGGTGCGCTTTGCAGTCCGGGCAGTCGCCTGTTGAAAAGGATGCATAATCCGGTAGATCCTTTGTGGAGAAGAGGGATTGAATTTCAATATCCTCTACCATTGGGATCGCGCTGAACACGGCCGCGATGCCGCAGGTGCGCCCGCCAAAATACCGGATACAATCCAGTGCGCGGCGGATGGTTTTGCCGGTGGATACAGTGGAAATCAGCAGCAAAACGCTTTTATCCGCAACCATGGGCTGAAGATTCTCGCGGAAAAACATTTGCCCGTTTGCATCGTATTCTGGCGAAATTACGAACAAGCTGCTTCCTTGATTGATGGAGCGCATGCCCGATTTGGTCAGCTCACGGGCTAAAAATGCGCCGAGGATTTCGCTGCCCTCCATGCAGACGATCGTGTCAATGATTTCAAACTGGAGGTAGGGCGCGGCAAGCTGGGCCGCAGCGTCACGAGCCATGGCATGCTCATGCTTGACTTGGGTAATATTCAGGCAATAATTGATGTGGGAATGGCTGGTGACAAAATGACCTGGAACCGCTTCAATCCGGATGCGTGGATTGGATTCGGATTTGATGACGAATGCTCTACTTTCCATATTGTCCATTTGCAATTCCTCCTTATCAGCTGGAAGGAAAGGGGAAACCTACCCTTCCTTTCTATTATAAAAGAATTCTTTCGGTTTTTCAATCGAATATCAGGAAAGATTTAATCTTTTGTAGCAGAATTACGCTTTACACAGCGGGAAAAAAAGGTATAATAGAGATACTAAAATAGGCGGCGTCTATGGATGTGAGCCTATCGTAGAATAAACCAGACAGGAGATTACACGATGAAGGAATGCAGGTTTCAGCTCACCTATATCGCCGACGGCCAATTGCACCGTACATGTGGAAAAGCGCAGGAGCAGCAGCCGTTTGAAACGGAGCATTTTTCCCTCATGACGCAATATGAAAAGGGGCGCGTGCGCGTCCGGATTCTTCCAAAGGAGCCCGTATCCTTTACGCAGTTTGAGATGGTTTTCCGTTATCCGTATCAGCCGGACAGCCGCGTGTTTGTTAACGGCTATCAATCCTGGACGGACAGCAAGGAATATTTTGTGACGGACCGCATGACCCACTTGAGCCCGCTGAGTAAGGCGTGGATTAAGGAGATGAGCCTGGATAAATCCGGCGACTACACCTTCCACGATTATCCGAAGACGAGCGGCGTGTTCCATGGATACTCCTATTCCTATGTGCGCAACGGAGAAACAGTTGATCTGTTCGGCTCCATGACGGAGCGCGGCGGTTATACGGTATTCAATTTTGATTGCAACCGGAACCTTCTTATCGTGGAGAAGGATCTGGAGGGCGTGGTGATGGAGCAGCCGTATGAAGCGGTGGATATCGTCCATCTGCGCGGCGGCTTCGATCAGGTGTTCGATCGTTATTTCCAGCTCATGGAGATCCCCAAGCCCCGTGTGCAGCATAAGTGCGGCTACACCACCTGGTATAATTATTATCCTCATATCAATGAAAAAATTGTGACGGATGATCTGGAAGCGTTAGCAAAGGTGCCGGAGCAGATTGATATTTTTCAGATTGACGACGGCTACCAGACGGCTGTGGGCGATTGGCTGAGCACCGATCCGGAAAAATTCCCCAATGGTATGAAAGCGGTTGCCGATCAGATCCATAGCAAAGGAATGCTTGCCGGCTTGTGGCTTGCGCCCTTTGGCTGCGAATATCACTCGACCATCGCAGAGAAGCATCCGGAATGGCTTATCAAAAATGAAAAGGGCAAGCCTGTTGTCGCGGGCCTCAACTGGGGTGGCTTCTATGCCATTGATTTCAATCATCCGGAGGCGGCGCAGTATATTCGCAATTGCTTTGATGTGATCCTCAACGAGTGGGGTTACGACATGGTGAAGCTCGATTTCCTCTATGCCGCGTGCATTCTTCCGCAGTATAACAAATCCCGCGGCCAGCTGATGTGCGAAGCGATGGATTTCATCCGTGACTGTGTGGGCGATAAGCTCATTCTCGGCTGCGGCGTGCCGCTCGCGCCCTGCTATGGTAAGGTTGATTTTTGCCGCATCGGCGCGGATGTGTGCCTTGATTGGAAGCCCACCCTGCATGGCTACTTGACCCATCGTGAGGATGCGACAACGAAAAATGCCGTCAACAACACCATTTTCCGCCGCCAGCTCGATGGGCGCGCCTTCTGCAACGACCCTGACGTTTTTCTGCTGCGCGATTATAATATGCAGCTGAATATGACCCAACGGAAAATTATTGCGAAGGTTAATAAAATTTTTGGCAACCTGCTTTTCATCTCTGATAATGTAGACCGTTATGACGCGGAGCAGATGGCGGTGTTTCAGGATACGCTCAAGACAAGCGATACAAAAGTGCTGAGCGCAGAATATGTGAAAAAGGATGTTGTAGAAGTCCGCTTCCTGGAGGATGGTGTGGAAAAGCACCTGCGCTTTAACATCACGGATGGAGCGCTCCTGGAAGGCGAATTTTAAGCAGATAAGGGATGACGGTTCTGCATGCATTACCATACAGTGGTTTTTGATTTGGATGGGACGCTGCTCGACACGCTGGATGACCTGGCCGATGCAACCAATGCCGCCCTGCGGGCATGCGGGTATCCGCCGCGCTCTCGGGAGGAGGTGCGCCGCTTTGTTGGCAACGGCGTGCATTTGCTTATCGAGCGGGCCGCCCCCCATGGGGTGGAGGAAGCCGCGGTGGAACGCTGCTTTGCCCTCTTCAAGGAGCAATATGGCAAACGGATGTGCTGTAAAACAAGGCCTTACAGTGGCATTTTGCCGCTGCTGGAGGCCCTGCGGGAGGCCGGCGTCCAATATGCCGTCGTCTCCAACAAATACGATGGCGCGGTCAAACAGCTCTCTGATACACAGTTCGGAGGTTTGATGAAAGTCGCTATCGGGGAGCGGGTGGGCGTGCGCCGTAAGCCTGCACCGGACAGTGTGCTGGAAGCGCTGCGCCTGCTCGGCAGCGGGGTGGAAGGCGCGATTTATGCCGGAGATTCAGATGTGGATGTGCAAACAGCCCACAATGCCGGCCTGCCCTGCATTGGTGTTACTTGGGGCTTTCGCAGCAAAGGAGTATTGGAGGAGGCCGGTGCGGATTTTCTTGTGGATACTCCGGAGCAGCTTTTAGAGATTGTGATGGGGCAAAAGGGCGGTTAACCGCCCTGGCTTACATATAAGGGAGGGCAAACAGTTTGAGAATCGGCTGTTTGTCTGTAAAAGAGGAGGTTTTTTGTAAAAATGAAGCTTTATTTGATGATTCGGCGTGTGGTTGCGCTTATCATTGCCTCAGTGCAGTTCCTTCTTGGGCTGTTTGGCGTGAGTGTCAACCCAATGAAGAATGTGATCGAGGAGCCGAATCTTGCGCCGCAGGCTGTTATTGCGGGGCAGAGCGGTTCCGCCATTGCGGATGCGCAATACCTGACGGACGGTAAGATCGAAACCTACTGGTCCTCTGGCCAGAAGGAAAACGCCTATGTGGAGCTACAGTTCCCGGAGGCGGTCACCTTCAATACGGTGGTGCTGCGCGAATTGACCGCCAGCGTGAAATCGTTTGCTTTGCAAACATATGAAAACGGTAAATGGGTCGATTTCTTCAAGAGCGACCGCATTGAAACCTATCGTTTCTGCACCTTTGACCCGGTTACCACACAACGGGTGCGCCTTGTTGTGCATGAGCAGGCGGGCACCTTCCGCTTGCAGGAGATGGAGATTTATAACATTGCGCCGAAAGAGCTCGACGAACCCTTGCGCATCGCGGCCTATAAACGCATTGATTTCAATAAGTCCTGGAAAATCACAGACAAGGTACATGAGATGAAGGCGGCCTATGGTGAAAACAGTGCGCAGTACAAGGAAGCCTATCAGGCGATGAAAACCTATTCCCGCTATTTTGAGGTGATTAATGAAGTCATCCTCTTCAACGGTGTGGATTGGACGACGGAAGGCGGCGTCCATATCCGTGACGGCGCAGACGATTTCCGCCGGGAGATTGCGGCGCTGCATGAGATTTTCGATGTGCGCGATATCAAAACGGACGTGCGCATCACAGCCACGATCCTTTGCCCGGGCAATAATGAGGTAACAGCGCAGTCCCTCACGGATCATATGGATACGCTGGTTGAAAATATCGTAGCTTTTGTGAAGGAATATGGTTTGGACGGCGTGGATTTTGATTGGGAATACCCGGATCAGAATGCACAATGGAGGGTTTACGGCCAATTCATTAAAAAGCTCGACCAGGCCTTTGACCGTGAATTCGGCGACAGCGTGACCATCGGCGTTGCCCTTGCCAGCTGGGGGGTTGGCTTCAGCCGTAGCGCTATGCGCGCCATTGATGAGGTGCATGTGATGGCCTATGATCTGTTTGATGATGATGGCTGCCACTCTACCTTCATGACGGGCGCATACAACCCGATGCGCTATTTTAACGGTCTGCAATATCCCCGTGAGCAGTTCAACCTCGGTGTGCCGTATTATGGTCGCCCGGTCGACGGCGGCGCCTACTGGCCCTCCTGGAGCCAGGTGGCCAATGAGCCGGACGCCTATTGGAGCAATGCCTTCCCCGGCAATTATACGGATGAAAACGGTAACCCAGTAGTGCTTGACGATTATTACAACTGCCCCTCCATGGTGGCGGATAAAACGGCCTATGCCGTCAGCCTCGGCATCGGCGGCATGATGCTCTTCCATATGGATTGCGACCAGACGATGGACAATCCGAATTCCCTGACGCTCGCAGTGGAGAAAACGTTGGAGCAGCGCGTGGCGAATTACCGCGCAGAGGCAAAATAAGTTTTTATCAGGAAAAGAGAAGATAAGAAGGGGCTGTTGCAAAATGCAAAGCATTTTGCAACAGCC
>UQUZ01000046.1 GCA_900544375.1 uncultured Oscillospiraceae bacterium
CTTAATCTCTGCGCATGGCGCAGTCTTAATCTCTGCGCATGGCGCAGTCTTAATCCTGCGCCAGGTCGTTAACGCCTACATTGGATTTAAAATAGATCGTCACCACGGTGCCTTCGTCAACCTGCGTGCCCGCTTCTACGCTTTGTTTATAGGAAACAGATTCCCCCATGGTCAAAGAGTTGCCGAATATCTTCGGATTCAGGCCGTATTCCAGCGCCTTTTGATTGGCTGCCGCCACGCTCAGATTATTGCTCAGATCCGGCACGGTCACCTTGCGCTTCTCAGAGGTTTTATCTGTGTATAGGACGACAACGCCGTTTTTGGGGATAAGCTGCCCTTCGGCGGGCATCTGGCTGACGACTGTTTTGCCTTCGCCGACCGTCCTGATGTTAAAGCCGCTGAGCGCTTCGCGCGCTTTGGCGACGGACAGCCCTGTGACCGACGGCGTTTCCTCGCCGAGATCTGCCAGCTCTTTGGCGGTATATTGTGGATCCACATTGAGATAGTTGAGCGTTGCCTCCGCCACCTCTGCCGCAACGGGCGTTGCGATCTGACCGCCGTTGATCTGGCCAACCGGCTCGTCGATTACGATCAGCATGGAAATCTTCGGATCGTTTGCCGGAGCGAAGCAGACGAAAGACGCGACATACTTGCCTTCCTTTTTACCGCCGCCTGCAAGCTTTTCGGACGTACCGGTTTTGCCCGCCAAGCGGAAGCCGGCCACATAGGCGTTTTTGCCGGTGCCTTCGGAGACGACATGCTCCATCATATCTGCAACCTTAGCCGCGCTCTTTTCTGAAATAACCTGACGCTTCACTGTGGGCTGTGTGGTGGAGATTGTGTTGCCCTCCTCGTCCAAAACGGAGGAAACAACATAAGGCTTCATCATCTTTCCGCCGTTGGCAATGGTGTTAACAGCTGTCAGCATCTGAATCGCCGTGGTCTCAAAGGTCTGGCCGAAGGAGGAGCTTGCAAGCTCCACGATGCCAAGCTGCTTGAGCGTATGATAAGAACGGCCTTCTACCGGCGCCGTTTCACTGGGCAGGTCGATGCCTGTTTTCTCCGTGAAGCCAAAAGCCTCAAAATACTTATAAAATTTCTCCGCGCCGAGGTGCTGGCCGACTGTGATAAAAAACGGGTTGCAGGAATTCATCAAGCCATGGGTGAAATCCTCCGTGCCATGGCCCGCGCGTTTGTGGCAGTGAATTTTTGTGCCCGCCACGTTGATCACGCCGTTGCAGGTGTAGGTAAAGTTTTCCGGGATCACGTTTTCTTCCACTGCCGCAGCAGCCGTGACAACCTTAAAAACAGATCCGGGCTCATAGGTATCCGTAATCGCGCGGTTGCGCCACTGCGTATACTGCGCGCTGGTAAGCTCCTGATATTTTTCCTCCGGGTTCGTAATCTTTTCGAGCTTCTCCGCCGTTTCCTTGTCTGCGATGGTGTGCGGCTCGTTTGGGTCAAAATCCCCTTTTGTGGCCATGGCAAGGATGCCGCCGGTCTGCACATCCATCACAATCCCATAAGCGCTTTTCGCCTGGGCGTTCACACGCGCCTGATCGAGGCTTTTCTCCAAATAGTATTGGATGACTTCGTCAACCGTAAGCACGAGAGAGTTGCCTTGCTTGGCGTCATATGTTGTTTCATACGGCGTATCCATGCTATCCATGCCGGCGTTTTTCGCCGTCAGAATCCGCCCCGGCGTGCCGGAAAGCGTTTCGTTATATTTCGCCTCCAGCCCCCACCGGCCCACACCGTCCGCTCCAGTGAATCCCAAAACAGTGGAAGCAAGGTGTGAGTTTGGATAATAGCGCTTTACATCCGGGTCGATAAAAATAATTTCGGCATAATAGGCATCCTTTTGATCATCGGGCACATTCTTCTGATCAATTTTTTTGAGCGCATCATCGTGCTTGGAAATAAAATCGCTAACCGCATCCTTCATTTCCTTTTCTATCTGCTTTTTAACCGCCACATAGCCGTAATTTGATTTCTGCGCTTTTTTTAAGATGGTTTCCTTATCCATTTCAAGAATTTCGGCCAACCCCTCAGAAATCGCCTCACGCACCTTGTCGTTCGGAATTTTGGAGGGATTGATGTAGACAAGCCAAACATTAGCGCTCTGGGCGAGCACTTTTTTATTCCGGTCGTAAATCAGGCCGCGCTGCGGCTGAATCTCTGTATCGCTGAGCTGCTGGCTTTCCGCCTTGCTCCGATATTCATCCGCCTGAATCAGCTGAATCCGCACCAGGCTTGCAACATCCATCCCGAAAACGCCGAAAAGCAGCGCCATCAATACGGCGACCGCGCGTTGCACCATATGGCGCGAAGGTCTTTTACTCATGAAAATCATCATCCTTTCAAACTATTCACATGGATGAACGTGCTTGTATCGAAACAGCGGTGGCCGCACCGCCGCCGCACGGAAAGCCTGTTTCCGCGCGGCGTCAGCCAGCTCACCGCATCAAATTCTGTCTGCAACGCTCCGGCCGCTCCGGCCGGAATCAGATGCCGCCTTATTCATAGGTATTGCCCTGCTAAAAGAGATATTCCAAAAAATCCTTGAATGCCGATCCGGCGGATGGCTTTTTCGCCTCTTGGTTCGCGCCGGCAGAGGATTGCGTTTTGGCGCTTCCGGCATCCTTATCTTGATGCGCCGCATTCCCAGTGTCAGAGGCATCATTCGACTGCCGGCTCTTGCCGTTGGCCAAAAGAACCTCGTTATCCTGCGGGATATTGATGCAGGCAACCGGCGCATCATTTTTCACCATACCCAGCTTTTCGCGGGCATAGGCTTCCACCTTATCAAGGGATAGCTTCGCGCTCAATTCCATATTTAGCCGGGTATTTTCGCTTTGAGCGATTGCCATCTGGTTTTCAAGCTGCCGATAGGCATGCGTCAACTCATCCTGACGAACCTCGCTGTAAAGCATCCCGCCCAAGAGGGAAATCAGGAGGCCGGAAACCAGGATGGTTTTTACCGTTCGGCGCAAGGAGTCGATATTTTCGCGCTGGCGCTGGAGCGCGTCTTTTCGCGGCTCGGGTACTTTGGTAAGCCTTCGGGGCGTTTTCTGCGGCCGGGCCGGGACACGTTGCGGCGCCGCCTGCGCGCGCTCAAAACGCGCAAAATCATACGCGCCGCCTGATGTACGCTGTGCCATGGTTCGGTCTCCTTTCTATATTAAAAATAAGATTTGACGTAGATCTTTTTAAATTTTACTCGCCAACTTTTTCCACCGCGCGGAGCTTGGCACTGCGGCTGCGCGGATTTTCCTCCAGCTCCTTTGCAGAAGGCCCCTTCACCTTAAATGGCAGCCGTGCGCGCGGTTTTCTGCCGCAAACGCAGACAGGGAAATCCGGCGGGCAAACGCATCCCTCGCACCAGGAGGCAAACCGCTGCTTGACCATCCGATCCTCCAGGGAGTGAAACGTGATGGCGGCAAGCCTGCCGCTCGGGTTGAGCAGGCCGAACATCACATCAAGCCCGGTTGACAGCATGTCCAGCTCGCCGTTAACTGCGATGCGCAGCGCCTGAAACGTTCGTCGGGCAGGATGCCCCCCTTCACGCCGCGCTGCGGCAGGGATCGAAGCTTTGACCAGCTCGGCGAGCGCGAGCGTTGTTTCCAACGGCTGCTGCGCACGGGTGCGCACAATATTGCGCGCAATGCTTCGGGCATAGCGCTCCTCTCCATATTCGCTCAAAATGCGCGAAAGGGAACGCTCGTCCAGCGTACGCAAAAGCTCCGCCGCCGTCGGCCCTCGCTGGGACATCCGCATATCGAGCGGTGCATCCGCATGGAAGGAAAATCCACGTTCCGGCGTATCTAGCTGGTGGGAGCTGACGCCCAGATCAACCAGAATGCCATCCACGCTAGAGATACCCAACCGGCTCAGCACCGTATCTAGACGGGCAAAATTTTCCTGCACAATGGTCACCTGCGGTAAAGAGCCAAGCCGCTCCCGCAAAACAGAAATTGCGTCGGGATCCTGATCGATGCAGATCAGCCGTCCGCCTGCCGAGAGCCGGGCCGCGATTTCAGCGGAGTGGCCGCCGCCGCCCGCCGTGCCATCCACATAAATACCGCCGAGCTTGATCTCCAACGCGTCAATTGCCTCGGTCAATAAAACAGGCTTGTGGGAGAATTCCATGGCGGAAAAAGCTCCTTTATCTTCATATCGTCTTTGCTTCGGAAAGCGGCATTACCGCTCCAGCACACTGCCAAAATCGTAGGAAACGCCAAAATCATCCTCACCCTCCGGCAGGTCGAGCTCACGTGTAAACTCCTCGTACCACGCATCCGGATTCCAAATTTCCACCTTGCGGCCCGCCCCGGAGATGATGCACGCCGACTCAAGCTTTGCATAGCGCTTGAAAATGGCCGGGATCGTGATACGGCCCTGCTTGTCCGCCTCAATATCAAATGCGCTGCTCATAGTGCGCCTTTGCACCTTGCGCATTTTCTCATCAAAGAGAGATGCATTGATTCGCTCGGAGATTTCTTTCCAGACCTCGTCCGGATACAGCACCAGGGCAGGAACATGCGGAGCAAAGCAAAGGGTAAAGGAAGGGCCCAATTGTTCCCGAAATTTTGCAGGGATAAACAAACGGCTTTTGGCATCCAGCCCATGCTCAAAAAAGCCCTTGAATTCCGCAGGCTTTTTTTCTTCTATCTGCGCAAGCTGCATGGGTTCCGCCGGCGCCGCAGTGTCTACAGTGGCGTCAGCTGGAAATTCTGCCATCTCCATTCCCCTCCCCTGCAAATTATAATGTGGGCTTTGGCTCCACTTTGCTCTTTTTTGCTCCACTTTAGTGTTATTATACTAACTGCCTCTAAAAAATGCAAGCGTTCAAATGAAAAAATATGCTTTATTGCAAAATAGCACTTATTTTTTAATACTCTTGTAGGGTCAAAAAAAAGAGGCACAAGATGTAGTGCCTCCCAATTAATATTACGATTAAACCTGCTTACGATTCTTTAAATAGCGATAGAAAAACCGCAGGCGCTGTGATGCCTGCGGTTTTTAAGATGATTTACAATTCCGTCGCAGAGGAAGTTTCCGCTCTCCCGACCCGGTGGATTTCATAGCAGTTCCCGATTTGTCCCGGGTAAGTCTCCAAAATAGCGCCATCATAGACCACCTTTACGCGGTCGCCATCCCGAAGCTCCTCAAACGGGATGGAATTCTTGTGCTCATCAAATAGTTTTGCCTCAGCAGCCGGCACATAAATCCGGTTGCTCGAATGCCGTTCAAAGCTCCCCTCCTCCGGCTCCACAAGGATCTCGTTTTTTATGCATTGCACAATGACAGCATACATTTCCCGGCGGACAACTCGCAGATCGGTGCACGCCTGTAAAAACAGCGCCGCCAAAGCGAGCACCATGCAGCAAGCACCAACCCTCCGGCCTATTTTCCATCGATCGCGTTGCATTGCAGCCACCCCTTTTCTGATTGCTCATCCGGTAGGATAATAGAGGCTTTTTCACCGACCAGTGTTGCAGCGATGTTCCGCTAGTGGGCCATGCGCAGCCGACGTTTCCTGAACGCCCTGAACTACAGCAACGGACAGGCTGGAGGCCCTTTTTAGCGCATTGCGCCTACCTCGGACCCCAGCACGATATCTCCCGTATGCAGCAACTCGATCTGCACGCCCAGCGTTTGCTTAAGCGCACAATAGGCTTCCTCACCGGTGCAGTGGCCCGTTACAAATTGAGTTGGATAAGCCGCCAACCGCTGCGCGATTCGTTCCAGCACCGCGTAATCCTCGCATTTCCCCGTTCGCGGGCTGGTCAAATGCATTCCAGTCACCGCCACATCCGGCGCTCTGTGGAAAAGCGTGCAATAACGCTCCATGATATTGACGATCCCACGGTGTGCACAGCCAGAAAAAAGGATATTCTTGTCACCGTCCGCCACGGCCAAATACTGCTCATGGCGAAAATCATCCGGAACAAGCCCTTGCCCTTCCTGTTTCATCAGGTTGGCATTGGTCTGTGGCCAAAAGGTGCGCTGCGACACGCTGGAAAATAGAAAAAGCTCCTCGTCAATCCGCATATCACCGGAAACACGCACAATTTGCGGATGCGTGTGCAGCGCCGGATCCAGCCCGATTTCGTGCAGAGTTCCCCTTGATACGGAATAGTGGCCTTCGAAGGCACTTTCCCGCACATACACCTTTGCCTTATTGTTCACGGAGAGAAACTCCCGCAGCCCTCCGCCATGGTCGTTGTGCCCATGGGATAGGATCACGGTATCCACCTGCGTCAGGTCAATCCGGAGCGCCCGCGCATTTTTCAAAAAGCCCCCGCTCGCGCCCAAATCAAAAAGCACTTTATGGAGCGCCGTTTCCAGGTAAAAACTCAGGCCGTGTTCACACACTAGCTCCGTGTTGCTCCCACTCGTATCCTCGATCAATGTTTGAATTCGCACGGCTTCCACCCCTTCAGCGCAGTTGATCCCTGCGCAGTTGAATCTCCGCTCTTCCATATTGCGCACAGAGGAAGCCTTTCCCCCGCGGCAAAATCTCTTTTTGCAGCAGTTTGCCACAGAGCGTATAAAGATCCTGCACCACCTCAATGGTGACGGGGTTGTAATAGCTCTCCCCCCGTTCGCCGGCGCCATGCTCCTGATTGAGGTGCCCGCCATACATCCGGTAATCCGAAACCGGCTCCAACGCCTTAAGCAGGTGTGCAAGGCTCTCCCGGTAATCGGAGAGCTTCAGGCAGCCAGGCAGCGCCATCAAAACGAACATGCCGCTGCCCACCGCGTCGCCTGTAAAAACACAGCGGTGCTTGTGATCCACATACAGCACCGAACCGGGCGTGTGGCCCGGCGCTTCGATCACTTCAATTGCATTACCGCCTAAGTCAATTCTGGTGTGGCCGGTCACTGGCACATAGGTTTCCACCGGGAACTTTTTCTTCGGCAATTTCCGCATGCCGACCAACACATCCGTTGCAAGCTTAAGCGGGCCTTTCCACGCCTGAATATCCGCTTTTCCAAGGCAGACGGTCTGAAATTCATCCGCATGGTACATGTGATCAGGGTGCGCATGTGTCAGGGCGAGCACGAGCGGCCTCTCTGTCAGCGTGCGCAGCACGGGCGCAAGCGGCCGAGCCTCCATGCCCGTATCGATTACCAAGGCACGTTTCTCTCCCTCAATGAGATAAAACGACTGCGCGTGTGCGTCGTCAATATGCCACACCCCTTGCGCAATTGATTCAATCCGGTCGCCAAATGTTGTTGCAGTGTCTTCCAATCAAAACGCCTTCCCTTTATTTAAATTCATAAAAAGCGTTTTTATTATACCGAAAAATATGAAATCCTGCAATCACATCGCCGGCGCTTTGGCGGCTTATATATGATCAGCGCTTTTGGCCTGCCTGACCGGAAGGGCCATTTTCGCCCCGTTCTTCGCCCCCGCGCCAAAATTGAAGCGCGGCGCCGCATCGGCATCAAGCTCCAATCCGTACTGTGCCAACGGATAGCCGGCGATTGCCTCTGCGACAATCTCGATTGCCGTGCAGAAATCCTCATCCCGTTCAAAGGGCATCCCCTGAAAATAAAGCATTGTGCACGGCGGCAGATCCAGCGCCTCATAACCTTCGGGAAGGGGCTTGGCGTAATCAGCCGGCACCTCAACGCCGGCCGCGCACCCAGAGGTGCCGGGACGGATAAGAGGGCGAGGCAAAGTCAGCAGCGCGGCGAGATCCAGCTTTTCGGGGATGCTGTTGAGTAAGCCCTCCCAATCGCACCCCATCTCGCCGCAATAAGTCATGTAGTCAGCCGCCTCCTTGGCACGCAGCAGGATTAGCCTACGGGCAGGCCGCTCCACGCGGGTGACGGTCACAGTGCCTGGCACCGTGTGGGCCGGGCGTTCCGGCTGCAATGCGTTATTTCTTTCATGCGTCATCATTTGTTCCATCCTTTCCTTTGGCAGAGCTTGCTGCTCCGCCATCATAAGGCAGGCGTGGCGGATTGGGTAATAGGTAAAATAGCTCACGGGCGGCAATGCGCGGCGGTACTCCCGCGGCGCAATGGCAAACCGCCGGGCAAAGGCGCGAGCAAATCCATCCTGCGAATTAAAGCCGCTTTCCAGCGCTACATCTAGCACCCGCTCGCCGGAATCCCGAAGTGTCTGCGCCGCTCTGGTCAGCCGCAGCGCCCGGATATAGTCAAACGGGGTTTTGCCTGTCAACTCCTTAAAAATCCGAATGCAGTAAAAGGAGCTGTAGCCGGCAGTCTGCCCGAGCGCTTCCAGAGTGATCTCACCATCCAAGTGCGATACGATATAATCCTGCATGCGCTGCACCGCATCAATTTTATCCCAATCCATCCTCTTTCCACCTTTCAAAAGATAGTATAAGGCAAACGCTCTTTAATTACCCGACCCTCGTTGCGCGTTTTCGCCGGCATGCAAACCGCCGCCCTGCCTGCGCATAATCCTTCAGAAACCACGCACACTGTCAAAGAAGCATTTTCCGGCTCCGTTTCCTTTTGACAACGATATCCGATTGGATTATAATAGCCCTATTCATATGGAAATAAAGTGACAACAAATGCAGCATGGGAGGCATTTTTCTTGGAAATCATCAAACGTGAGCAAGCGGCCGAATTCGACGCCTTTGTAAAAAGCCACTATAAGGCAAGTTTCATGCAGGGAAGCCCCTGGGCGGGCGTCAAAAAAAACTGGCAGTGGCGCGGCGTGATCAGCCGCGGAGAAGATGGCAAAATCGACGGCACCATGGCGCTTTTAATCCGCAAGGTGCCGGGCATGCCCTATTCCCTGATGTATAGCCCGCGCGGCCCCGTCTGCGATCCGCATGACCGCGCTATGGTCAAAAAGCTTGTGGATGCGGCAGTTGAGGTCGGCAAGGAATTTAACGCCTATGTGCTAACAATGGATACCGATATCAAAGTAGAGGATACGGAGTTCGCCAATCTTGTCAAGAGCCTTGGGTTTACCGTCGACTCCACCACACAGAGCTTTGAAACCATTCAGCCGCGTTTTGTTTTCCGCCTTGATGTGGAGGGCAAAACAGAGGATGAGGTGTTCGGCGCTTTTGCTTCCAAGCATCGCTATAATATCCGGGTGGCTAAGAAAAAGGGCGTTGAAGTGAAAATCTGCGGCCCTGAGGCAGCAGAGGATTTTCATAAAATCATGATTGAAACCGGCAAGCGCGATGATTTCGGCATTCGCTCCACAGAATATTTCCGCAGCATTCTGGAGAATTTCGGCGAGGATGCGCGCATTTATCTGGCGTATTATGAAGGCCAGCCCATCGCAGGCTCCCTTGCAATTCACTATGGCGATAAGGTTTGGTATCTCTACGGTGCATCTTCCAATGAGCACCGCAACGTTATGCCGAACTACCTAGTCCAGTGGGAGATGATCCGCTGGGCAATCGAAACCGGCTGCCGTATTTACGATTTTCGCGGCGTATCCGGTTATCTTGATGAAAGCAACCCCCTTTATGGCATCTACCGCTTTAAAAAGGGATTCAGCGGCGAACTGACGGAATTTATTGGCGAGATGAATCTCGTGATCAAACCGTTCGCTTTCCAACTAGTCACCTGCGGCGAAAAGGTCTATAAAAAGCTGCGCACCGTCAAGCGTAAATTAGCGGAAAAGAAATGAGAACAAAATTAGGCCGTTGAAAAAGCAGCCTGTTTTGTGCAACCGGCAGAGAAAAGGCCGCATTCAGATATGGATGAAACAGGCGATTCGCAACAATGTTTTTTCTACATTTTCTTCTCTTTCCTTTTTTCAACAGCCTGAAATGCCGTTTTAAACGGCATTTCTTATTGATTTAAAGTGGATGTGTCAGAAAGGGAGGCTTTGCCGTGCGCTATGTCGTAGAGCGGGATTATTTGGCCAACAATATTGAAATCGTCAAAAGAGAAATGGGGGGCGTTCCCGTTATCGGAACGGTCAAGGCAAACGGCTATGGGCTGGGCACTGTGCAGTTTGCGCGCGAGCTTGTTGACAATGGGATTGCTCTGCTTGCCGCCGCCCGCCCAGAGGAAGCCGCCGCTGTGCGCAATGCGGGCATTGATTGCCCGATCCTGCTGCTCAGCCCTGTGGCAGACGAAAATGAGGCGGAGCTTCTGATTGATCGCAGCATCACGGCCTGCGTCGGTTCCCGTGACAGCGCGCTCCTGCTGGAAGAAACAGCGCAAAGGCGCAGCGCCGTCATCGAGGCGCATTTAAAGCTGGATACCGGCTTCGGCCGGTATGGGTTTCTCCCCGGCGAGGAGGAGGAAATCGCCAAGCTCTGCGCAGGGTTGCCGCATCTAAAAATTACAGGCTGTTTCACGCATTTTTCCAATGCCTTTGGGAAAGACCCCTCCTCTGTAAACCGTCAGATGAGCGTTTACCGGGAGATGACGGAAAAGCTTGAGCAGGCAGGCATGGCGCTCGGCATGAAGCATGCGGCCAATTCGACCGCTGCGCTACGGTTCCCGGAAACCCGGCTCGATGCAGTGCGCATCGGCTCTGCCTTTTTGGGCAGGCTGTCGGTGCCAAACGAGTGGGGGTTCCAGCGCGTGGGCCACATGGAGTGCGAAATTACCAGCGTGAAACACTTGCCCAAGGATTCCAACATTGGCTATGCGGATCTCTACCGCACGCCGCGCGATATGGTTGCCGCCGTTGTTCCGGTGGGGCACATAGACGGCTTTGGGCTAACTAAGGCAAACGACCTTTGCCGCCCGGTGGACAAGCTGCGGCATTTGGTGCATGCGGTGAAGGATTTTTTCCGCGATACTCAAATTTACGGTTATCTCAACGGCAAGCGTGTCCCGCTCGCGGGCCGAATCGGGCTGACAAATGTTGTGTTTGACGTGACGGGTGTGGATTGCCGCCCGGGGGACATTGTCACACTCGACGTGAATCCCCTGATGGTAGACAGCGGTGTTTTACGGGAGTATGTATGACTTCCATATTTTATAAAATTCCAAATCAAACGGCGGCCTCCTGCCCACACAGGAAGCCGCCGTTTGCTATCATCCGGCTCAATCAGCCAAAAATGCCGATGCCCTTGAGAATGCTGTCGAATACCGTGGAAACGATATTCTGGGCCTCAGCGCTCGCGCCTGCCGAGCTAAGAATCCCCTCTACAAGTGAAAAGATAGAACTGAGCATGTTTTTTCCTCCTCCTAATATCATTGAGATACCTCTGCAATTTATTGAAAATTGATTCATTACAAATGCGACAATAAATACGCATCAGCATCTTTGAAATTATTGTATTCGACAAATTTGCTTATTTTGTTACAAAATTATGAACAAAGCGACACTTTCCAAAAAACAGTAAATAATCTTATTCTTCTAACCGAAATCCGTAAAAATTATCGTTCTCCTTCCGGGATGTTTTTCAAAAGCAAAAAAGGGCTGCCGCAAAATGAAACGCATTTCGCAGCAGCCCGTTCTAATATTTTTTATTACGAAGTGAGTAACAAAGCAAAACCAATTTACCCCGCGGGATCATAGAGATACGGCCAACCGGCCGCACGCACTTTGCCAGAGGCTATTTTTTACTTAAGACCAGCGGCCTTTATAATCGTTGGGGTAAATCTCAAGCACCTCAAACGATATTACACCGGCAGGCACCTCAACCTCCACTGTATCGCCCAGCCGATGGCCTAAAAGCGCCTTTCCAACCGGAGATTCATCTGAAATCAGGCCAATATCCGGATCCGCCTGTGCAAAGCCAACAATCTGGTAATCCTCTGTTTCGCCCATCTCCAAATCCTTGAGCTTTAGCTTAGAGCCCACATGAATCACCTCTGTGCCCAGCGCATCTTCATCAAGCACCTTGGCATTTTCAAGCATCGCCTCGATTTCACCAATGCGGGCTTCTAATTTGCCCTGCTCGCTTTTGGCTTCGTCGTACTCGCTGTTTTCCGACAGGTCGCCGAAGGAAAGTGCCACCTTAATCTTTTCCGCCACTTCCTTACGCCCGACGGTTTTTAAATGTTCCAGCTCCGCCTGTAGTTCATGCAGGCCGTCATAGGTTAATAAAATCTCCTGCGGCATCTTTACCATCCTTTCAGGCCCCGTATGAGGCAGTGCAGTTGTTAGCAGTTGCGTTGTTAAAATAACGCAATGTTGTTATTATAATAAAACAGGCGGGCGCTGTCAAGTGATTATCGGGCTGATTCAGCGCTCGGCAGCCTCTTCCCACAGCCGTTTCAGGCATAGCATATCCTTCCGATAGCGCCGAATCGAATCGCCCTTGACAAACTCCAGCAAAAGGTCTCCCTGATAGCCCTGCGCCCGCAACTCCCGCAAAAACAAACCGATTTCTTTTTCCCCTTTTTTCAAAGGATAGCGGCGCGACCCGCTCTGATTCCAGCAAAACAGATGGGCAACCTCCGTTTGCCCCGCTACGGCGCGCAGGTTTTCAAAATCCTCCCCCGCATACATCGGCTGCCAATAGGTTTTCAAGTTTTCCATGCCGCACTGTTTGAGATAGGCAAGGCAGGTTTCCCGCGTGTCATTATAGGTATTCCGGTGAAATTCCGAGGCAACCGTTAACCCGTATTCCGCCGCAATCCCAGAAAGGTGCATTCCTTCCTCCACAAGGCCGGTAAGCGCTTCCGGGGAGGTTTCTCCACTTCCCTGTTCTCCCAGCCAGACGCGGATGATCTGTGCGCCAAGCGCTAAGGTGATCTCACAAAGCTTTTGGAACGCATCCAACTGCCCGCTTCCAATTTTATAATAACTGCCGTAGGAGCGCGTTTGAATCCCAGCCTGCTCACAGCCCCTCCGCGCCTCTTGGGCGGTTTTCTCATCTGTCACATGAACGTCACCGCCCCATTCGATGCACTCTGCCCCGCTCTCCTGCGCCAGCCGGATGATTTCTTCGCAGGTGAGCTTTCGAAAGGTGACGCTTGTTAAGCCAATCATATGCCTCTGCCTCCTACGCCATTGTTTCCAGCATTTGCAAGGTCACGCCATAGTGCGTTTGCCCCCCGGCGGACCAGCGGCCAAATTCCTCAATCATATATTCTGCCATGCGCCAAACCTCCCGCCCCATGCTTCCTGCGATATGCGGGGTCAAAAAAGCGTTTTTCCGCCTCATCAAGGGGTTCCACGGCGCATACGGCTCTTTCGTGAGCACATCGAGCAGCGCAGCCCTGCCCGGCTCCTCACGTAGTGCGCGGGCAAGATCCTTTTCCACCACCTGCCGGCCCCGGCCGGTGTTGATAAACGTGGCGTTTGGCTTCATCCGGGAAAACAACTCATAGTGAAAAATCCCCGCAAGCTCCTCCTTATTCGCCAAGTGGTTTGAAATCACATCGCAAGAGGAAAAAAGCTCCGGCAGGCTCACAAGGCGCACCCCAAGCGCACGCGCGCGCTCCTCGCTTAGATAGGGATCATAGGCCAGCGCCTCGCAGTCAATGGTTTTCAGCCGTTCGCACACGAGCGACCCGATGCTGCCAACCCCGACGATACCAACCTGCAATCGGTAATTGCCAGGATGCCTCTGCGCCATGTGCTGCGCGCTCCAATAGCCCTTTTTGCACCGGCCTGCTGATTGGAAATAGCCCTTTGCCGCAAGCACAATTTGCGCAAAGGTGAATTCTGCCACCGGAACGGCATTCGCCTGCCATGCGCTGAACACCTCCACCCCGCGCTCCAAAAACGGCCGAGCGAAATACTGGACTGTTCCCGCGGCATAGAACACGGCCCGCAGATTCGGAAAATAGGTTTGTATCTCCTGCGTAGAGAGCGGCGCCATCCCCCAGGTGGAAAAAATCGCTTCACAGTCACATGTAAAGCGCTTATGCTTCTCCAACGTAGCTTTTGAGAGCACCGGGCCGTACAGCTCGCCCAAGGCCGCGAGCCTTTCCCGCAGCTCCTCTGGAAACACCCGCTGCAAATTTTGGGGTTCTTCCGATAGCAAGGCAATTTTCATTTTGCTCCTTCCTTTCCCAAACGCTGCCGTTGCGTTTACTGTGCAGTACCATAGCCCTCCAAAACCACAGTAAAGCGGTGATTGGGCGAAGACTGCATCTCTGACGCTTTCATGCCGAGCGTTGTATTCCCGCGGCCGCTCTCGCCTACCTCAAGCATGCCGACGCCCGCGGTAGTGGCCTTCACCTGTTTTCCATTCTCGTCCAGCCATTTGATCCGTACGGTGCAGTTCTTTGCACCGGCAATCCCATCCTCAAGCCGCTTGGCGCTGCAACGAAATTGGAAGGAGCAGCCGTCTCCGCTCATTTCTACAGCTGAAATTTTAGCGTCCGTAATCTGAAACCGGGCGCCATAGCACACTATTTCCAACGGAAATTTTTGAGAAAAAGTAAAAGCAGCCGTCTTTTGCGCGCTCTGTGCAGTCGATGTGCTTTCCGCCCGTTTGGCCGTGTTTTTTTCGGCAGCACCTGTGGCGGCGGGCTTTTTCGATGCAGGAACCCTTTCTGTCGTCAAAGCGCTGGACGGTTCTGCCGCCAATATGGTGAATGGTTCCGTAAGGCCCACCGGTTTGCTCGACGGATTTGTTTCCCCAGTCTGTCCGTTGGTCAGCGAAGAGCCTGCCGTTTCCGGCAATTCTCCCTCTCCGACGGAACATGCCGCTAAAGAAGCGACAAGCATCGCCGCCAACAGGAATGCTGGAAGTCGTTTTTTCATTTTACTCTTTCCCTCTTTCTTATCACTTGAAATTGCAATCCCTCATGCGCATGATGAGATAGTTCCATCTTACTACACCCATTTTTCACTGTCAATTCCAGCCCTCAGCGCAAAAGAAAACCGATACAAAGAGCGAAAAAGCTGTTATACTGTTACTTAGAAAAAAGCGGGAGGAAAATGCCAATGAAATTTCAAACATTCTCCTATCACACACTGGATGAAATCCGGCAGGCGGCTAACGGCCTTTCCCTCACCCTGCCGCTGAGCGAGTTGCTCAGCGTGCTCCGGCAGCCCGTCTCAGCGGGTCCATTGCGGCTTGCAAATCGAATCGCCATCCAGCCCATGGAAGGCTGCGACGGCACCCCGGATGGACGGCCAGATACGCTTACCCAGCGGCGCTATCGCCGCTTTGCGCGTGGCGGGGCGGGGCTGATCTGGTTCGAGGCCACCGCCATCGTGCAGGAGGGCCGTGCAAACCCACGCCAACTCTATCTCAACAAAAAAACGCTTGACAGCTTCCGCACACAGGTCGAGGAGATCAAAGAGGAAGGGATGCGGCAAAACGGTTTCGCGCCCGTTGTCATCTGCCAGCTGACGCACTCTGGACGCTATGCCAAGCCGGAGGGCGTGCCTGCCCCTCTGATTGCTTATAACAATCCCTTATTTGAGAAAGAACAGCCAATTGACAAAAGCCGCATCGTTTCCGATGACAAGCTGAAACGCCTGGAGGAAGCCTTTGGCGCCACCGCTCTGCTCGCGCAGGAGGCGGGCTTCGACGGCGCGGATATCAAATGCTGCCACCGCTATCTGCTCAGCGAGATGCTCTCCGCCTTTACGCGCCCGGGCGATTACGGCGGCGCTTTTGAAAACCGGACCCGGTTGCTGCGCAACGCAATTTTTGCCGCCAAAGGCGCAACCAGCGGGGAGTTTCTAATCACCAGCCGCGTGAATCTCTACGACGGCTTTGCCTACCCCTATGGCTTTGGCGTTTCTCCAACAAGCGGCCTCATGCCTGACCTGACGGAGCCGAAAGCGCTGGTAACGCTTCTGCATGAGGAGTTGCGGCTTCCTATGCTCGATTTTACAATTGGCAATCCCTATGTCAACCCACATGTGAACCGCCCCTACGACGGCGGCCCCTATGTGCCGGACGAGCACCCGCTGGAGGGCGTGGCGCGCATGCTGGGCTGCATCGGGCAGCTCAAAAAAGCCTTCCCATCCCTCTGTGTGATCGGCTCCGGCTTCTCCTACCTGCGGCAGTTCTCTCCATATCTCGCAGCGGGCGCGGTCGAACAGAGCGTATGTGATCTGGCGGGCTTTGGGCGCATGGCGTTCGCCTACCCCGATTTTCCGCGCGACACGCTGTATGGCGAGGGCTTCAACGCGCGCAAAACCTGCATCGCCTGCGGGAAGTGCTCTGCCCTTATGCGCGCAGGCACAGTCGCGGGGTGCGTGGTGCGCGATGGGGAAACCTATCTGCCGTTTTATCAGGCGCATTGCTGTGTATAAACAAGAAGTTTATTTGGAAACGCTGAATTTCAGCCGATCAGTCAATAGAAAAAGAAGGAGTGAACGATATGCCGCAAAAGATTGCCATCGTCACCGGCGGACGCAAGGGCATCGGCCGCGCCTGCGCGGAAAAGCTGCATACGGATGGCTACCGTGTGATCGTCACCGGGCGGAATGCGGATGCGCCCATGGACGATACTGGCATTGATTATGTCCCCTGTGACAATCTTTCAATTCTCGCAATTCGTTCTCTGGCAGACAAAATATTCTCCCAATTCGGCCGGGTGGATGTGCTTGTCAACAATGCAGGCGTCGCACCGAAAGTCCGCCTCGATTTGCTGGAAACCACAGAGGAAAGCTTCGATTTCGTGCTGGATACCAACCTGAAGGGCCCCTTTTTCATGTGCCAGGCGATGGCGCGGCAGATGATCCGCGTGCTTCAAACGCAGGAGGATTATCACCCACGCATCATTAACATCTCCTCCGTTTCCGCCTATGCCTCCTCCGTCAACCGTGGCGAATACTGTATATCGAAAGCGGGCGTTTCCATGGTGACAAAGCTGTTTGCAGACCGTCTGGCGCAATTCGGCATCCCGGTTTTTGAGGTGCGCCCCGGCATCATCCGCACGGATATGACCAGTGTCGTCATGCAAAAGTATGAGGAAATGATTGCAAACGGCCTGACCCCTATCCCCCGTATGGGGGAGCCGGAAGATGTGGCCAAGTGCGTGAGCGTGCTCGCGGGCGGGCAGCTCGATTTTGCCACCGGGCAGGTGCTCAATGCGGACGGTGGCTTTCACCTGCGGCGGCTATAATTTTAGAAGGGGGCGGCAACAATGCAGGAATATACCTTTGATACCGTCATCGTCGGCACCGGCTGCGCGGGCTATAATTGCGCGGACTGGCTGTACACACTCGGCCGCAGGGATCTTGCCATTGTCACACGCGGGCGTTTATCGGGCGCCTCACGCAACACGGGCAGCGATAAGCAGACGTATTACAAGCTTTCCCTCGCCTCCGGCATGCCGGACAGCGTGCGAAAAATGGCAAGGGATCTCTGCGCGGGCGGTGGCGTCAACGCAGGCGTCGCGCTCGCGGAAGCGGCAGGCAGCACACGCAGCTTTATGAAGCTTGTCAACCTCGGCGTTCCCTTCCCCTGCAATGAATACGGCGAATTCGTCGGCTATCAGACCGATCACGATCACTCCGGCCGGGCCACCTCCGCCGGGCCGTATACGTCAAAATATATGACGGAAGCGCTGGAGCGCGCTGTGTTGGAAAAGGGCATTCCCATTTTGGAAGGGCTCACTGCTTTTCACCTTTTCACATTGCATGGCCGTGTGACCGGACTGGCCTGCATCGACGAAGCCGGAGAAAGCGAGGCCGCCGGCCTTGTTATTTTTCACTGCAATCAGCTCGTGATCGCCACCGGCGGCGAAGCGGCAGCTTACTGGGATAGCGTGTATCCAGAGAGTCAGACTGGGGCGCTGGGGATGCTTGTGCGGGCGGGCGTCCGCCTTGTCAATCTCAACCACTGGCAATACGGCCTTGCCTCCACAAAATTCCGTTGGAATGTTTCCGGCTCCTATCAGCAGGCGCTGCCCCGCTATGTGAGCGTAGGGGCGGATGGATTCGAGCACGAATTTCTCACAGAAGCGTTTCCAAACCCGGCAGAAATGCTCGGCCGAATCTTTCTCAAGGGCTACCAATGGCCTTTTGACGCACAGAAGGCGGAGGGCTCCTCTAAAATCGACTTGCTCGTCCAGCAGGAATGCGCAAAGGGTCGGCGCGTATTTCTGGATTTTCGACGCAATCCAAGCGGGATGGGAAGCGGCTTTGGTCTTATTCCGGAGGAAGCAAAGAAATATCTGGAGCATTCCGGCGCGCTTCTGCTCACGCCCTATCAGCGCCTGCAAAAGCTTAACCCCGCCGCGATTGGGTTATACCGGGAGCACGGCATTGATCTCTCCAACGAAATGTTGGAGATCGCCGTTTGTGCCCAGCACCAAAACGGCGGAGCCGATGTGGATGTTAACTGGCAAACCAGCGTTACCGGCCTCTATGCCGTGGGTGAGGCGGCGGGCACCTTCGGTGCATACCGCCCCGGCGGCACAGCGCTCAACAGCGCGCAGGTTGGCTCTCTGCGCGCCGCAGAGCATATCGCGCGCACCGGCAGGCGCCATCCACCGGCTCCAATTGCGGCGGATGAATTGGAGCGCCTGCAACACGATTTGCGCGGCTATCAATGCGCACAGGGGCTCTCCCACGCACTCATCCGGCAAAAGTTTCAGCAGGCCATGAGCCGCCATGCCGCCAATCGCCGCTGCCTGCCGCAAATTCGGATGCTTCGGCGGGAAATCGGGGAGGTGCTGCGCAACATCCCGCACATGCTTGCGTCGGACGGAACCTTCGCCTCCCTGATCGAAACAATTGATATCTTAACAGCACAGGAAGCCGTGCTCTTCGCCATGGAAACGGCGGGAGAGGCGATGGGCAGCTATGGAGGCGCTCTATATTTAGACGCCTCAGGCAACGTATTGCCGGAAAATCCAGCGCACAGTCAAGACAGGCTGATCACGCAGGACCATATTTGCCGGCTGCAAAAGCCGCTTCCGATCCCGGAGGCAGATATCTGGTTTGAAACAGTATGGGCACAGTATCGAAAAGAGCATCCTCAATCATCGCATTCGGAACTGCGATGAGCAAGGAGAAGCCAAGCAAAACAGCGCCGCCTGAACGTGCAATTCAGGCGGCGCTCGTGATTGGAGCCACAAAGGAAGTAGAATATTGCGCTCTACAGGGATTTTATAAGGTTCGGCAACCGTTTGAGCGCGCCGGGCACGCCCTTGAGAATCTTCCCCATGCCCTTTGCAAATCGATCCTCATTGAGAATCAGCAAAAGGCCATCTGCCATATCGGGGCTGAATACGCCCATGCTGTCCGCAATGAAAAGCTTCACCGGCGACTGAACGGCGATCCCCCCTGCCATAGAATCCGGATCAATGAATTTTCCCATCAGGCGGTTGATGCGGCCGCCCCACTTGCTCACATCCTTTGCATCCTCGAATGTGCTCGTATAGGTGAGCGGCTGACTAGGATCCCGCTCGCTGGGAGGAATTGCATGGCCAAGCACCGCTTCAAACTCGCTATCCGGCACATGGGTGATATCGCCGCTATAATAAGAAGGAGCGATCGCTCTATCATCCGGGCATACTGCTTCAGTGGAGGGCTGCACCTCCACACCGCCCTCCAGCCGGATATCGCGGCTGGACGCGCCCACAAGGATGCGGAATTCACCGCGTTCCACCTGCCAATCGCCGCACTGCGTATTATAGTAAGCGAAGGCACGTTTATCGAGCGTGAGGGTAACCGTTTTCTCCTCTCCTGCTTTCAGGAACACCTTTTGGAAGGCCTTCAGCTCCTTGGGCGCGCGGTAAATTGTGCTATCCACATCAGCCACATAAATCTGTGCGATTTCCGCGCCATCTACTTCACCCGTATTCTTCACGTTGAAGCTGACGGTGAGCGTATCCGTATCTTTCATGCTGGAGGTGGAAAGGACCAAATCGCTGTAGGCAAAAGAGGTATACGACAGCCCATAGCCGAACGGGAAGCGGACGGGAACCCCAGCCTTATCATAATACCGGTAGCCCACATAAATTCCCTCCCGGTATTCAACGGAAACCGCCGTGCCCGGAAAATAATTAGCGCTCGGCACGTCGGAAAGCGCTATCGGATAGGTTTCCGCGAGTTTTCCGCAGGGGTTCACATCTCCAAACAGGATATCCACCACAGCACTACCGCCCGCCTGCCCACAGAGGTGGCTGTGCAGAATGGCCGGCACCTCGTCGGCCCATGGGAGCTCAACCGCCGCGCCGCCCGCCAGCACAACAATCACATTCGGGTTCGCCTTTGTAACCGCTTCCACCAGCTGGTTGTGCAGTGGTGGGAGCTGCATATGCCGGCGGTCGCAGCCTTCTGTTTCATATTCATCCGTCAGCCCGATAAACAGGATCGCCGCATCAGCGCTCTTAGCCTTAGCCACCGCTTCGGCAAGATAGGCGTCGTCAGGCGTTTTATCCTTCCGGTCTGTGGAATAGCCTGGCGCATACTCAACGGAGATGCCCTCCTGCACCATGGTATCATAGGCGCAGTCAAGCCGGATCGGATTAATCAGAGAACTGCCTGCCCCTTGATAGCGCGGCTTTTTCGCCATCTCACCGATCACGGCAATCCGCTTGTTTTTCTTCAGCGGCAGGAGTCCGCCGTCGTTTTTCAGCAGCACCATGCACTGCCCGGCAATTTTACGCGCCAGCGCGTGATGTTCTTCCGGATCGTAGGTTTCGTTGCCAAGCGCCTTTTCGCTCTTCTTGGCGAGGTCTATCAGGCGGTCAACCATCTGATTAAGAAAATCCTCTGAAATCCTGCCATCGCGCACCGCCTGTGCAATCGCACGGTCATTTGCCCCACCGGAGAACGGCATTTCCAGCTCTTGGCCAGCCAAAAGGCCCTCTACACGATCGTTCTCTGCGCCCCAGTCGGTTACCACGAGGCCCTTGAAACCAAAATCCCCGCGCAGCACATCGGTCAGCAGCCATTTATTCTCCGCGCAGTAAACGCCGTTTAAGCGGTTGTATGCACACATCACCGTCCATGGCTGCGCCTTTTTCACAGCGATTTCAAACGGCGCGAGGTAAATTTCCCGCAGGGTGCGCTCATCCACAACCGCATTCACCGTCATGCGCCGGGTCTCCTGATTATTGGCGGCATAGTGCTTGATGGAAGTGCCGATCCCCTTGCTCTGCACACCATTGATAAAGGCCGCCGCCAGTTCGCCTGCCAGAACAGGGTCTTCCGAAAAATATTCAAAATTGCGGCCGCAAAGAGGCGAGCGTTTAATATTTACACCTGGCCCCAACAGCACAGAAACTTGCTCCTTACGGCATTCATCCCCCAACGCCTGCCCCATCTGATAGATCATCTCCGGATCCCACGAGCAGGCGGTGGCCGAGGCCGTGGGATAGCAGATTGCGGGCGCACCCTTCAGCACCGAATGGCCTTTTTCACTGGTTTTCTCTGCACGCTTACGGATACCGTGCGGTCCATCCGTAAGCATCACGGAGGGAATCCCCACACGCGGCACACCTTCACTGTGCCAAAAATCATGGCCGGAGCATAAGCTCGCCTTTTCCTCCAGCGTCATTTTTTGAATCAAATCTGCATATTGCAGCGCCATATGTAACCTCCTGTCCGATCAATCAAAAGCATGTGGCCACGCTGTG
The DNA here is from genome assembly GCA_900544375.1 of uncultured Oscillospiraceae bacterium. Classification (GTDB taxonomy): domain Bacteria; phylum Bacillota; class Clostridia; order Oscillospirales; family Acutalibacteraceae; genus Fimivicinus. The sequence continues at coordinate 21,427 of UQUZ01000046.1, forward strand.
TTTTCCCATCCAAAACCGGATGACACTGCAAAGCGCCTGAGCCGCTTTACACCGCGTTAGCCGGCTGCACGGTAAAATTAGACTTTGGCTTTCTCTTTTTCCTCTACGTCCGCTTCCTTCTTTTTATGAAAAAGAATTTTATCCACCGGGAAATACAGGAAGAACTGCAACGCGGAGCAAACGGCCGTCGCAATATTCCTTGCGGCTGCCTCCGACCAGCCAATCTCATTGAGAATCCAACCGTATATCGTGGGATTGAGCCATTGGGAGAAGCAGATCAAGGCAATGGTAAAAACAACGTAAATCGGGAGGACAACCTTCGTATTTGCGCCGGAATTGAAGGTTTTTTCCTTATTAATGAAAAATGCCACGATCTGGGCCGCTATGTTGGAAATTGCAAAGGAAAGGAAATAGCCAAGCCCCCCATCCGACACCGGATAATGAAACACAAAGAAATCACAAGGTGTGTCATAGAGGCTGCGGAATACCAACGGCAGTAGGTTCACCAACCCAAACTGCACAATGCAGGCGCCCAAGCTCACAAAGATAAACTTAATAAATTGCCAAAGCGTTACCACGCCTGAGCCTTTACTTTCGGCCTTTTTGTCGATTTGATTCAATTTCCCCATACATATCGCTCCTTTTCTGTCTAGTTTCATGTTATTTTATCATGCTGAACATGAAAAAACAAGTAAATAAACGAGAAAAGTATTGTTTGTGTTCTCTTCTGTGCTTCCGGCAGTGACTTTGCCGCTTCCCATTATGTATCTTTTTTCATAAAAGGCAAAGGAAACCGCCAGCTACCCGCTATTTTTTGACGGCGTAGGGGCGAACTGTGTTCGAGGCGAACTGTGTTCGAGGCGAACTGTGTTCGCCTACAAT
>UQUZ01000047.1 GCA_900544375.1 uncultured Oscillospiraceae bacterium
GCACCCCACTTGTTATCCAGTATACCATACTGTCTAACAATTGGGGTGCAGGTCATGCTTGAGCCGGCGGGTACTTTTTTCCATAGCGTTGGTTTGATTTGCGCCTGGCGTCGTATACTAAGTTCATACCGCGTTGGATACGAAAGGGCGTGTACAATGAAAACATTTCTTTTAGTGACCTCGCCACCCGCCAGCGGAAAAACCTTTATTGCCAAGCAGTTAGCCAGTATGCTGCAAAACTGTGTTTACCTTGATAAGGATAGCGTCATTGTTTTATCCCGCCGGATTTTTCAGGCCGCTGGCGAGCCGTTTGATCGCAGCTCTGCCTTTTTTGAGCAGAATATACGCAATTATGAATATGACGCAATCCTCCAGATCGCCTTTGAGGCGCTGGAATTCAACCACTGCGTGCTCGTTAATGCGCCCTTTACCCGTGAGGTGCGCAATCCTGTATGGCTGGAGGAGATGCGTCGAAGGCTGGCGGAGATGGGCGCCCGGCTTCAGGTGGTTTGGGTGCATACGGATCTGGAGGTTTGCCGAAAACGGATGCAGATGCGCGCCTCCGAGCGGGATACTTGGAAACTGGCACATTGGGAGGACTATGTCGGCAGCCGGAATTTTAACCCTCCGGAGAGCATACCAGAGCTTATCGTGATTGATAATTCTGGATCGGAGACTTACTTGGAGCCGACGCAAGCTTTGGCGCACCAAATTGAGGCTGAGCGAAAAGAAGCCTTGCAGCCTGATTAAAAAAGGGAACAGGGCGTCCCGCAGAAGAAGTTTCAGCTACCGCATGGCGGTGAAACACAGGGCGTACAGAGGGGTTAAAGGGCGATCATGTTCCAGAGAAGGCCAACTGGGAGATGATGTACAGTCACGCTCCCTGCCCGGTGTGTTTCATCTGAATTGCATAGCTCATATTTTTGCAGGGTAGCGAGCAACCGCTCCGCGGCGATATCGTCCATTTCGCAGAGAGGCAGGCGACATCTACCAACCGGGATTCCCATATAGCAGAGTGCCTGTTTCACGGGGATAGGGTTTACATCGCTGAAGAGGCGCTCGATTAGCTCCAAATACTTTAGCTGCATGGAATCGCTCAGCGCGGCGTTGCCGTCGAAGAAGGCTTGGCAGAGGCTGTGAACCTCTCCCGGCACAAGATTTGCAAGCACTGAAATAACGCCCTTCGCGCCCAATGCGAGCGCCGATGTAATCTGATCGTCGTTGCCGGAATAGATTGCGAGACTGTCGCCACAGACGGAGGCAATTTTGGCCATTTGTGAAAAATTTCCGCTAGCTTCTTTCGTGGCAACGATGTTGTCGAGCTGCGCTAGCTTTTCATAGGTTTCAGGTAGAATATTGACACCTGTTCGTGAAGGGACGTTATATAGGATGATCGGGAGCGTTGTTGCAGCAGCGCAGGCAGAAAAATGTGCGATCAGCCCGCGTTGAGAAGTTTTATTGTAATATGGAGTAACATGCAACAACGCATCCGCTCCCGCTTTTTCCGCCGCTTTGGTGAGCAGGAGGGCGTGGGCTGTGCTATTGCTGCCCGCACCCGCGATGACCGGAACGCGGCCCTTGGCAGCCTTGACGGCAAATCGGATCAGCTCAATATGCTCTTCATCCGTAAGAGTTGCACTTTCACCAGTGGTTCCGGCAACGACAAGCGCATCCGTGCCGTGGCGTATTTGCTCCTGAATCAGCGTGCCGAACAGGTCAAAATCAATAGACAGATCTTCTTTCATGGGAGTGACAAGAGCGGTGGCCGAGCCGGCAAAAACCGTTTTTTTCATCGCAAGTCAAAGCTCCTTTCTGAATAAGACTTAGGGGGAAGAAGGGAAAAGGCAAAGTATCCGGGTGGACATCCATCCGATTCTATGATCGTTTTGCTAGAGTGTATTTTACCTTGCCGGAGCATTGCCAGCAGAAGTCCGCAACTGTCGGATAACCCATAAACGGCATAAATTCGCCCTGCGTAATGGGTGCTAACGTATTGTGTGATATCATGCAGTGCTTTGGCATATTGGGTTTGCATCTGGTATGTATCGTTTAGAGAGGGAAGAAGAATATGATATTGTTCCTCAAGTGCGTGAATCAGAGAATTCCATCCTTCATTTTTAGGCTCCTTTTTACATAGGAGCAAAATAGTGGGATGATTTTCAGAACCGTATTCCTTCATTTTCATACTGGATAACCTCTTTGTGGTTTGAATCAGTTTTGTTTTTGAATGGAATGTTTTGCTGGAGGAGTTTACTACACGGCGATCCCTACTTTCCTTACTTTTGCATTATGATAGCATATTTCGCATTAAGAAGTAGTTAAGAAGGCCTCCGCTCCGTGAAATTCGTATAAAGAAGCCTCGCTTTATAGAGCGTCGTTTCCGGCGAGAAAGATTTTGTAGATGCTCTTGCGTGTAGGGGGTTCTTAGACTATAATATCCCCATAGATGATTCATAAATTGTGTATCTGATATGCCTTGTTTGACCGTTTGTGGAAGATACCACGGAATGACAGCTATTATTTGTAAAAAATCGGTGTCCAACAGCCTGGAAAGTTGCCCAACACAGCAAAGGATTCATATAGAAGGCCAAGCGTGCATCCCGTTACAATGCATGCTGAAAATGTGTTTTTTGTATGATTCGCGCTGTTGCAATATTATTTGGAATGAAAAAGAGGATGTAAAGGGGTCTTACAATGATGGATGTTTCAAAAAACGCAGAGCGCTTTATGGGCTATGCGGATGTCTACCACATGGCGCGACCGCGCGGCCCACGCTTTGTCGTGGACTGCCTGATTAACTATTTGGGGTATTTTCCGCAAACGGTCGTAGACCTGGGCTGTGGAACGGGGCTTTCCACCCGCCTGTGGGGAACCGCCGCGGCTGAGGTAATCGGCGTGGAACCAAGCCCGGATATGATTGCTTATGCGCAGGAGCATCGTGTGCCGAAGCAAAATATCCGCTTTGTCAATGCCTTTGCCCATGAAACGGGGCTTGCGCCGGAATGCGCTGATTTGGTGACCTGCTCCCAGTCTTTTCACTGGATGGAGCCGGAGGAAACGTTGCAGGAGGTAAATCGCATTTTAAAGCCCGGCGGTATTTTTGCCACCTACGACTGCGACTGGCCGCCTGTGTGCGACCGCAGGGCAGAGGAAGCTTATAACGACCTGCAACGCAGGATTCAGGAGCTTGCGAGCGCTACCAAGGATTATGCAGATAGCTTTTTACGTTGGGAGAAAAGCGAGCATTTATCCCGTATTCAAGAAAGCGGATTTTTTGGCTACACCCGTGAGATTGTTTTTTCGAATACGGAGGAGTGTGACGCACGCCGTTTCATCAACCTTGCGCTCAGCCAGGGGAGCCTGCAAACCATGCTGCGCATGGAGCCGGAGATCGTCAAGCTTTGCGTGTCCCGTTTTGAGAAAAAAGTGCATGAGATTTTTGAGGATGAAATTTTCCGCATGGATTTCTGCTACCGAATGCGCATCGGGATGAAAGATGACAGGGCAGAGGAAGAGCAGAATTCTGTCATTGACTAAAATGATTTAAAAATAAAAAAGCGCTGTTGCACAATGCTTTGCAACAGCGCCTTTTTATTTTTATCCTGCATAAAGCTGCTATCTTTTCGATGGTATAGAGCATCTAGGTGGATCGCTTAAAAGGCCTTGAGAACCCCTTCCTCTTCTGCAATTGCCAGTTCGGATAGATACCGCTGCAAAGCATCCTTCCAATGTGGCAGTCTCGGAAAACCTGCTTCATCCAGGCTCTCTTTAGAAAGGCGCGAATTTAGCGGACGGGCAGCCGGGCTGGGATAATCCGCCGTGGCAACTGGGTGGATTTTTGCAGGCAGGTGCCCCAGACGCATAATTTCTCTTGCAAATTCATACCAGCTGCAATAGCCCTCGTTGGTGGCGTGATAGGTGCCGAAGCGCTCTGTCATCGCCATATCGCACAGCAGGGGGGCAAGGTCTGCCGTGTAGGTGGGGGAGCCTATCTGATCGCTTACCACGGAAATCTCTTCTTTTTCCCGGCCAAGCCGAAGCATCGTTTTTACAAAGTTAGAGCCGTTGATGCCGAATACCCATGAGGTGCGCACGATAAAAGAGCGTGGGCATAGGATTCGCGTGCTGTTTTCGCCGCTCAATTTTGTTTCCCCATACGTGTTCAGTGGATTTTTGGCTTCATAGATGCCGAGCGGCTGCTCTCCGGAGGCGCCAAACACATAATCCGTGCTGATATAAATAAGCTTTGCGCCCGTTTTATTGGCCGCCGCGGCAATGTTTGCGCTGCCTCGGTAATTGATATCCATGCAAAGCGTCTGCTCCGTTTCAGCACGGTTGACGTTGGTATAGGCCGCGCAGTGGATCACAGCGTCTGGCTGGTAGGTTTCGACCCAATGCATGACCTGCGGCATATTCGTGATATCGCACTCCTCTCGATCAATCCCGCGGCAGGGGATTTTACGCCGGTGGAGTTCTTTGAGCACGTCGTAACCTAACTGGCCGTTGGAACCGGTTACCAAAATCTTCATAGAAAATAGTCCTTCCTATTGATTAAAATATGTCGATTAGGAACCTGTGCCCGCAGGGCGGCAGCCGCCTTGCGGTCCATTCCGGTTTTTCCCGCGCCTTCTGGGTGGTGCGCGGGGAAAAAACAACAAAAGCAAATCGCAATTCTAGCATTTTACGGGCTTTTGTTGCCCATTTTTAATAGCATTTATTCAAAAAATGACAATTTAACCCATCCAAAAATAGGAGAAAAGGAGCGGCGAAAACGCTGCTCCATCGCATGCATTCTGTTTGAAAAAGGGCTTTACAGTGGATAAATAAAACGCACATCACTCTCGGCCAGCAAAGGAGCGTTTTGATCTTTGGCAGATAGTATCGGATGTTGCAGCCCCCAAAGGACGCCGAGCGCCGGATCGTCAAAGCGGATGCTCCGGTCATTTTCCGGCGCGTAATACTCATCCACCTTGTATTCCACCTCTACATCATCGGTCAAGGTCAAAAAGCCGTGCAGACAGCCTTTTGGGATAAAAATTTGCTTTTTATTTTCCTCTGTCAGTTCGACGCCGATCCACTTCAGGTAGGAAGGGGAGCCGTGTCGAATATCAACGGCAACATCCAGCAGCGCGCCGCGCGTACACGTTAGCAGTTTGCTCTGCGCTTTTGGGTTTGTCTGACAGTGCAGCCCGCGGATGGTGCCCTTGTGCTGAGTGCGGGAACGGTTGTCCTGCACAAAACGAACCTGAATGCCGCAGGCAGCGTATTTTTCATAGGAATAGGATTCCATAAACCAACCCCGATTGTCTCCGAATACGTCGGGCTCAATCAAAAAAGCGCCTTCAATTTTGGTTTGTATGACGTTCATACATAGCCCCGTCTTTCATAAAAATACTTCGCTGAAAATAAACGATGGCTCAATCAAGAGCATGAATCATCGGGTCGTCGTCATCTGAGCCCCAGCGGCGCGCACGTTTGCCCGGCGCATTTTCATACAGGATTTTGCCCTCCGCCACTCGGCGCAGGTGCTGCCCATAGGTTGATTTTCCATATTTCTCAGCAGATGAGATCAACGCCTTTTTGGTGATCCATCGTTTGTTATAGGCGATCTCCTCTGGGGAACAAATTTTGATCCCTTGCAGCTTTTCAACCGTGCGGATGAAGTGGGCGGCATCCATCAGGGCGTCCACCGTGCCTGTATCCAGCCAGGCAAAGCCGCGGCCAAGGAAGCGGACGTCAAGGTCGCCCAGCTCCAGGTATTTGCGATTAATATCCGTAATCTCATATTCTCCGCGGGCGCTGGGCTGAAGCGCCTTTGCAAATTCCACAACGCGGTTATCATAAAAGTAAAGCCCGGTCACAGCATAGTTTGATTTTGGCTCCTTCGGTTTTTCCTCAATAGAGGTCGGCTCGCCTTTTGCGTTAAATTCCACCACGCCGAAAGCGCTTGGATCATCCACATAGTAGCCGAAAATCGTGGCACGCCCCGGATTGATGGCCGCTTGGCGAAGCAAATGGCCTAGACCGTTGCCATAAAAAATATTATCTCCAAGGATCATGGCAACGCTGTCGTCTCCAATAAAATCTTCTCCGATGACAAAAGCCTGCGCAAGGCCGTTCGGCTTGTCCTGCACAGCGTAGGAAAGCTTAAGGCCGAATTGCTTCCCCGTGCCCATAAGCGCTTCAAATTTCGGCGTATCCTCAGGTGTAGAAATAATCAGAATTTCCCGAATACCAGCGAGCATCAGGATCGACAGCGGATAATAAATCATTGGCTTATCATAGACCGGAAGCAGCTGCTTACTGGTGACCATTGTCAAAGGGTAAAGCCGGGTGCCGGATCCTCCAGCTAAAATGATTCCCTTCAAGGCGCACACTCCTCATCTCTGATGAAAACAAACAAATTGCACAAAAACAGCAATCCATAAACAGAATCTAACGTTCATATAATAATACGAAATCGTATTTCCGTCAACCGCGTTTTCAAAAGCGGAACCTGTAAACGCAGATTAGAACACACTTTTCAACGCATTTTTGCAGATTGTCCAATTATTAGAACCTTTTATTTTGCTCCAAAGTATAAAATAAATTGACAAAGAGGGTTCCGCTATATTATAATTTAGCCGTGGCTAACAATTTCGAAATCAGGTTTCCTCTGTAGGGAGGCGGGCCTTTTTGAATGAGGAGCAGCAGTTTGCCCTTTCACGCCTTATGGCGCTGTAAACAGGCAAAATATCCAAATGAGTGTGAAGGGATCGGTGTTTGATGCTGAAAACAGTTGACCGGCTTCGCCCTGGGGAAAAAGGCGTTGTGACAGGGCTTGGCAGCACGGGTGCGGTGCGCCGCCACATTATTGATATGGGGATCACGCCCGGCGCGGTGATCGTCATGCGGAAAACAGCCCCGATGGGGGATCCAATTGAAATTAATGTGAGAGGGTATGAGTTGAGCATCCGCAAGTCGGAAGCGCAAAATATCCGGGTTGAGGTTTCAGAGTGATTTTGCAAAAAGGATGGTTTGAAGGATGAGCTATCGCTATGCGCTCGCGGGGAATCCCAACTGCGGGAAAACGACGCTTTTTAATGCGGTGACAGGCAGCAATCAATATGTCGGCAATTGGCCCGGTGTTACGGTTGAAAAAAAGGAGGGCAAGGTCATTGGCAGCGAAGCGGACGCCTCGATTGTTGACCTCCCCGGGATTTATTCCCTCTCCCCCTATTCCATGGAGGAGATTGTCACCCGGAATTATCTGATTGATGAGAAACCGGATTTGATTATTGATATTGTAGACGCGACGAATCTGGAGCGCAACCTCTACCTTTCCCTTCAGATCGCGGAGCTTGGCCGCCCGATGGTGATCGCGTTAAATATGGTGGATATGCTGGAGAAGCGCGGCGACACGATCGACTACCCTCTGCTCAGCGCGCTGCTGGGCATTACGGTCGTGCCGATTTCCGCCAGCCGGGGCACCGGGGTACATAAGCTGATTCATACGGCGGAGCACGAAGTAATTCACGCAACGAGCAATACGCATCTGGACCGCCACTGCAATTTAGGCCAGCCGCCCGATCTCTATACCGGCGCGGTGCGCCAGGCGGTGCAGCTGATTGAAGATTTGATTCGGGAGAATTGTAAAAAGCACGATCTTCCCCTGCGCTGGTCAGCCGTGAAGCTCATTGAAGGGGATGCGCCCACGCTCGAAAAGCTGGATTTGAGCGATACACAGCTCAGCTGCTTGGAATCAATCGTGCGTGAGCTGGAAACGGACCATATCGACCGTGAGATGGTGATTGCGGATCAAAAATATAAGTTTATCTGCTCCGTTACCCAGAAGGCCGTCAAAAAAGGCCATGAGGATGGGCACTTGACAGTATCTGACCGGGTGGATAAAATTGTCACCAATAAATACCTTGCGATCCCGCTGTTCTTCGCGATCATGGGGGCTGTGTTCTATATCACCTTTGGCGCGCTCGGCCCTCGGCTGAGCGATCTCGTCGGCGATTTGATTAATGGAACACTGGCGCAGGCAGTGCGCGGCCTGCTCACCGGAATTGGCGCTGCGGATTGGGCCACGGGCCTTGTCTGTGACGGCGTCATCGCGGGCCTGGGTGCGGTGCTTGCCTTTTTGCCGCAGATATTGCTGCTGTTTTTCTTCCTCTCCATTTTGGAGGATAGCGGCTATATGGCGCGCGCGGCCTTTATTATGGATCGTGCGCTGCATGTGATCGGCCTTTCCGGCAAATCATTTGTTCCAATGCTGATGGGGTTTGGGTGCTCCGTGCCCGCTGTGATGAGCTCGCGCACGCTGGAGAATGAAAAGGACCGCCGCCTGACGATCATGCTCATTCCTTTTATGTCGTGTAGTGCCAAAATGCCGATCTATTCGTTATTTATTGCGGCGTTTTTCAGCGCGTCGAGCGGGCTTGCCGTATGCTCGATCTATTTGCTCGGCCTGGTGGTGGCGATTTTGTGTGCATTCCTTCTGCAAAAAACCGTTCTCAAAGGTGGGCACGCCCCTTTTGTAATGGAACTGCCGCCTTACCGGTTGCCCACCGCCAAAACGCTCACCATGCATGTGTGGGAAAAGCTTAAGGATTTTTTGACAAAGGCGGGCACTGTGCTGCTTGGCGCGAGCGTTGTTGTGTGGGCGCTGCAATATTTTGATTTCTCTTTTCACCATGTGCAGGATAGTTCGCAAAGCATCCTCGGCGTGATCGGCACGGCAATTGCGCCTGTGTTTCAGCCGCTGGGCTTTGGGGATTGGCGCTCCAGCGTCTCCCTTTTAAGCGGCCTGATCGCGCGCGAGCAGGTGGTAAGCTCCCTCGGCATCCTTTACGGGGCGAGCGGAGCCGGGTTGACGGCTGCTTTGCAGGCGGTTTATTCCCCGGCGGGCGCATATGCGTTTATGACCTTTGCGCTTCTGTTCATCCCCTGCATCGCCGCTGTGACGACAATCCGCCGCGAGATGAATTCCGGCAAGTGGACAGTGTTTGCCTTGGGTTTTCAAGCGGTGGTCGCCTATCTGGTCACGTTTGTGGTGTATCAGCTTGGCCGGCTGTTGATGCTGGTATTTTAAAAAGGTGAGGGTGTGTTCCGATTGGGATGGATCGCCGATGTGCTGATTGCGGTGTTGGCCGCCTGCGCTGTGGGCGTGATGCTATATCAAAAAGTGCGCCAGGCACATGGAAAGGGCGGCTGCGGCTGTTCTGGGTGCTCCGGCTGCACAGGCTGTTCTGGAGCCGGTTGCGCTTGCTGCGGAGAGTGCCCGCAGGAGTGTGGAAAGGAGCACGGCAATGGATGATATTTCTGCCTCGTTGGAAGATTATCTTGAGATGATTTTCATTCTGCACCGAAAAGGCGGCGAGGTGCGCGTGACGGATATTGCATCGTCGCTGAAGGTATCTAAGCCCAGCGTCAACCGCGCGGTCGGCGCGCTCAAAGAGGCCGGGCTGCTGGAGCATGAATTCTATGGCACGATCGCCCTCACACCGGAGGGCGAAACGCGGGCCGCGCAGGTGCTGCGCAGGCACAGAATGATCCGCCATTTCCTCCATCACACGCTAGGCGTGCCGGAGGAAATTGCGGAGGAGGATGCCTGCCGGATGGAGCACGTTGTGAGCGCGCAGACAATCCAGCATCTATATGACTATCTCTCCAGGCAGGAGGATGGGTATGAAGAGTAAAACACCGGAGCTCTGCGTCATCGGCGGGGGAGCGGCAGGCCTTGCAGCTGCTGTGGAGGCGGCGCGGGCTTTCCGGCAGGCCGGTATTCCCGGGCGGGTAACGGTTTTGGAGCAGCTTCCCCGCGTGGGGAAAAAGCTGCTTGCAACGGGCAACGGCCGCTGCAACTTGACCAACCGGCGCGCTTCTCCAGCCGATTATTTTGATGCGGTGGATTTTGTGCGCCCTGCGATGGAGCGTTTCTCCGTTGACGATACGCTGGCTTTTTTCGCCTCGATGGGCCTTTTGTGTGAGGAAGAGGAGGAGGGGCGTATCTATCCCATGAGCCGCCAGGCGGCGAGCGTGCTCGACGCGCTGCGCCTGGAGGCGGAGCGGTTGGGTGTGATTGTGCAATGTGATACGCAGGCGGAGGACCTCCAAAGCACTGCCCCAAGGGGGGCGGGGCCTTTCTTTCGCATCAATGGGGCGCTCCCGGCGGATGCGGTGATCCTCGCCTGCGGCGGCAAGGCGTCGCCCCAGCACGGCTCCGACGGCTCCGGCTACGGCTTGCTGCGCGCCCTCCATATCCCTGTGACAGAAGTGTTCCCGTCGCTCGTGCAGATCACCACGGAGCCTAAGCGGGTGAAGGCGCTCAAGGGGATGCGCGTGCATGCGGAAATCTCCCTTTCCGCGGGGCGGGAAACGCTCGCGTCCCAGCGCGGTGAAATCCAATTCACAGAGTTTGGCCTCTCGGGTATTGCGGCTATGCAGCTTTCCCGGTTTGTTTCCCTGGAAAAAGGGAGGCGGATGGAGGCGGTGCTCGATCTGCTGCCAGCTTTTTCGCACGGCCAGGCGGCGGATTACCTCGCAGGCCGCATTCGGCACAACCCGGAGCTTGCGGCGGAGCATCTGCTCACAGGGCTTCTCCCGAAGAGGGTAGGGCAGGTTTTGTTGAAGCGGGCGGGGATTGACCTGCTCTCTCGGCCGATTGGATCTTTGCAAAAGGCGGAGCTTGGGGCTGTTGCAGGGTTGCTGAAGGGATGGCGTTTTCCCGCCACCGGCACACGCGGCTTTTCTGCGGCACAAGTAACGATTGGCGGCGCCCAGCGCGCTGCCTTCCAGCCTGAAACGATGGAGGCGCTGTCCCAGCCGGGCTTTTACGCGGCGGGCGAGGTGCTGGATGTGGATGCAGGCTGCGGCGGCTTTAATCTCCAATGGGCCTGGTCGTCCGGCAGGCTTGCCGGGCGGAGCGCGGCACAAAAGCTGATCAAAGGGCAGGCTGCTGGATGATCGGTAGAACAAGGATGTTGCATAATGATTCGAATCAATGAAATCAAATTACCGCTGGACGCGGCGGCTGAGCAGTCGCTCTATCCGGCGGCAGCAAAAGCTTTAAAAATAGACCGGAAGCGGATTCAATCGCTGGAGGTCGTGCGGAAATCCATTGACTCCCGCAAAAAGGAGGAGGGCGTTTTCTTCGTCTATTCTGTCGACGTATCGCTCGACCACGGCGAAGAGGATCTGCTTGCCCGCCAGAAGGGGCCGCGCGTACAGCCCTCGGAGCCTTACCGGTATGAACCGCCCCGGGCAGCGCGCAATTCCCGGCTGCGCCCCGTTGTGGTCGGCCTCGGCCCAGCGGGCCTTTTTGCAGCGCTCACGCTCGCACGCGCCGGGTATCGTCCCCTCGTGCTGGAGCGCGGGCGAGATGTGGATACCCGCACGCAGGATGTAAAGGATTTCTGGCGCACGCGCACGCTTGATGAAAGCTCCAACGTCCAGTTCGGTGAGGGCGGTGCGGGCACGTTTTCCGATGGCAAGCTCACCACCGGTATCAAGGATGTGCGCTGCCGCAAGGTGTTTCTGGAATTCGTTTCCCACGGCGCCCCGCAGGCGATTCTATATGACGCCAAACCCCACATCGGCACAGACCGTCTCGGCGCGGTTGTCAAATCCATGCGGGAGGAAATTGTGTCGCTGGGCGGAACCGTTCTGTTTTCCAGCAGGCTTCTTCGCGTGATCGCCGCTAACGGCGCGGTGCATGGCATTACTTACCGTGATGCGCAGGGCAGTGAGGTCGATTTCGAAACCGATGCGGTGATCCTCGCCATCGGCCATTCTGCGCGGGATACGGTGGAAGCGCTCTATAGGCAAGGGATTCAGATGATGCAAAAGCCCTTTTCTATCGGCGCGCGCATTGAGCATCCACAGGAGCTGATCGACCGTGCGCAGTATGGGCGGTTTGCAGGCCACCCGGCGCTCGGTGCGGCGGATTATAAGCTTGCCTGCCATCCGCCGCATGGCAGGGGGATGTATACCTTCTGCATGTGCCCGGGGGGCACGGTTGTGTGCGCGGCGAGCGAACAGGGCGGCGTGGTAGTCAACGGGATGAGCGAATGGGCGCGAGATGGGGAAAATGCGAATTCCGCGATCCTTGTCGGCATTGAACCGGCGTATTTTTCAAGCGATCATCCTCTGGCCGGCATGCACGACCAGCGAAAGATTGAGCATGCGGCTTTTCGGCTTGGCGGCGGGGATTATACGGCGCCGGCTCAGCTCGTCGGCGATTTTTTGGCGGACAGGCCCTCCCATGAGCTCGGCGCGGTGCGCCCGACCTGCCCCACCGGCGTTTTGCTGGGCGATATTGCCCAGGTGCTGCCCGCGCGCGTGATTGAGGTGATGCGTGCCGCGCTCGTGCAGATGGATCAAAAGCTCAAGGGCTTCGCCCTGCCGGATGCGGTGCTTACCGCGCCGGAAACGCGCTCTTCCTCGCCGGTGCGCATTCTGCGTGATGAATTTTTGCAGTCGAACCTGCGCGGGCTTTACCCCTGCGGAGAAGGCGCTGGGTATGCGGGCGGCATTGTGTCGGCGGCGGTGGATGGTATCCGCTGCGCGGAGATGGTGCTGCGGGATGAGCAATAGGAATTAGGATGTTGCAGCGGTTCCGATCCTTCGGAACCGTTTTTTCTTTTTTTGCTTGCCTTTTTCCCTTCGGTGGATTACAATGGGACAGAACATAAGTTCGGATAATTGGAGGTGTTTGCAATGGCGCAGAGCAAGGAAGAGATCATCCGCTATGTCAACGAGTGGGTCGCCCAAATGAAACAGAAAAAGCATGCAAACACCGGCCAGGACTTTGCCGAAATTACGGTGGAAGAGGACCACACGGCCCCAGTGCAGGAGCCCCCCGCTCCCCAGACGCTCCGCCTGCCCGATCCGCAGGAGAGGGAAATCCGCCGCCGCTTTTTAAAAATGCGCCGCCTCTCGCGCAGCATCTGGTTTTCTAAAAGCCAATATAGCAGGATGCAGGCAGAGTTGTTTTACAGGCAGGCAAAGTTGATGGCGGATTTTGAGGATGATTATAGGGAGGAAGAGCCCTTCTCTATGTATTTTCCCGATTACCAATCCATGGGCTATGAACAGCTGCGTACCTATTTTACCTGGCGTACCAATGTCCGCAAGGGGGTTATCCGGAAAACATCCTTTTCCTATGTGTTTGTCTATCTTTATGAGCTGCTGAATAACGTTGGCGTAGCGGATTGCCGGGACGGGCTCTCTAAGCTTCTGGCGCTTTGGGAGGCCTATCGGGCGTTTGAGCCGAAGCTTGACCGCTATCTGGCGGAATGGGTGAAGGATTATTTTATTGTCAATGCTTTTTCCTGTTCCTTTGCTGCTCTCGTGCGGGAGCATCCGCTTTTGCAGGACTTTTATCAGCCGGAGGAAGCAACCGGTTATTTTGAGCGCTATGCGCCGTTTTCGGCCTATCCGTTTCAAAAATCCATCTTCTGGTCGGCGGAAACGGAGCCTGTTCTCCGCTCCTGCTTCCAGCAGGTGATGGAAGCGGTGGAATCGCTGATGCAGGCCTTTGGCCTTACATTTGCCGAGCTTGTTTTTGCCGGGCGGAAGGGGAATTTGTGGAAGCCTTACCGCAAGGCTTTATACCACCCCGATTTTGCGGGGATAGAGCCGGGCAAAACCGTGCGCATTTCCGACACAGAGCTTTACTGTTTTCACGGTGAATGCTGGACAGCCTCAAAAAATCGGGTGTGCCGGGAAAACGGCAGGCAGATGATCGGCTATATGCTCAAGCGGATTGAGCAGTTTTATCGGAAGGCTACCGGCTTTCGGTATCAGATCAAGGCTGATCAGGGCAAAATAGATCTCTCGGAGCTGACACGCTTGCCAGATGGCGGGGCGAGCTTTTTTCACTGCATCGATGAAGCGATACGGGCGCACTATCAAGCCTCGAAGCGCAAAACGGTCACCGTGGATCCGCAGAAGCTCGCGCAGATTCGGGAGCGGGCCCAGATCACGCAGGAAAAACTGCTGGTGAACCCGGAAGCTGAGCAGAAAGCGCAGGCGGTAGGCGATAACTCGCGGCCAGACGAAAACGCTTTGTTAAAAGAAGGAGAGGCCGATCCTTCTCCTGCCGCCGAACCCGGTTCACAGGAGCTTCACACTAGCCTGCCCATGCAAGCGGAAGGCAGCGCGTGGGATCATTTTGCCGCCTCATTGGATGCAGCCGAGAGGGAGGCGCTTTGCAGGGCCCTGCGCGGCGCATCTGTGGCCGAGCTTTCCGCATATGCGAAAAGCCGCCGAATCATGCTGGAGGTGCTGGTAGACGGCATCAATGAAAAGGCTGTTGACACGGTGGAGGATACGATAATAGACTGCACAGATGTTTTGGAAGTATTTGAGGAATATAAAGACGAATTGGAGAGAGTGATGTTCAGTGAAACAGACGAATCCGCCCAAGCGGATCACCAGCACGGTTCTCAACGCGCTTAAGGGCGGCGTTGTGCCGCGGGTGGGGCTCGAATATATCACAGTGGGCCGCGACCGGGAAATCGACGCGCTGCTTCGGGATATCGATATCATAGCGGATGGCGGCGCGGCCTTTCGCTTTATCGTCGGCAAATACGGCAGTGGTAAAAGCTTCCTGCTGCAAACCATCCGCAATTATGCCACGGAGCGAGGCTTTGTGGTGGTGGATGCCGACCTGTCGCCTGAGCGGCGCTTCGTCGGCGCCAAGGGGCAAGGGCTTGCCACCTTCAAAGAATTAATGAAAAATATGTCCACCAAAACCAAGCCGGATGGCGGCGCGCTGCCGCTGATTCTGGAGCGCTGGATTTCCGGCATCCAATCCGCAGTTGCCGCTGAAGATGGTGTTTTGCCCGGCGACCCCGCTTTTGACCGGCTGGTCGAACAGAAAGTTTATCAGGTAACCGGCAATCTGCAAGGCATGGTTAACGGTTTTGAATTCGCAAAGGCTGTTTTGCTGTATTATGAAGCCTATCTCAGTGGCGATGATTCGCTTAAATCAAACGTGCTTAAATGGTTCCGGGGCGAATACCCTACCAAAACCGAAGCGAAGCGCGAGCTGAATATCAATTTTATTGTCACGGATGATACCTGGTATGATTTTCTAAAAATTTTTGCCGAATTCATGGTTTATGCGGGCTACCGGGGCATGCTCGTGCTCATCGACGAGCTGGTGAATCTCTTTAAAATTCCACATTCAGCCACCCGCCAGAGCAACTATGAAAAAATTCTTACCATATATAACGACGTTTTGCAGGGCAAGGCGCAGCACATCGGCTTTTTGATCGGCGGAACCCCGCAGTGCATAGAGGATAAGTATAAGGGCGTGTTCAGCTATGAGGCGCTGCGCTCCCGGTTGTCGGAGGGCCGGTTCGCGTCCGACACGGTCAAGGATATGCTGTCGCCAATTATCCGGCTGAAGATGCTTACCTATGAAGAAATGTATGTGCTCATCGAGAAACTCGTGCAGATGCACGGCCAGCTCTTCTCTTATGAACCCAAGCTCACGCAGGAGGAGCTGGTGGCGTTTTTAAGCGCAGAGTATAATCGCGTGGGCGCGGATACGCACATCACGCCGCGGGAGATTATCCGAGATTTTATCGAATTTCTTAATATTCTATACCAAAACCCCTCCAGCACCGCGCAGGAAATCCTCGGAAGCAGCAGCTTTGTGCTGGCTGATGCAGCGCAGGAGGAGGAACCGTTTTTGGAGTTTGATTTATAAATAGAGGAGGGCATGGCGTGGGGGATATGTTTCACCGGCTTGCGCCGTATATTCAGGATTATATCTATGCGAACAATTGGACGGAGCTGCGGGAGATCCAGGTGGCTGCCTGTCACGCCGTTTTCGATACGGATGAGAACCTCCTGCTCTCCTCCGGCACGGCTTCCGGCAAAACGGAGGCGGCCTTTTTGCCGGTGTTGACGGAGCTATATCACCATCCCTCTAGCTCGGTGGGGGTTTTGTATATCAGCCCGCTGAAAGCGCTGATTAATGATCAGTTCAAGCGGCTGGATGATCTGCTGGCGGAATCCAATCTACCTGTTTGCAAATGGCATGGGGACGCCTCTCAAGCGGAGAAGAATCGGCTTTTGAAGCATCCGGAGGGAATTTTGCAGATTACACCCGAATCGCTGGAATCCCTGCTCATCCATAAGCGCGGCGCATGTGTCAAGCTGTTTTACGACCTGCGCTTTGTCATCATTGATGAGGTGCACTATTTTATGCGCGATGTGCGCGGCGTGCAGGTGCTGTGCCTTTTGGAACGGTTGCAAAGGCTTGCGGGCGTTGTGCCGCGGCGGATTGGGCTTTCTGCCACGCTGGGCGATCTGACCGTTGCGCAAAGCTGGCTCAATTCCGGCACCGGCCGCAGTTGTGCGGCTCCGGTATGCGGTGCGGAAAAGCAGAAGATCCGGCTGTTGGTGCAGCGCTTCCAGAGGGCGGATCAAACCACGCCGGATGGCGCGCTGGATGCGGGCGAGGCCGCGCACTATGAATACCTCTACCGCATGACGCTGGACCGGAAAACCATCCTCTTCACCAATTCACGGGAGGAGACGGAGCTTGTCATGGCGCATTTGCGGCAGCTTGCGCTGAAGAATAAAACACCCGATGTTTACCGAGTGCATCATGGGAATATTTCTGCCGTCCTGCGCGAGCAGGCGGAGGATGAAATGAAATCCGCGCAGGAGAAGCTCGTCACGGGGGCGACGGTCACGCTGGAGCTCGGTATTGATATTGGCTCTCTGGATCAGGTTGTGCAGGTCGGCACGCCCGCAACGGTTTCAAGTTTTGCGCAGCGATTGGGCCGCTGCGGCCGGCGTGGCCAGATTCCACAGATTTTGTTCACTTTCATGGACGATGTGCACACTACTGCGGCGGATCAGTTGGGGCCGATCAATTGGAGCTTTTTGCGCATGATCGCCATCATCGAATTGTATACAAAGCAAAAGTGGGTGGAGCCCCTCACGCCGGGCCGGTATCCGTATTCAATGCTTTATCATCAAACGATGAGCTATCTATTATCCGCGGGCGAGGCCACGGCGCGGGAGCTGATGGGTGCTGTCCTGCGTTTATCCTGTTTTCAAGAGATCCCACAGGAGGATTACCGCATCCTGCTCCGGCATTTGCTTTTGATCGGCCATCTGCAAAAGATGGAGAGCGGCGGGCTCATCATCGGCCGTGCAGGGGAGAAGGTGGTCAGCGATTATCATTTCCTCGCGGTGTTCCAAGTGCCCGAGTATTATCTGGTGAAGGATGAAAACCGCTCAATCGGCACGGTGGATAAAATCTACCCGCAGGGCACGCGTTTTGCCCTTGCTGGGCGAACGTGGGAAACGCTGGAGGTGAACCAGAAGGCCAAGGTGTTATTTGTCAAGCTGGTGCCGGGCATCTCGACTGTGGATTGGGATGTGGACTTCACTGCGGATTTGCATACCACGCTGGTTCAGAAGATGAAGTATATTTTACTGTGCGGGGAGCAGTATGCCTATTTGAGCGATTCCTGTCGGGAGAGGCTGGAGGAAATTCGCTATTTGGCGCGAAATTCCGGCATTCTGAATCACGTCGTTACGCAGCTATCCGAAAATAAGTATGCAATTTTCCCTTGGGTTGGCACACGGCAGCTCTTTACCCTGCATTTTATGCTCCTGGAGCGCGGCTTCAAGAGTAAAATTCTGTGGCGGACCTGCGTTTATCTAGAGGTGACCTTTAGTGGGAAAGTGCCGAATGCGAAAGCGCGGATCGAAAGCGCTCTGCGGGAGATTGCAGTGGAATCGGATGATCTCAGCGGCCTGCCGTTGCCGGAAAAAGTGCAGATCGAGCATAAATATAATGCGTATATCCCCTTTGAGCTGCTGCGTAAGGAGTTTATCTTCGATTTTTTGGAGCCGGATGGGCTGCGGAAGGAACTCTCTCAGTATTTTGGCGTTACTCCTATTTGAAGGAAGGCTGATGGCGAAAGGCAGAGAAAAGAATCGCTTACGGATACGGGCGCGTTGCATCATGCACGAATATACGCATCAGGCTGCCGGAGGATTACGGCAACTTCTGCTTTGCCAAAGCGCTGCCCGTGTCAAACTTTCGTTTCAGCTTTTCGAGCGCTTTTTTTTCAATGCGAGATACATCGCGCCGCGCCTGTTGTAAACGATTATTCCTGAAAATAACCCTGTAACTGCCTGAAACGAAATTTAATAATGATATTTTTCTCTTGGGTCAATTCCACCCGTTCAATGAGGCTGACAAGCAGCTCCCGGTTAGCCGTCGCGGTATCAAGGAAACGACGCACCAGCTCTTTCGCCAGCTCGGCTTGCCTGGCAGGGGAGAAGTCCGACTTTTCCCTCTCCCTGAGGCGCTGTTCCAGCGCGGCGCGTTCCTCCCTGATACGCCGGTAAATACGGTCAAAATCCTGCTCGGTCAGCAGGCCGGAGAGTTTATCGAGATACATTCTGTCCAGATGGGCGGTTAAGGCGTCCAGCTTTGCTTTCAGGCTGGCAAGCTCCGCTGCTTTTTCTGCGTATTCTTTCCTTTTTACAAGCTCCTGCTCCGCGATGGGAAGCAGCTGCTCCGCCTGCAAATATTGTGCGCAGACCTCCTGCACTTTTTGCATGACCGCATCTGTCACCGTCTGTTCCTTGATGGAGTGGCAGGTGCAAACGCCTGCCTTTGTAAACCGCTGATAGGTACGGCAGATAAAGAAAAGCCGATCTTCGCCACGCGCGTTTTTGCGGTTGATTACAGCCAGGGGATAGCCGCACTCATGGCAGAAGATCAGGCCCTTCAGCGGAAAATCGTAGGTGCGGGAACGGGTCGCTTTGCGGCTACTGATCAGAAGCTGCACCTTTTTAAAGGTTTCCGGGCTGATCATTGGCTCATGTGTCCCTGCTACGATCACCCAATCCTGTGGGTCTTGCCGGACACACTTCTTGGATTTATAGCTGAGCTTTCGGCTACGGCCCTGCACCATGTTGCCAATATAGGTCTCGTTTTGCAGCATGTCGGAAATGCGCTCGCTGCTCCACAGGCCGGAATAAGGGCCGGGATGAGAAACGGCAATCCCCGCATAAGCGGCTGGCGTGGGAACGCCCTCTCCATTGAGCCTCACCGCGATTTGACGGCAGGACATCCCCTCCAGCGCCATCTGAAAAATCCGGCGTACGATGGGAGCCGCTTCCTCATCGATGATGATCTTGTTTTTCTCGGTGGGATGCAGCTTGTAGCCGTATACCGCTTTGCCGCCGATGAATAATCCCTTGCGCTGCTTGTCGTGTTTGACGCTAGAAATCTTCTTGGAGATATCTTTTGCGTACATGTCGTTCATAATGGCACGGAAGGGGGTAATATCGTTCGCGGTGGAATCCACGCCCGTATCGACGCCGTCCAGCAGGGAGAGATAGCGCACCCGGTGCTCCGGGAAATACCGCTCCATATAGTGCCCTGTCATGATGTAATCACGCCCCAGGCGGGAGAGGTCTTTTGTAATGACCATGTTGACCTTTTTCGCCTCAATGTCAGCAATGAGCCGCTGAAAAGCGGGGCGGTCGAAATTGGTGCCGCTCCAGCCATCGTCGATGTAAGTATCGTATACGTCAAGGCGCTGCTGGCTGGCGAATTCGGTGAGCATGGAAAGCTGGTTTGCAACGCTCTCCGATTGCCCCTCCCTGTCATCCTCTTTGGATAGCCGGATGTATAGCCCAACACGATAGTCCATTGGCTTGCTTATTTCTAAATACATATCGTACCTCCAGAAATAAGCGGTTGTTTGTTGATGTCAGACATGGGGACGCGCCTCTTCATCAAGGCAGCATTGCAGAAACAACAGAAAGGATTGCCGGATGATCTGTTCCGGCTCTTCACCGGAATCGGAAAAAATACATTGGATGTTAACAGGAGCTTGCTTTTTTACGTTGCTCATCCATCACGCCACCATTCTAAAAAATTGGAATGGTAAAACGTATGTAAGAGCGCTTGTACGGTATGTATCTAGCGTATCGATCACGGTTCGGCCCTCACAGAACTCAAATTTGGCAACGCCCATGAATAAATCCATCAGCGTCAAAAAAATCTTCATGATGATGACAAAAAACGGAGAAGATGCTGTTGCCAACCGTATTCAACAGCGCTTTTTTTGTATGTCTGAAGTTGGTATGGGTGATTTCATAGTCAAGGATTCTTTTTCGCTGAATGTTTAAACGGCTCCCCGCGTCACGGTAATTGTATACCTGCCTATAGCAAGTGCGTTAGCGGTCAAACGATCGATGATATAGATTTTAATTTTAGGTAACTTATATCGTTACTGGAAGATTTTCTGATAGACTTCCTGAAATATAGGATGCAAATATTCCCGTTTCCATTTGATATCCAGTTTTCGCACATGATTGAAGATTCGCAATAGTGTTTTCCCAATGGGCCGAACGCAATCGAGAGGGAAACAATATGCAAACCGGCGCAAACAACATAGCTGCTCCACGTTCCGATTAAAATAGCTGGTAGCCATAAAATAAATCAAAAACCAAAGAATATACAGCATAAAATCTTTCCTAAAAGACGCTTTTGAAGGGAAGAATCTGATAATGTGTTTGGAAGAACCATTCGATTAAAGATTTGGAGCAACAGTTCATTTAATAGTAAACCGTTTTTATCATAGAAAAGCTCCGTTTCTGGCTTCATACGATCGACCATTTGTTAAATGAAGATAGTACAGCCTGTTTAAATAATGGATTTATATTACAAGAATTAAAAATAAACACAAAGAGCCAGTGGCCTATAAATTCCACTAGCTTTTTGCTTATACTCTCTATCATTTTTAGTTTTGTTAGTAGTTTGTTACCCTTCTTTGATCTGTTTAGCATTTGTGTTTTGCTCTTCGATATTTTTGTCCCATAATGCACTGAAATAGACGGAAAAATCAGAACTGGAAACGCCATTCGACAACGTCCCGTGAAGCATTCATAATAGCTCCATCGATCAAACGAAGTGGAGGAACGATGAATGCTGCAACTCGAAAAAACCATTGGGGATTATTTAGAATACTGTGAATACCAAAAAAATTTAAGCCCCCATACGCTGAAAGCGTATCGAATTGATTTATCACAGTTTCTTCAATTTGCGCAGGGGATAGAGGAAGCGCTGCATAAAAGCAACCTATCCCGCTATTATGTTCATCTCCATAAAGAATATCAGCCGAAGTCGGTGAAACGGAAAATTGCCTGCCTGAAAGCCTTTTGCAGTTGGCTGGAATATGAAGAGATCATCGAACAGAACCCATTCTCCAAGCTGAAAATAAAGTATCAGGAGCCGCGTCTCCTGCCCCGGACGATTCCGATCCATGTGATTCAAACGTTGTTATCTGCGGCCTATGATGATTTAAAAGCTGCCCGAACCGCATATCAAAGCCGGTCGGCGCTCCGGAATACGGCAGTATTGGAGCTGTTATTTGCAACGGGGGTTCGTGTGTCAGAATTGTGCTCACTGGGGGAGGGGGATGTAGACCTCGTCAACATGGCCGTTCGTGTTTTGGGGAAGGGATCAAAGGAGCGGGTTATCCAGATTGGGAATCCTCAGGTGTTGCAGATTTTGAAGAGATATCAATCCGCGCATTCTCAAGCGATCTCAGAATCGGGTTTCTTTTTTGTGAATCGGGATAACCGGCGGCTTTCGGAACAATCGGTTCGCTTCATGATCAATAAATATGTGGATCGGCAGGGGATTGCGCTTCATATCACGCCGCATATGTTCCGTCATTCATTTGCGACGCTTCTGCTGGAGGAAGATGTGGACATTCGATATATCCAGCAGCTTTTAGGCCATAGCTCTATTGTTACAACACAGATTTATACACATGTTGCATCCAGCAAGCAGAGAGACATTTTAACGGCAAAGCATCCGCGTAATAAGTTGGCAATTTAATAAATTAAGCCCTTCATCAGATTTATTGATGGAGGGTTTATCTCTGTATTTGAAGGATAATTCTTTATTATCTTACAATGCATATTAATTGTCGCTCATTCAAATGAA
>UQUZ01000048.1 GCA_900544375.1 uncultured Oscillospiraceae bacterium
ACATGCACAACACGGCAATGGCCGATGATATGATGTATTTTCTACGTTTTGTCATGGAAAACCAGCCGCCTATCTCCCCTCAAATACTTTATAATCTACACGCTTAAATAATCTTGAAGCTGGATTGACTCACGAAATCCAAAATCGAAATTTATACCAGCCCCGCCTCCCCCTCCTCCGATTGATACGCCTCCGCCTGTTACCGTAAACACACCATGCCCATATTTTGATTCTATGCGGGCCGAGAGATCTCTTCTGGAATTTTGAAAAACCGTACAGGCGGCGTAGCCGGATGAAATCAGATCAAAAAACAAGCCGTGGGACGCCCTTTGCCAAAAGGTGAAGACCAGCCCTTTGTTTGGAACAACCTCCATCTGCGCGGTCCGGACGGAGCTTTGATTTGGCCCTCTCAATTCCACTTCACACATTTCATTCATAGAATCCATATCGCAGCCCCAGGAGATCGCAATTTTATCTTTCAATACGGACACAATGGGATCTGACATCCATTGAAAACCAATATGCACAAAATAAGAAACCGGTTTTTTGGTTTCCGCCCGGTTATCGTAGATTACCCAGGCATATTTTAATGTGGAAGTGCTGATGAGGGAGGCTGAAGTTGTGACTTGGTCCTCCTGCTTCACCTGTTCCGGGCTTTGATAATCTGATTGCTGCTCCATCGCCATTCTCAACAGCTTGATTTCTTCATCATTTTTTCCATAATATTCTGCCAGTTCCTCATTTGTCATAGCCCGCATGCTTGTAATCATCTGCCGGTTCATCATTATATCCTCTTCACGGAAGCCGACGCATCGCAACTGCTCATCCGTAGCATTTACCAGCAATTCCATCATGCTCAATTCATCAATTGGGCTGACAACTGTTTGGAGCGATACCGATTCGGGGCAAGTTTTGATTTTAGAGGCCAGCTCCAATTTCTGCGCATCCTTCATCGTATGCAATAAATTTTGGGGATATCCGAACTCAACCATTATCCGCTCCGCGTCCTTCACCGCTAAAACCGCATAGCATCGTTCTTCATCGAAGCCATAAGCCGCCAGCAGAGATGATGCGAGCACAAGGAGCGAACATCCGACACATGCAATTGCTTTCCACCATTTTTTATGCCTTCCCAACCCAATCTCTCCATTTTTAAATATTTATTTACCTAGAAATCCATCTCTTTCCCCAAATCCATATGATTTTTACCCTGTATTTGATGATAATGTATGATTATAGTATATAAAACTGGATTGTTTTGTCAATGCTATTTCCCTCCCATCCTCCCTTTTTCCATTTGAGCCTAGGCGGCGAACGCTTGCATTCCCAACACAATTGCGATAAACTAAACAAGCAACCAGAACGGTTCCAAAAGAGAAACAGAAAACGAAAAAACAATGAGGTGACAATTTGAACCCCGGAGACTGTAAAAACAAAACCTGCAACCACTATGAAACCTATCTGCAAATTTTGCGCGCGGAGCTCGTGCCAGCATTGGGCTGCACGGAGCCAATTGCAATCGCCTATGCCGCTGCCGTGGCGCGCAGGGTGCTGGGCGAAATGCCCAAGCGCATCATCGCCGCTTGCAGCAGCAACATCATCAAAAACGTGAAGAGCGTGATCGTGCCCACCACCGGCGACCTGCGCGGCATTGAGGCAAGCGCGATCCTGGGCGCGGTTGCGGGCCGCGCGGACCGTGAACTGGAGGTGCTCTCCTGCGTGCAGCCGGAGGATGTGGAGCAGACGCGCCGCCTGCTGGAAAGCGGTATGTGCAAAACAGAATTGCTGCGCAGCGATTCCTGCCTGCATATCCGTATCACAGCGGAGAGTGAAGCGCACACGGCGATGGTTGAAATCCGGGATGAGCACACCCGCATCATCCGCGTAGAGCGCGACAGCGAGCCGCTCTATACGGCACAGCCCGATGAGCAGAAAGACGAGCCCTGTGCGGACTATCAATCGCTCAACGTGGCGGATATTTATGCGTTTGCACGCACGGTGCAAATCGAAGAAGTCCAGGAAATCCTGGATCGCCAGATCACTTACAACCTCAAAATCGCTGAGGAGGGGCTTGCGCATTGTTACGGTGCGAGCGTGGGTGTGACACTGCTGAAAAGCTACGGCGATGATATTAAAAATGTAGCGCGCGCCTTCCCCGCCGCCGGGAGCGACGCGCGCATGAGCGGCTGCGTGCTGCCGGTGGTGATCAATTCCGGCAGCGGCAATCAGGGCATGACGGCCTCGCTGCCCGTGATTAAATATGCCCAGCACATCGGCGCAACGCGGGAGCAGCTTTACCGCGCGCTTGTGCTAAGCAACTTGATTGCCATTCACCAAAAAACGGGCCTCGGCCGCCTCTCCGCCTACTGCGGGGCGGTCAGCGCGGCAGTGGGCAGCGGGGCAGCAATCACCTACCTCTACGGCGGCTCCTACGAGGCCGTTTGCGATACGATCACCAACACGATCGCCAATGTTTCCGGCATTGTGTGCGACGGCGCGAAACCCTCCTGCGCGGCCAAAATTGCCTCCGCAGTGGATGCGGCGATCCTAGGCCACTGCATGGCGCTGCAAAACCGCAGCTTCCGGCCCGGAGACGGAATTGTCCGCGGAGATGTGGAGGATACCATCCGGGGCGTTGGCCGGATTGGGCGCGATGGAATGCGCGAAACGGACGAGGAAATTTTGAATATTATGCTGGAGAAGATTAGCTGACTGCAACCTTCTCTTCTCCAACAAAATCATACGATTGCAACAAGGAGGCTGCTTCTATGCTCTTTCTCTGGTACCCTAAATGCACCACCTGCCAAAAAGCAAAACAGTGGCTAGACGAACACGAAATCCCCTATGAAACGCGGGATATTAAGCTACAAAATCCCACGGAAGCCGAGCTACGGGAATGGTTGCAAACAAGCAATCTTCCCCTCAAGCGCTTTTTCAACACGAGCGGACTTGCCTACAGGGCGCTCGCCTTGAAAGATAAGCTGCCGGACATGGCGCAGGATGAGCAGCTGGAGTTGCTTGCAGCGGATGGCATGCTCGTCAAGCGCCCCATTCTAATAGGAAAAGATTTTGTGCTCGCCGGCTTCCGGCCGGCCGAGTGGGAAACGGCGTTCCAACACAGCAAGGAATAGATGCGGCTTAAGGCTTGCTGAACTATCCCAAAACATAGAAAAACGCACCTGCGAATGGAGCCTTAAGGGCCCCTTCAAGGTGCGTTTTTTGGTATGACTATGTGGCGCAGCCCCTATAAAGCGCTCTGCCAAACCTTTCTATTCCCCCAGCTTCATCGCGCTTTCCTGCACACGCATTTCCCGCAGGACGCTCAGGCCCATCGGTATGGCCAGCAGAAAAGTGGCAATATCGGCGACCGGCTGGCTGCACTCAATTCCTCGCAGGCCGAAAACCGGCGTGAGAATCAGCAGAGCAGGCAGCATGAAAAGGCCTTGACGCGCCATTGCGAGCACTGTAGCCTTCGCGGCCTTGCCAATCGTTTGCAGCATCATATTATTAAGGATGATCCAACCGTTAAGCGGGAAGGTCAAGCATTGAAAGCGAAGCGCCGCAGCGCCAATTTCGATCACCGCAGGATCATCGCGAAAAAGCGCAATAATCTGCGACGCATAAACAAGGCCTATTCCGGCGATCAAAAGGAGCACAGCAGTCGCCACACGGATGCAAAACCAAAAGGCTCTGCGAACGCGCCCATAAAGCTGCGCGCCATAGTTAAAGCCGCACACCGGCTGGAAGCCCTGCCCGAATCCAATCAACGCGGAGCCTGCGAACATCCCGACGCGCGACACAATCGACATCGCTGCAATCGCCGCATCGCCAAACGGGCCCGCCGCCAAATTCAGGCACATCGTTGCCACGCTCGCCAATCCCTGCCGCCAGAAAGAAGGCAGGCCGCCGCGCAGGATCTCCCGGTAAAAGGCCCATTTCGGTGTGAAATCCCTCCAGCGGATGCGGATATTCCCGCGCCTTGAGGAAGCATAAAGCAGAATGCAAAAGCTGATAAACTGGCTGATGATTGTAGCAATTGCAGCGCCGCTCACACCGAGGCGGAAGGTGAAGATGAATAACGGATCCAGCGCAATATTAAGCACCGCTCCGCTGATGACCCCTACCATCGCATACATGGCACTGCCTTGGAAACGCAGTTGGTTATTGAGCACAAAGGTGGCTGTCATATAAGGCGCGCCAAGAAGGATATAAGCCGCGTAACCACGTGCATAGGGCAAGATCGTCGGAGTGGCGCCCAAGATCCGCACCAGCGGGTCAAGGAAGATCAGCCCCAGCACGCTCACGCCCGCACCAAAAAACAGCGCTGAGAAAAAGCCGGTGGATACCATGCGCGAGGCGTTTTCCATATCCTGCCGCCCCAACGCGCGTGAAACATAGTTGCCCGACCCATGGCCGAAGGTAAAGCCAATCGCCTGAATCACCGCCATTAGGGAAAACACCACGCCCACCGCACCCGTGGCGCTCGTGCCGATGCGGCCGACGAAAAAGGTATCCGCCATATTATAAAAAGAGGTCACCAACATGCTGATGATCGTAGGCACCGCAAGCGTGCAGACGAGCTTTTTCACCGGTGTCTGCGTCATACGGTTAAATCTTTCCTGTGTGGTTTCTTCTCGTTTCACGCGTTTACACATCCCCATCATTTCTGAAGAATATAGTATAATGCAGGTTAAAGAGGATGTCAAACCATGCAGCGCTACTGGCTGCCGGCTATTTTTTGTGCCCCTATCGCAGATTAACCGCCAGATAAATAGATTCCCTATTTCATCGGCAGCGTTTTTATGATAGGAATCTCCCCCTCCCCATTGAGCTCCGTCATATGCTTCCAGAACCGCTTCTGCATATGGGTCATCCGGCATTTCGGGTTATATCGCCCTTCGATGGCAATCGTATCGTAAAATAGCTTCCACAGCGAACGGAACCTGCGTTCCTCCTCTCCCGCTTTCGGCTGTTCATAACCGTCTACCGGAACAATTGCGTACCGCCCCTGCGTAGAAACCAACGCAGCACCGTGCGTTTCGTCAAAAATCAAAAAGGATTCACATGGATACCGGTCGCAAAAATGCGGCGCGATCAGCGGCAAGATGAAATTCTTCGGCTCAATCACAGCGGACATCGCGCCATTGTCCCCAATCGAGAAGCGCACAAACTGTTTGAACTGGTGCGCCTCGTTCGTCAGCTTCTGCACAGCGCGGGTCAGCTCGTTTACCGTATCATCCGCGAGCATGGAGAGCGCTCTTCTTCCATAGCGCATCGCAAGGCGCGTAAAATCAAGCAGTAAAAGCTCCTTTTGCTCGTGGCAGGAGTAATAACCGAGCTCCACCAATCGGTAGGATTCATCGGAGGCTTTCCGGCGAAGCCCCGCTTCCACGCGACGCGCCTTCGAAAGCTCTGTCTGCACCGCGCGCGGCGGGTAGAGTGTTAATTGCCCCATACCTTCCGGTTGAATGGAAACAGGGCGTTCCTTTTTCTCGAAACTCTCAAAAATGCAGCACAGCAGTCCTTCAAAGGAACCATCATAGCAGTAGGCTACATTTGCCCGGTCAGGCATTTCATCACATCCTCCCTTGTGACCTCGTGTTGAAACAGGCTCAACTGCTCCGGCTCATCCGAAAGCGTCGGTAGCATTTGCCGGGAGCGCTCCGACAGCATCGATTGCAGCACCCGATCGGGTGTTACTTTGAGTCCCTCCGCCATGCGCCCATTGCAGGTCACAAAAAACTGCGCGCGCTTTAACACAACGCCGATCTTTTTCAGCCCCGCAAAATCGAGCCTGCCAACGCGGCGGGCGGCAACAATCCGCTTGGCGCTTTTGACGCCGATGCCGGGCACGCGCAGCAGCATTTCCTGCGGCGCGGTGTTAATCTCTACCGGGAAAAGCGCCATGTGGTTGAGCGCCCAATTGCATTTGGGATCAATATAAGGGTTAAAATTTGGATGTGCTTCGTCGAGCAGCTCCCCGGCCGAAAAGCCATAAAACCGCAGCAACCAATCTGCCTGATAGAGCCGGTGCTCACGCAGAAGCGGCGGCTTGGTATCCACCGCGGGCAAAAGCGGGTTGCTGGAAACCGGCATATAAGCGGAATAGAACACACGCTTGAGGCCATATTTTTTGTAGAGCGCGGAGGAAAGGTTCAGGATTGTATAATCCGTTTCCGGCGTCGCGCCCACGATCATCTGCGTGCTCTGCCCTGCGGGCGCAAATTTTGGCGCGTGACGGTAGCGCACGAGGTCCGTCGTGTTTTCCGCAATGCGCGTGCTGATGAGGCCCATCGGGCGGAGAATATCTGTTTTTGATTTATTGGGTGCGAGCAGCTTTAAACTTTTTTGTGAGGGCAGCTCAATGTTGACGCTCATGCGGTCCGCCAATTGGCCAAGGCGGGAGAGCAGCGCGTCATCCGCACCGGGGATCGCCTTGGCG
This sequence comes from uncultured Oscillospiraceae bacterium, assembly GCA_900544375.1. Taxonomy (GTDB): domain Bacteria; phylum Bacillota; class Clostridia; order Oscillospirales; family Acutalibacteraceae; genus Fimivicinus. The sequence continues at coordinate 6,443 of UQUZ01000048.1, forward strand.
TGGATATAGCCGCCAAAGCCATATTCCTCCCGCAGGATGCGCAGCGTTTCGATCATGCGCTCACAGGTGTAATCCGGATTTTTGATCACACCGGAGCTCAAAAACAGCCCCTCAATATAGTTGCGTTTATAAAAATGGATCGTCAGCTCCGCAAGTTCTTTGGGCGTGAAGGTTGCACGAGGCACATCATTGGAGCAACGGTTAACGCAATACTGGCAGTCATAAACGCAGGCATTGCTCATAAGCACTTTCAAAAGAGAGATGCACCGACCATCCGCCGCGAAACTGTGGCAAAGCCCGCAGGAGGCCGCGTTGCCGATACGGAAGCCGCCCCCCTCGGAGGAGGAGCGATCTACCCCGCTGCTCGTGCAGGCGGCGTCATATTTCGCGGAGTCGGCAAGGATACGCAATTTATCAAAAAGATCCATCGTCATTACATCCCTGAAAGCGTATTAGAACATTTGTTCACAGCTAGTATACGCGCAAATGTTCTGGATGTCAACAGAAAATGATTGGCAAAACAAACGCCGCCTTCGTGGATAAAGAAATGGAATATCCGCTATTGATAGATAGTATAAAAGCGCCCCGCGCAGGCGGGGCGCTTTCCAATGAATATGGGCTAATACCGGAAGTTTGTTATCTTCAGGGTATTGCGCAGCGTTGCTCCTCCGTCAATATCCATAAACAAAACCTTGATACGCCCTTTTGCCGTAATGTCACAATACATGATCTGCTCCAGCGATACGATTTGATTTGTCTTGGGGTTGCAAATCAGGGTTGCCGTACAATCGCGGTACTTCACGGCGTAATGATCCACCCGGATTAAAATTGATAATTTATCCAATTCATTGTCAATATCTTTTTTCGACAGCGGCGAGAACATCTTCCCATGGTAACTTGCCAAAGGCTCAGGGTTTGTTTCCGGCCTCAGCTTAATAACGAGTTTATAGTTGCCGTTATCAAGCTTTGTGCAACTCGCGCTTTGAATCGCTTTATCTGCATCACCCTGCGCGATCAAACAACCAGCACTTCCATTATATACCGGGAACCATGTCATATCCCCGCCCTTTTGATTGATTGCCGGATTGGCATTGGCCTTTTCGGGGCTTGTCATATAATTCCCCGCTTGATCTAAAACCCAGTTAACAGCATTACTGTCAAATTCTTTTTTGGTGATTTCCTGATACTCCACCTTTTTAAAGCCGGGTTTTCCCGCCTTAGCCTTGTTCATCACAGTCGTATACAGCGCAAGAATTTCCGCTTTTGTGGACGGCAGCCTTTCAGCCTGCGGCGCCCCGGTCGGTTCCGCCTGAGAGGCGCCGGGTCGCTCTTCCTGCTTGGCGGAGCCCTCCTCCGAAGGCACAGTAGCTGTGGATGGATCGGACACAGAGGCGCTCTCCTCTGCCGACCCGCTTTCCACCTCGCCCAGTGTTTCGCCTTGGCCCGCCGCTGAGGCAACAGGCTGACCGCTCTCCCCGGATGACGTGTCTGTTTCCCCGCCGCCACCACAGGCTGCCATTGAGAGCACCATGAAAATAGCCATGCAGAAGGAAAGCCATCGAAACCCATGTTTTTTCATTTTCTCAACCCCATTTCTATTATTTGATAACGCCAAATTTAATCACAATAAAATATATTATTCTTAATAATTCATATGCAATATGCTGTATTTTTATAATACCAAACAAATCGAAAGAAGTCAATGTTCTAATATGCAGATTTTAACGTTGCAATAAAAAACAGGATAAAAATTGGAAGAACCCGCCGCTGCATGTGCACCGGCCGGTTCTTCCCGGATTAGCGTATGGTTGCGTTTGAAACAGAGGCTGTTAAAATCAATGGTTAAAACTGATTTTCATTTTCCTGCCGCTGGTTCTGGAAGTTCTGATTCTGGCGATTCTGCTGGTTCTGTTGGTTGCGGCTGTTGCTCGCCTGCTGCTTCGCCTTGTTGTTCTTCAGGTTTTGCTGGTTATTCTGGTTGTTAAACTGATTGTTCTGGTTCTGCTGGTTGTTGAACTGATTGTTCTGGTTGTTCTGGTTCTGCTGGGACATTCCGTTCACCTCCCTTCATGGACAACGGGCAGGCTGGCAATTGCGGCCTATGCACCGATTGATGTCCACTCCTAGTTTGAGCAAAACAGAGGAATTTATGAATGGAAGCAATTGAAAAATCTCTTCTGGCGAATGCTTTCCGCGCTCCGCCGCTTGCACCTGCCACAAATCATTGCTATAATGGTATAAAATAAAGTTTTTGAGGGTGGCTTAACGAATGATGCATATCATCCCTGAACCAAAGGATATAACGATCCACCAAGGCGCAGGCTGCTTTCCATTTTCCGCCGAAACCGCACTGGTCAATTCTGTGCTTGCGCAAGCTGCGCTGGAAGACTTCCAATCTTTTTTAAAGAAAAATTTTCATTTCGGATTGACTCAGTCCGAGGGAGCAACACGGCTTGTGCTCGCCCGAATGGAAGAAGGGGATCCTGAGGCATACCGAATAGAGGTTTCCGAGCAGGAGATCTGCATCTCTTCCGCCGGGGAGGCCGGACTCTTTTACGCGCTGCAAACGTTGAAGCAAATCTTGCTGACCAATGGCTGCAAAATTCCAAGCCTCAGCATCAATGACGCTCCCCTCTATCATTACCGCGGCTTTATGCTCGACGTCGGCCGGTATTTCTATCCGGTTGAGGAGGTAAAGCACTTCCTAGATCTCATGGCGGTACATAAGCTCAACATTTTTCACTGGCATCTAACAGAGGATCAAGGATGGCGCGTGGAAATTAAAAAATATCCGCGCCTGACGGAGTTTGGCTCCAAACGCTCCCACACGAATTTTGGCTTTCGCCCCCATTCCGGTTTTTATACACAGGAGGACATCCGCGAAGTAGTCGCCTACGCGCACTCCAAATACATCAAGGTGATCCCGGAGATTGACATGCCCGGCCACATGCAGTCCGCCATCGCCTGTTATCCGGAGCTGAGTTGCTTTAACCGCTCACTGCCCGTGGCAACACATTGGGGCGTGAAGCATGATATTCTATGCGCTGGAAAGGAAAGCACCTATCAATTTATTTTTGACGTGCTTGATGAGTTAATTCCGCTGTTCCCGGATGGGTATTTCCATCTCGGAGGCGACGAAGTTGTCAAAATGCGATGGCAGCTCTGCCCCCACTGCCAAGCCTTCATGAAAAAGACCGGATTGAAGGATGAGGAGGAGCTTCAGCAATTCTTCATGAGCCGCGTCAGCCGGTATTTAAAAGAAAAAGGCGTTGCTTCCATGATGTGGAACTGGGATTCTGTGGAGGCCACGCAGTGGCTCGACCGCGATATCATATGGCAGATGTGTGGCATGCCGAAAAACACCCAGGCAGAAATCACAGCGGGCCGCCGCATGGTAAACTCCGTATCTTTCCCCTACTATCTTGATTTGCCTTACGGCTGGTTCAACCTGCGAGCAACCTATGAAAACACGCCGGAAATTCCCCACATCGATGCAGCATCGGCCAAAAATTTGCTTGGCTTGGAAGCGCCGCTCTGGACGGAATATGTGCCTAATATGAAAAAGGCTGATTACTGCACATATCCACGTTTAGGCGCCATTGCAGAAATTGCCTGGACAGCGCCGGAGAACAGAAGCTGGGCGCACTTTCAGCAAAAGCTTGAGGATTATTACCGCCTGCTGTCCGTATACGGCGTGGAACACCCCGCAACGCTCAAGCAGGCAATGCCGGGCGCCCTGCGCGCAAAGGGCTATTCCCTCTGGTTTAACCGCCGGCAGCTACACTGGGCAGGCCTGCATAATTTGATTGACGACGCTAAGGTTAAAAAATCAGTGGCAAAGCAACAACGCTAATTTTGAGTATAAAATTCAATCCAGTAGTTTTGAGGAGGACTTATGATCCAGTTGATTCCCCTGCCCAAAAAAGTATCCCAGTTGACCGGCACATTCAGGCTCACACAGGATACCTCCTGCTATTTTGCGCCGGAGTTACAAGAAACATTCCATTTTTTTAAGGATCTCGTTGAAAAAGCCGCCCGCTTTCCCCTCCAAAAGGGCAATGAAATGGCCGACATCCGCTTCTTATATGACACTCGTATCCCGGAAGAAGGCTATCAGCTCGACTGCACGCAAAGCGGCATCGCGGTTTTCTCCTCCACACCCGCCGGCGCATTTTACGCCGTCCAAACCCTACGCCAACTTTTGAAGCTAGACGTCTCCAAAAACGCGGAAACACTCTCCATGGCCTGTGTCAAAATCGAAGATGCGCCTCGCTTCCGTTGGCGCGGCATGATGCTGGATTCCAGCCGCTACTTTTGGAGCGTGGACTATGTGAAGCGCTATCTCGATTTTATGGCTATGCACAAGCTCAACGTTTTTCACTGGCATTTGACGGACGATGCGGGTTGGCGCATTGAAATCAAAAAATATCCGCTGCTCACGGAGATCGGCTCTAAACGCAAGGATACACAGCTGTACGGCTGGAAAAGCAAACGGCTGGAGGGAAAGCCCTACGCACCCGGCTTTTACACGCAGGAGCAGATCCGTGAAATCGTGGCCTATGCTGCCGAGCGATTTATCATGGTTGTGCCGGAAGTCGATATGCCCGCACACTTTGCCGCCGCAATCGCCGCTTACCCCTATCTCGCCTGCCGTGAAATCCCAAGCGAGGTGCATTGGTTCTACGGGAGCACCATCCCGGAAAAAACGCTGGGCTGGAAGGATTGGAACCGCCCCGCCTGCGCAGGCAAGGAGAGCACCTACGAATTCATCTTCGATGTTTTGGATGAAATTCTGCCCCTCTTTCCCGCCCCCTATTTCCACATTGGCGGCGATGAAGCGCCGAAGGACGAGTGGAAAACCTGCCCGCACTGCCAAAAGGCCATCAAAGCGCATGGCCTCAAGGATGTGGAGGAGTTACAGGGGTTATTCAACAACCGTATTGCAGTTCATCTCAAGGAGAAGGGCAAACGGCTAATCGTATGGAATGAAGCGCTCCAGGCCGAAAATCTCGACAAATCCGTCATCGGCCAGTATTGGACGCCGCAGCGCGACAAATTTGCGGAAAAATACATCAATGAGGGCGGCGAAATGATTATGAGCCGCCACCAAGCCTTTTACTTTGACATGACCTATGCGCAGCGGCCTTTACAGAATACATACAAATTCGAACCCGTACAGGGCGGCATCCACCCGGAAAGCGTAAAAAATGTGCTGGGTGTGGAGGCGGAGATGTGGACGGAGTTCATTCCTTCGGTCCGTCGTCTCGAGCTTTTCCTCTTCCCGCGCATGCAAGCGCTCAGCGAGGTAGCCTGGTCACCGAAGGAAAAACGGGATTTCAAGAGCTTCCTGGCGCGGTGGGAACAGTTCAAGCCCATCTTGGATGCTTTTGGTGTAAACTATGCAGAAAACCACGTTGCCCTTGCCAAAAATCTGATCCGCAGGATCAATAGCCAGATTCTGTTTCAATATGGCAACCCGAGCTATGAATTGGATTGGAATGATCAACTCCAACGGCAGAAAAAATAAGAAACGGCGAAGCCCCAAAATGGATGCATTGAAAAACGCTCATTGCGAAAACTGGTTATGAGAAAATCCGTAGCGTCGGGCACGTAAAGCCCCCAGTTTGCCTCTGTAAGGCAAATTGGGGGCTTTTGATGGTGCTTTTTCAGGGCATCAGGGTCAGAGAAAGTATAATGACACTTTCGGCCAATAAAGCTGTTTTATACATCTCGCATCTTAAACCGCTCTCTCTGGAAGCCGTTCAAACGCGATGCACTGCTCCATCAAACTTTTTGAGGAGTGTTCCCCCTGATTATACGCAATCGTTAGTTTGGCATACGCCGCCTCAAAGGAAATCCGGTAGAGCGGGATTGCCCCCGTGGCCAGCAATGCCCGGCTCGTTTCATACAACGCATCTCCTTCTGCTTTAAAAGGCGCGAGGTAACAATCCGTCCCCTTGCTTTGGCATTCCTGTAGAAAATGCGTTAAATCATAAGCTTTCCCCTGTGTGCAGGCAGTAGCAGCGTGATAGAGATAGTGCAGCAGAGCGCGCGGCTGAGGATCATAGCGAATCCATTGGTAAGAAAGCCCCGGATAGGGCCGCAACGCGGGCACCGGCTCCTGAAACACCCAATTTGCGGGCAGCAGGCGTGCAGGGATTTGATTGATCTCACTTGGCGAAGGATTGTCAGGATGTTCGTTCCACACAAATTTTCCGCCCCGGATTTCCCCAAAATCTACGCCGCCATAGCTTGTAAACTGATCGCGGGCCGTGTCCGCCTCCTGAATGCGGGCGGCAAGATACACACGATTGGCGCCTTTTTCATCCTGGAATACGGTGAACACACCCCGAACTTGACGGGAAGCGATCAGCTCGACTGCGCTGCGGAAATTTGCAAGGCCGTTGCTGCGGCTATCCCCAAGGGAATAATTGCTTGCGACCAGCACCAATGGAATCGGCACATCCCGCAGCAGGAAAGCGAGTGCGGCACAGGTATAGGGCAGCGTATCCGAGCCATGTGTGATGATGACTCCATCGTAAACGGCCAGCTCCTCCTCCCGCACCGATCGCTCCAAAAGAGACCACAGCTCGGGCGTGGCATTTTCGCTGAGCAAGTTGCACGGCCTGCGCACTTCAAACAAAACATCCTCCCCAAACCGCGCCCGATACAGCGATAGCAAACGGCTGGCCGCAGCCGGATCCGTATGGACGGTTGCGCCGTCAACTGTGCTGCCGATCGTGCCGCCGGTGAATAAAACCAATATTTTCATTCAATATGCTCCTTCATCCATGCTAGCTTCTCCAACGCTTTACGGACAGCCCAGGCCTGCTGCTCTACGTTCATCTGCTCGGCGGCTTTTTCACAGGGCAGCCATACCAGCGTATGGTCTAATTCCACCGGAGCGCAAACGAATTCCAAAAAGGCGCCCGCATAATAATGCTGCACTGGATGAAAAGCTCCAATTTTTTCATGCATGAGATAGCTTTCCGCAGAGCCTAACAATTCCCCTACCTGAACCAGAAAGCCTGTTTCCTCCAAACATTCACGCAGAATACAGGCCTCATGCGTTTCACCTGGCTCCACACCGCCGCCGGGCAGAAAGAAACCTTTGGGTGTGCGGATTGAAGCGATTTGAGCGCCGCTCACTGCAATCAAATAGGCGCCTGGCCTGGTCCTATAGGAAGCGCCCGCTTGCTTTTCCCCAAATATGCAATGTAACACGACGGATACGAACTCCTCCCATTTAAAAAATGGGCCGCAAGCCGTGATTGCTTCTTCCCCCCGGCTGCGGCCCGTCTTATTATATGTTTGAAAGAGCAGATTATTTTTGAGCGTCCTGCTTTGGCTCGGGTTGAGGCTCCTCCTCCACTTTGCCAGAAGCGCGTAGGCTTTGGCGCGCCCTGCGGATTTCATTGACATACTGGGTGAGCTGCTCATCTGACGTGCGCATAATCCGCTCGACGAATTCACTCGCACCCGTGCGCATATCGTGCGACCACTTTTGTGCCTGAGAGATCGCCTCCTCCGCCTGTTCGTTTGCCGTCTTAGTTAAGAGAGCAGCCTTGGCCTGTGCGGTTTCCACCATATCCTTTGATTTGGTTTGCGCATCCTCCAGCAAGGCGGTCGCTCGAGCCTGAGCGGTCTCCGTCGCCTCGCGTGCCTTGGCCTGTGCGTTCTCCAGCATCTCCTGTGACTGATGGCGGGCGCTGGTGAGCATTTCGTTAGCCTTCGCGGTTGCAGTTTTGGTAATCTGATCCTCAGAAACAAGTGCTTTGGCCTTCTCCTCCGCCTTGGCAACCATGTCATCCGACGCATCCTGCGCCTTTTGCATCATCGCCTTGGAATCGCGGCGGGCTTTTTCCATCATCGTATCCGCTTCCAAACGGGCCTTGCTCGTGAGCGCTTCCGCCTCGCGGCGAGCGTTTTCGCGCAGATTATCCGCATTGCGGATGGCAGCCTCCTGCGTTTCATGCGCCTCCTGCTTTGCATCCTTGAGAATCGCGCTCCGGTCACGCACAATCTGCGTGGCCTGTTCAATCTCCGTGGGCAAATTTTCCCGCGCCTGTGCGATCAGCTCCTGCATCGCGGGAATGTCGATATACCGCTTGCTTGATAACATGGAGGCAGTTGCGTTTTCAATTACTTCATCCATCTGATCCAACAATTCGGCAATGTTGACACTGCTCATACTGACACATCCTTCCCTTCCAAATCATAGACAGGTTCAACCCTGTTTTAAACGGTCAATGATATCTTCCCGAATTTCCGAGGGGACAAACGTTGAAATATCTCCGCCGAACATACAGACCTGCTTAACGACGCTGGAGCTTAAAAACATATTTTCAGCGCTGGTGGTGATAAAAATCGTTTCTACTTCTGGATTGAGGCGCTTGTTCGTCAGCGCCTGCTGGAATTCATATTCATAATCTGATACCGCACGCAGGCCTTTTACAATTGCAACAGCGCCCTTTTCGCGCATATAATCGGCAAGCAGGCCATTATATGTATCAATTTCAATATTCTCAATATCGCCGGTGCAGCGGTGTAGCAGCTGCACCCGTTCCTCTGCCGTAAAGCTGCTGTCTTTCTTATGATAATTCACCATAACAACAACAATTACCTTATCAAACAGCTTAGAGGAGCGGCGGATGATATCGAGATGGCCCAGCGTAACCGGGTCAAAGCTGCCCGGGCAGACTGCGATTCTCATGCTCCCTCCCCCTCTCTGCGATAAAGCGCAAGCGAAATCCGCCCATAGGAATACCGCCGCAGCAGGCAAAAATCCTCCGCCTGCTCGGGCAAATCCTCCTTTGCCGGGGCTTCGCAGATCATTACGCCGCCAGGCGCCATGCGGCGCGCCGCCATGGGTAGAGCCCTTTGCACGAGCCCCGCGCCATAGGGCGGGTCAAGCAAAGCAATGTCAAACGGCCCGCACTGGCCGGCTAGAAAGGCGAGGCTATCCATCTGCATCACCTGCGCGCTCTGAGCGAGCTGCGTTGTATTCAAATTTTCCCGCACCACTTCAATGGAATCACGGGAGGAATCCACAAAAACAGCGCTTGCCGCGCCGCGGCTGAGCGCCTCGATCCCCAACTGGCCGGAACCGGCAAACAGATCAAGCACACGCCTGCCCTCAATTTCAAATTGAATAATGCTGAATAACGCTTCCTTAACGCGGTCAGTGGTGGGCCGCACATCCTCTCCGGATAGGGTTCTCAGCTTACGGCCTTTCGCAAAGCCGGTGATGACTCTCATACGCACAACTCCCGTGCCGCTCTCAATCAATGAAAACGGACTCTCTTCCTAAAATCTTATCTAAATTATTATCTATTTTGCGCCGGTGTTTGTCAACATTCGCAGAGAAATAATTCCAATTTTTATGAATTGGCACAAATTTCATGCGCATGGGCCGCCTTGCCCGCACAAACAAGTTGAAAAAAATCTTTTAACTTTCCTCTGGATGAAAATGGAAAAACACTGCTTTGGCGGCGGGCTCCGTCATTCCCTTCACGGTAAGCAGCTGTTCAACCGTCGCCTCCCGAATGGCGCGGATCGTCTGGAAGGAGCGCAGCAGCGCCCGTGCGCGCGTTTCGCCGATGCCTTCAATTTGGGTCAGCGAGCTGACCAGCGTGTTTTTTTTGTGCTTTTGCTTATGATAGCCGATGGCAAAGCGGTGCACCTCTTCCTGAATGGAGGAGACAAGCGTAAACGCCTGCCGTTTAGAGTTGATAGCAATCTCCCCGCCATCCGCCGCGATTGCGCGGGTGCGGTGGCGGTCATCCTTCACCATGCCAAATAAGGGCACCTTCAGGCCGAACTGCTGAAGCACCGGGCGCACCGCGTTCACCTGCCCCTGACCGCCGTCGAGCAGGATCAGATCCGGCAGCTTTCCAAAGCCCTCGCCAGTCTCTTTTTCCTCCACATAATGCGTAAAGCGGCGCGTGAGCACCTCGTTCATAGAGCCGTAATCATCCTGCCCCTCAAAGGATTTAATCGAAAACCGCTTATATGCTTGCTTATAGGGTACGCCGCCGCGAAACACGACCATGCCCGCTACATTATCGCTGCCGGCCGTGTGGGAAATATCATATGCTTCAATATATTCCGGCGGAGCCTCCAAGCCCAGCAGCCGGGCCAGCTCGTCGAGCGCGGCCGTCTGCTTTCCCGCTCGGCCGAGGTGCTCCGCAAGCTTTTCCGCCGCATTGGAGCGACACATCTCCATTAGCTGTGCCTGCTCCCCGCGCTGCGGCACGGCGATCTGGACACGCCTGCCCGCCTTTTCGCTCAGCCAGCTGGATAAAAGTGATTCGTCCGCCACCTCTCCATCAACCGTAACGCGCGGCGGCACATGATCGCGCATCGAATAATAGCCCTGGATCAGCTCCCCGCGCGCCGCGGGAAAATCCTCCACGCTGTCAATAAAAAAATACTCGCTGTCGTACAGCCTTCCCTGTGCAAACCGTAGCACCATTAGGCAGGCAGCCTGCGCGCTGTTGGAAACGGCAAACACATCCTGCTCTTTCACAGAGAGCGACACTACCTTCTGCTTATCCTGCATGCGGCGGATAGCGTTCATCCGGTCGCGCAGGCGGGCCGCTTTTTCAAACTCTAGGTTTTCGGCCGCCTCCTCCATCCGGCGCTGAATCTCCTTGAGCGCCTCTGTGCTGCCGCCGCGTAGAAAGGAGAGCGCCTCATCCACCGTCTCCCGATATTCTTGCTGCGTGAGCTTGCCCGCACAGGGCGCAGAACACTGCTTGATAAAATAATTTAGGCATGGCCTCCCCCGGCCGATATCACGTGGAAACACTTTGCCGCACTGAGGCAGACGAAAAATCCGCAACGCCTCGTCCACCGACTGCTTCACGGTAAAGGAGCTTGTAAACGGGCCGATATACTGCGCACCGTCATCCAGCTTTTGCATCGCCGCGCTGATCACGGGCCAGTTCCCAGCGGTGACCCGGATGTAATGATACCCCTTGTCATCCTTCAATAAAATATTATATTTTGGCTGGTGCTGCTTAATGAGGCTGCATTCAAGCACCAGCGCTTCAAATTCACTATCCGTCAGAATATAGTCAAAATCCGCCACGTGCTCCACCATCCGGCGCACCTTAACCGCGTGGCGCTCCTGTGAGCCGAAATACTGGCTGACACGGTTTTTCAACGCCTTTGCCTTGCCGATATAAATAATTTTTCCCTTTTTATCCTTCATGATATAGACGCCCGGCGTAAGAGGCAGGCGCATTGCCTTTTCACGCAGTGGTCTGAGTTGTTCATTCAAATCGGGTCACCCTTCCAACGGGCCGCTTGTTTCAGCGGGCCCCGGGATAATATTGGTTTCCGCCACCAGGAAAATGGGGCGCCTTTTGACCTCTAGATAAATCCGCGCCAAATACTCCCCAATCACGCCAAGCGAGCACAGTATCAGCCCCCCAAAAAAGAAGATCGCGCAGATAATGGAGGGGTAGCCCGGCACATCGGAGCCACGAATAAGCGTGCGAATGAGAATATACAGCGCATAGATCACGCCAATCCCGCTCGATGCAACGCCGATATAGAGGGAAACCTTCAAAGGCGCAGTGGAAAAGCCGATAATCCCATCCAGCGCATAGCGAAAAAGCTTTGCAAACGACCACTTGCTTGAGCCCGCCGCCCGCTCGCGGTTTTCATGCTCAAACCACTTAGTGCGGAAGCCAACCCAGCTAAAAATCCCCTTGGAAAAACGATTGTATTCCGGCATGGAGAGAATTGCCTCCACGACCTGCCGCTTCATGATGCGAAAATCCTGCGCGCCATCTTGAATATCCACATCGGACATGCGATTAATGACCTTATAGAACGCACGAGAAAACACGCTTTTTACCTTGCCCTCCCCGGAGCGGTCTACCCTGCGCGCCGCGGCGATCTCATAGCCCTCCTCCAGCGCGCTGAGCATCTCCGGTATCAGCTCCGGCGAATGCTGCAAATCCGCATCCAGAATTCCAACATAGTCGCCCGTAGAATACTTCATGCCCGCGAGCATGGCGGATTCCTTGCCAAAATTGCGTGAAAGCGAAAGGTAGCGCACCCGCTTATCCTCCGCTGCAAAACGACGCAGGAGATTAAGCGTTTGATCCTTGCTGCCGTCGTTTACAAAAATGAAATGAAACGCATATCCTTCACACCCGTCCAGCACAGCGCTCACCTCGCTGTGAAAGAGCTCGAGCACCTCGCCCTCATTGAAGCACGGCACAATTAGATCCACTGTTTTTTCCATACTAATAATGATCCTTTCTCTTCAGGATAGTTCCAGAACGACATGGTTCAACTTTTGTAAATTCAGCAAACGGTTTTAAGCCGTTTTCATACCGTATTATTATAGCACAGCCCACCGCAAAATCAAACAATTCGGCCAGTGCCACCTGCATAGCCGGCTCGTTTCACGAAACACTAAAACAGAAAAAGGGCCGTGCTGCGGCGCGCGCACCATTTCAACCTTCCAATGAGAAAAGAGGATTTTATATGGATGAACCAAAAAAACGACCGCTCCCCTATGATGCGCAGGATGGAGAAGAACTGTTCAATGATTCGATGAGCGTTTCCTCCATGACAGAATGCACGGGGCTAATCCCTGCGGCCCCGGTGTCAGAGCCGGAGATTGACTCTTACAGCGCGATCTATGACATTCCGCTTGCGGAGGATGAAAAGGCTGCGCAGCATGGCCTGCAAAATAAAAAGCAGAAAAATGAGCAGGGCCATTCCCATCCCAATACGGGCAGATAACGCACACACAAGCCTTATCCCCCGCATATTCTGAATTGGGGCGTCGTTTCCTCAAACAATGAACCGACACAGCGGCTGTAGGCCATGCTGCCGCTGATACAGAATATTCTGTTATGCGAAAGTGCATAAGAAAGCAAATGAAATGTTCCAGTAAAACCGGCGTGATAAGGTTCCCGCTGGTTTTACTTTGTTTGCACATAAACTCTGGCTTTCTCTGATAAGCTTCCGTTCCACTGCTTCAGGGAACTGCCGGATACCTGTTTCGTTTCATGCGGCGCTGGACCGGCGAACAGAGCTTTCTGCTTCTGTGCCAGCTTCGCACCGGCACAATGGACACGATCAGATGGGATGCCGCGTTTTTCTGTTGTGATTGGTCAGGGCCACTCGCTCACAGCGCATGCACCCTCTCAATAATGGGATACTGCGTCCCCTGAAGATTTGCCGATTCTTCTTCGTTTTTTCAATTTCAGAGCTTTCGTAGAAAAGTGAGAAAACCACCTGCAGGTTTATGCGCCTGCGGGCGGATCTCTTTTCTATAATGGCCTATTTGAGCTGTTCATAAATTTCACCGACGCCCCATTCCATCCACCGGGAGGAACTCCATGCCACATTTTTTAGCCATGCATCCGAGAATCATGTTCCTTGCTGCGCCATAGAGAAGAGAAGTGCGCGCTCATCTTAGACGTTTGAAGTTGCCGTTTCCTTCTGTTCTCCGCGACGCTCCTTCAACTCTTGGAGGATCTGCTCTTTGCGCTTTCCTGTATAGCGGTAAAACAGCATGGGAACAATCGCCAGCGCGAATCCCCCTGCCGGAAGCAGCGTAACCAAGGCAAAAATTCCATCAAGCGTTTGAGCGGTCTGCGCCTGTTGCACCACAACGCCCATCGCATCCTCTACCGGCTGTTTAAACTGGATCAGCACAAGAAAGACCGACACGGTGATCGCAGCAAAAGCATTGTTGAACTTTGTAACGGAGGAATTCAGTGAGAAACAGAAGCCCTCCAGCCGCTCGCCCGTCTTCCATTCCAGGTAATCAAGGCTGTCGCCCACCATCGGATACGCAATCGTGGAAAACACACCGAGCGGAACGCCGCCTATCGCCAAAAACGGCAGGATGGCATAGAAATTATTATAACCGACAAAATAGGCGGCGCTGAGCACCACGGCCCCCATCACACCGAAAAAAATATAAACTTTCTTGTAGCCAAATCGCGTGTAGAGCGGTGGCGTCACAAGCATACCGGCAAACATACCTGCCGCAATAATAACCACCATGATGATCTGCACTGTACCCGGAGAAAAGCTGCTGTGGATATTGTAATTTGCAACATATAC
>UQUZ01000049.1 GCA_900544375.1 uncultured Oscillospiraceae bacterium
TTCCTCCTTTTTCTCCCTCTCTTTACACCCCTCCGCGCGTTGCGCGAACAACAGGGACGCGGACCTCCACGCAAAAGGAGAAGAAAGAAAAAACTCTTATGAAGAAAATTTCGACATTCCGTTTGTTTTTAAGCCCCTCTCGGCGCCTATCAATGAAAATCAAGTTAAACAAAAGAGGAGCGCTCTTCTTCATTTTAATTATAGTGTACCCCTCAATTATGTCCTTGATATAACGGTTGCCCGAAGAATATAAAGAGAAAATTCCGGCATAGCGTTTCACCGACTCCGCAAACGCTTATTGATGCAACCCCATTACATCATCAACCGGCAGAGAAAAAATAACGCCCGCCTCCCCAGTTGTCTGCGCAATTGCATCGCAAATTTGCTGCATCACAGTTTTTCTATCTGCCAACGGCACGATGATCAGCACCAATTCCTTCTCCGGCCGGATCAGCAGATGCAGAAAATTTTCTTCTTCCTTTGCGTTAAAGCCCCGTGCGTGAACGACTGTGCCGCCGCTGGCCCCAGCCTGCTTCGCCGCCTCCATAACCAGTTCCGCCTGCCCCCGGTCTGCAACGCAGACAACCATATCATGCGTCCGTTTCTCATCCATTTTTTCTGCCTCCCCGGTTTCAATAATTGTGGCCTCTTTCTGAATGTGCCGCAACGCAGCCATGCTGACGCTTGAAAACGTTACGCTGCACGCGACCCCGCCGCCCGGCCTAGAGAACGGCAGTTCGCCCCGCAGCTTCTCCAGGCCGGTTTGAATTGCCGCTCGGGGCGCCGCGCTGAAAAGAATTTCCTTTTCCAAATCACCCAGGCCCAAATATTCTAAAATCTCTGACTTTGCCGTGCCAAACCCCAGGCACATGAGCTGCGTTTTAACTCCCGCCCGCTCATAAAGCCGGGCCATTTTATCGCCTTTTCCGCGGTCCACAACCGTAATCAGCACTTGCAGCGGAAACGCATACATCATTTAAACCCCCTCATATTCGATGATTTCGTTCTGCACCGCGGCCGGGCACTTTGCAGCGCGCCGCGTTTTAAAGCGATACAGAAGCCCGATTCCCTGGATAATAACCAATGGCGTCATTGCCACCATTGCAACAATTCCAAATGCATCCAGAAGAATATTCCCCCCCAAAGCACCGCACGCCCCCATGGCAAAGGGGAGAAGGAACGTAGCCGTCATAGGGCCAGACGCAACGCCGCCAGAGTCAAATGCAATTGCCGTAAAAATTTTTGGCACCGCGAACGAGAGCAGCAGTGCGCAAACATACCCAGGCACTAAAAACCAATAAATTGAAATCCCTGTTAAAATCCGGATCATCGATAAGCCCACCGACATCGCCATGCCTATAGAAAGGCCGTTCATCATCGTTTTTTGGGAAATCGCGCCGCCAGAAATCTCCTCCACCTGTTTATTAAGCACCAGCACAGCAGGCTCCGCTTTTACAATAAAGAAGCCAATGACCATACCGATCGGCACCAAAATCCAACGGTATGGGAGCGCGACGAGCTCTTTGCCCAAATAGCTTCCGACCGGCATAAAGCCGACATTGACACCCGTTAAAAATAAAAGGAGACCAATAAACGTGTAAAGGATGCCGGCCAGCACTTTAACGAGTTGCTTTTTGCGCAGCTTTAAAAATGCAAGCTGAAACAGAAAGAAGAAAACCAAAACCGGCAGAAGGGCCAGAAACACTTCTTTTGCGTAAGCCGGAAACGCACGGCCAAATTCCAGCCCCAAATCTCGGGTAGTGCTAATAACGGGCATTGTGATCTCCGCATATTCCGCTTGAGACGGCTCATAGAGAATCCCCAACAGAAGCACAGATAAGATAGGGCCGATTGAGCACAGGGCAACCATACCAAAGCTGTCGCTCTCCGCATCCCCGTCGTTGCGTAGAGCGGCTAGGCCTATGCCGAACGCCATAATAAACGGCACGGTAATCGGGCCCGTTGTCACACCTCCCGCATCAAACGCCACTGCCACAAACTCATTCGGCACAAAAACAGAGAGGAGAAACACAGCTGCATAACCGATCAGCAGCAGAATTGAAAGCCGGATTTTCAATACCATACGCAAAAACGCCGACGCCAAAAAGATTCCGACGCCAACCGCAACGGTAAGAATGAGCGTCAAATCCGGCACGCCGGGCGTTTGCTGCGCCAGCACCTGCAAATCAGGCTCCGCAACCGTTATAATTCCGCCAATTGCAAAACACGCCAGCGCAATCAACACCACTTTCTTCCCTTTTGCCAAGCGCGTGCCCAAATGCTCGCCGATTGGGATCATCGCCAAATCCGCACCCAATGTAAAAAAACCCATGCCTAGAATGAGAAGCCCGGCGCCAGTCAAAAACAGCAGGAGTGTATCCGGCGGCATGGGCGTAATCGTAACGCACAAGAGCAAAACGATTGCCGTAACCGGCACTACAGCTTGCAAAGATTCTCTGATTTTTTCCCGCAGCTTTCGATTCATTCGACCCCACCTTTCCATATATGATGTTTATTTTCATAATTCCCGCCCAAATTGTACAAATTGTATATTATCATCATACTATACGAGGTGTGCATCTGTCAACGAATTCCTTGATACGATTGATTGAATTAGGCAATAAATCCTTTCATGCGCCTTGAGGCTATACTTCAAAATTTATACAAATTGGATTTTAAGGAACTCCGATCATTCCGGCATCGGAATTCTTTCTCGGGCGATTTCTGAGGGACCAAACAAAAAAGGGAACTGCTTGATACAGTCCCTTTTATCTTACATTATCTGATTGTATTTTTAATTTGCGCGTAGCTTCCTACAGCCATACAAGGTTGGAATCCCCCATTCAGGCATCGCAATCCTCCCGAAGCCATTCCAGCAGCAGGGCCGTTTTCCGCTCATAGGCATCCAGTGCATGGAGCGTTCCCCTCACCTGCGCTGTGCCCAAACGCCGCTCCTCCTGGGAACTGCATTCGATCCCAAGGGAACGTTTCATATTATAGAGCAGCCATTCCAACATTCCGCCATATCCGCTGTCAAGCACGGCGGGCCAGTCGGTGTGCAAAAGGGGCCGGTTCATCTGGTAAGCTGCTAACAGCGCACGGAATTTTTCGCGATCCAGCCGCCCTCTTTGATTGCAAGCCCAGTAGTTCACCACCTCAATCAGTTCCCGCTCAGGGTTGACATATCCTGCTGCCTCCCAGTCGATCAAGAAGGGCTCCATTCCATCCCATAATACATTTTTCGGGTCGAGATCCCGGTGGCTGAGCACCTGCTCCCCGCTTCGTTTTTCTGCCGCGGCCACATACCGCTGCGTCCAGCCGGCAATTCTTTCATACCGGGCTGTGAAAAGCCGCAGCCAAGACGGCTTCTCCTGCCGAGCCTTCTGAAGAACAGTTTTCCAATCGGGCGCAAAAGCCCCTGCCTCCCCATAGGCTGCTCCATCGATCTGCACGTTTGCATGGTGGATAGCGCCCAAAATACCGCCGATCCGCTCACAACGCAAAGGGGTAATTTCCTTTGCGAATACGCTTTTGCCACTTTGCCATGGAAAAACCATGTAATAACACCCATTGCGTGCCAAAACCGCCTCGCCATTCTTGCAAATTGCCGGAACGGCCGGAATCTTCTTCGATAACTCACGCGCAATTTTTTCTGAAAAAATTGTATTCTCCAGCGCCTTTTCCCGCTTCATAACCGCGGGATTCAGCACTTTGACCGCATATTTCCCCCGCTCGGTGACGGCGGCATACATCGTGTGCATCAATCCGCCGGCTACCCGGCACGGCGGCCCTTTTAATGTGCCTAAATCCATCTCTTGCAGGACTTTTTGCAAAAGATCCGTAATGCCCTTTTCCATTGACAAAACCATCTTTCTCTACAAGGCAGAATTTGCATGCAATGTTCGCCCCTGCCCGCCCTTTCGGCCGAAAAACGAAGAAATTCAGAAAGCGCCGCGATAGCTCCTACACCTCAATCGGCATCGTAATACTGTAGGCAATCCATCGCCTGCAACAGCGTCAGCCCCGCCTTGTAGCAGCCCGGCTGTGTCGTCGAGTAGCCGCCAAACACGTTCCCCATTTGCAGGCAACGCGCAAGCGGCCACCCCTGATACACGCCGTAGAGCACACCGGCCATGAAGTTATCCCCAGCGCCGGTAAAATCCACGGGTATAAACCGATCCACAGCGGGCACCCGCAGCACTTTCTCCCCATCAAGCGCGATGCAGCCCGCCGCACCGCATTTAATAATCGGCGTTTTCACCGCCTCGCCGAGCTTTCGCAGCGCATCCTCCAGCGTTTCCTCGCCGGTGAGCTGCCTGGCCTCCTTCTCATTCGGTGTAAAAAAATCAACATATTGTAGAATGTCTTTATAATCCGCAAGCTTCATCTCCGGCGTCCAGCCGATGTCATAGAGCAAAACCGTTCCGTCCGCATGTAGCTTTTTGACTACTTCCGGCCTGCCCTGCGGCGCAAAGGCGATCGCTGCGCCTTTCAGGAAGGCGTAACAGGATTCATCCGCCAAATCTGCCTGCGTGATCTCATCCCCAAAGGATAAAAAGGAACGGTCGCCGCCGTAGGAAAACACGGTGGAAACTACCACAGGCCGCCCTTCTCCCCGGTAGAGGTTTTCATACTGCTTTAACCCATTCTCTTCCAGGAGGGAGGCTGCCAAACGGCTGATCGCATCCGATCCTAAAAAAGTGCCCAGCCGGGCCGGGAGCCCCATGCGGGAGAGCATGATAGGGATTGCCGCAGCTCCACCACCGAGCTGTAAATCAAAAGCCTTGGTGTAAACTTCCTCTCCCAGCTCCGGCAGCGCATCAAAGCCCGAATAAATCAAATCCGTGTAGAGCGGCGCAATCGCGCGCACTTCCCCCCTCATGATAATTCTCCAATATAGCCCTTGTAGCGCTCCTTATAGGTGTCCACAAGGCTCTTGGCAATGGGGTAGGAATTGATGAGCGGATGAATGGTGAGCGCCTTGACCGCCTTTTCATAGCTCTTTTCCAAAATCGCTTCCACCGTCAGGTTTTCGTATAGCTTAATCGTCCGAATCAGGTTCAGCTGCATCGGCGGAATTTCCGGCACTGGCAGCGGGTGCGCGCCCTCTCCGTCGATCTCGCAGGTGAGCTCCATCACGTCGCCATCCGCAAAATACGGGCACGCGCCGTTGTTCGGCACAGAGAGTACCATCTGGATTTTTTCCCCTGTCGCCCGCGCCTTGATGAAATCAAGCGCTACGCCCGCATACCCGCCGCCATCCGGCTGGCGGATAAATTCCTCCACGGTAGGCACGTCGATATTTTTCGGCGCACCGCCTGTTTCGATCGTGAAATAGCTGTTTTCCCGCATGGCATAATGCAGCATAAAGCAGTGGAAGGCAGCTTCCAAATCACGATCGATATCGATCTCATCGAGCGCGCGGTGCATTTTCTGGTTGATCTCCAAAATCGTTTCCCCCCGCGTTTTGGAGGAGGAGAGGATTGATTGCACGGCGCGGTTGCTATAGTAATAGAAATACAGGTATTCATTCGGCAGCAAATTGCCGGAGAGCCGGACAAGCTCCGGGTCGAAATGTTTCATCTCCGTAGCCTGATAAAGCCGGGGCGCAGCCAAGATTTTGCCGGTCACGTCTTCGCCATCCACCCGGAAGGAATCGAACCACGAGAGGTGGTTTAATCCCCAGCAGCGCATGGTAAAGCGCTCGCGCTCTACCCCCAGCAGGGCCGCCAGCTGCTTATGAAAGCCGCTCGGCGCATCGCACACGCCATAAACCATATCATAGCCCTGCGTGCGCAGCGCCTGCGTGACCAAACCGCTCGGGTTGGTAAAATTAAAGATCAAAACATCTGGCTTCGCCACCCGGCGCGCGAGCTCGCAATAGCCGGTGAGGATCGGGATGCTGCGCAGCGCCATGGCAAACCCGCCCGCGCCCGTCGTCTCCTGACCGAGCACGCCGTGGCTCAGCGCCGTGCGCTCATCAAAAACGCGGCCTTCATCCGCATCGCCCCGGATGGTGGTGATGATATAATCCGCATCCCGGAGCGCTTCTTCCGCATCCGTCGTCAATATAAAGTGCAGGGCCGGGTTACACCGCTCGCCGACCAGCTTTGCGATCTTGCCATATTTATGCAACTTCTCAGCGTTGTTATCCATCAGCACAACCTCTGTAATCCCCGCTGCCTCCGCGCCGAGGGCGATTGATTTCGTCAAAAAGGGCGAGCGTACCCCACCGCCGCCAAGCACCGTCAATTTCATAATAGATCTCTTCCTTTCCCTTCCGTTTTCTTTCTCTCCCATTATACCGGCCCAGCCAAGCCTGTCAACGCCCCTTGGGCAAACAAATTCGATTTTTAACCGTATCTCATCCGGCCGATTCGTGGTATACTTTGAAAAAAGGAGCGATCAAACGATGCGCTCTCTTGGCCGCCGCTAAAATTGGTGTTTCAAATGAATATACAAGGGAGGTTTCTGATATGTATGAGCTCATCCGGGCAGGGGAACGCACCTATTATATCGACTGCCCAGTTAAAATCGGCCTTTTTCTTTTGGATAAAAGCCATGCTTGCCTCATTGATGGTGGCAGCGGAAAGGATGCCGCCAAAAAAGCACTTAAAATTTTGGACGCACAGGGCTGGCAGCTCTCCTGCGTGATCAATACGCACTCGCATGGCGACCATATCGGGGGAAATCAGCTGCTCCAAAAGCGCACGGGTTGCCAAATTTTTGCAAAGGGAATGGAGTGCGCTTTTACCTTGAATCCGGTGTTGGAGCCCGCTTTCCTCTATGGTGGTTTCCCTCCAAATGCATTGCGCAACCACTTCCTGGAGGCCGCTCCCAGCAACGCCCTACCGTTGGATAGCCAGGGCTTCCCACAGGAGCTGGAGGTGATCGACCTGCCCGGCCATTCCTTTGATATGATCGGCCTGCGCACACCGGATGACGTTGTTTTTCTGGCCGATGCGCTGGTAAGCGAAGAAGCGATCCAAAAATACCAGGTATCCTTCCTCTATGATGTAAAAGGCTATCTCGCCACGCTTCAAAAAGTAGAACAGATGCAGGCGAGGCTTTTCATCCCCTCCCATGCAGCAGCCACAGAGGAAATCGCCCCGCTCGCTCGCGCCAATCGGGAAAAGATTGTGCAAATCATTGAGTATCTGCTCAATCTGTGCCAGGCGCCTCACAGCTTTGAAGAAATTCTTCAGGCAGTGTTTCATCAGTATGCCCTCACAATGGATTGCAATCAATATGTATTGGTCGGCAGCACGGTGCGCTCTTATCTCGCGTATCTTTATCAACAGCAGAAGCTGTCGTTTCGCTTTGTATCGAACCGGATGCTGTGGCAAACGCAGCCGGAACAACAAGACGAATAAAATCGGAATAAAAGTTTGCTCCCAGATATTGACGTTCCCTTTCGCCAGCGATAAACTAATATCAATACAGCCACACATCAATTGAAAAAAGGAGAGAGAATCTTGAACGTATTTATGATTGGCGGCACCGGCCTTTTGGGCAGCGCCGCGGCCGCGGAGCTCATCGCCCGCGGGCATCAGGTCAAAAGCATCGCCCTGCCCCCCCTGCCGGAAGGCGCTCCGATCCCGGAGGAGATGGAAATCGTTTTGGGGAATTACCTGACTATGAGCGACGATGAGCTGCGGGAGAAGATGGCGGGTTGCGATTGCTTTATTTTTGCGGCGGGCGTGGATGAGCGTGTGGAATTCCCCGCCCCGGTTTATGCCGCGTATGAAAAATATAACATTCGGCCTGTCAAGCGTCTGTTGGGAATCGCCAAGGCTTGCGGCGTAAAGAATTGCGTTGTGCTCGGCTCCTATTTCGCCTATTTCGCCAAGGAGCACCCGGAGATGAATCTCTGCGTCAAGCACCCCTATATCCGCAGCAGGATTGCGCAGGAGCAATCTGCACTCTCGTTCGCGGATGATGAAATGAGCGTATGCGTGCTGGAGCTGCCCTATATTTTTGGCACGCAGCCTGGCCGTAAGCCTGTGTGGGTTATCCTCATCGAGCAGCTTGAAGGGATGGGCAAAATCACGATGTACCCGAAGGGCGGCACTACGATGGTGACCGTCCGCCAGGTTGGGCAGGCAATCGCCGGGGCAGCGGAGCGCAACCGCGGCGCAAACTGTTATCCGATTGGGTACTATAATCTCACCTGGAACGACTTCCTGAAAATCGTCCACAAGGCGATGGGCCAGCCCAACCGGAAAATCATCAATATTCCGAAATGGTCTTTCCAGCTTTTTGGGCTGCATATGCGCAAGGTGTATCGGAATAAAAACGTAGAGGGCGGCATTGATCCCGTCGGCCTGGCGGATATCATGTGCATGAATACCTTCATCGACCCAAAATGGTGTGTAGAGCTGGGCGTCACAGGGGACGATATCGAATCAGCCATTTATGATTCTGTTAAGCTCTCTGTGGATGCCTTCCACGGCACGCAGGAGCTGCTGGGCATGAAGGGCGAATAAAGCTTGGAAATCGCTGTTATTGTGCGCCGCGGCCCATCTTGCCCTACAACGTTTTTAGGGAGCGGCGCACTTTTGTCCTTTTGAACAAAGGATTTGCTCAAGAAAAGGATCTGAATCATGAAAAAAATCATCTGCTTATGCGCAGTGCTGCTGTGTTTATTGACGACCGCTTCCTGCCATCACCCTGGTGAAGCGAGCACCTCCGGGCCAGCGTTGGAATCCAGCTCTCTTCCTCCTTCCAGCGAAGCGCCTTCCACTACGCTGGCAGCACCCTCCACCAGGGCTCGAATCGAAACAACCACCTCCAAGCCGCTTATCCTTTCAGGCAGAAAAAACCGGCCGTATTTCAAAGCCTATGCAGAATTTTTACTCCATTCCGATACCAATATGGAGGAGGACCCGGGCTTCCCTATTTTCGGCTATTATTTGATTGACTTGAATTTTGACCGTATTCCCGAGCTCGGGGTCTATCGCGATTCGGGCGGTTCTTTAGGAGGATATCTCAACTTTTACAGCTTTGATGGAAAGAAAGTTGCGCCTGTTTTGGAAGACGGCGGCGAGCAAGCCCGAAGCTCTACTCACACAAAAATTCTTGCTGATAAGAAAAATCAAAAGGTATACTTATTTAAAGAAATGTATCTGCTCCAAGGCAATAGCAACGGCCTTAACGGATATGTGAAAGAAATCAAAAGCCGCAACGGCGTTCCTCATGTTTGCAATATAATCACCTTAGATGTTGACCACGATCACTTGCAGAGAGAGGATCTTGAAAAAAGCCATGATGGGGAAGATCTCTATCTATTAGATACCGAACTGGATCACTGTTTACTGACAAAGAGATATTCCAACGGTAAATCAAAAGAAATCTCCTCCGCGCAGTATCTGAAAAAGAAAAGGCAGATCATTCCTGAAAAGAATTCCTTTGTAGATTTGCTCGACACCAAAGCACGGGTCGTATGCGATTCCATCATGGAATTGTCAGATAAAACCGGCCGCTCCCACGATAAAAAACTGACCTCCGAAGAGATCGACCTGTTGTTTACAAAATGGCTCGACCAAACGAAATAGAAGCGGCTGCAAATAGAATTATCAACAGGAGGGGAGCTTTCCTTGAACATTCTCATCGAGGGCGCGCCGGAGCGCTATCAAGCCTATCTGCCGGAATTTGTCCCGCTCGACCGGCTTTCGCTCACCTTCTGCCCACTCGGCAGCGCCAATGAGGAGCGGCTCGCCCTCTGCCCGGACGCGGAGGTTTTTCTGGTGGATGCGATCAGCACGGTAGACGGCGACCTGATCCGGCGAATGCCAAAGCTCAAAATGATCCATTCTGAGGGCGTGGCATTCAACGGCATTGATATCCAAGCGGCAAGGGAACGCGGTGTTTTCGTCTGCAACAATCAGGGCTGCAATGCGGGCGCTGTGGCAGAGCAGGCAATTTTTTTGATGCTGTCCCTGCTGCGCAGGGGGATCCCGGGCGACCGCGCCGTCCGGGAAGGCCGTCAAATCCAAATGAAGGAACAGGCCATGGTCGAGGGGATCACAGAGCTGGGGGATTGCAAAATCGGCCTGATCGGCTTTGGGCACATCGCAAAGGCCACGGCGCAGCGGCTGGCCCCCTTCGGATGCGAGCTTTTTTATGATTCCGCCCATAGAAAAGATCCGGAAACGGAAAAGGCCTTTTCCGTAACCTATCTCCCGCTCGGGGAACTGCTTGCGGCCTGCGATATCATCAGCCTCCACGCGGCTGTCACGCCGCAGACGTGCGGCATGGTAAACGCCGCCTTCCTCTCCCAAATGAAGAACGGCTCCTATCTAATCAACACTGCACGCGGCGAGCTCGTCGATCACTTGGCCGTGAAAGAAGCGTTATTTTCCGGCAAACTCGCAGGCGCTGGGTTTGACACCCTCTCCCCAGAGCCCGTCCCGGCGGATCATCCGCTGGTGAGGCTGCCGCCGGAAGTGGAGGATCGCGTCGTTTTTTCGCCCCATCTCGGCGGCATCACCGCCAGCAGCTTCTGCCGCGCACACCGGCATATGTGGTCAAACGTTGTGCGCGTTTTCAATGGTTTCCAGCCAGACAGCATTGTAAATGCTCTTTAATGTGCCAAACAAAAAGCCGCCGCAAAAGCATCCCCAAGATGCTTTTGCGGCGGCGTGCTGTTTCTCAGCCAAACCGGGCGGCATATTGGTGCGGCGTGATGCCATAGGCTTTGCGGAAACAGGTGATAAAATAGGCCTGCGAGCAAAAGCCCAGGTAATAGGCCACCATCTTCTGATCGCATTCCCCACGCAGCATCGCCTTTGCGGTTTCGAGCTTCCGCTCAATAATATATTCCCGCAGCGGCTTGCCTACATGCTTTTTAAAAAGCTTTGACAAATAGTCCCCGCTGAGGTTCACAAGCGCTGCCAAATCGGCGAGGCGGATTGATTCATGCAGATTCCGATCAATATAATCCAGGCACTTTCGAATTGCCGCCGGGCAATTGCCACGGGCATTTTCATGCACTAGCCCTGTAATTTCCAAAACAATTTGATTCAGAAAGCTGATGATTTCCTCCCCGGACGTGAATTGATCGATCTGCATAATATAGCGATCAGATAGGTTAAACGCCTGCATCTCATTCAAACCACCCTGGATGGCGTATCTGGTCCCCAACGTCACACAGCACACCGCCCAATACTGCATCTGCCGGATGGAATTGGTGGAAAGGCGGCCCACAACGATGCCTGATTTGATATATTGCCCGAGCAATTGTTTAACCCGCTCAACGTCTCCCTGCTGAATCGCCGATAAAAAAGCGGTTTCTTCCCGGTAAGAGGTATGCGCCATTCCGCTTTCCCGCTGTTCAAAGGATGGATCATCCGCCTGGGGTAGAATCTGGATATTCAGCAGCTCGCCCTGTTTCATTTTCATAACCATCCTTTCGCGCCTCAGGCGGTCTTTGAAATGATCCCTCATTGTGAGGCCATTATACCTAAAATCATGTTGAAAAACAACGGATTATTAAAAGAAAAAGCTGAAAAACAATATGCAACTGCAAGCGCATTCTGCTATTCTAATCACAATAGCTGATTTCATAAAAAAATCGGGAGGGATTTTGAATGATTAGCAAAACCAAATACAAAATTGAAAATAAGGAGATTGAAAAAATTTTCCGCGCAGCGGGAATCGGCGGGATTACCGGCATTTCGCCTTTGGGCGCGGGGGAGTATAACGCTGTGTTTTCCGTATCCACACGGGAAAAAGAATATGTGCTCAAGATCGCGCCGGCGCAGGAGGCTCCGGTCATGACCTACGAAAAAGATATGATGCGCGCTGAAGTCTTTTGGTATCGTCAGATGCGGGAACATACGCCCATCACTGTGCCCGATGTTTACTTTGAGGATTTTGAACGCAAGCAGATCCCTACGGATTATTTTATCATGGAAAAGCTTTCTGGGAAACAATTGGATCAAATGAAATTTTCGGGTTCTGAGCAAGTGCAGTCCAATTCTATTACGGCGACCATGGCGGCCCAGATCCACAAAATTAAAAACGATCAGTTCGGTTATATCCAAAACGGCTTGTATGACAACTGGTATCAAGCAATTCGGGCTATGACGCAGTCGCTTCTGGATGATTGTGCGCGAGCGAAAAAAAAATCAAAACGCGGCGAAAAGCTGCTTGCCTGTATCGACCGATATCAGGATGTTTTAAAAAAAGCGGAATGTTGCATGGTCAATTTTGATATTTGGTGGCCAAACATCATCTGCAACCGGGAAAACGGTGAGATCAAATATGCATGGATCGACCCGGAGCGCAGCTTTTGGGGCGACCGGATCGCGGACTTTGTGTGCCTCGAATATCAGAAACCCCTGGAGAAGAAAAAAGCTTCCCTTGCGGCTTATAATGCCGTCGCGGATGAACCCATCCGCGTAACGCGAGAGGAAAAAATCCGCTATGCCGTGATGCAGGGGTATCTGGGCCTGATCCAGGAGGTGGAAAAATATTACCGCTACACGCCAAAGCACTTCGGTTGGTGGCGCAACGTTTTCTCCTCCGCATGGTTTTACAAAAGCGCTTTCGGAGGCTTGAAATAAAAATGACGGAAAAAACAAAACGAATCGGGAGCCCTTCCGCCACGGCCGCATTGGGGGAAGAGCCAGTTCCCCGCCTGGTGCTCCGCTTTGCAGCAACCACCATGGCCGCCCTGCTGCTCAATGCCGTCTATACGCTGACAGATACGCTGTTTGTCAGCTGGGGCGTGGGTGAAAACGCCATGGGCGGCGTGTCCGTCGTATTTCCGTTTGTAATTTTACAGGGTGCAATCTCCACCGCCTTAGGCGGCGGCGCGGCATCGATCATCTCCCGAAAGCTGGGCGAGGGCAAAAAGCAGGAGGCGGGCGAAGTCACGCTGAATGCAATGCTCGCCTTTTACAGCTCCGCGATTCTCATCACCATCCTTGGCCTTGCGTTGCTCAATCCACTGCTTGAGGTGATGGGCGTTACGGGAGAGCTCCTGCCTTATGCAAAACAATACTTTACGATCCTGCTCGCGGGCAATGTGTTTTCCACCGGCTTTTCGTCTATCATCCGCGCCGAAGGCAAAATGCTGTATGGCCTGCTCATCTGGGTAATTCCCATTTCGATCAACATCGCTCTGGACGCGGTATTCATCCTTGTGCTGGGCTGGGGTGTGCGCGGCTCTGCGCTGGCAACGGTGATCTGCCAGTTTGTCAGCTTTAGTATGTGTGTGCTGTTTTTTCTCCGCTTTACAACGCAAAGTTTCAGGGGCGCAAAATGCAGCCTACACAAGATACGTGAGATCCTTGCAATCGGATTGCCCTCCCTAATCCAGATGGGAAGCCTCTCCATTCTGTCCGTCGTGCTAAATAACCTCCTGCGGGAGGCCGGCGGGACAATCGCAGTGACTACCTATGCCTACATCAGTAAGATCATCACCTTTGCCATTATGCCCTTCACGGCAATCACGCAGGCGCTCAGCCCCATCGTAGGGTATAACTTTGGTGCAGGGAAGCCGGAACGTATCCGGAAAACCATCCGCTTTTGTACAGCGGCCAGCTTTATCTACGCTTTGGTCCTGCTGCTCATTATGGAGGCCACGCCGGGTTCCCTCATCCGCTTATTCACTGATAACCGAGAGCTGATCGCCCGCGGCGGCGAGGGGCTGCGTATTCTGGCGGCGGCGCTCGTTTTCGTGCCTCTGCCAATGTTATCCGGCGCGGCGTGCCAGGCCATTGGGCAAAAGCTATGGGCATTCCTTCTATACGCCGCAAATCTGGTGTTTTTTATCCCCACCGCATTTCTTTTTGCCCCCCTGCTTGGTGTAACCGGGGTATGGTGGGCCTATGTGGCGGCAAATGCGGCCTCGGCCGTGCTTGCTCTGGTAAAAATAAGGCGCGACAAGGTGCTGTAAACAATTTCCTTGGGCAATTTGATAAACGAAAAGGGATGGTGCAACATGCTTTGCACCATCCCTTAAAGAATCCCTTTTATTTATAATGTTCAGAAATCCAGCCTTTTTTCGATAAACGCCGTCAGCTCGTCGATCGGCAGGCGTATCTGCTCCATTGTGTCGCGGTCACGCACCGTCACACATCCGTCCGTCTCGCTGTCAAAATCATAGGTCACGCACATCGGCGTGCCAATCTCATCCTGCCGGCGGTAGCGTTTGCCGATCGAGCCGGCGTCGTCATACTCTACCATAAACCGCTTTGCAAGCAAATCATGCACTTTCATCGCGCCCTCGCTGAGCTTTTTGGAGAGCGGCAGGATGGCCGCCTTCATCGGCGCAAGTGCCGGATGCAGGTGCATCACCACGCGGGTGTCGTTCTTTTCCGCATCCACCACTTCCTCATCGTATGCGTCACACAGGAAGGCAAGCGCCACACGGTCTGCACCGAGCGACGGCTCGACAACATAGGGCAGGTATTTTTCATTCGTGGTCTGATCAAAATATTCTAGACTCTTGCCGGAAGTGTTCTGGTGTTGTGTCAGGTCGAAATTCGTGCGGCTCGCAACACCCCACAACTCGCCCCAGCCGAAGGGGAAAAGGTATTCAAAATCTGTCGTTGCATTAGAGTAGTGAGAAAGCTCCTTCTGCTCATGGTCGCGCAGGCGCAGGTTTTCATCCCGCATGCCGAGGGAGAGCAGCCACTTGTGGCAGTAATCCTTCCAGTAGGAGAACCATTCCAACTCTGTGCCCGGCTTGCAAAAGAATTCCAGCTCCATCTGCTCGAATTCTCGCGTGCGGAAGGTAAAGTTGCCGGGGGTAATCTCATTGCGGAAGGATTTGCCGATCTGGCACACGCCGAAGGGGATTTTTCTGCGGGTAGTGCGCTGAATATTCGGGAAGTTGACGAAAATGCCCTGTGCCGTTTCGGGGCGGAGATATAATTCGTTCTTTGCATCCTCCGTCACGCCCTGAAAGGTCTTAAACATCAAATTAAACTTACGGATATCGGTAAAGTCGCACGCGCCGCACTCCGGGCACACAATTTTATTTGCCTTGATATAATCGGACATCTGCTCAAAGCTCCAGCCAGCGGGGTTCACGCCCGTGTCCTCAATAAGCTTATCGGCACGATGGCGCGTTTTACAGGCCTTGCAATCCATCAGCGGGTCGGAAAAGCCGCCCACATGGCCTGAAGCCACCCATGTTTGCGGATTCATCAGAATTGCAGAATCAAGGCCAACGTTATAGGGGCTCTCCTGCACAAATTTTTTCCACCATGCGCGTTTAACGTTGTTTTTAAACTCCACGCCCAGCGGGCCGTAATCCCACGTGTTCGACAGGCCGCCATAAATTTCGCTGCCGGGATAAACAAACCCTCTCGCTTTGCACAGCGCGACCACCTTTTCCATCGTCTTTTCCGTATTCGAAAGCATACTATTGGCCCCTTCCAAATTCTTTCCTATTCTTCCGTAAAATCATAGCGGAAAGGCCCCGAAATGTCAAGGCGGAACTGGATTTGATCAAAACGAAACCGGCCCTGTGGCCAGCTTTTCTAACCATTGCCGCAAACGTATGGTTTTAAAGGATGGGGGGAACCCTTTTTAGCCGTTTTCCTGCGCTATCGATTGCCGTTTTTGCTCCGTTTGCCCAAGAAGATCAGCCCCGACGCAACCCAGCATAGGCCCAGCAGGGCGGCGGCCGTGAACGGCATGCCGTCGTCCCCGGTATCAGGGGTAGCAATTTCCGTTGTTTCTGTGGGGGCGGAGGTATAAGAAGGCGCCTGCATGCTCTCCGCCGGGAGGGAAACGGTGGGTTCTTTCGCGCTCAAAGGCTGCTCCGGCAGAGAAAAATGCCAGGTTCCTCCGCGTGTCGTCTCCTGCGCTTCCGCCCGCAGGAGATGATCCATTTTCGGATTGTCCGCGTCTGGTATATAATGCACCGCTACCACCTCTTGAAAAAGGTGTGTGACAGGCAAAGAAAGTTCTGTCAGGTTTTCTGGCGCTACGAGAATAAAGCGGTCCCCCTGGTGAAGCGTTGTCACAGCGGAGCCATCTTCATCCAACACCTGTATACCGTTTTCCGGATGGATGGCGATGCTGCCATCCGCCTGCGTCAGGGTAAGCGTTTCAGAGCGGTAAAATCCCCCCTGAAGCCGGAAAGACGGGCTTTCAGGCGAAAGCAATACAGGATGCTCTTGCGGCGTTTGATTTTCAGCCGCCTGTAGAAGATCCTTGATATAACGCGTGCGGATACTTCCGTCGCTCGAATCAATCGGCCAACCTTCAATATAGGACCAGATGGCCTGCTGCGTGATCACGCGGGCGAAATCGTCAGAAACCCCATATTTTTTTTGCAATCCGAGGCCGTCAAAGGGATATCCGGCATAGAGAAGCGCCTCCATCCCGGCATCTTCATAGGATTCCGCACGGTGAAAGGGCGTATTTTGGGGCAGGGCGGCCTGGGCAAACATGCTGTAAGCCTCTTCCCCATTCACCGTGATTTGTGGGATAACTCCGGCATCCGGTATGGAGCGCTCCCCCTGCGACGCGCCGAGCACTGTGCCCTGTGCCCCTGCGAGAAGGGAGAAGGCCACCGCAAAATGAATGAATAGACCGGCTATGGAAAAGAGCTTTCCGATTTGAATGCGTTTCATGATTTTATCACCATTTTCCGTTTGTTTTTGTATCTTGATTTTTGCATCAGTGTACAGGAATACACTGATGCTTTGTTCGATCGAGATCATTCTTTGGATTAGCATATCCAATGTGGAAAAAGATATTTTTGTGTCGGACGTAAAATCATTTGGCAATTTTAAAATTTTTATGAATTGGCGCCCGCTATATTGCAATGTGTAGTACCGTGTGATATATTATAGGAACAAAAAGCTGCATTCCGATTTTTCCGGAAAGCAGCTTGTAAACATTGCGAAAGAGGGGAGCAAGCGGCTTGAACGTACAATTCAAAAAAGGCGCGCTGGAGCTATGTGTGTTGACTCTGCTGCGCCAAGGTGAAAAATACGGATATGAGCTTGCAGAGGCGATCAGCGGTGAAATTTCCATCTCTGAGGGGACGATTTATCCCATTCTGCGCCGCCTGCGCAATGAGGGGTATTTCGAGGTAACGCTGCGGGAATCCCCGGAAGGGCCGCCGCGCAAATATTACCGTCTGACACAGAAGGGCATCCAAACGCAGGAGGAGCTTTACGCGGAATGGATGGAATTTTCGCAGCAAGTCAATCATTTGATTGGAGGGATCCAATATGACGAAAAATGATTTTTTAAACACGCTTTACCAGTCGCTTCTATATCTACCAGCCAAAGAGCGGCAGGAGATCCTTCAGGATTATGAGGAGCATTTTGCAGCAGGCATCGAGGAGGGCAAGGCGGAAGAGGAAATTTGCCGCGCGCTTGGCGATCCAAAGGAAATTGCACAAACTTACCTGCAACAAAACAAAGCGAGGCCCGGTGCTTACAAGCAGGATTCCCCCCCGAATCCTGCGCCTGTGAGGAACGCAGGCACAGCCGCGGCACAGCCTTATCCGATTCCTCCGGACAATGGTAATCGGGCTCTTTTTACCGTATTGCTGGTTTTGGATATTGTTCTGATTGCCTTGCCAGGCATCCCAGCCGGATTCGCTTTGGCGGCGGCCGGGGCGGTTGTGTTGGTTGCAAGCATAGCAGCCGGCATTTTTGCATCGTCCGCACTGCTGGCGCTGTTTTTCATCTCATTGGCGGTTGCGCTTGTCAGTGCCGGCGTGCTGGTAATCCTCTTGATTGTGTGGAGCCTGCGCGCCTGCTATCGGCAGCTTCGCTGAGGAAGGGAGCAAATATTTTATGAAAAAAGCCTGTATTGCCCTCACGGTCATTTTCTTATTATCATCGTTGTTAACAGTTTGCTTTGGCGCCGCCGTCGGTGCGCGGGAAATCCGCAGCATACTCGATGGGGACAGTAGCTGGAACCACCTGCTCGATTCCATTAAGAGCTGGCATGAGCACGGCACAGGGCAATTCCTTGGGGAAACCCACATGCAGTTCCCCGTGGATTCTAGCAAACCGGTTCGCCTCTTCTTCGATTTTGCAAAGGTATCTGTCCTTTCCACACCGGATCAAAGCGCTTCTATGTATGTGCGGTATTATGGAAAGAATTCCGTGGACGACCTCTCTTCTCTCCCCTATGCGGAGCAGGAAGACGGAGCGCTTCATCTAGGGCTTCATTTGCCCGATCAAAATTCGTTTACAGAGATCACCGTTGAAATTTATCTGCCCATGGCAAAGTATACCGCTTTGAACGCTGAGGTAGGGGTAGGCAGCCTAACGGTTGAGAACATGCAGTTTGGCGCGCTTGTGTCCTCTGTGAAGGTGGGAAATACTTGCTTGAAACGCACTTCGGCCGATTCGGTAAAGCTAGTGGCCGCAACCGGAAACCTTGCCTGGGAGGATGGCAGCCGCGTATTGAAATCGCTCTCCATGCATACGGAGGTGGGCAACATCCAGCTTGCCTGGGCCACAGGGGATGGGTTTCGGCTGGCGTATCAAATTGGAACCGGCAAATTAAAAAATCAGTTTGAGGGAGCGGTAACCGAGCAGACCGGCTCCCAGCACGCATCTTCAAAAGGAACTCTCACTTCCGGAGATGAAAGTCGCGCAATAGAGCTGTCTGCTTCCACCGGGGATATCTCGCTCACCTCTTTTTCCACCCAGGAATAGCGGCGTCGGATTTTCATTGAAAGCCGCTTGCTCTTGCAGAGCCTCATAATAATAGACGCATGCGCTGGAATAATTTGAAGTAAACTATCATATGTTAAGGAATATGCACAGCCTTTCCGAAGCTTGACTTTTCGGAAAGGCTGCGTTATATTGCGCTATATATAAAACGATGGCAAACCGTTGCGGAGAAAGAAGGGTATCTCAATGCCGTATGAATTTTATTTACCGACCAAATTGTTGTATGGGGCGGGCTGCCTGTCTGCGCTCGGGGGCTGTGCACTGCCCGGCCGGAAGGCTCTGCTCGTCACATCCGCTGGCCAATCCGCCAAAAGGCACGGCTATCTCGGCCGAGTGGAAGAGCAGCTTACCCAAGCAGGAGTGCGTGCTGTCCTCTATGACCAGATCACGCCAAACCCGACCAAGGCAGAAGTAATGGCGGGCGCGGCGCTCTGCCGGAAAGAGGGCTGTGATTTCGTTTTGGGCCTGGGTGGCGGCAGCAGCATCGACGCCGCGAAAGCTATTTCCGTGATGGCAAGAAATCCGGGCGATTATTGGGACTATGTTTCCGGCGGCACAGGGAAAGGTAAAGCTGTACCCAACGCGCCGCTGCCGGTTGTTGCGGTAACTACAACCGCCGGGACCGGCACAGAGGCCGACCCATGGACGGTAACGACCAATGAAGAAACGCAGGAAAAAATTGGGTTTGGCTATGAAAAAACGTTTCCTGTCCTCTCCGTTGTCGATCCGGAACTGATGGTGTCCGTTCCCCCGCGGCTTACCGCCTATCAGGGCTTTGACGCGCTATTTCACAGCACGGAGGGGTATCTCAACCGCACAGCAAGCCCAATCAGCGATTTAATGGCGCTGGAGGCGATTCGCCTCATTGGGAAAAGCCTGCCGCGTGCGGTGCGGGATGGGGCGGATTTAGAGGCGCGCGGAGATGTTGCGCTGGCAAACACGCTCTCCGGCATGGTTGAAACCCTTTCCGGCTGTATCTCTGAGCACTCAATTGCCCACGCGATGAGTGCGTATCATCCAAAGCTACCACACGGCGCGGCCCTGATTGCGATCAGCAAGGCATATTACCAAAAACTGATCCGGCTGGGCGCCTGCCGGGAGCGTATGGCCGCTATGGCACGCGCACTCGGCAAATCAGACGCGGAGCGGCCGGAAGATTTTTTGACCGCCTTAGACGCGCTGCAAAAGGAATGCAGCGTGGATGGGCTGGCGCTCTCTTCCTTCGGCATGTCGCCGGAGGAGTTTCCCGCCCTTACGCGCAACGCGCGCGAGACGATGGGCGGCTTGTTTGAGGTAGACCCGGTCGCGGTCAGCGACGGGGATGTGCTGGAAATTCTTTCGGACGCCTTCTGCTGAGCCGCTTCAGAAGGAGGCTGACGGGATGATCGCCGTGTATTTGCTCTATGCTTTTTCCGAGCTGTTGTCTCTGGCGCTTGGCCTGCTCCTCTGGAAAAGGCACTCCGCCTTCCCGGATTTTCGGCTCGGCTACCACGTGGCGGAAGCCATGCAGGGGGAAGCACAGTGGAATGCTGCCAATGCCTGCGCAGGTAAGGTGAGCTTATTTGGCGGGTTGCTTGCATTTGTGTTTTTTCCGGCTGCATGCCTGCCCCTGAAATTATCCACTGGACGCATGGCGCTGCTTTATTGCTGCATCTGCCTTCTATGGGCGCTTTCCGTTTTAAGGATTCCCCTATACTGCTTGAGAAAAAATTTCCGAGCAACGCAAAGAAAATCAAAACCACTAGTAAACTAGTGGTTTGCTCAGACCCCAGAGGGGTCAGTAC
>UQUZ01000050.1 GCA_900544375.1 uncultured Oscillospiraceae bacterium
GATGGTTTTTTCGGTTGCCTCTCTTCTCCTTTGTTCAGTTTTCAGGGCGCAAAAAGCCTTGACAAAGCGGCGTTGATGTGAGAAAATATCGGCGTCAAAAGGTACACAATGATAAAGAAACAGGATGAGCACCATTAGCTCAGTTGGTAGAGCACCTGACTCTTAATCAGGGTGTCCACGGTTCGAGCCCGTGATGGTGTACCAAGCGTGGCCCGTTGGTCAAGTGGCCTAAGACTCCGGCCTCTCACGCCGGCAACAGCGGTTCGAATCCGCTACGGGTCACCAAAAACGCTTAAAGCGGCGGAAACGCTGTTTTAATAGAGATCTGTGTGAAGAGCACAGAGCAGAAGTCGGTGCTAATGACGGTGAGGGTCCACCCGTTCCCATCCCGAACACGGTAGTTAAGCTCACTGGTGCCGAAAATACTTGGCGGGTGACCGCCCGGGAAGATAGGACAGTGCCGACACAAAGAACCCGGTTTGGTTCGCATGGCAACATGTGAACCGAAACCGGTTTCCACATTCCGCAACATGTATCATTGTGGATGAAGTGGGAAAGATATTTTCCGAGCTCTTTTATATTCCTCCTTAGCTCAGCCGGTAGAGCATGCGGCTGTTAACCGCAGGGTCGTTGGTTCGAGTCCAACAGGGGGAGCCAAAAAAGAAAAATCCCATCCGTAGGGTGGGGTTTTTCTTTTTGACATCTTGCGTAGCATGCAAACCGGCGCGCTTGTGTTTCGGCAGACGCATCGCGGCTGTGAACTGGCTCAGGTAATCCTTGAAAGGATTGCGACGCGTTTCAAGCGAGCAAGACGACTATGTTTTTGACCGAAACGGTCTTGGTTCGAGTCCAACAGGGGGAGCCCAAAGATTTAGACAAAGAAGAAACAAAAGAGTTATATAATTGATGCGGAACAATCAGAAGATTGCTCATTGCTTCTATAAACACTATCAAGGAGAATATGAAATGAACTGTGATATGTGCAAGGTTATTGAGGAAATTAAGAAAAATGAAAATCCGTGGTTTGTTAAGGAGCTTAAAACGGGTTATGTTATTTTCGGTTGGAATCAACATTTTCACGGTTATGTGATATTTATTTGCAAACAGCATGTTACTGAAATTTGGGAGTTGGAAGAAGATTTCAGGAAACAATATCTAAATGAAATGACACTTGTTGCAAAGGCAGTTAAGGAAGCCTTCGGGGCAGAGAAGATGAATTACGAGTGTCTTGGTAATGGCGATGTGCATTTGCATTTTCATTTGTTCCCACGAGTTAGCGGTGATTTGGGTGAGTACGGCAATAACGGAAAAGGTCCTGTGTGGTGGCTGCCGAAAGAAATTATGTGGGACAAAAACAATATTCCGGATATGAAAGAACTCGAACAAATGAAAGATAAATTACTTCGTGTTTTATGAGGGTTTAAAAAAGTGTAGTAAATAAAAAAGAACATTCAACCCAAATGGTCTTGAATGTTCTTTTTTTGTTTTTTTGGCGGAAGTTTTACAGATGTGAAAAAGAAAGCAGGGAGGAACACGAAACATTCCAAGCGATGTGATCATATATTTCAGTATCCTTTCCAGAGGTCATCAAATACCGGCCTCTCTGGGGGCTGAGGGAACCGCTAGTTTGCTAGTGGTTTTGATTGCAGTGCTTCCCCGGCCGGGGGATTCCTGTCGAACGGTCATTCTGCTTTCTAGGCGCCGTTCCGAACGGCTTTCGACCCTCCGTGCATATATCCGAACAGTAGGAAGTCCGGCTGGGAAACTGGCTATTGCCACACTTTAAGAATTGTAATAGAATGGTGGCGTCAAAAGTTGGGACAGGGAGGCCAGACGATGAGAATACCAAAGGAAAATGTTGATACGGTCATGTTTGCCCCCTGCGGAATGAATTGTCTGGTTTGCTATAAACATTGCTGTCATAAAAAGCCGTGTGCCGGCTGTTTGAACAGCGATATAGGAAAACCAGGACATTGCCGCAAATGCAAAATAAAGGATTGCGTTCGGGGTAAGGGGATATCCTATTGTTTTGAATGCCCGGATTATCCATGCAAGCTGATAAAAAACCTTGAAAAAAGTTATAACAAGAGGTATCTAGCGAGCCTTATGGAAAATAGCGAATTTGTCCGTCAACATGGTTTAGCAAGGTTTATGGAAAGTCAGAAGGAAGAATATACCTGCCCGAAATGTGGCGGTGTCATTTCCCTGCACGACAGAGAATGTAGCGAATGCCAGAAAGTTTGAAGTAAGCAAGGGGAAGGCGGATTGGCATCGACAATGCAAGAACGCCTAAAAGATCTGTATATGGAGCGCGGTTTGACGCTATTTACCTCGGCCTGCGGGCGAACAGTTCGCCTCTACGCCGTAATAAAAAAAGAGCCGATAGCCATCTGATAACGGAACAGCGCGTATCTTTTTGATCCATGCGGATATATCTGGCCTTGCTTTGTTACTTCGCTGCGCTTCGTAATCAAAAATGATCTGTTTGACACAGTATGTACCGCAATATATTTTGGGGTGGTCAGAAGCGCATTGATCGCTAAGAAAGGGGAGGATAGTATGACTGTTAAGAAGAAGAGAACTATGATATTGTCAGCTATTTTAATTGCCCTATTCATATTCACAATTTGGACAATTTGGAGCAACAGTGCTCTTGAATTGAATTCTTATACGCTTACGAATAGCAAACTACCCGAAGCGTTTAACGGTTTTCGCATAGCACAAGTATCGGACTTACACAATACCGAAATAGGCACAGATAATGACGATCTCGTTGAAATGCTAACATTCGCGAAACCTGATATTATAGCAATGACAGGAGATATTATCGACTCCAATAACACAGATCTTGATATTGCACTACATTTCGCAGAAGAAGCGGTAAAAATTGCACCATGTTATTATATAACAGGCAATCACGAAGCGTGGGTTTCAGAAAACATATATAGTGAATTTGAAGATAATCTGATTGAAATGGGTATATCGGTTTTGCATAATGAAAAAGTTTTACTCGAAAGAGAAGAAGCGAAAATATCCTTAATAGGCATTGACGACCCTGATTTTTTCGAACGAGCAACATTGGGTGGAATTCAAGGGGCGATCATAGAAACCAAGTTAAGTCCTCTATTAGACAATAGGAATTATAATATCGTTCTTTGCCATAGACCGGAGTTTTTTGATAATTATGCTGCGCTTGGAGCAGAATTGGTGTTGACCGGCCATGCTCATGGAGGTCAATTTAGATTGCCGTTTATTGGAGGGCTAATAGCACCAAATCAAGGTTTGTTTCCACAATATGACGCCGGACTTTTTTCGGAAAAAAACACAAATATGATTGTCAGCCGGGGTGTTGGAAATAGCATTATTCCATTTCGATTTCATAATCGGCCAGAAGTAATTTTAATAGAATTGCAGGCAGATACTTCTAATTAATTGTTTGAACTGATTTTTTGGCAAAGCTGATAAATGTGCTGTCACGGTCAATTGCCGTTATTTCAGCATTCGGATACCAGCGATGTAAAGCTCCTGCAAGCGCTCCGGGGCCGCAACCAATTTTGAGGATTTTGAATGGATGGTTGGCATCCAAATCAAACAACGCCTTGTACTGCTCTGCAAACATATCATGAAATCGTAGTTTGCGCGTATCATACAGGGTGTTGACGCCTTGCACGTATTTCGACCAAATGACATTCATTTTATCCGCTCCTTTCTTTCCATTGCATCAATAATAAAATCGATTTGTGGATTTCTCGCATCCTTTTTACCATCCCTGCCTTAGGAGGCTCTCCTGCACTTCTTTCAAGGATTGGCGGCGGGCCTTGTAGTCCGGCAGAATTCCTTCTACAATTGCCCAGAAACGAGAAGAGTGATTGAATTCGATCAGATGCGCAAGCTCGTGGACGACAACGTAGTCCATTGCTTCCGGCGGCGCGCACAGGAGGCGCCAGGAAAAATTGAGCCCGCCTTTTGCCGAGCAGGAGCCCCAGCGCGTTTTGGCCGAGGTGATGCGCACCTGCTGGGGGGCCTTTCCAACGAGTGGGGCAAAGCGCTCCACCGCACTTGGCAAAAGGGCTTTTGCCGCTTTGCGGTAAAAGTCAACAAGGGCGGCGCGCAGCTCTGCCTCCGGCAGATCGGGCAGCAAAAAGCGCGTTCCATTGAAGGAAATATCCCTTGCTTGCGAAGGCTCGGCCGGATAACTCCGGCCGAGAAATATAACCGTCCCGCCGGGCCGAATTCGGTCCATGGCCTGCAACTGGATGCGTTCCCGCATTTTTGTTTGATGGGTTGTGATCCATGCTTCCTTCTCCTGCACGAGGCGATCAATTTCTGCTTCGGATACGCTGCGGGGCGCGCGCACCTCAATTTCGCCCTCTTTTGTGATATAAATGCCGACTGTTTTGCGCTTCATGCGCCTGAGCTGATAATTCATCGAAACACTCCTGTTTTTCTATTCTGTTTGCCAATCAGGTAAACCGGAGTTACCGTTTTATCCTATCATACCACCCTGTTTCAAGCAATGGATATGACAAAATCGATTCAAAACGCTTGGTGGGAAAAAGATTTATTTTTTGAAGGATATGACAGGATAGGCGCTTGTGTGCTATACTAAAACAATTAATAATTCAAGATTCGTCAAGGAGGCGAAAGGGAATGGGCGATTATCCGACTGCGCCGCTGCCGCGTGCCGGTTCACCGGAGGAGGCGGGCGTTTCCTCCGCGGAAGTTCTCCGCTTTGTGGAGGATTTGCAAAAGAGTGGAATTGAAAACCACAGTTATATGGTGCTGCGTGGTGGCCGCGTTGCGGCGGAAGCATTTCATGAGCCGTTTGCGCCCGACCTGCCGCACCCCATGTATTCCGTGAGCAAAACCGTAACGGCGATTGCCGTGGGGTTTGCCATTGAGGAAGGCCTTTTCGCCTTGGAAACCCGCCTTTTGGATCTTTTTCCGGAATATATGCCAAAGTCGCCGGATGATCCGCTCTGGGAGCTGACAATTTTTCATCTGGTGGCAATGCAGAGTGGCAAGGAGGCCAATTTCCTTGACCCAAAGGAAAAGGGCGATTGGGTCGCCCGCTTTTTTGCCTCCGGCTGGGAGGGGAGGCCCGGCCGCTGGAAATATGTCAATGAAAATATTTATATGCTTTGCGCAGCGATTCACCGCGTCACGGGCGCAAGCGTCACGCAATTTTTAATGCCCCGGCTTTACCGTCCGCTGGGCATCCAAACGCCTTTTTGGGAGACGGATGAAAACGGTGTGGAGGCCGGCGGTTGGGGCCTTTGGTTGAGAACGGAAGACCTGGCCAAAATCATGCTTTGTTATCAGCAGGGCGGCGTGTTTCAGGGCGAGCAGGTGATTCCTGCTTTTTGGGCCAAGGCAGCGCCGCAAAAGCAAACTGATAATTCCTCCAGCAAAGGCGCAGATACGAGCGCAGGCTATGGTTTTGGCCTCTGGCGGTGTAAAGGGGAGGCGCACGCCTATCGTGCGGACGGTTTATTTTCGCAGTTTGGCATCGTTTTTGAGGATTATGACGCCGTGCTGGTGATGACAAACGCCGCGCTTGATGAGCAGTCCGTATTGGATTGTATTTGGCGGCATTTTCCAAAAGCGTTTCAGGAAAAAACCGTGGAGAAATCGCCTCCTGTTCCACCTGAACTGCTGGAGGAGGCCTATCCATTGGATGTGGTGCCGGTCGGCATCCGTAGCCGTATGGAGGAAAGGCTGGAGCAAAGCGTGATCCGCGTTAAGCGCCGCCGCTCGCTGAACCTCATCCATTTCCCGCCCAGCATCCTGCCCATTGCCGCCACTTATCTGAAGCGTGATAAAGCGGGTAATTTTGATCAGATTCTGTTTGCCTTCAGCGTGGATAAATGCGCCATGACATGGACGGAGGGAGATGAGACGAATACCGTCTCCTGTGGGATGGATGGTCATCAGCGCTATGGTAAGGTTGTGCTCGGCGGTATCAGCTACACTGTTTGCGCCAGCGCGGCGTGGCTTGATGAACGGACGTTGGAGGTGTGGATTCGCCCTTTGGAAACGGTGGCGAAGCGCACGCTCCGTTTCCATTTTGATCGATTGCGAGTGCATATCCGTCCGGGCAGTGCGCCTACCATCCGCGAGCTTGCTGGGGAGATGGCAATCATGGCGACGCGGCTGCTCCATTTCAGGCCTTTTGCCGCGATTTCCAAGTTCTTTTTGCGGCTGTTTTATCCAGTCCTAGAGCCGCATATGCACGGTATTTTGGTTCCGCGAGAGCTGGTAGACACCGTTCAATATAAGAAAAAACAGGTAAGGGACGCTCTTGCCGCCCGAGAGGAGCGCAAGCGGGAAGAAGATTAGAAAGCTGCCGTTTCTCACGCTACGGAGCGTTTGGCCTTATGAAGGCATCAAAAATAGCCACAGGAGCCGCTGCAAATCATTTTGCAGCGGCTCCTGTGGTATTCTCTATGAGGTGAAACGGGGATGTTTGATGAAACGGTCAGCGAATGCCGGCCTTTTGCAATGCTTCCATTGCTTTCTGAATCCCATATTCCTTATATTCAGAAGCGGCTTCCTTGCCGTATTCTTTATATTCGGATGCAACTTCTTTGCCATATTCCTTGTTTTCGCTAGCTATTTCAGAGGCATAGTCCTTATATTCGGATGCGAGCTCCTTGCCGTATTCCTTGTTTTCACTGGCCACTTCAGAGGCATACTCTTTATATTCCGATGCGAGCTCCTTGCCATACTCTTTGTATTCGGATGCGAGCTCCTTGCCGTATTCCTTCTTCTCGCTGGCAATCTCAGAGGCCTTCTCTTTGTGTTCCGTGGCAACCTCTTTGCCGTATTCTTTATATTCACTGGCAATCTCAGAGGCATATTCCTTGTACTGGCCGGCAATCTCCGCCCAGTCGCCCTTGCGCTCCGCCCGTTTTGCGGCACGCTCCGCTTTTTTTTGCTCGCGTGAGATTGTGGTTTGCGCCTGCACCGTCTCTTTGGCGTTCCGAGATAAGGCTTGTGTGCCGAAAGCCGCACCCGTAACGATTGTGCAGACAGCGGCAAA
Organism: uncultured Oscillospiraceae bacterium; assembly: GCA_900544375.1. Lineage (GTDB taxonomy): Bacteria > Bacillota > Clostridia > Oscillospirales > Acutalibacteraceae > Fimivicinus. The sequence continues at coordinate 7,043 of UQUZ01000050.1, forward strand.
CGCCATTACCCTTGTGATACTTTTTCTCATTTTAAAAATATTCTCCTTTCGTTTGATTGACTATATGATAGCCTTTTTCAAAAGGAAAATAAGTTCTGTAAAGAAAAAATATCGCAACTTATTATTAAAAATGATGAATTTAAGAAATAGACCAGTCGGTTTGTTTGTATATATTGTTCAAAAAACAGACTGGTCGGTTTCTTAGTTGCAAATGAATGGAGTTTCCTGCGGATGCGTCTCCCTGGGAAGCAGGCCATAGAGCATCAAATGAACCACGCGGTCAAAAAAGGCGAGGTTTGTCTCCATCTGCGCCGTCATATCCTGTTCTGGAATCCAGCCCACCGTACCAACCCGGAAGTGGCAATAATAGCTCGCAATATGAAAGATCTGGATCGCTTCCTGAAAATACGTATGGGGCAGCGCGGGCTGCACGTTGGCAAGGATTTGGTAGAGCACCCGCGAGGTTGCGTCCACAAAATGATCCATCATTTGATCTGTTCGTTCCTTTAAGTGTGCGGGAGAGGAGAGCGCTGCCACACGCATCATCAGCGCCTCATATGGATGATTTTGAAAATGCTGCTGCCGCAGGCGAAAATACCGGTGGAAAGTTTGTTCAAGCGCTTCCTCCGGCTCGGCGCGAAAGAATTCCTGCACCTGCTGCAAATGGTCATAACAGGCCTGCACACAGGTTAGAAATAGCTCGTCCTTATCCTTATAATAATGAAAAAGCCGTCCTTTTGAAATTTGCCCCGCTTCACAGATGCGGTTGACCGAAGCGTCCCCATAGCCATATTTCCCAAATTCCTTGATCGCTTCTGCCAAAATCAGTTCCTGGCTGACGTAACGCCGCTGCTCCTGTTTCATATCCGATGTTCCTCTTCCGTTTTATTAAAATGAATTTCCCTGTCCTTCATTGCCGGCGCCCATATCCATCACAATCTGCACCCTGTTTTGAAAATCGCTGACGTGACCTGTGTGCGGCGTAATGGTAAAAAGGCACTGGCGCTTCCGATCTGTTATTTCAAAGGGGCCTTGCTGTTGCTGCGTTTGGCCATTTTTCCAGACGAGCGTCGCAAGCGTTTCCAATGGGGGTGCGTCATAGATCCATTCCACCGTGTAGAAAAGCACTGTTTCTGCGCCGGTCAGCTTTGCCGCCTGTGTGACTGGAAGCGCATAGAGTGCGGATAAGAAGGTGCTCAAATCGAAATCCTGTGCATACACAGGCAGTTCGGCATCATTTTTCGGCAGCTTTTCCGTTTGATTGCGGTAGAGATATAGCCCTGGCTTGCGAAGCAGAAGGGTAGCTGTTTGCACATTTTCTCCGGAAATGCCATGCAGGTCAAATTGGAGCGGACGCACAAGCTTCCCTGCCTCGTCTATGTCAAATGTAACCTTCCCGGAGGGCGTAACCCGCAAATTTTCTGGCTCTAATCGCATCTTGGAGGCCGCTGTCTGCACAATCTGCTGGGCATTGAGGTCAGAGAGCGAGTGCACCTCGATATGGGCGTAAGGCCGTTGATTGAGGTAAACCAAAAATAGAAAAACGGCGGCCATCATAACAACCGTTAAGATGATTGTGCGCTTGCTTCGCTTATTTTTCTTTGTTTGCTCCATGTGGCACCTCTTCCGTGTTATTTTGGTTATGCTAATGCTGTATTCCTGCGTTACTGGAAAACGTGGCTATGGTCTTTTGCCCATTCTATTTCCTTGTTCAATGGCGCTTTCCTTAGTTACCATAGCATGCCGGCGGGCGGATGTCAATATCAACTCGGGTGCTGAAATAGCCGTTCTGGAGCGCTATTTTGTTGATGCTGCCGGCGCTTTTTTTCATGCTCGCATGATGCAGAATTGTTTATAAAAAGAAAAAAGAATGCGCTCCATGCTGTAATGTTTCGCAAAAAACGGCGCCTATGTTGCAAAAATTTTCACAAACCGCTCCTTTCCGCATCCTGCACTTGCCTTCCTTTTCCTGGAACGGTATAATCATAATCACACAGAGTAATCGCACTGCGGTGTGAGCAAGGGGTTATGGGGGGATTTTAAAATGTTGGATATGGAGGCTGCGATCGACCGCATCCGCGCCAAGGAGGGCTTCCTCTGCGATATGGATGGCGTGATCTATCATGGTAATCGCCTGCTTGACGGGGCGAAGGAGTTTGTGGAATGGCTGTATCGGGAGAATAAGCGCTTTTTGTTTTTGACAAATTCCAGCGAGCGTTCTCCGCGGGAGCTTCGGCAGAAGCTGCAACGCATGGGGATGGATATCAGCGAGGAGCATTTTTATACCAGTGCGCTGGCTACCGCGAAATTTCTGCACGGCCAGCAGCCGGGCTGCACAGCCTACGTGATCGGCGAACCGGGTCTGGTCAACGCCCTGTATGAGGCGGGAATCACGATGAACGACGTGAATCCTGATTACGTCGTCGTAGGGGAAACTCATAATTATAATTATGATTCCATTCTCAGCGCCGTTAAATTTGTGAGGGGCGGCGCAAAGCTGATCGGCACCAATCCGGATATGACAGGCCCGAGCGAGGCGGGCATCATTCCGGCCTGCCGCGCTTTTATCGCGCCAATTGAGCTTGCGGCGGGCTGCACGGCCTATTTTGTCGGCAAGCCCAATCCTTTGATGATGCGCACAGGAATCAAGCTCCTCGGCGTGCACAGTGCCAATGCAGCCATGATTGGCGACAGGATGGATACCGATATCGTCGCGGGGATGGAAACCGGCATGGATACCGTGCTTGTTCTCTCCGGCGTTTCCAGCGAGCGCACGGCGCAAAGTTTTCCCTACCACCCGAGCTTTATTCTCAACGGCGTGGGCAATATCGCCATGGGGAAGGATTTTTGCGTGACCAACGGCCGTGAGGGAACGCGGTGAGCCTTCCTTCGCGCTTGATAGCCCAGCACACATTCCGCGGCCGGGCGGCATCCGTGCTCATCAACAAATGGAGTGTGAGGAAAGCGGGCAGCGCCGGCTGCCGTTTTTTTCGCTCATGAGAAGGAGTTTTTCCGTTTATGTGGTATAATACCAGTGTTTTTTATCAGATTTATCCGCTGGGCTTCTGCGGCGCGCCGCGTGAAAACGACGGCATTCTCGCGCCGCGGATTCAGAAGGTTTCTGCCTGGGCGAATTATCTCGTTTCGCTCGGCGTGGGGGCGGTCTATTTTTCACCCGTTTTTTCCTCCGACCGGCATGGGTATGACACCCGCAATTATGGGGAAATTGATTGCCGCCTGGGGACGAATGCGGATTTCGCAGCGGTGTGTGATGACTTGCATGCGCATGGGATCCGTGTGGTGCTCGACGGCGTTTTCAACCATGTGGGGCGCGGGTTCTGGGCTTTTCAGGACGTGCTGGCAAATCGGGAGCAGTCGCCCTATCGGGATTGGTTTTATATTGACTTTGGCCGGGATAACGGCTATGGTGACGGCCTGTGGTATGAGGGCTGGGAGGGGCATTTTGAGCTCGTCAAGCTGAATCTGCGCAATCCGGCCGTGGTGGAGCACCTTTTCTATAATATTCGGGAGTGGGTCAACCAATTCGGGATCGACGGCCTGCGCTTGGACGTCGCCTATTGTTTAGACCGCGATTTTCTCAGGCGTCTGCGCACGTTTTGCGATGCGCTGAAACCGGAATTCCTCCTGCTGGGGGAAGCGTTGTTTGGGGATTATAATCAGCTTGTCAATCATGAAATGCTCCATAGCTGCACGAATTACGAATGCTATAAAGGCATTTATTCCAGCTTAAACGAGCTGAATTTTTTTGAAATTTCCTATTCGCTGAACCGGCAGTTCGGCCCGGAAAATTGGGCGCTTTATCAGGAGAAGCATCTTCTCAGTTTTATCGATAACCATGATGTCTCCCGCATCGCCTCCATTTTGAAGGAGAAGCGTCACCTGCCGCTTGCTTTTGCGCTGCTGTTTGGCATGCCGGGAATTCCCTGCCTCTATTATGGAAGCGAGTGGGGCGCGCAGGGGGAGAAGCAGGCGGGGGATGACGCATTGCGCCCCTGCTTTGACGCGCCGGAGCCGAACGAATTAACCGATTGGGTGAAAGCGCTTTCCCACCTGCGCACGCAGAGCCGGGCTCTGTGTGAAGGCGGTTATCGAAATGTGCACGTCACCAACCGACAGCTTGTTTTCGAGCGGGCTGTGCCGGGCGAGCGGGTGCTGGCGGCCCTCAATGCAGAGGGCGCGCCCTATACTGCTCCCATAGGCGCAGGGGATGCGCTCGACCTTCTTTCAGGGGAAACAGTGAATCTTTCCGCCGGGCTTGCGCTAGGGCCTTATGAAGCCCGCTTTTTGCGGGTTTCCGAATGAAAAGCGATAGAGAACAAAGGGGGAATCAAAATGCGTGCTTTGCTACAGCGGGTTTCTCATGCGAGCGTCTCCGTAGAGGGCGAAACGGTTGGAAAAACGGGTGAGGGATTTCTTATCCTGCTCGGCGTGATGCAGGGGGATACCGAGGCGCAGGCGATTCTGCTCGCAGAAAAAACCGCCCTGCTGCGCGTGTTTGAGGATGAGGCGGGTAAGATGAACCGTTCTCTGCTCGATATCGGGGGAGAGGCGCTGGTGGTATCGCAGTTTACCCTCTGTGCCGATACACGCAAGGGCCGCCGCCCTTCTTTTACGCATTCCGCCCCGCCGCAGGAGGCAAAGCGTCTATATGAAGCTTATGTGCAGGCGCTGCGCGGGCTCGGCGTTGCGCGCGTGGAAACGGGCGTGTTCGCCGCCCATATGGAGGTGTCTCTCCTCAACCACGGTCCGGTGACGATCCTGCTGGATACAGAGGAGTGGGCCCGAAGCTGAGCGGTATGCGCAGGCGAAAGCTCAAGTAAATTAGTGCAAAGGAATGGAATCAAAGAATGAAAATTGAGCGCTTTTCCATGGGGCCGATGGCGGCCAATTGTTATATCCTGCTTGATGAAGCGAGCGGGGAAGCGGCGGTGATCGATCCGGGCGCGTGCGAGCAGCCGCTGATTGATTATCTGCAAAGTGATATGATCAAAAAAGTTCGTTATATTCTGCTCACGCATGGGCACTACGATCATCTAATGGGTGCAGCGCAGGTAAAAGCGCTGACCGGCGCACTGATATATATCCACGGGGAAGACGCTGCCTGCCTAACGGATGAGCACGAGAGCCTTGCAGATACGCACCTGCCTGGGCAGCAGGCATATGTTGCGCCGGATGGTTTCCTGGAGGAGGGGATGGAGCTGCCGTTGGGCGGGCTTTCCATCCATGTGCTGCACACGCCCGGCCATTCGCGCGGAGGTGTGTGCTTTGTGGTAGACGGCGTGATTTTTTCAGGCGACACGCTTTTCTGCCACACCTGTGGGCGCACCGATCTGCCGGGCGGCGACTATGCGACGCTCATGCATTCCCTGGAGCGGTTGGCGCGCTTAAAGGGCGATTATCAGGTATACCCTGGCCACAACCGGCAGACAACGCTTGCACATGAGCGTACGCATAACCGTTACCTGCGCAAGCGCAAGCTGGATCAGAGCCTTTTTGAGTTTTAACCATTGAACGAACTGGCGCAGGCGAGAGGAGAGAGGCGAACAGGATGATTTTATATACGGACGGGCATCCTTTTCACTATGAAATGGAAAATCTTTGCCGGGTGTTTTTTCCTGAGGAGCAGATCAAGACGGTTGCTGCGGATGAACCGGGCGAGCCGCATGTGACAACGGCCCTGCGGGAAACGCTTGGCGGAAGCAAGGTCTCCTGCGAGGTTTTTTTGGAAGGGGAGCGATTTTGCGCGGAGGAGCTGATTCCGGCCCAGCAGGCACAGGAGGAGGGGGAGTGCGAGCGGCGCATGGCCGTCGTTTTGTTCGATGTGCTTTCGCGTGCAACCGGCTACCGCCCGCAATGGGGCATTCTCACGGGCGTGCGGCCCTCCAAGCTTATGAACCGGCTGACCGGCCAGTATGGAGCGGCGGGCGCGCAGGCGTATTTTCAAAACAGGCTTTTGGTTTCGCCGGAGAAAACGGCGCTCGCCTTTGACGTGGCACAGGCGGAGAAACGCATCATGGATACCTCACGTCCAGAGTCGTTTAGCCTCTATCTTTCCATTCCGTTTTGTCCCACACGGTGCAGCTACTGCTCCTTTGTTTCGCATTCCATCACAGCCTCCAAAGCCCAAAAGCTTTTGCCGCGCTATGTGGAGCTGTTGTGTGAGGAGCTTGCCATCACGGGCCGGATCGCCTCTGAGCTGGGCCTCCGGCTGGAAACGGTCTATTATGGCGGAGGCACGCCCACAACGCTTGCGGCGGAGGATCTCATGCGCCTGCATGCGGCAGTGGAGGAGAATTTTGACCTTTCCACCATGCGGGAATATACGGTGGAGGCCGGGCGGCCGGATACCGTGACACAAGAGCGGCTGGAAGCGCTCAAACGCATGGGGGTGACACGGATCAGCATCAATCCGCAAACCTTCAATGACGAAGTGCTGCAAGAGATAGGCCGCAGCCACACGGCGCAGTGTGCGCAGGAGGCTTTTCTGCTTGCGCGGGCGCACGGCTTTTCCAATATCAATATGGACCTCATCGCCGGGCTTCCAAAGGATACGCCCGCAAGCTTTTGCCAAACGCTTGACAGAACGCTTTCCCTCGATCCGGAGAGCGTAACAGTGCATACCCTTGCGCTCAAGCGTTCCTCCACGCTCGTCACCAATCAGCAACGAGCGGGGGATGCTTCGCTCACCGGAGATATGCTTGCCAGCGCGCAGGCGGCTCTCACGGCGGCGGGGCATTTCCCATATTATATGTACCGGCAGAGCAGGTGCCTCGGCAATCTGGAAAATGTCGGCTGGTGCAAAAAGGGGCACGAAGGGCTTTACAATATTTTTATGATGGAGGAATGCCATACCGTGCTCGCCGCCGGCGCGGGGGCCGTAACAAAGCTCAAAGCACCGCATGGCGATCGGATCGAACGTATTTTTAATTATAAATATCCATATGAATATAATGAACGGTTTGAGCAGCTCATGCAGCGCAAAGAGCGCATAAAGCAATTCTATGCGTCATATAAATAACCGATTCACGCCGGAGGAAGCTTATGTCGAGGCTCGATAATTACTATGAATCCATTAACGCCCTTGCAGCCAGGCAGCCGGAGCAGTTTATTCATGCGTCGGAGGAGCGTTATCGCAATATCATCCGCCGGGTGGCGGAGCAGGCCGTGTCGTCGGGTTCGGCTTCCATTATCCTGCTCGCAGGGCCAAGCGCTTCCGGTAAAACCACCACGGCGGGCAAAATCGCCCAGGCCCTCGTAGAGAGCGGCCATGGGGCCTATACGGTTTCGTTGGATAATTTTTATCTCAATCAGGATCTTTCCCCGCGCCTGCCTGACGGCACGCCGGATTTTGAAACCGTACATGCGCTCGATATCCCCCTGATTCATGAAACGTTTTGCCGTCTGATGCAGGATGGCCGCTGCGAGCTGCCGTTGTTTGATTTTCCCTCGGGGCGGCGGCTCATCCAGACAGAGCGGTTAAAGCTGGAAAAGGGGGACGTCGTCATCGTAGAGGGCCTGCACGCCCTGAATCCACTGATCTATGAGGCGTTTCCGCCGGAGCATCTGCTTAAGGCTTATGTTAGCGTTTCTTCTCGGATCTATACGGAGAAGGGGAAGATCGTTTTGAATAAGCGCAACCTCCGGTTTGTCCGCAGGCTGATCCGGGATAGCCGATTTCGCGCAACCAATGTGTATCAAACTTATCTGCTTTGGCAAAGCGTGCAGCGGGGGGAGGATTTGTATCTTTTCCCCTTCCGTGGCAATGCCGATGTGCGGATCAATTCGATCCACTTATATGAACCGTGCGTATTCCGGGAAGAGGCCGTTGGAATGCTGCGGCAAATTGAGCCGGAGCATCCCTTTTATCGGGATGCAGTGCGCATGATTGCAAGCCTTGAGCGGTTTGAGCCAATTGCGCGCGAACTGGTGCCGGAGGAATCCCTGCTGAGGGAATTTATGGGGAATGATTAGCTTGTTGATCCTATGGAGTTTGAAAAAGTTGCTTCCGCATGGAATTGGTAGTATAATACAAAGCAAAAAATTGCTTCCGATGTGTGAAAGGAGTTCTTGCAATGGGACTGTTTGAAAACGCGGTCAATACCGCAAAATCCGCGGCCAAAAACGTTGGCAAAAAGGCAGAGGAGGTTTTGGATCTCTCTCGGAACAAGCTGAATATTGCCGAGCTGGAAAATAAGCTGAATGACAGTTATGCTGCCCTTGGGATGCTGTATTACAATTATTTGGAAAATGGCACGACCGATCCCGGGCGAGAGCAGGAGCTGGTGCATGAGATCGACGAGGCAAATGCCGCAATCAAAGATTTGAAAGAGACGATCAACGAGCTGCGTAATCGTGTGACATGCCCCGCTTGCGCTGCGGCAAATGCTCCGGAGGCAGTGTTTTGTTCCCAATGCGGTGCACGCTTGCAGGGGGAAGACTAATATGCCTGTATGCGGGGCGTGCCGTTTTGCCAGCGGCCGTATCCGCTGAACTTTCTCTGGCCGGTGTAAGGAGACAGAATTATTTTACAGGATAGGAAGTGTTGCGCTTGCCGACGAATAAAAAGCAGACGATGCTCAACGGCGCGATCACCCTTGTGATTACCACGCTCATCGTCAAGGTCATCGGCGTGCTCTATAAAATCCCGCTGACCGCCATGCTTGGCGAGGTGGGCCTCGGATATTTCAGCTCAGCGTATGATGTTTATACCCCCATTGTCTCCATTTCTATGGCGGGCATTCCGATCGCGGTGGCGAAGATGGTGTCGCAGGATGTGGCGCTGCATCGCTACCGTAACGCCCGCCAGACCTACCGGGTATCATTTCGCCTGTTTATTATCATCGGCGTCGTCGGCACGGCGGTCATGCTGCTGCTGGCGTATCCCTATGCCTTTTGGATCAGCAAATCCCCCAATACGTTTTATAGTATTCTTGCCATTTCGCCGGCTGTATTTTTCTGCTGCGCGATGTCTATCTATCGCGGCTATTATGAGGGCCTGAGCAATATGGTGCCCACGGGCGTTTCTCAGGTTATTGAGGCGCTGGGGAAACTGGTTTTGGGGCTGTTGCTTTCCTATGGCGTCATCCGGGCAGGCAAAGCGCAATTCGCCTCCGGCGGGGTAGTGTTCGGCAAAGCAGTGCAGAATATGGATGAGGCCATGGCGGAAATATATCCGTATGCCGCGGCGGCAGCCGTTATGGGCGTTACGATCGGCACAATGATCGGCTTTTTCTACCTGCTTCTCCGGTATAAAGTGAAGGGAGACGGCTTTACCCGCACCGATCTTGTCAATTCCCCGAAACCGCTCAGCGGCCAGGAGATCGCCAAGATGATGATTGCGCTGGCTATTCCCGTCGTTGCAAGCTCCCTCATCACGAACGTGACGAATATTATCGACGCAGGCATGTTGCGCGCTCGTCTTGCCAGCATTATGAACGATCCGGCGGCCGCGGGCATTATGAAGTCGATGTATGCCGAATCTTTGCTCGGTACGGGCACGCCGGATGACAGCGTGACGGATTATCTCTACGGCTGCTATTCTGCCGCCATTAATTTTAAAAACCTGGTGCCGATGATCACGATGAATTTCGGAGTGAGTGCACTGCCCGTCCTTTCTGCCGCATGGGCGACGAAGGATCATAAAACGAGCCGGGTTACGATTGAATCCGTGCTGCGGCTGACGCTGCTCATCGGCTTGCCCGCCGGCATCGGCATGGCGGTGCTGGCAAAGCCAATTTTGATGCTGCTCTATGGTAGCCGCCCATACTTGGTGCCTGTTGCCGTGCCAATTATGCAGGCGTATGGCTATTCCACAGCGCTTATGGCGCTCTCTGCGCCGATTACCAACATGTTGCAGGCGATTGGCCGCACGGATGTGCCGGTGAAATCACTCTTGATCGGCGCCGCGATCAAGATTGTGGGCAACTTTGTGCTGGTTGGCATCCCCTCAATCAATATCCAGGGCGCGCCGTATGCGTCGATTTTATGCTATGTTGTCGTGGTTGCAATCAACTTGTATTTCCTGCTTCATGTCTCGAAAGTGCGTATCAATGTAATCTCCGTTTTCTTGAAGCCGGCATTTTGCTCAGTGGTGTGCGGCGTGGCGGCTTTTGCAAGCTATGGCATCCTGAGTACGTTGCTCGGCAGCATCTGGCCTGCGGGCGGCCTGTTCGGCAAGAGCATGCTCAGCGCAGGCAATATGTCTGTGCTGATTGCGGTTATGATTGCCGTAGCGTTTTATGTGGTGGCGCTGCTATTCAGCCGCGCGATTTCAAAGGATGACGTTGCCATGCTGCCCAAGGGAGAAAAAATTGCTAAAATACTTGAAAAATACGGCCTGATGGGGTAATATACTCATGTCGCATTTTTCCTGCATGCGGGGAGGGCTGCAAATGATCGATGGGTTTTCGTTCAAGGATGTTTATGGGATCGGCGATCTGCTTCAAATTATGCAGTGCCTGCGTTCCGAGGGCGGCTGCCCATGGGATCGGGAGCAGACGCATGAAAGCATCAAAAAAAATTTGATCGAAGAGACCTATGAGGTAATTGAGGCGATCAATCAGCAAGATAAGGCTTTGCTCTGCGAGGAGCTGGGTGATGTGCTCATGCAGGTCGTCTTTCATGCCCAGATGGAGGCGGAGGAGGGTTCCTTCACCTTTGAAAACGTGGCGGACGGCGTGTGCAAAAAGCTTATTGAGCGGCATCCGCATGTGTTCGGCGAGGTCGAGGTAACGGGCTCCGAGGAGGTTCTGCGCAATTGGGATGATATTAAAAAGCGTTCCAAGGGGCAAACGAGCCAGACGGAAACGATGCTCTCTGTCCCGCGTGAGCTGCCGGCCCTGATGCGCGCCACGAAAGTGCAAAAAAAGGCGGCGAAAGTCGGCTTTGACTGGCCGGATATTTCCGGCGCGGTGGACAAGCTGTATGAGGAAACCTCTGAGCTCAGCGGCGCTATTGAAAGCGGCAGTGAGGAAGAGATCGCTGAAGAATTGGGCGATCTGCTCTTCAGCGCGGTCAATGTTTCCCGCTTCGTCGGCTGCGATGCGGAGGAAGCGCTCACCGCAGCGACGGATAAGTTCATGCGCAGGTTTGCTTGTGTGGAGGAAAAGGCGCGTGAGCGAGGCCTCAAGCTGGAAGAACTGTCCTTGAGCGAGCTAGACGCTCTGTGGGATGAGGCGAAGCTTGATTTGCTATCCAAATGAAATAATTGCTATTTCATGGATTAATAAATATTTCTTGAAAGTGGAGGAAATCAGTAATGAATAAGACAGAGCTTGTAAACGCAGTCGCCGAAAAGGCGGATTTTTCCAAAAAGGATGCCGATAAGGCCGTAGCGGCAGTGTTGGACAGCATTACCGATGCGCTTGCTCAGGGCGATAAGGTTCAGATTGTTGGCTTTGGCACATTTGAGGTTCGTGCACGCGCTGAGAAGCAGGGTCGTAACCCCAAAACGGGCGAAGCGATGATCGTTCCCGCTTCCAATCTGCCGGCGTTCAAGGCAGGTAAGGCGCTCAAGGAAGCTGTTGCAAAGAAATAAAATTTGCAAAAGCATAAGGGCTGCGGAGAGGTTGCTGTGCATTTGCCTGCCGGTGTGGCGGGTCGCAGGGCGATT
>UQUZ01000051.1 GCA_900544375.1 uncultured Oscillospiraceae bacterium
GTTCGGGCAATAGCCCGTTTTCCACTTTGTAACAATTTAAAGAAAGGGTGATCGGACCGATGAAAATCAATGAAAATTTCCTGAAGCTTCCAAGTAGCTATCTTTTCTCCACCATCGCTCAAAAAATAGCGGCTTATCAGCAGGCGCACCCCCAGGCGGATATCATTCGCCTGGGTATCGGCGACGTCACCCGCCCCTTGCCTCCGGCTGTCATTGATGCGATGCACAAGGCTGTTGACGAAATGGCGCAGGAGGAAAGCTTCCACGGTTACCCGCCGGAGTATGGGCAGGATTTCCTTTTGGATAAAATTTTAAAATATGATTTTGCCGCCTACGGCGTTTCCCTTGCCGCGGATGAAATCTTCGTCAGCGACGGCGCGAAGAGCGACACTGGAAACATCGGAGATATCTTCGGGGTGGAGAATACCGTCGCGGTGTGCGACCCGATCTATCCGGTCTATGTGGATACGAATGTAATGGCGGGGCGAGCCGGAGATCTATTGGCAAACGGCCGGTGGAGCAATTTTGTCTATCTACCCTGCACGGCAGAGCATCATTTTTTGCCGGAGCTCCCCACGGAGCATGCGGATTTGATTTATCTCTGCTTTCCTAATAATCCCACCGGTATGGCCATTGACTTTGACGGCCTGAAGCAGTGGGTCGATTATGCAAACCGCGAAGGCAGCGTGATCCTCTACGACGCCGCCTACGAAGCCTATATCACACAGGAGGGTATTCCCCACAGTATTTATCAAATCGAGGGTGCAAAAAACTGTGCGATTGAATTCCGAAGCTATTCCAAAACTGCCGGCTTTACGGGCGTACGCTGTGCCTACACGGTTGTCCCCAAAGAGCTGAAGAGAAACGGCGTTTCTCTCAACAACCTCTGGGCGCGCAGGCAAGCAACCAAGTTCAATGGCGTCTCTTATGTTACCCAGCGCGCGGCACAGGCGGTTTATTCTGATGCAGGCCGGCGCGAGGTGCGCAAAATCATTGGTTATTATCAGCGAAATGCCCGCGTGATTGCGGAGGGGCTGCGCGGCGCAGGCTTCCAAGCTTGGGGCGGAGTGAACTCCCCCTATATCTGGCTCAAAACACCGGATGACCTCACCTCCTGGGCATTTTTTGATCAGTTGCTTGAAAAGGCGCAGGTTGTCGGCACGCCGGGCTCCGGATTCGGCCCGGCAGGCGAGGGCTATTTCCGCCTAACTGCATTCGGCGACGCGGCGCGCACTGTGGAAGCAATCGAACGCATTGCCAGCGTTTTTTAAACAAGAATCTGGGAACCGTATCGCTTTCCAGCGCTGCGGTTTCCGGTTTTCTCATTTTTAATCCTGTTGATCCAAAATATTTTATATCAAACGGAGGATGTATTCATGGAGAAGAAAGAGATGCTTTACGAGGGCAAGGCCAAAAAGGTGTATGCGACGCAGGACCCGGATATCCTGATCGTCGACTATAAAGACGACGCAACCGCCTTTAACGGGTTAAAGAAGGGGACGATCACCGGCAAAGGCGTCATCAACAACAAAATGTCCAACTTCATGTGCAAGATGCTCGAAAAGGAAGGGATTCCCACGCATTTCGTCGAGGAGCTCAGCGATCGTGAAACTGCGGTCAAGCGTGTTACGATCGTCCCTCTAGAGGTTATCATCCGCAACAAGGCGGCTGGCTCCATGGCAAAGCGGCTCGGCCTGGAAGAGGGCACGCAGCTTCTCTGCCCCGTTCTCGAGTTCAGCTATAAGGACGATGCGCTCGGCGACCCGATGATCAATGATTCCCACGCGATCGCATGCGGCTTTGCAACGCAGGAGGATATCGATGCCATCCGCTCCATGGCGCTCAAAATCAATGAAATCATGTGCAACTACTTTGCCAGCGTCAACGTGGAGCTGATCGACTTCAAGCTCGAGTTCGGCCGTTATCATGACCAGATCATCTTAGCGGACGAAATCTCCCCCGACACCTGCCGTTTTTGGGATATGACCACACATGAAAAGCTCGATAAGGACCGTTTTCGCCGCGATATGGGCAGTGTAGAAGAGGCCTATGATGAGATGGCGAAGCGCTTGGGCCTGAAATAAATCAAATTTTAAATCACAGATGCCGGCGCGCCGGCATCTGTGATCGATACTGTTTGGAGGAAACGCATTTGAGAAACCGGCCGCCCTTTGACACGCTGCACGAGGAGTGCGGCGTATTTGGCATTTACGGCGATCTGGAAACGCCCCCGGCGCAGGCCGTTTATTACGGCCTCTACGCCCTACAGCATCGCGGGCAGGAAAGCTGCGGCATCGCGGTCAGCGACCAGGGCGTGCTGAGCGTTCATCGGGCTATGGGTCTGGTCAGCGAGGTGTTCGATGAAGGCGTGCTTGCCTCTCTGCCAGGGCAGGCCGCAATCGGCCACGTCCGCTACTCCACAGCGGGCGGGAGCCTCGTGCAAAATTGCCAACCGCTTCTGATGCGCTATGTAAAAGGCCGCCTTGCTATCGCACACAACGGCAATCTGACGAATGCCGAAACCGTGCGGGAGGAGCTTGCAGGGGGAGGCGCGATCTTCCAGACGACAATTGACTCTGAAGTGATCGCCCATGTGATCGCGCAGGAGCGCATTGCGGCGGGAAGCGTCGAGCAGGCTGTAGTGCGCATGATGGGGCGCATCCGGGGTGCTTATTCCCTGTTGGTGATGAGCCCGCAAAAGCTGGTTGCAGCCCGGGATCCGTTCGGTTTCCGACCGCTTGTAATCGGCAGCCTAGGCAGTTCCTACGTGATTGCATCCGAAACCTGTGCGCTTGATGCTGTCAATGCAGAGTTTATCCGCGATGTAGAGCCCGGCGAAGTCGTCGTCGTGGATGCCGGTGGGTTGCGCAGTATACGCACCCATTGCGCAGAGCAACCTCGGCGCATGTGTGTGTTTGAATATATCTATTTCGCGCGGCCCGACTCTACGCTCGACGGCGTGCGCGTCCACGCAGCAAGGCTGCGCGCGGGGGCGTTGCTGGCACAGGAGCATCCCGTGGAGGCTGATATCGTGATCGGCGTGCCAGATTCCGGCCTGGATGCCGCCATCGGCTATGCGCAGGAGAGCGGCATTCCCTATGAGGCTGGCTTCGTGCGCAACAATTACGTGGGCCGCACCTTCATCAAGCCGGAGCAGGGCGAGCGGGAGGCCAGCATCAACATCAAATTAAACGTCCTGCGGCAAAGCGTGGCAGGCAAACGCATCGTCATGGTGGATGATTCCATTGTGCGCGGCTCAACGAGCGCGAACATTATCCGGGCGCTCAAAAAGGCGGGGGCAAAAGAGGTGCATGTGCGCATTTCTTCCCCAACGCTCCATTGGCCCTGCTATTTCGGCACGGACATTCCCACGCGCGAAGAGCTAACCTCCAACCGCCACACGGTGGATGAGCTTTGTCGAGCCATTGGGGCAGATAGCCTAGGCTTTCTAAGCTGCGAAAGCCTGTATGCACTCGTCGGCACGGAGGAACGCACCTTCTGCGACGCATGCTTTACCGGGGAATACCCCATTCCGCTGGATGAAATCAACGGCAATTTCCTCTCAAAGCAGCCGGCTGGTAGGATCACGAAAAACACGAAGCATGCCGCCGGACATAATTCGTCTCTAAACGCACCCGTTTTAGGAAAGGAAGGCATTGAATGAAAGATCGTTACGAATCCCCCCTCAACTCCCGCTATGCCAGCAGGGAGATGCAATATATCTTCTCCCCGGATTTCAAATTCCGCACTTGGCGGCGGCTCTGGATTGCGCTCGCTGAAAGTGAGCAAGAGCTCGGCCTGGAGATCACAAATGAGCAGATCGCCGAACTGAAAGCACATCAGGATGACGTCAACTACGAAATTGCCCAGGAGCGTGAAAGGCTGGTGCGGCACGATGTGATGTCCCACGTTTATGCCTATGGCGTGCAGTGCCCCAAGGCAAAGCCAATCATCCATTTAGGCGCCACATCCTGCTATGTGGGCGACAATACGGATATCATCACAATGGCCGAGGGCCTGCGTCTGATTCACAAAAAGCTTGTGAACCTCATGGATAAGCTCGCGCAGTTTGCGCTGGCGTATAAAGACCTGCCCTGCCTCGCCTTTACTCACTTCCAGCCCGCTCAGCCGACCACCGTCGGCAAGCGCGCTTCCCTGTGGCTGGAAGATTTGCTGCTTGATTTTGAATCGCTTGAATTCCAACTTTCGCAGATGAAGCTGCTCGGCTCCAAGGGCACCACGGGCACGCAGGCAAGTTTCTTGGAGCTGTTCAATGGCGATCACAGCAAGGTAAAACAGCTTGATCAAAAAATTGCGGAGAAAATGGGCTTTGCGGCCTGTTTCCCGGTTTCCGGCCAAACCTATCCCCGCAAGGTGGATAGCCAGGTTCTTTCCGTCCTGAGCGGCATTGCACAATCCGCAGCCAAATTTTCGAGCGATTTAAGGCTTTTGCAGCATCTCAAGGAGGTGGAGGAGCCATTTGAAAAGAACCAGATTGGTTCCTCTGCTATGGCTTATAAGCGCAACCCCATGCGCAGCGAGCGCATTGCCTCCCTCGCCCGCTATGTGGTCGCGGATACGCTGAACCCGGCAATGACCGCCTCTACCCAATGGTTTGAGCGCACGCTTGACGATTCCGCAAACAAACGCATCAGCGTGGCGGAGGGATTCCTGGCAACAGATGCGATACTGGAGCTGTATATCAACGTGGTCAGCGGGCTGGTAGTCTATCCAAAGGTCATCGAGAAGCGGCTGATGGCCGAGCTGCCATTCATGGCGACGGAAAACATTATGATGGACGCCGTCAAGCGCGGCGGCGACCGGCAGGAGCTGCACGAGGCAATCCGTGTGCACTCCATGGCGGCCGGGAAAGTCGTCAAAGAGCAGGGCGGTGAAAACGACTTGCTCGCACGCATTGCAAACGATCCGCTCTTTGGCACCACGCTTGAGGAGCTGAAGGCCCTCATGCATCCGGCGAATTTTGTCGGCCGCGCCCCGCAGCAAACGGAGGAATTTATAACGGAACACATCCGCCCGATTCTCGACCGCTGTGCAGATGAGCTAGGGCTTGAGGTGGAGATCAGCGTTTGACGCTTTCACGCCAATAAATTCATATCACAAAAGGTGGGAGCCGCACTGGCGGTTCCCACCTTTTTGTTTTCTCCTTTTCAAAACAGCTTTAAATTTGCTGTTTAAGCCCATATTTTACGGCAATCCGTTCCATTTTCCGCAAAAACGGCTTTGCGAACAAAAGGAGAAGCAGCAAATTACAGGCCGCATGAGCCAAATCAAGCGGAAGAGAGGCCGCGCATGCCGCCACCACCGCCCGCAGGGAAAACGGCCCGAAAAAGCCACCGGATACCGTCCAGAGATTCATAAACCAGCCGAATAAAAAGCCCCATACGCATCCATACAGCGAAAGCAGGAGCCCGTGACGTTTTAGCAGTCGCTGAAGCAAGCCGGAGGATAGCCCCATCATCCCCCAAGCCGCCATCTGCCAAACCGTCCACGGCCCTTGCCCCAAAAGCATGTTGGAGGTCAGGGCTGTCATCGCACCCGTCATAAACCCCGCCTGCGGGCCGAATACGATCCCCGTCAAAATAATCAGGCTCGAGGAAGGCTGCACGCTTGGAAGGCCCGCGAATAAAACCCGGCCCGCACAGGAAACGGCCGACAGCAGAGCGATCAGCACCACCGCCTGCGCTCCTGCACGGCTACGCTCAAAGCCCGCAAAAAGCACCAACAGCACCCCGCTCACCGCAAGCAGCAGCGCGGGCAAAAAGGAGCCCTCCCCTTTCTGCAAAAACGCCGCCAGCAGCGCCGCCGCAAGGCAACCGCCGCCCAGTGTCATTCCCGCTCTTTTCGCCCGCATAACGAAAGCACATCCTCATATAAAATCGCATCGCAGCCAAGAGGAGAAAGCGCTTGGCCAATCACAGTGGTATAATACCGGCTTCCTTGAAAAAATCTGCGCGGCTGAGAGGCATCTGCCAGCGCGCCATCAAAGAGCATGGCGCAGCGGTCCGCAAAGGCTGCCGCGAAGGCGATATCATGTGTAGCAAGCAAAACCGGCATGTGCAGCCGGTGCAGCATCTCTCCCAAAAAAGATTTCGCCGCTGGGTCAAGCCCTTTCGTGGGTTCATCGAGCAACAGCACATCCGGGCGGCGAAGCAAAAGTGAAGCAAAGGCCGCCCGCTGCTGCTCTCCACCGCTGAGATCATAAGGGTGGCGGCCGAGTAGCGCCTCCAGCTCAAAGGCGGCCACCATGCGCTCCTGCTCCTCTACGGAGCAGCCTCCCCGCCGGCGGCTGTCAGCAAGCGCTTCCGCCAGCGTATCGGCCAGGAAACACGCCTGCAAGCTTTGCGGCAAATAACCGATCCGCAAGCCTTTTCTCCGTTGAACCCACCCTGCATGCGGCGTCAAAATTCCCGCAGCAAGCTTCAAAAGCGTGCTCTTCCCGCTGCCGTTTCCGCCGAGCAGGCAAAGGAGCTCCCATTCTCTAAGCTCCATGCGCAGATTTTGCAGCACTGGTTCCCCCTTCTCATAGGCAAAGCACACATCTCGAAAGAAAAGCACCGGTTTCCCATAGGACGGTTCCGTCCCAGACGCCTCCTTTTTCCAGCCCCCCGGCAAAAGAGGACGGATGCGTTCCCGCAGCGCAGGCGGCGTCAGGGCGAGCGGTTTTTCCGCATCCAGCGCCAAAGAACACAGCGGCAGCTGCGGCACAAACGGAAGAAACTCTGCATCCTGCTCGCGCCAAATCCGTCGAAAGACCTTTTCCGGCGCTCCACTATATCGTATTTCGCCGTTTTGCAGGAGCATTAGGCTGCTGCAAAGCGCCGCTGCCTCATCGAGCCGGTGCTCCGCCAGCACAACGGTAATCCCCAGCTCCTCATGCACACGGCGGAGCATATCAAAAAAAGCGCGCGCCGCAATCGGGTCGAGCTGCGCGGTAGGCTCATCAAGTAGCAGCAGCCTCGGCTGCATCATGAGCGCAGCGCAAAGGGAAACTAGCTGCTTCTCCCCGCCGGAGAGAAGCTCCGGCCCTTTGTGCAGCAAATGTTCGAGCCCGAAAAAGCTCACCGTTTCCGCCATACGGCGGCGCATGATCTGAGGCGGCAAGCCGCAGTTTTCCATTGGAAGCGCCAAATCGCTCAGCACGCTAGCTGTCAGCAACTGCGATTCCGGATCTTGAAAAACAATTGCTGCCTCCTGCGGTGAAAGTGCTGTTTCAATCGCCCCTTCTGAGGCCCCGCAGGGGGTAATATCCGGCTTCAGCACTTCGAGCAAAGTGCTTTTTCCACTGCCGGACGCACCGCAGAGGACGATAAAATCCCCCTCCTGGATTTCCAGGGAAATATGCCGCAGGGCAGGCTTTATCCCCATCGCATAGGTAAAGCTATAGTCCCGCAGCGCAATCATCTGCTGTTGATCAGACAAGAAGCTCCCTCCTTCTGTGCGCGGCAATCCAGCATAGCGTCCGGCTTCCAGCCTCCAGTAGGAACGGATAACCGCACGTAAGGCATAGCACGGTAAGGCCCGCCGCCTGGAGAAAATCCATATGCGGCGCCTCAAAGGCGGGAAAATAAAGCCATTTCCCCGCGCCAAGGATGCGCAGGCCAATCATCAAGCCCAAGCTTGTCAACAACAAGCAGCTTGCTCCTGCATCGCGGGCGGTAAAGCGGAATACTCCATAAAAGCTTCGGCTCTGCGCGCCGTATCCACGCGCCCGGAGTGTTCGGGAGGATTGCATGCCCTCCTCCATCGTCCAATCCAGCAGCGCGCCGAGCAACTTCCCTGCATGGCTCAATCGTGCAGGCAGGCCTTCTCCATCCTGCCGGTGCAGCTGCCGCAATTCCCGCGCACGGCGGGTAAGCAGAGGAACAAAACGCATGGACATGCTCAAAATCAGCGCGCTCGTCTGCATCAGGCGGGAAAAGAGGAATAAAATGCGCTCGCTGTCCAGCAGCACATTCAACGAGGGGAACACCATTAGCAGCGCCGCAATCAGCAGCAGATTATGCGCGCCGTAGAGCAGCGATTCCATCGTTACCGGACGCTCCCCGAGATAAAACAGGATATGAATCCCATCACTATTCAAAAGCGGATTCAACACCAAAAGCAGCCCGCCCAGCAAAACCGCACCGCCCAAAAGGCGCAGTGTTTTCTGTATACCCGCCGTCCGGCAGGCAAGCGGCATCATCCAGATCAAAATCACAGCGGTGTAGAACAAGCTATCAAAAAGAAACAGCGCAGCAAACATTTCACAATAATACAAAAGCGCGACCACTGGATGCTGCGTCTGAAAACGTAGGCTCAGCATCTGGGCGGCGTTTTTTCCATATAAATTCTGTTTCATTCTCGATCACAATTTCCCGCCTGAAACATGCGCGCGGATTTTATCAAACGACTCCTGGCTGATCACATGCTCCATCCGGCAGGCATCCTGCGCCGCTATTTCAGGGCTGACGCCGAGCGCCGTTAAATACTCTGTTAAAAGCCGATGGCGCTCATAAATCCGCTCCGCAATCTCGCGCCCAGAGGCCGTCAGGCTCAGAAAACCCTCCCCATCCATCGTGATATGACCCGCCTGGCGCAAAATGGACATTGCCCTTGAAACGCTGGGCTTGGTAACGGAAAGGGCATGCGCCACGTCAATTGACCGCACGCTGCCCTTTTCATTTTTTAGCATAAGAATCATCTCAAGATAATTTTCGCCCGATTCCTGTATTTTCATGGCAAGTCCCCCTTTTTACATCATGTGTTAATCGTAGCCCATTTTGCGCCGTTTTGCAAGGGCAGGCTACCGCCCTAAGCGGGAGAATATAGCTTTTCTCAGCCGGGGCGTATCGCCGTCAAAAACGTAGCCCTCCATCCCGCACTGCCGGGCGGCCCTAATATTCTCCTCCAGATCGTCAATAAAAAAGCATTCCTCTGGGCGAAGCGCATATTTCGTCAGCAGATAGGTGTAAATCCCCGGCTCCGGTTTTGCCATTTGCACTTCGCCTGAAATGACAATTCCGTCAAAGCCCTGTACAGCGTCATAAAAATCCAGATGCTGTGCAAAAAAAACAGATGCGTTTGATAAAAGATAGCGCGGCACATTTTGATCCTTTAAATCCGCTATCAGTTCTGGAATACCGTCCATATAGGGCAGATAGCGGTACCAATCACGAAAAAAAGCGCGGGCAGCCGTATGCAGTCGGCTGGGCAGCCGTTCCAGCGCCTGTGCGGTATAAACCTCATAGGAGATTCGGCCTGCATCTAATGAAGCCCAATCATAAAAAATGGCCTGACGGAACGCCTGGCGATCTGCCTGCGCTTGGCAAAACCGGCCAATCAGTTCCTCCGAATTGTAGCGCCCAATCACATTGCCAAAATCAAAAACAATATTACGTATCATGCTAAGCTCCCCCTGCCTGATTCTCCCGCTTTTTGCTGTTTCCTGCGCCTCGTAACGCCTCGTCATCAAATACCGTATTCCAAATCAAAATTACTCCCCAAAAGGGTGACAAGGCGCAGATGCACCCATACACAGAGGCCCTAAAAAGCCTTTTGATGCGGAGAACCGTTTTGTTCGAAGGGGGCTGCTGCAAAATGCAATGCATTTTGCAGCAGCCCCCTTCACACATGCTTTTTGCTTTTCAAAAAACGCTTGGCCGTGGGGTCAATCGTCTTCCTCATCACTGCCCGCACAGTCGTCGCAATCACAATCAAAGTCAAATTCCAGCTCAGTGCCACAATTGGGGCATTCGATTGCGCCATCCTCCAGGATACTTTCGTCGAGGTAAATCGTCTCATGGCATGCGGGGCATTCCACCTCATACATCTCGTCATCGTCATCGCAGCAATCGCACTCGTCGTCGTAATCACCGAAAACAAGCTCTTCCACATCCGCGAGATCCTCATCAACAGCGTCGATCTGCTCGCCCAGCTCCGCTACCTCGTCCTCCAGATCGGAGACGGTAAGCGCCATATCCTCGAGCACTTCCATAATCGCGTCAAACATTTTGGTTTCCGCCTTGTCCTGCGCAAGGTCAAGCCCCTTCGCGAGGCCCTTGAGATAGGCCACTTTTTCCGTAACTGTCATCATGATAATCTCCTTTTAAAGGTTATAGATTGATCCGGCCATGCCGCATAAATGCCCGGAACAGGACCCCATTTCAATATACCCGCCTGAAAGGGCGCTTATGCACGGCTCATATACTCGCCGGTACGGGTATCAATATTAATCATCTCACCCTCGTCGATAAACAGGGGCACACGAATCTCCGCGCCGGTTTCCAGCGTGGCGGGCTTGGTGGCATTGGTGGCCGTGTCGCCCTTGAAGCCCGGGTCTGTTTTGGCTACTTCCAGCGTGACGAACGTCGGCGGCTCCACGCCGAACACATTGCCTTTATAGGACAGAATCTTGCAGACCATATTCTCCTTGACAAACTTAAAGGTATCCGGCAAATCGCTTGCATTGATCGGGATCAGCTCATAGCTCTCAGGGTCCATAAAATAATAGAGATCGCCGTCGTTATAAGAATACTCCATCTCCTTGCGCTCAATATAAGCGGTCGGGAATTTATCCGTGGGGTTAAAGGTGCGCTCTGTGACGGCGCCGGCAATCACGTTGCGGATTTTTGTGCGCACAAAGGCCGCGCCCTTGCCGGGCTTTACATGCTGGAATTCAATGATCTGATAAACGTTTCCGTCCATCTCAAACGTAACGCCGTTTCTGAAATCACCTGCTGATACCATAACTAAAATTCCTCCGATTAACGTATTATAACTTGAAACGATATTAGTTTATCGTACTTCCTAAAAATTTTCAAGACTTATCTGCGAAAACCTGCCTTATACAGGCAAAACAATCAAATCCTTCGGCGCATTCGTCAAATTTTCACAGCCATCCTGCGTAAGAAAGGCCATATCCTCGATACGGACGCCAAACCGGCCGGGCAGGTAAATCCCTGGCTCCACCGTGACAACATGGCCGGGAGCCAGCACCTGCTTTGACGCAGGCGACAAAACCGGCTGCTCATGGATCTCAATCCCAACGCCGTGGCCTGTGCCATGGCGATAATCGTTGCCATAGCCCTCCCGGGTAATCAGCTCGCGCGCAGCGCGATCCGCTTCCATGCAGGCCACGCCGGGCCGCAAGAAATCGAGCGCCGCCCGCTGGGCACGCAGAACGATATCATACACATTTTTTCGCTCTTCATCCACTTCTCCCACGGCTACCGTGCGCGTCATATCGCTGTGATAGCCGCCTACCACTGCGCCGTAATCCATCGTGACAAAATCACCGGATTGAATCCGGTATTCGGAGGGCACGCCGTGCGGCATGGAGGAGTTGACGCCGCCCACAGCGATCGTTTCAAAGGAAAGCGCCTGCGCGCCATGGGAGAGCATAAAGTGGTCGAGCTCCAGCGCGATCTCCCGCTCCGTCACGCCCGGCCGGATGAAGGTAAGAATATGGTCAAACGCCTGCTCCGCAATGCGCTGCGCGCGGATGATCTGCTCCTTTTCCCCTGCGCTTTTGACCATGCGCAGGGAATCGATCGATTGATCCAGCCCATCGCCTGTATCCAGCTCCACATCCGGCAGCATCGCCTGATAGCGCGCCGCCTGGCTGAGCGTAACACGCTCTGCCTCCAGCATGAGCCGCTTAATCCCGTTTGCCCGCAGCAGCATGGGCAGCTGCGCGGAGAGATTGGTCAGCTCCTCCACCTCACAGCCGGACACAGCCCGGCGCGCCGCTTCAATATAGCGGCTGTCCGTAAGAAAAATGCTCCCACCGCGCGATACGAGCAACACACCTGCCGAGGAGGAAAAGCCCGTAAAATACCGCCTGTTTTCTTCACTTACCACCAGCGCCGCCTGAGCTCCGGGCGCAAGCGCCTGCGCCAAAGCCTGCAACCTCTCCTGCATGGGATCAGCCGTCCTTTCTTCCTCCGGGCCACAGTTACACAGCTGTGGCCCGGCCAAAATATAAGTGGAATGGATGCTTCATAAGCACAAAACACAAATAGGAGGATTCACCATTCCAATATTCTATTCCCGGGAGCCCACTCCCGTTTTCTCATATTCATCCAGCGCTTCAACCGCCAGCCGGTAGCCAAGCTTGCCAAGGCCCGCGATCTGGCCGATGCACACCGGCGCGATGACGGACGTGTGGCGAAACGCCTCACGCGCATGGATATTGGAGAGATGCACCTCCACAAATGGTTTGCCCGTCGCGGCGATTGCATCACGCAGAGCATAGCTGTAGTGCGTGTAAGCGCCCGCATTCATCACGCAGCCGTCATAGCCCTCAAGCAGCACGCCGTGAACAGCGCCGATAAGCTCTCCCTCGCTGTTGGATTGGAAAAAATCAAGAATAATTCCTCGCTCCTGTGCAAACGCCCGCAGCTCATTGTTGATATCCTCCAGCGTCTCACTCCCGTAGACGGACGGCTCGCGCAGCCCTGTCATATTCAAATTCGGCCCGTTGATCACACGCAGTTTCATGGCAATACGCTTCCTTTCTAGAGCCAGGCTTAAGCATCCAAATCGTAAAAGCCCGTGGGATGCAAGCGGTCGAATGCCTCCAACACCGGCTGCTCCCTCCTGCGGCGGCTTTCAAAAATCTTCACATTGCGCTCTTCCTTGCGAGCAGGATCTACAAAGATGGTCACAGCGCCACAGAGATTGCCGCCCCGGATATCGGTTAAAAGCTGATCGCCCACCACAGCCATCTCCTGCACGCGGATTTTCATGCGCCTGGCCGCACGCCAAAATCCGAAGGGCATCGGCTTTGCGGACATACCAAGTGCCGGTACGCCCGCCATTTCTGATATTTTGCGCGCCCGGGCGGGCAGGGCATTGGATACGATCACAAGCCGGATGCCGCCCTCCCGCATCGTTTGGATCCACTCCGGCACGCCCTCAATAAAAGTTAACACGCTGTCATAGGCAATGGTATTGTCGATATCGAGCGCCAGTCCTTTGATTCCAAGCCTTTTAAGCTCATCCGCCTTTAAGTCAGTCACGCGGCGCACGCGGTAGCGTGGCATTAAAAGATTTTTCATGAAACGGCTTTCCTTTCTTTTCCGCCGATGCCAGCGGGTTCGCCTTTTGGCGCACAAATGAAAAAGCGGGCACGCAGCCCGCTTTTAAAAACAAATCACTTATACTTGCGCTTACGAGCAGCCTCGGACTTCTTCTTTCTCTTCACGCTGGGCTTTTCGTAGTGCTCTCTTTTGCGGACTTCCTGAATGACTCCGTCGCGCGACGTCTGCCTCTTGAACCGTCTCAGGGCGCTATCCAAGGATTCATTTTCTTTTACTTTGACCTGGCTCATCTGTAATTCCCTCCCTCCGGCAAATCGCAGGGGTTGTTTTCCTTTACGGATACTTCGTTATTATACAATACTCCCCTTGCGCTGTCAACCATTTTATCGATAGAATTGCATAAAAATCACCGTTAAAAAATGGGACGGAACAGGGGCGCCGTTATGCCTGCTTCTCCTGCAAAAAGGCGAGCGCATGTGCCCGGATATAATCCGCCGCGAGGGATTTGACCCGCTCCAGTTGAAAGGCATCGGCAAACGCATGGTCAAGAGCCTCCACACGCCCCTGGTCGATGGATACGATCTCATTTCCCTCGTCGAACATCTCATACTCCTCCGCCGCAATACGTGCTTCCTCCTGCGCATCGATATGCCGGAGCGCCCGGGGCGCGAGAGAGAGAAGCGGCTCGCCATTGATGCGAAAAAAGCGGCTGAGCTTCTGCACGCCATCCTCACAGAGATAATAAAGGGCATACATCTCCCGTTCCGGCTCTGTGCAGGCCTGAAAGGCCGCCGTCATATCCGCCTGCTTTTCGAGCCGTTGCTGCAAATGGCACACCACACCGTCCAGCAGGGTATCCTGCGAAGCGTCGGCGATCACATCGGCCGTTAACACCGCGTATTCTTTTCTGAGCCGCGCCTCATATTTCAGCTTTTCCTCTATTTCCGCCCGTTTTTCGCCTCGTTTGCGTGCCGCCTGTGCCGCCTTGCTCCAAGCAAAGAAGGCCGCTACAGCCAGTATAACAAGCAGAATCCATAAATACCAATACTCTGCCAACACATTCATCGCCCAGTCGCCTCCCAAAAGGGTCGTTCTATGTTCTAATTCTCATTTTCCACAGGCGGCACCAACAGCGCCTTATACAAATCGCCCTTTTTCAGGCCGGTTTCGCGTGCTGTTTGGCGGGCCGCGTCGCTTGCAGATTGGCCCGCCGCCATTCTTCCGCGCGCAATTTCAACCGCATCCTCCAACAGAACAGCATCCTGCGCCGGGGCCTCCGCACCCTCGATCACTAGCACGATTTCTCCACGCAGGCCGCCATCCGCATACGCCCCGGCTGCCTGACCAAGCGTGGTGCGAAGCACTTCTTCATGCACCTTTGTGATCTCCCGCACAATTGCGATGCGTCGATCCCCCAAAGCTGCATACAGATCACGCAGCGTGGCGGGCAGCTTATGGGGCGCTTCATAAAAAATCATGGTGCGCGCCTCTCCCGCAAGGGATGCGAGGTGCTCCTTCCGGCTACGCTTATTGACGCTCAAAAAGCCCTCAAAAGTGAACCGCCCCGCCGGAAGGCCGGATAGTGCGAGCGCTGTTACAAAGGCCGCCGGGCCAGGCACGGCGCACACGCGGATGCCCCGCTCGTGGCAAAGAGCCACCAAATCCTCCCCAGGATCCGACACGGCGGGCATACCTGCATCTGTGACCAGCGCGCAGCTCTCGCCGGCCAGCATCCGCGCCACAATCTGCTCTCCCCGCTCTCGGCGGTTATGTTCAAAATAGCTCACCATTGGCTTTTTGACGCTAAAATGGTTGAGCAGCTTCAGCGTCACCCGGGTGTCCTCAGCGGCTATAAAATCAGCCTCCTTCAGCGTTTGGACCGCGCGGGGGGAAAAATCCCCCAAATTACCGATCGGCGTGCCGACCAGATATAAAATCCCGCTCAATTGTCTTCCTCCCTGCCCGGCTCATAAATTGCGCGCATTTCAGATGAATATATGCCGGGTTCTTCTTCTACGACGAACAACGGCTCAACAGAAAGGCCTGGCTTTCCGCCCCTGCGCCCTTCTAATAAAAAAAGCCAGGGCGCACAGGCGAGCCGCTGCGCCACAAAACGAAGCCGCTTTGGCTCAAGCCCCTGCGCGCGCATTTCACACATCACATCGCATAGCCGCTCCGGCTTGTGGCAAAGGCAGAACCGGCCCCCAAAGCGCGTTAATCGAGCGCCCGCCCGCACCGCATCTGAAAGCGTGCATTGCGCCTCTTGCCGCGCTACGCGAAAAGGCTCCTGCGCGCAGGCAGCCCCTGCCCGCAGTGGAAAATATGGCGGATTAACCGTGACCAGGTCAAACAGCTTTTCAGCGGCGGACGGCCTCCAATCCCTCAAATCCCCGCAGGCCGCGCACAGGCGGCCTTCCAAACGGTTCAAAAGGATACTCCTGCGAAATTGGTCATGCCCCGCCTGCTGGATCTCCAAGCCGGTTGCATGGGCCAGCTTGCCCTCCCGGCACCAAAAAAGGGGCAGGATTCCACATCCCGTTCCCAAATCCAGCGCCCGCTCGCCCCATCGCGGCGCGGCAAAATCGGCCAATAGGAGCGCATCCGCCCCAAACCCGTGCGAGTGGGAAACGATCACAAACCGCCCCGCCCCCAGCGCTTCCAGCCGCTCTCCCGACAACAGCCTTGCTTCGCCTGTCAAAACTGGATCTCGCATTTTGGCAGCGCCTCCCGCAAGGCCTCCACCTGAGCCTGCTCCAAGGGGTTTCCTGTCAAATCCAACGTCTGCAAAGAATCCATCCCCTTCAAAGCCGAGAGATCGCGCACTTGATTGTCCGCCAAATAGAGATGCTTCAGCTTGTTCATCCCCGCAAGCGCGGAAAGATCCGTGATTTGATTCTTCTCCAACGACAAGTCGCTCAGGAGTGTAAGCCCGCTCAGCGGCGCAAGGTCGGCCACCTGATTTTGATTGAGGGAAAGCGCGATTAAATGGGTCAACCCTGCAAGCGGAGTAAGATCGCTAATTTGATTTTCTGAAAGCAGCAAAACATTCAACCCGGTCAGGCCCTTCAGATAGGAAAGGTTATGAATTCGATTGGATTCTAAATTCAACTCGCGCAGCTTTACCAGCCCTTCCAGCGGGGCGAGATCAGAAATCCCATTGCTGCATAGGCCCAAATTTTCGGCTTGCGTAAATTTTTCAAATCCATCCAATGTGCCAAGCTCTGCGCCGCAGAGCGAAATCTCCAGCGTGCCGTCATAAGGAAAAAATTTGCCCGCCGCCGTCATGCCTGTATCGCTGAACTGCGCTTTCGCCTCTTCGGGTGGGCTTTGCGCCCCCTCCGCACCATTCTGTCCGCACGACGCCAGTAAGATCAGGCAGCAGCTCCCGGCAAGCAACATCAGGCCCCTTTTAAACAGGTATTTCCACTGATTCCGCATATCTGATCCATTCCTTTCCAAAGAATTCCGGAGCAACCCGGCCTCCCTAGCATGCGATTTCTTCCCCTATTGTATACGCCGCCTGTTGAAAAAGCAACCGGCGGAAATACCGGCTTTTAAAAAACCATGCTTTTTCGCTGTTTTACCGGTTGTGATAGAAAAAAATAGCCGGTAACCATCTGCTCTCATCCGTGCGGAGCACCTCTTTGATCCCTATAATAAACATCGGGAACGGACCCGCGGTTGACACTCCACCGTAGGGGCGAATTGCGTTTGCCCGCTTTTGACCCTTGTAAATATAATTACCAAGCGATTCCCCCGGCCTGCGGGCGAACACAGTTCGCCCGTACGTCATGATAAAAAACTAGCCGCAAGCGCCCTGCTTGCGCAAGCGATGTGTATCTTTATGATCTGTGTGGTTACGGCAGGCTTTGCTTTGCTACTTCATAAAAATGCCGCAGGGCGATGACCTATCACCCTGCGGCATTCCTAACAATCAAAACGCTTAGTCTTCCCGATTCTTCTTGCGCGTTACGATAAACGCAGCCGCAGCGGCCACGGAGACGAGCGCAAGTGCAGAAATTGCAATGGATTCGCCGGTAGGCGGATTCTCAACGGGCACAGTAACAACCGGCACACTCGGCGCCTCCGTCGGGGCGGCAGTAGTCGTTTCCGGCACGCAGTGCTCCTTGAGCCAATTGCTATAGTAGGTAGCAAGCTTTACCTGCATTATGCCAAGGTTCGGGCCATCCTGGCCCTTATGAATGGAGGCGTCCACGTAGTTGACATACATTTTAATGCAGTCGACCGTCTGGGTGATGAAGCCCGGATTATCGGCATAAACCCAATAGATCTGATCGAGCATCGTTTTCACTTCCGCATCCGTCATCAGGCTAATATCGCCGATGATCACGCCGTTTTCAGCCGCGTTAACAATTGCCTTGGCGAGATTGTCGCTCTTAGCGCCCGTCACGATCAGGCCCACTGTGCTGCCAACAAAATTGGCAAATCCCTCTGTGCCACCAAAATACTTCTCAGCAAGCGCCTTGACGGCATCAGTCGCCGGGGCGACGACCTCCGCATTCTGGCCGGCTTCCGGCTTGAGAACATCATCCGCAGCCAGAGCCGCGATGCCGCTCATCGACATCACCATGCAAAGCGCCATCAGGAAGCTGAATAGTTTTTTACCCTTTGTCACTTACTTTTCAATCCTTTCTCTTCAGATTCAGTTCTTAAAAAATACAAGAAGAAATCCCCCTGCATGTATAAGTTCATTTTACAGGCTCGCCGCTGGTTTGTCAATCCGTTCTTTGCAATCCGCGCAATTGGTAACTTCCACCTATATATGCGGCCTTTTCCTCTGATCTTTAGGCCGCCGATACAAAAACTAAAACGGACTCTCTGAAACAGTCATTGAAAGGAGTAGAATCATGGATCCTACAAAAAAGAAAGCTCGCCATCCAGCCCTGCCACCGGAAGTGCTCGCTAAGATTTGGCAGTCTCCTTCGCAGGGCATTCCAACCGACGTGCTCGGCAGCTATACCGGCACGGGAATTCAAAATGAGCAGCCGGTGCAGGATGCTGACGACCTTTAAAAAACACTGCAAAATAGGCCGCAGGAAACAGGGGCGTTTCCTGCGGCCCGATTCAAAGATCCGTTTTACCTTACGATCGAATCATCCTGCCCTTTTTTCCGCGTCAAAAGCACTGCGGTCGCAGCGGCAGCGGAAACCAGCACAAGCGCAGCAATGGCCAATGGCTCTCCAGTAGAAGGGATTTCGCCCTGCTCTGTGGAGGGCTCTGCCTGCCCGCTTGGCACTGTGGTAGGCTCTGTCGATTTTGTCGGCTCCTCGCTCGGGTCAGTCGGCTTCGTCGGCTCCTCGCTCGGGTCGGTCGGCTTTGTCGGCTCCTCGCTCGGGTCGGTCGGCTTCGTCGGCTCCTCGCTCGGGTCAGTCGGCTTTGTCGGCTCCTCGCTCGGGTCAGTCGGCTTTGTCGGCTCCTCGCTCGGATCGGTCGGCTTTGTCGGCTCCTCGCTCGGGTCAGTCGGCTTCGTCGGCTCCTCGCTCGGGTCAGTCGGCTTCGTCGGCTCCTCGCTCGGATCGGTCGGCTTTGTCGGCTCCTCGCTCGGGTCGGTCGGCTTCGTCGGCTCCTCGCTCGGGTCAGTCGGCTTTGTCGGCTC
>UQUZ01000052.1 GCA_900544375.1 uncultured Oscillospiraceae bacterium
AATGGGGAAGGCCACCCAGATGCCGTTTAGCCCCATTGTCCGCGAGAGCAGAAAGGCCAGCGGCACAACGACGATCAATTGCCGCATTAAAAACACAGTCAAGCTGTAGGCGCCTTTGCCGACTGCCTGAAAGAGGTTGGAAAGGATCAGCCCAATTGCAGCGAAAACATAGCTGCAACTGATGATGCGCAGCGCAGGCACGCCAATGCCGAGCATGTCCGGCGAAGCGTCGAAGAGCAGGAGCAGCCTATCCGGCATCAGGGCAAAGAGCAGGTTCCCTGCCGCCATAATCCCCACCGCCACCAGCACGGCGCAGCGCAGGGTTGCAAGCAGGCGCTTTTGGTTCTGTGCGCCATAATTGTAGCCCATGATAGGCAAAGCGCCTTGCGTCAGGCCGCTGACCGGCATAAACACAAAGGTCTGCAATTTGAAATACACGCCAAACACAGACACCGCCAACTCTGAAAAACGGATCAAGATCGAGTTGAGCAGCGTTACCAGCACAGAGCCAAGCGCATTCATCAGCATAGTAGGCACGCCCACTGCATAAATCTGGGCGACGGCATGTAGATCTGGTTTGAATTTTTTTAGATCCATACGCACATCCTGATCCCGCAAGAAAAACACCAACAGCGAAAGCGTCATCGAAAGCACCTGCCCCAACACCGTGGCGACGGCTGCTCCGCGCACGCCCATCCGCGGCGCGCCAAACAAACCAAAGATCAGGATCGGGTCTAAAATGATATTGGCAATCGCGCCGATTGCCTGAAGCAACATGGGGGCCAGCATCCGCCCCGTCGCCTGAAGCAGCTTTTCCACCATGATGTGAAACAACTGTGCGAAAGCACCAAGCACAACGATATAGCTATAATCGCACGCGAGGCTGAATATCTCGGCAGAATCCGTAAACAACCGAAAAAACGGCCTGATGGCAACCAGGCCGAATATTACAAAGAAAACCGCATGGGCAAAGGATAGCAAAAAGCCGTGGGTCACCGCTGCGTTTGCCGCATCCTGATCCTGCGCGCCAAGCTTGCGCGAAATATAAGAATTCACGCCCACCCCCGTGCCAACCGCCACTGCCAACACAAGGTTTTGCAGCGGAAAGGCTAGGGATACGGCCGTCAGGGCATCTTGGCTGAACCGTGCTACAAACATGCTATCCACAATATTGTACATCGACTGCACCAGCATGGAAAGCATCGGTGGAAAGGCCATAGACATCAGCAGGGGAAATACAGGCTTCGCAGCCATTTTATTGCGCTGTTCGATCTGCTCCAAAGGGAATAAACTTCCTTTCTCGTCATCAGATGGGAGGCAAAACCTCAAAGACATCCAAAGGGGCGGATCTGCCCCGCCCCTTTGGATTCTCATCTGATTGTTCTCAAATGCAGCCCTATCCGAGCTGCTGCTGGAACAGCCAGAAGAGAACCGCTTCTGTTGGGTTATTTTAGCATATCTACACCTGTTTTGCAAGATTCCGCTGGCTCTTCCCTGATCAAATTAAGGGGTATCGGGCCTTCATAGCCCAATGTGGCGTGAGGCCTTCTCAGCGGTGTACAGGCCGCTGACGAACAAGCATAAAAGATAGAAAACGGGTGTGCGGCTGCACACCCGTTTTTTGTTAAAAAATCTGCTCATGCCACACGCTTCGCCCATCAGCCTGTCCGGCCGATCGAGCTGCGTCCGCTGCCGGAGCCTTACCGGTTGGACCCATTGCCGCGCCGGGAAAATCCGCCGCCATGCTTGCTCTCGGACGAGCGCTTGAGATCGGTGATCTTTTCATCGCTCACCTGCTTAAAACGCGCCATCATATCCTCAAAAGAGAGGTTTTCCGTCTGCACAGGCTTAGAGCCCTGCCACACCGGCGGGGAAGAACGGCGCTGATGCCCGCCACCCGGCCGCTGCTGCCGCTGAGGGGGACGCTGCTGCTCCGGCTCCATGGCGCGCTTGATCGAAAGGCTGACGCGCCCATCGTCGCCCACGCTTAAAACCTTGACCTTGACCTCTTGATTTTCCGTCAGATAATCACGAATTTCCTTCACATAGGTCGGCGCGACCTCTGAAATATGCACCATGCCCGTTTTGCCATCCGGCAGGCTGACAAAGGCGCCGAAATTCGTCAAACCTGTCACTTTTCCCTCAACTATTGCTCCAACCTCTACTTGCATAAAAAAAACACAAGCCTCCTTCATCTCTTTCACAACCTAAGGAACGGATCAGTCGCCCGGAGACGCATCCACATAGACCTTCTCGCCAGGCTTAATCAGGCCCAAGCTGTCGCGCGCGACCCGCTCAATATACTGCGCTTCATCCGCGTTGTCCAGCTTCTTGCGCAAAACGTTGTTATCCTCCTGCTGCTGCTCATAGGCAACCTGCAAGTTATCCAACGCCTGCCGCTGCTCCCGAATCCCAATCTGCAATTGAACCAACCGCACAGCAAACGTTCCTGCAACCGCAAAAAGCAGCAGGACGAGAATCACACTGTTTCTGCGCTTCTTTTTTTTCTTCATGATGAACCCTCGCCCTCCTCTCGCTTCTGCTTCTTTTTTTGTTTCCGGTTTGCTCCAGCGTTCTTTCTAAGATTATACAATAAAGTTTTATGGTGTTTCAAGTTAAATTTTGATTTCTTTGCAATTTTTTTTGAGGTTTTCTTTGCAGATATCCCAATTTTTACAAAAAGCTTTTTCAAGAGGCGAAAAAGAGCGCGAAAAGGCACGGAAATAACGAAAAACAACCGATGAATCGCATGCACCAAAAAACTGCTCACACGCACGGCCAAAAGGCCGAAGGAAAAATAATAGATCAGAAACCCCAGGCCCTCCCCAGCGATGATAAACCCACGGATCTCCCCCTGATTGACGGCAAGCAAAAAAAGAAAGGTGGCGGCGGCACAGGTGAGGAAAAAAAGCACATCTTGTATAAAGACCCCCACGCGCCGCATGGTAAACGCCATGCGGACAACGCGAAACAGATCATAAACGATACCCAGCAGAAAACCGAGCCCAAGCGCCAGGAGAAACAGGCGCGTTTGGTCGGCAATTGTCAGCATATACATATCAGCGGAACACCTTACTGAAGAACCCGCCGCCCTTCTGTGGCTCATCCGTATAGGTCAGGGAGCTGATATGCCCCTCCATCAGCAATTCGCCTACCTCCACGCTCAGGCGGTTGATGTGCAAATCCGTGCCGCGCACAGTAAGCTCCCCCATATCCGTGAAAACCACTACTGTCTGTTCGTCAAAACTATCCACATCCGACACGCCGGAAACAGTCAGCGTCCGCCGATCCTCCAAAATCAGGTTGTGCGGCATGGCCGGCGCTTTTTTTTCTTCTGCCATGATGAATACCTCCTTTTTCCATTGCAGGGCATTCTCAGCCCCTCGCACCATAGATATGCATGTACAAACGGGTCATAGAACAAAATCTGCACACCCCCGCATGAAAATCAAAGCCGCTGGTAATAATTTTAAGGAAGCGCCGGCAGGCATCCGCAAAGCCGCCATCCACACGGCATGCCAAACGGGGCCAGGGCGCCGGTTTTTTGCTGCACATTCTTTGCAGAAGCAAACCAGATCCGGCGAGGGGGAAAACAACATGCAATTCAACAAGGTTGAAATCTGCGGGGTGAACACCGCAAAGCTGAAGGTTTTGAAGGAATCCGAGAAAATGGAGCTTTTGCACCGCATCAAACAGGGCGATATGAAAGCGCGCGACGAGCTTATCAGCGGCAACCTACGGCTGGTGCTCAGCGTAATACAGCGCTTTGTCAACCGAGGGGAAAACCTGGACGACCTGTTTCAAGTGGGATGCATTGGGCTGATTAAATCCATTGATAATTTTGATGTGGATCAGGGAGTACGGTTCAGCACCTATGCCGTCCCCATGATTATTGGTGAAATTCGCCGTTATCTGAGGGATAATAATTCCGTGCGCGTGAGCCGCTCCATGCGCGACACGGCCTACCACGCCATGCAGGCAAAAGAGCGCCTTATCAATGAATTACAGCGCGATCCTACCATTGAGGAGATCGCCAAGGAGCTAGATCTCCCCAAGGAGACCGTTGTGCTTGCAATGGAGTCAATTGTGGAGCCGGTTTCTCTCTATGAACCGGTCTATTCGGATGGCGGCGACACCATTTACGTCATGGATCAAATCGGCGATCAGAACAGCGACGACAGCTGGGTAGATGAAATTCTCCTGCGTCAATCCATCAGCAATTTGAACCCCAGGGAGAAAAAAATCCTCCACCTGCGCTTCATGGAGGGCAAAACGCAGATGGAGGTTGCAAAGGAAATCGGCATTTCGCAGGCGCAGGTTTCCCGGCTGGAAAAAGGAGCTCTCAGCCAAATCAAAAACCAGGAGGGTTGACGCCGCGCGCGGAGCATGCTAGACTGAAGCCAAACCTTTCAAAAGGAGCTTAGAACACCTGATGGCAATTTGCATTCGGATTCGCTGAAACGGGTACAGTAAATCTCCTCTGCCCAAGGCAGGGTTTGCGTTGCTGTGCCCTTTTCGCTGATCTGGAATGCAAATTGAAAGAGGTGTTTTTTTCATGCCCAAAAATAAAAATACTTTGTTACTCGCGTTGCCTCGTAATGAAAAATCAACGGCTATGCCGCCGCTATGGGCGTCGCAAAACTTTCTGACAAGCAGGGCGATCATCCACCGCCTGATTCAACGAACAAACCTGACGAAAAACGACCATGTGATTGAAATCGGCCCTGGCAAGGGCCATATCACACGCGCCCTTCTGGAACGCTGCTGCCATGTGACCGCAGTGGAGCTGGACCGGGCGCTTTATCTCCGCCTGACGGAGCAATTCAAAGGCGCAGCAAACTTGACCTTGCGAAACGCTGATTTTTGCAGTTTTTCTCTACCGGCAAAGGGGCCCTACAAGGTGTTTGCCAATATCCCCTTCAGCCGGACAACGGATATCATCCGCCGCCTCACAGAATGCCGCACCCCTCCCACGGACGCATATCTGATCCTGGAAAAAGGGGCGGCCAAGCGCTTTATGGGACAGCCGCGGGAAACGCTGCGTTCATTGAGCCTGAAGCCCTTTTTTAAAATGGAGATTCTCTACCATTTCCGCCGCGAAGATTTTCATCCCAAGCCGTCCGTGGATATCGTAATGTTACATATTGCCAAACGGGCCCACCCCGATTTGCCGGCCGCCTCAGCGCGAGCCTATCGGGCGTTTCTTGCAAAAGCATATGACGGGAAGACCGGCCTCGTCGGCCTATTTACCCGCCGCCAGCTCTCCCGCGCACTCGGAGAAGCCGGCCTGACGCATGATACGACGCTCGCATCGATCCGATATATTCAATGGCTCTGCCTGTTCCGATGCTATGCGCAGCAGGTTTTGCGCCATAAATTCTGACCATCCGCTGCCGCCTCCGCCTGCCTGGCGGATAAAAAGCTGGACATCCCGGCCAAAAAAAGGTATGATAGAGGCGTATATTTTTAATAAAGAGAGAGCAGGGTTTTGCGCTTCCGGGCGGAAAGGGTCTCCGGGGGCCGGATTCTCAGAATCTATTCAAACCTATCAGTCTCCAAGGAAAGGATGGTCAGCAATATGATCAATTCCAACAACATCGACTTTTCGGAGATCACGCCGCAGATTCACGAACTTGCCCAGCGGTGTGTCAGCAAAAACGCAATCGACCCTACGCTTTATACAAAATATCAGGTCAATCGCGGCCTGCGCGATTTAAACGGCAAAGGCGTTTTGACAGGGCTTACGGAAATTTCTGAAATTCAATCCTCCATGGAGGTGGACGGGCAGACCGTTTCCTGCGAAGGAAAGCTGTTTTACCGCGGCGTGAATGTTGAGGATATTGTAGCCGGATTTTTGAAAGAAAAGCGCTTTGGCTTTGAAGAAACCGTTTACCTCTTGCTGTTCGGCGACCTGCCGACGAAGGAGCAGCTGGATGAATTCACCCAACTGCTCGCCCGCTACCGCTCTCTGCCCCCAAGCTTTGTGCGTGATGTGATTTTGAAAGCGCCGAGCTCTGATATGATGAATACGCTGGCGCGCAGCGTGCTGACACTTTATTCTTACGACAACAATGCAAACGATATCAGCATTGATAACGTGCTGCGTCAATGCCTGCAATTGATCGCATCCTTCCCTCTTCTGTCCGTTTACGGCTATCACGCCTACAATTATTACCACAACGGCGAGAGCCTCTTTATCCATAACCCGTTGCCGGAGCTGTCCACAGCGGAAAATATTCTGCGCATCCTGCGCCCGGACAGCAGCTATACGGAGCTGGAAGCCAAAATTCTCGACCTTGCCCTTGTGCTCCATGCGGAGCACGGCGGCGGCAACAACTCCACCTTTACGACGCACGTCGTCTCTTCCTCCGGGACGGACACCTATTCCACCGTTGCCGCTTCTCTCGGCTCGCTCAAGGGGCCGAAGCACGGCGGCGCAAACATCAAGGTTGTGCAGATGTTTGAGGATATGAAGCGCAACATTGCAAACTGGAAGAATGAAGATGAGGTTGCCGTTTACCTCAAAAAGCTCCTGCACAAAGAGGCATTTGACTGCGCCGGCTTGATTTACGGAATGGGGCACGCTGTTTATTCTCTCTCCGACCCGCGCGCCAATATCTTTAAAGGCTTTGTAGAGCGGCTGTCTGAGGAAAAGGGCCGCACGGATGAATATGAGCTCTATTCCACCGTTGCAAAGCTTGCCCCGCAAATCATTGCTGAAGAACGCAAAATCTATAAAGGCGTCAGCGCGAATATTGATTTTTACAGCGGCTTTGTCTACAGCATGCTCGACCTGCCAATGGAACTTTATACGCCGATTTTTGCCATCTCCCGCATTGCGGGCTGGAGCGCGCACCGTATTGAGGAGCTCATCAACGCCGGCAAAATTATTCGCCCAGCTTACCGCAACGTGGCAGCGCGCAGGCCTTATATCGCGCTTTCCGATCGTTAATCGAATGCCCATTGCCTGAAAATCAGATCGGATGCCTGCCATCCGGATGGTTTTCAGGCTTTTTTTCTACCTATCATGAAATGGAGGCCGCCCCTGATGAAAAACAGCACCCGTTACCTGCTCTCCCACCTTGCAACAAGGCTTGGTATCGCCGCCTTCTACTCCTCCATGCACCTACACCCGGCGGGATGCGAAATGCCGCCAGAGCAAAAGCGCACCCCCGCCGCCTGCGTTTCCAGCATTCATCTGGAGGCCGCGCAAGGTTTTCTTGCCACAAAGGGTATGGGAGGATGGCGATGCGCTGGGAAAGGCGTTTCTGAAATGACGTTTGCCTTCCCGAAAAAAACGCGCGTCAATACCCTTGTGCTGCGGGAGGCAGGCAGCCACATCCGTCATTTCGCCTTGGAATGCTGGAAAGACGGCGCATGGCTCCGCTTTTATGAGAGCGATAAGGTAGAGCGCTACCGCTACTGCTCCTTCCCGGCGCAGCAATCCACAAAATACCGCCTGCTCATTTTAAAAACCTGGGGCGCCGCTAAGGTGACAGAGTGTTCTTTTTACGATTTATCCAAACAGCATCGGCAGCAACCCTTCCGCGTGAGTGCCTACATGCGCTTTGATACAGAAGAATTCCTCGCTTTTACACAGAAGGGGCGCGACGCATTCTCCCGGCATTTTGAAACGGTCAACGAGGTAATTCTTTTTGATACGCTAAAATGGTCGAAGGGCGGCGCCGTATGGTTTAACTACCGCGACGCCTCGCAGACAAACGAGGAGGCCAAACAGACCTGGTTTC
Source organism: uncultured Oscillospiraceae bacterium (assembly GCA_900544375.1). Lineage (GTDB taxonomy): Bacteria > Bacillota > Clostridia > Oscillospirales > Acutalibacteraceae > Fimivicinus. The sequence continues at coordinate 7,749 of UQUZ01000052.1, forward strand.
AACATGCCGCCGAAGCCCGCAAAGTGATTGAAAAGAGCGGCCGACCGGTGAAAGTGCTCGCCTCCTTCTTCCAGCCCGGGAAGGACACTGTAGAATCCCTAGAAAACCATATGGAACCGCTTATCGAAGCGCTTACCGCTTTCCTGCGGGAGGCGAAGCTCGACGGCATTGAATTCGACTGGGAATTCCCCAAGGGCAAAAGGGAATGGGCGCTGTTCAGCAAATTTCTTGTGAACTTAAAGCAGCGGCTCATGCAGGACGGTAGGATCCTGGCGGTCGCATTGGCAGATTGGGGGGTTCATCTCTCGCCCGAGGCAGTGCGGGCGATCGACCAGCTCTCTTACATGGCATACGACATCAACGATATAAACGGCTATCACGCCTCCTTCGGCCGCGCCGCAGTGCGCGCGGTGGAATATGCGGAGAAATGTGGATTCCGCCGAGAGCAGATCAACCTAGGCCTCCCCTACTATGGCCGCCCGACCTACAAGGGGGAGTATTGGCCCCTCTGGAAAGACGCCCAGGTGGGCTATTGGCAGAATTATGCCCCGCAAATCACTTTTGACGGCATTGAAATGGACGCCTACTATAACTGCCCCGGCATGGTGGCGGATAAAACGGCCTTTGCCTTGCAGATGGGGCTGGGCGGCGTGATGATCTTTCCGCTGAATGCAGACCGTCCGCATGGGAATCCCCTCTGCCTGACGGATGCGATCCGCCGCACGATCGAGGAGCGAGTAGAATAAAAGAATCGGGAACGGAGAAAACAATGCATTTTGAAATACGACAAAATATCCCCGCCTATTTGGCGGACTTAAATCACTGGCTTGCGGAAACCCGGGATGATCCGCTAGAAGAGATGAGCAATTTTTTTACGGAACGGGTATCCACCTATGAGGAACATATGGCGCGCTGGAACGAGGCCTATCGATCCATGGCGGAGCGCATCCCAGACAATTGCGGCTCCCTGCTTGATCTTGGATGTGGTACAGGGCTGGAGCTAAATGCCATTTTGAAGCGTTTTCCCGGCCTGCACGTAACCGGCATCGACCTTTGCGAACCGATGCTCGCGGTGCTCCGGCAAAAACACCCGAGCGCGTTGCTCACTTTGCGCTGTGAGGATTATTTCGAGGCGGAGCTTGGCATGGAGGCCTTCGACACTGCGATATCGTTTGAAAGCCTGCATCACTTTCAGCCCGCTAAGAAGGAAGAGCTGTTCCGAAAGCTGTATCAGGCCTTGAAGCCTGGCGGCCTATATCTAGAATGCGACTATATTGCCTGCTGTGCGCAGGAAGAAAGGCTGCTCATGGATGTTTGTGCGCAGAAACGCGCGCGGGAAGGCATCCCTGAGGGGCTGTTCGTGCACTTTGATACGCCGTTGACATTGGAGCATGAAACAGAGCTGCTCGAACGGGCCGGGTTTCAGGCGGTGGAGGCATTGGCCTGCTTTGACGGTGCAACGCTGATCCAAGCAAGAAAAGCGGAATAAAAACGATGCCGCCTGAATGGATAAAACGTCAACCACGCCGCAAAATGCTTTTTTGCATTTTGCGGCGTGATTTTTTATTACGAAGCGAAGCGAGTAACAAAGCAATACCAGCCATCACCACATAAATCACAGAGATACGCATCTCTTACGTAAGCAGTTAACTACCGGCTATTTTTTTATAAGCCTAGGAATCTTCTTTCCCATCCATTAAAAATTCATAGGTCACTTGAAATACTTCAGCAATGGCGCGCAACCTAATATCTGTTACGAAACGTTTATTGGTTTCAATACGAGTAATGACGTTTTTATCAATATCAAACCCTTTTAATTGTACAATCTGTGCCAAATCCCGTTGAGATAGATGCTCCCTCTTTCTCAGCTCCTTTAGCCGGGAACCAATTAAGTTTTTCTCTCCCAATTGTCCACGCGGCTTTGGCATAATTGTTCTCTCCATTCTAGCGTTTGTATCATTTTTTGCACTTTTTATTGATTCTACGCGATTGAAGTGGTAAGATCGGTTATAAAAGTGATACAAAAAGAATAGAAAAGAGTATTTTCATGAAAACCACATGATTAGGGGACAAAATATCATTATACCGAAAAAAGTAAAATCTATCTCAAAAGCAAGTTGCCCAACTAACAGGTATCGGTTTAGATACCTACATGAAGCATGAGAGCGGCATTTTTAGGCCTTCGATCAAAAATCCGGTTCTATTATCAAAAATATTTCGGATAACGCCTGATGAATTGCTCTCCTAATTTTTGATATGGCTGCGATATTTGCACGATGGGTTTTTAGACGCTCCCCCTGTTCAAACGTATCACACAGCCAGCTCAGATCATCAATCTACATATTCCCTCTTTTAAAAATAAATACCAACGGCCCGGCAGTCTATGACCGCCGGGCCGTTTCTCTATTTAATCCATCCGTACTGGCACACCGCGCCCGCCCAAATATTCCTTCAGCTCCCTAATCGGAATTTCGTTGAAGTGAAACAGCGACGCGGCCAGCACCGCATCAGCCTTCCCCTGTGTAAACGCATCATAGAAATGCGCCTTTGCACCCGCGCCGCCGGATGCGATCACCGGGATGCCGACCCGCTCTGAGACCGCACGCGTCAGCGCAAGATCATAGCCCTGCTTTTGGCCGTCACAATCCATGCTGGTCAGGAGAATTTCACCCGCACCGCGCTGCTCGGCCTCCATAGCCCATGCGACTGCGTCGATCCCCGTCGGAATCCGGCCTCCATTGAGATAAACCTCCCAGCCGCCCGTACCGCGCCGTTTTGCATCAATCGCACACACAACGCACTGGCTGCCAAATTTATAGGCCGCATCACTGATGAGCTGCGGGTTGCGAACCGCCGCGGAATTGACGCTGATTTTATCCGCACCCGCACGCAGAAGCTGCGTGAAATCCTCCACACTCGAAATGCCGCCGCCAACCGTGAATGGGATGAAAATGGAATTTGCCACGCGTGTGACGATCTCCACCATGGTGCCTCTCCCCTCATGGGTTGCCGTGATATCGAGCAACACCAGCTCGTCCGCGCCCTTTTGATCGTAGGCAATCGCGCATTCAACCGGATCACCTGCGTCTCGAAGATTGACGAAGCTCACGCCTTTGACAACGCGCCCGTTTTTTACATCTAAACAGGGAATAATCCGCTTCGCATACATTAGCCTCTCTCCTTTCCCGCCATAGCGGCAAAGTTGCGCAGGATTTGCAGGCCAACCCGACCACTCTTTTCCGGATGGAACTGGGTGGCGCAAAGGCCGCCCTTTTGAACCGCCGCGTCAATCAATGCGCCATATTCTGTGCGCGCCGCTACCTCGGAAGCATCCGCTGCCTGCAAATAATAGGAATGGACAAAATAAACGTAAGCGTCCTGCGAGATCCCTTGGAAAATCCCTTCCGGCTGGGTGATGGAAAGAGAATTCCAGCCGATATGCGGCACCTTCAGCCCATCCTTTTGTGGAATGCGTAAAATTTTGCCCTGTAATACGCCAAGCCCTGCCACTCCGGGGGACTCTTCAGAAGCCTCAAACAGAAGCTGAAGCCCCAGACAAATGCCCAAAAAAGGCTTGCCGCTCTGCGCCGCTTCTATCACCGTGTCCGTCAGGCCGCTGGCCCGCATGGAATCCATCGCATCTGCAAATGAACCAACGCCCGGCAGGATCACCGCATCCGCTGAGCGGATCGCCTCGGCGTCCTTGGTGATCACCGACGGTGCGCCGATGAAATCCAGCGCCTTTTTCACGCTTTGCAGGTTGCCAGCTCCATAATCCACAATGGCAATTGTTTCTTTCAATCCTCCCACCCCTTTGTTGGTATGCGTCATATTTTAACATGATATCAGAGAAAAGTGAAGGGGAAGGCGCACTCTTTCTAATGAAAAATCGAACAAAACGACTGTTATCGGGCCTTCTATCTCATCCAATCAGGCCGGTTGATTTTTAAACTGATCCGAGAGCTCAAGCAACAGCAGGTTTTCACTATCCCAGCGCAATATCCAACACCATCATCACTGCAAAGCCTAGCATCGCGCCCGCCGTACCGGCATGGCTGTGTTCTCCCATATGCATTTCCGGCACCAGCTCCTCTACCACCACATAGATCATCGCGCCGGCGGCAAACGACAGGGTGAACGGCATAATCGGGGCGATCAAGATAGCAAGCAGCGCGCCGAACACACCTGCCACGGGCTCCACCACGCCGGATAACCCACCGTATAAGAACGCTTTGCCCTTTGACACACCCTCTTTTTGCAGCGGAAGAGAAATGGCCGCCCCTTCCGGCACATTTTGCAGCGCCATGCCAAGGCTCAGCGCCATCGCGCCCGCCAGCGTAGCATACCCGCCCTCTGCCGCAGCGGCAAAGGAAAGGCCGACTGCTAGACCCTCCGGGATATTATGAAGCGTAACGGCCAGCACAAGCATTGTCGTGCGCTTAAGCGAGCTTTTCATACCCTCGGGCTTTTCCGCCCCCAAGTGCAGATGGGGCAGCAACCGGTCAAGCAAAAACAGGAACACGCCGCCGGCCAAAAATCCGGCTACAGCGGGCAGCCATTCGTTTTTTCCCTGCTCACGCGCCATATCGATTGCTGGTATTAAAAGCGACCAGACAGACGCAGCAATCATCACGCCGGCCGCAAAACCGAGAAACGCCTTATGCGTGTTGATAGACGCCTCTTTTTTCACAAAAAAGACCATTGCCGCTCCGGCAACCGTTGCCAAGAAGGTAAAGCTCGTGCCTAACAGGGCAAGAACAACGGGATGCTCCATAAAAACCCCTCCTCTAATCTCATTGGATTAGCAATATTCTTTACGATAAAAAGCATACCATACTTCCACATCAGCTGCAATCCCAATCAAAATAAAGCAGGAGCCGCTGCCAAAGCAATTGCAAAGCAGCGGCCCCTGTAAAAAGGAGTGGGATGAGAACAGAAAAAATCAAATGTTAGGAAACCTTCATACGAAGGCGGAGCTTATCGCTGATCATAGCGATAAATTCACTGTTTGTAGGCTTGCCACGCGAGTTCTGAATGGTATAGCCAAAGTAAGAGCTCAGCACATCCACATCGCCGCGATCCCATGCCACCTCAATGGCATGGCGAATTGCACGTTCCACGCGGGAAGGAGTGGTTTTAAAGGTTTTGGCAACAGTAGGATAGAGCAGCTTAGTAACAGAATTCATCATTTCACTGTCGTTAATCGAAAGGATGATCGCCTCTCGCAGGTATTGATAGCCCTTGATATGCGCAGGCACGCCAATTTGGTGCATAATTTCTGATACCACAACTTCCAAGTTTCCCTGCACATCGCTTGAAACCTTGCGTATGTTCTCCTGACCGGCTGTGTTCCAGCCGGTCAGCTGGGAAATCCGTTCTGCCAAGATGTCAAGATCAAAGGGTTTAAGAAAATAGTAATCTGCTCCGGCTGCCAAAACTTCCTGCTCAAACCGAGCATTATCCACACTCGACGTTAGCATAATGAGCGGGCGTTTACTTAGCTTGAGCTCTGGCAACGCTTTCATCACGCCGAGTGCATCCACGTGAGGCATAAACATATCCATCAGCAGCACGTCCGGCGTGTGAATCGGCAGCCGTGAAATGACTTCTGAGCCATCCTTCGGCACAAGCGTTACCTCATAGCCATAGGAACGCAGCACATTAGCGCAGGTCTGTCCATATTCGCTTCCTTCTTCTGCGAGCATTACTTTCATTGGTTTTTCCATGTTTTATCTACCTTCCTTTCAACTTCTACCATATATTAACAAGTTTGTATTCCAAAGTCAAGAGAAAACGCAAAAATAATTGGTAAAACATGGAAAACACTTATTGCCCGCATGTTTTGCGGTTTTAAAGGAGTTAGGAAGCCTGCTTTTCCTGCGTAGCCGCAACGTTTTCTGCGGTATGCAGCATGCTTTCCGCAAAAATGCCATAGCCTTGCAGCGGATTGTTGACAAACACATGTGTGACTGCGCCGACGAGCATCCCATTCTGGATAATTGGGCTGCCGCTCATCCCTTGCACGATACCGCCTGTTTTTTCGATCAGCGCTGAATCGGTCACTTCTACAATCATATTCTTAACCTGTGTGTCAGGCCCGGAATAAATTTTTGTAATTTCGACATCATAATACTGAGGCGCCTTTCCATCGACAGTGGAGATGATTTGCGCCGGGCCGGTTTTCACCTCCTGACGCAGCGCAACTGGAATTGCCTTCCCGGAGGGAGCATTTCCCGCATTCATCACACCATACACGCCCGTGTTGCCATTGACCGCAAGCGATCCCATCACGCGGTTGCCAAACACGCCGCATAATTCGCCGGCCGCGCCTTTTGTGCCTTTATAGCAGCCGTTAATATGCGCATCCACGATGTCACCCGCGAGCAAAGGCATTTCTTCCCCTGTATCCACATCGCAAATAGCGTGCCCAAGCCCGGCGAACACCCTACTTTCCGGCTCATAAAAGGTGAGTGTGCCAACGCCGGCAGAGCTGTCCCGAATCCAAAGCCCGGCGCGAAACTTGCCATCCGAAATGGAACAAGCCGGTTGGAACGTCACGTCTAATTCCTGTGCCCCCCGGCGGATGTGCAATTTGAGCGCATGGCCTGCGCAGCCTTTGAAAATCCGGGAAACATCTTCATTCCGGCTAACAGGCTGGCCGTCCATCGATACGATCACATCGCCTTCCTTCAACCCGGCCTCTTTTGCCGGATTAACACTGCCCTCTTTGGTTTCCACGGAATCCATTCCAACAATCACAACGCCGTTGGTGTAAAGCCGCAGGCCAAATGGCGTCCCACCCGGAATCACGTAGCTGCGCTGCGTTACCGTAACATGAGAATTCTTGACGGGAAAGAGATTCAGCAGCTTTACCTCAACATCATAGCCCTGCTCCTGAGTGGCCACATTGTTGCTCTGCAAATGCAGCTGTGCTTGGGAGGCCTCATCCTCCGCTCTGGCAACGCATAATTCCCCAACCCATGGTGAACGATCCTGCGCGACATATAATTCATCCGGCACTGTGCGCTCAGCAAAGCCAAGCATACCAAAAATCACTGCCGCACAGACAAAGCCCAGAAGGGTCAATGCTTTGAAAAATTTTCGCATTATCCACCTCCATAGCGCGGCAAAATTGAAACTGCCGCCCTATTAATTTGCCTTGTTTGCCACCGTTTATTTGCGGTAATTTGATGACTTTTCGGACGGAATTGGGGTGGAAAATAGGAAAAGCGCTGTGCAGGCAACATCGCTGCTTGACCGGCGAAAAAATGGATCGAAATCGATCTCATAACGCCTTATCAGAATCATAATTTTGAAAATTACTACGTATTTCTGAATTAAATTATCGAGTTTTCGAATTTGTTGAAATTTTCCCATTATTGACACGCTCAACATGTCAAATTCAGTTGAATTATACCATATACTTGTTCCATTGGCAAGTTATAAATGTCAAAAGAAAATGAATGGAGTGAGTATGTCATGTTTAAAAACAAGCATATCGATGGAAAATGTAATCGTTGTGGGGAACAGATTGCGAAACTTCGAAAGCAATTACCCGACAAAACTTCACAGAGAATTCTGGCCGACCGGATGCAAGAAAAAGGAATTGACATGGATAAGAACGCGATTCAACGAATTGAGCATGGAGACCGCTTTGTTACAGATATTGAACTAGCGGCTTTTGCGGATTTTTTTGGCGTTTCTTCAGATGTGCTGCTCGGTAAAAAAGAAGCAGATCAATAGAAATGCTTTCGTTAAAATCGACATATGAAAAGTGTCACTAAACACCTATTTATATAATATACTTATGCTATCTCTTATAATATTGTGAAAAAATGAGGTGTTTCAGCTATGACGCAGGAAAAGTCACCTATGGAAAGCCGTAATCTCTGCGGTAAAAACGTTGCGAAATTCAGAAATTTGCTCGCGGGTTCACCCTCACAGGAAAAGCTGGCCGCCAAAATGCAGCTGGAAGGGCTTAACATTAATAAAAACGCCATACAGCGCATTGAATGCGGCAAGCGGATGGTCAAAGACATTGAGCTGGATGTTTTCGCAAAGATCTTTCACGTCAGCGTTGATGAATTGATGTATGGCCCAAAAGAAGACAGATAATAGCAGGCCTGGCAGCATGCTGCCAGGCCTATCTTGTTATTACATAAAAGGCGTGTGTTATTTCAATACCGCTTTTCGTTGCAAGACCGCGGCGCATAACCCACAAGCCACGCAGCAGATAAGCAGGAACAGCATGCCAAAAGCTGGATTCGGCCCGTTTTGCAGCCCGAATACCGCTTTCAGCGCCTCCGACAGAGCTTGGGAAATCCGCCCCTGAAACAGCTCAGTATCTATGAGCGGCAGCACCAAGACAAGCAGAACCGGCACACTGACCGACACCAGCACCTTGCGCTTGGAGTCCATCCGATAATACAGCGTAGTGATCAGGTAGCCCAACAATAAGGCGAATAGATACAGGCAAAACAGCCAGCCAATTTGGAGCAGAAAGCCGGTGAAGCCGGTTTCCATCGCTCTGCCATAGATCAGGCCAAGGATTCCCTCGTAGGAGAAAAGGGTGGAGAACAAGGCAGTCATCAGAGAATCCACAACCGCCATTAGAAGTGCAACCGGCAAAAACGCAATGCAAGTTGCGGAAAACTGCGTTTTCCTAGATACGCCGTTTTGTAGGAAGAAACAGAAATCCTCCTTAAAAGCGTTCAGCCCGCAGACGAATAAAAAAATCACACTAGCTCCATTGACGGAGCTGACTTTCCCCTCCCCTGCCACTTGAACCTCCATCAGTGTACATACCAAAAGAGAAACCAGCAAAATAATCCCATAAAAAATAAGAAGTGGGTTGCGATAGCTATGAAGCAAATACCGCACCGCCGCTTTTCGTTTCATCTATAAAACCCTCCTTTATGCGTTCGTGAGCTGGATAAACAGCTTTTGAAGATCGAGCCGCGTGATTTCCAACCCATGCGGAAGCTGATCTGGCCTGACACCCAAAAAATAGGCTGTTTTTAGCCCGCCGAGCGTATCGCAGCCGATTGGATGCCGGCCCTGGAGAAATTGATCCACTACTGCCGCCGCTCCTGTTACGGTATAGCCGGATTCCAAAAGCGTTTCCACTGGCTCGTCACGCAGAATTTCACCCCGCTTGATGATGACAATGTGCTCAATCACATGGGCGATCTCCTCAATGAGATGTGTGGCAATAAGAATCGTTTTCGGCTTTTCTCCGTAGGATTCCAACAGCAACTTATAAAATAACTCCCTGTGGTTTGCATCGAGCCCCAGAACCGGCTCGTCAAAGAGCAGATAAGGCACATCGAGCGAGAGCGCAAGGATGATTTTAAAAATCGATTTGTATCCAGTGGAAAGGGTGACGGCCTTCTTCCGAGTATCCAACCCGAACTGCTGTGCAAGCGCAAGGGCCTTCTCCTCCTGAAAGCTCGGATAGAAGGCTTTGCTCCAGCGGAATGCATCCCTCACCCGCATCGTCTCCGGATAGAGATTTTCTTCGCTCATCAGATAGAGCTTCGCCTGTGCCCCGTCGTTTTCCCGGGCTGGAAGCCCATCAACTGTCACCTCACCTTGATCCGGAAAAATCCGATTAGCGATGATTTTCAGCAACGTTGATTTCCCCGCCCCGTTGCGGCCAAGCAGGCCGTAAATCCGGTTTTCCCCAAAGGATACGGTAACGTCGCGCAGGGCGGTCACCTCACCGTAGGCCTTTGTCACACTTTTTACTTCGATTGCCTGCATTCTATAAACCCTCTTTCTATCATTGAACTGGTTTCATCCCGGCTAATTCCCAGCCGGACTGCCTCTTGAGCCAGCGGCAGCGCATGGGCGCGGTAAAATTGCTCCCGGCGCTTTTCCCGCAGTTGCTGGATCGCTCCTGTGCTCACAAACATCCCAACGCCGCGCCTTTTATGCAGAATGCCCGCTTCAACAAGCTGATTCACTCCCTTGAGCGCCGTTGCAGGGTTAATCTGATAACGCACGGATATTTCCGTAGTGGAGGGAACCTGCTCTCCCTCCGGGAAGGCGCCGGTGAGGATCGCATCCTCCAGCATCTCGGCGATCTGCAAAAAGATCGGCCGGTCTTCCTGAAATCCACCTGGCATACACCCACTTCCCTTTCTTATGATTAGTTAACTACTCAACTAATTAACTAATCACATAATAAACAAGATTGATCAGATTGTCAAGAAAAATTTAAAAATTGATGCATCATGAAAGGGGCTGTTGCAAAATGCTTTGCATTTTGCAACAGCCCCTTCTTATCTTC
>UQUZ01000053.1 GCA_900544375.1 uncultured Oscillospiraceae bacterium
CGCACAAGGAGAAAGGACGCTAACTGCCTACCGCTGAGGTAGTGCCATTGGTGGCTTTCACCACGTGTCAATTATATATGATGAATCCTTATCAGTCAATATTTTACAATCTGTTTTTTCATCCATAACAGTCCAAATGAAAATAGGCAAAAACGGCCGCTGCGGGAAAGCAACGGCCGTTTTTATTACTATCGTGTTTTTTACGCCTTGCCGGCGCCTGCCCGAAGGCTCTGCAAAACCTGCTGCTCAAAAAACGTGTCCGTATCCGCTGGCAGGAGGGATTGCACCGGGCCGTCATCCACGCTGACGGATACGCCGTCCTGCCCGCAGTTCCCCATGCAGAACTTGGCGCGCACCTCTACGCGCTCGCCCAATTCCTGCTTTGCAATCAGAGCTTGCAGGCGGTTAATAATATCATAAGACCCTTTCAGATGGCAGGCGCTGCCGATGCAGACATAGATCGTAGTCATCTGTAAACTCATCCTTTCACAGGCCAAAGCCTTTTGGAATCCGCAATTCGGAAAAAACGACTCATTTATTCTATTATAGCGTGTCTGATATTGATGTCAATTCCCAAACCGGATTATTCAAAATCATAAACGCTGATCGCGTCTGTCATCGTTTTTTCCTTGGCGAGCTGGCCGTATTTATCGACGTCGAGCTTATTTTTCGGCCCGTGTGTCAGGCAGGCCGCGCCGCCGATGCAGCCCGATTCGCACGCCATACCCTCGATGAAGTTTTCCTGCAAAACGCCCTTGGACGCCTTGAGCAGGGCGGTGCGGCATTCGCGGATGCCGTCGCAGGAAACGGGCTTATAGCGGAAATCGCCCAGGTCATACAGGCCCTGCTCCCGAAGCGCTTGCTCGACCGCGCTGGCAAGGCCGCCGCTGCGGGCGAAGATGCGGCCGTAGTAAGAGGCGTTGTTGAGGTGCTCGTCAGGCAGGGAGGCGATGTCGATATCGCGCGCATCAAACAGGGCTTGCAGCTCCTCAAAGGTGATAACACAGTCGATATAGGGGCTGACGGTTTCCCATTTCTGCTCCATTTTTTTGGCGATGCAGGGGCCGACGAAAACGATCTTGCAGCCAGGATCGAGGCGCTTAATGTGCTTTGCAATCTGCGCCATGGGGGAGAGGTTGTGCGAAACGTGCTGTGCAAGGTCCGGGAAGGCCTTGCGGACATAGGTGACGAAGGCCGGGCAGCAGGAGCTGGTTAAAAAGCCCTTTTCATACAGCTCGTTTGCCTCCTGATAGGCCACCATATCCGCACCGAGCGCCGCCTCGACCACGCTGAAAAAGCCGAGATGCTTGAGCCCCGACACCACCTGCTCCACGCGCACCTGCACAAACTGGCTCACAATAGAGGGGGCGACGACCGCATAGACATTGTATTTTGAATTGTTTTCAGACTCCTTCAGGAGTTTGATGGCTTCGAGAATATAGGATTTATCGGCGATCGCGCCGAACGGACATTTATACACGCACGCGCCGCAGGAGATGCATTTTTCGTTATCAATCTTCGCTTTTTTATCCTCGCCCATGTGGATGGCGTTGATGTGGCAGGCGCTCTCGCACGGCCGCACGCACTGAATGATTGCGTTATAGGGGCAGGCGTTGAGGCACTTTCCGCATTCCACACATTTGGATTGGTCGATCACGGAGCGGTGGTTCACAATGCTGATCGCGCCCTTCGGGCAGACGTCCACGCACTGGTGGGAGATGCAGCCGCGGCAGGCTTCGGAGACGCGCATGCCCTCGACCGGGCACTCGTCGCAGGCGATATCCAGCACCTCGACGACGTTTGGATTTTTCTTGTTGCCACCCATAGCGAGCTTGATGCGCTCCCCGATGATGGCGCGCTCCTTATAGATGCAGCAGCGCATGGTGGGCTTGGGACCAGGCATGATTTTGGCGGGGATATCGAGCAGTGCGCCGCTGTCGAGCTGATCCTCAAATGCAAGGCGGGCCACCTCGCGCAGAACCTTATATTTGAGCTTCTGCACAGCGGTATCAAACAATTTTTTCATTGTGTTTCCACTCCATTCGGGTAAAACTAGGGATATGTATTTTAATAGAAGGTTTTATCCACCCGCTTGCCGAGCCTTACCATTAGCTCCGCCAGGCGGTCGATGAGCTTGAGTTTAATGCTCAGGTCAGCGGGCAGGTTCGGGTTTTGGTGCGCGGGGTTGATCGCCGTGCCGATGAAGAGCTTTAAATGCGTGCAGTCCTCCAGCAGCAGCCGCGCAAGCATCGCCGCGCCGTTCTCTTCATCAATGCGGTGGAAGTAATAGGAGTCTGCGTCCTTTTCGCAGTATTCCTGCAAAATATCCAGCGTGCGGGTGAGCGTGAGCACGCCTTCCGTGACAAGATCCACGCCCTCGATGAAGCCGATGGGGGGGATGGAAGGGTCGGAATAGGTCAGCGACGTGCGGATTTTACGGTTCAATACGCGGGCGACGATGTTGGCGCTTGTGCCGCCGCAGATGACCTTTTTGCCCTGCGAGCGCATATAATCGCGCACCATGCGCTCATCGTCCGCCTTTTCCTTCGGCGGCCCGGCGAGCATATTGACCACCCTGTGCGGCGTGACCTCTGCGACGAGCACGGTGGAATCATCGCCCGGCTTTTTCATATAGAGGTCATTGACCGTATCGGAGAGCGCGGCGGCCAGCCTGGGCGCGGACATATCAAGCGCCGTGGCGTTTAAGAGCCATTTGACCACGTGCTCCCACGTCCAGCCGAAGTTGAGCGATTCGCCCACGCCTGCATAGATCACGCCGTCGCTGACGATGGTGATGACATCGCCGGGCAGGGCCTGAAAGCGGGTTTCATACACGCCCTTGCCGGAGTATTCGTTATATTCGCACTTGAACTCCATGCGCTGCCCGTCGCGGATATAAATGCAGAAGGGGTTGTCGAATTCCGCGAGATAGCCTTCGCCGCTGTCCTTAATTTCTAGGATGCTGAAGGTGGCGTAGGCCACCTTGCGCACACTGCACACGGGCAGGGTGTTGACGATGGTTGAAACAACGTCCGCCACGGATGCGCCCTCGCGCACCATGGTCGCGCAGATCGTGCTGGTGAGGGTGGCGAGGATATTCGCCTTGACCCCGCTGCCAAGGCCATCCGCCAATACGGCGATGGTGGAATCCGCTGTGCGCACGGTGACGACCTTGTCGCCGCAGAGCTCCTCGCCTTTTTTATTGAGGCTTTTCCATGCAACGTCGATATGTACGCTCATCCGGAATCCCCCCTCAAGCCCGCGTGTCGTCGCGGGCGATCATATCCTTGAGCTTTGTCAGCGTGACCTTCGTCTCCGCCGTTGTCTCGCCCAGAAGGCTCGCGATTTCCTGCGCGACGACCATCTGCTTGTCGATTACCTTTTGCGCCATGTCGACCGTATCCATGCGCAGCTTCTGGCTTTTTTCCTTTAGAGCTTCCTCCTCGGTGATATCCTTGAAGATGCCCATGCAGTAGTTTCCTTCCTTGATATAGACGATGCTTTCGAGGAAGGTTTTGTGATAGGCATCCACCGTGATTTTTTTATCAAAGATCGGCTGCCTGGAATCAAAAACGGCGAGCGTATCCGCAGGGTCGAGAATTTCATAAAGCCCCTTCGTGAGCGCCGCGGCGCGGCTGACGCCAAAGGCCTTTTCCGCCGCCGCGTTGTATTCGACGATGTTGAGATCCTCGTCGACAATGATCGTGATATTCGGCGTTTCCGTAAGGACAACATTGGAAAGGGATTCCGCGCGCTGACGCATGAACGGCATGCACATCGTCAGCTCCGCCTTACCCTGATAGACGGCGATCGCCTTATCGCGGCAGGTGGCATAGCCGCAGGAGCCGCAGTTTAATTCCTGTGCTGGTGAATCCTTGCCGATCTTCTGCAAAATCGAGCGGATGACCTCCTCGCTGGGGATCTCCCGCTTGTCTGTCCGATCCACGAAGCCCTTGTGCATGGGGATGACGTTGGTCAGCGCCGGGTAGCCGTCGCCCGTCGTATGTACATGCTCCTTGATCCGGATGCGGCCGGTAAACCGGTCATGCGCGCTGGAAACGCGGGCCGGGCCGTTAATGCAGCCGCTGACACAGGCGTTGATCTCAATAAAGCTGCCGGTGATCTGCCTGGCACGGATGGCGTCGAGCACATCCTTGCAGTTGTCGATGCCGTCAATGCTCATGATATTATAGTGCGGCAGGTCGCCGCCCTCGCGGCGCTTGAGTGTTTTGATAATGCCGCCCGCGATGGGGTAAAGCCGCAGAATCTCCGAATCGCCGCGCAAAAAGTCTGCGGGCTCGCAGTTATTCACACGGATTTCTTCCTGCTCAAGCCACATGTGCATATCGTGGAAGGTGAGCACCGCGTCGATCTCCGTCTCATGTCGGATGTCGTCCGCCTCGGCCTTTTTGGCAATGCAGGGGCCGACGAAAACTACCTTCGCATCGTGCCCGTAGGTTTCTTTGAGCAGGCGGCCGTGCGCGATCATGGGGCTGACGACCGGGGCCAGATAGGGGATCAGCTCGGGGTAATATTTCTCCACCAGGTCGTTGACGGTGGGGCAGCAGGTGGTGATGATATTCTCCATCTCATGCGCTTTGATGAGCTTGTGGTATTCAGCCGTGACGTAGGCCGCGCCGTCCGCCGTCTGCGCCGTGCCGAAAATGCCGAGCCGTTGGAAGGCGCCCAGAAGCTTTCGCTCATCGTCAAAATCAAAGGAAGTGTAGTAGGAGGGGGCGAGGGAGAAGATTACGCGCTTGCCGTTTTTCAAAAATCCCTTTACCTTGTCGAGATCGCTCGAAAGCGTTTTGGCGTTCTGCGGGCAGGTGTTGAGGCACTTGCCGCAGAGAATACAGTCCGCCTCAATGATCTGCGCCTGCTCGCTTGCCAGCCGGATGGATTTGACCGGGCAGACCTTGATGCATTTATAACAGTTTTTACAGTTTGCCTTTTGCAGGCCGATGATGCTCATTTGGACGGCTCCTTTCTTGCGGGCAGGCTAGGCCAGCTTTTCTAAAATTTCATTTTTAAAAAAAGAGGGAACATCCGCAGGGGTGAGGGAGAATTTTTGCTCGTTTACACGCACGCAAACGCCGCCTTTGGTGCATTCGCCCATGCAGAAGGAGCCTTTGAGCTCCACCTTGTCCGTAAGCCCATGGGCGGTAACAAGCTTTTCGAGCACCTGGATCACGTCGCGCGACCCATGCAGGTGACAGGAGCTGCCAATGCAAATAGTGATCTCCACGAAAAAGCACCTCCGTAAACAGATTTCAGTCATCAGATGTCAAAGTTCAGAGATTGATTCTATCATAGTATATTTTGAAAAAATATGCTATCCCTAAATTTTCACATCTAATGCCTGTACCACAGCCGGTGGGGTAAAAGCGGGATTTTCTGAAAGAGCTGCTGCAAAATGCGTTGCATTTTGCAGCAGCTCCTTTGCGGTTCTAAAACAGGATGCAGGTGCGGGGGTTATCTGCCGTAATAAGCGTCTGTATAGAGCTGCTCAATCTCAGACACCAGCGGATAGCGCGGGTTGGCGGTGGTGCACTGGTCGGCGTGCGCGTTGTCCGCAAGGCGCGGCAGGTTGTCGAAGAATACCTTCTCGTCAACGCCGCACTCCTGGATGGAGCCGGGCACGTTGAGGCTTGCGCGCAGATCCTTGATTGCCTGCACAAGGTTCGCAACGCTCTCCTCTGTGGTTTTGCCCGCAATGCCGAGATGCTTCGCAATCTTGGCAAATTTCTTATCCGCAACAAAGGTTTCATATTTCGGGAAGATTGCAAACTTCGTGGGCTTCTGGCCGTTGTAGGCGACGATATAGGGCAGCAGGATGGCGTTCGCGCGGCCGTGCGGGATGTGATACTCACCGCCGAGCTTATGCGCCATGGAGTGGTTAAGCCCCAGGAAGGCATTGGTAAACGCCATGCCGGCGATGCAGGAGGCGTTGTGCATTTTCTCGCGGGCCTCCTTATCGGCCGCGCCATTCTGATAGGCGCGGGGCAGGTATTCAAACACCATCTCGATCGCCTGCATGGCAAGGCCGTCCGTGTAGTCGCTTGCCAGCGTGGAGGTGTAGGCTTCGATTGCATGGGTCAGCACGTCCATGCCCGTGTCCGCGGTTGCGGATTTCGGCAGGCTCATGACGAACTGCGGATCAATAATCGCCACATCCGGGGTCAGAGCGTAGTCTGCAAGCGGGTATTTCACGTTGCCGTTTTTGCGATCTGTGATAACCGCGAAGCTTGTTACCTCGGAGCCTGTGCCGGAGGTGGTCGGGATGCAGACCATCTTTGCCTTTGTGCCAAGCTTCGGGAATTTGACGGCGCGCTTGCGGATATCGATGAACTTCTGCTTGAGGCCGTCGAAGGAGGCGTCGGGATGCTCATAGAACAGCCACATGCCCTTCGCAGCGTCCATTGCGGAGCCGCCGCCGAGCGCAATGATCACATCGGGCTGGAATTCGCGCATGACCGATACGCCGCGCATAATTGTTTCCACATCGGGATCGGGCTCGACGTCGGAATAAATTTCACTGTGGCAGTAGTGCTCGCGCTTGCGCAAATAATAGAGGATTTTATCGACATAACCGAGCTTGACCATCATCGGGTCGGTCACGATGAATGCGCGCTCGATATCCTGCATCTTCTCCAGATACTGGATGGAATCCTCCTCAAAATAAATCTTCGGCGGGATCTTGAACCACTGCATGTTGACCCTCCTCTTGGCAAGGCGCTTTTTATTGATGAGGTTAACGGTGGAAACGTTGGAGGTCGTGGAGTTGTGGCCATAGGAGCCGCAGCCCAGGGTGAGCGACGGCGTGTTGGAGTTGTAGATATCGCCGATGCCGCCCTGCGAAGAGGGGGAGTTGACGATTACGCGACCGACCTTCATCTCCTCGCCGAAGGCCTTGATGATATCGTCGTTGGTGGAATGGATCACCGCAGAGTGGCCCAAGCCGCCCATATGCAGCATTTCAAGCGAGCGTTGGAAGCCTTCCTCCACGCCGTTTACCACAAAGTAGGCCAGCACAGGGCTGAGCTTCTCGCGGGAGAGCGGGTATTCCGGGCCGACGGCCGGAAGCTTCGCGATCAGGATTTTCGTTTTTTCCGGCACCTTGATGCCTGCATGCTCGGCAATCCAGTTGGCGCTCTTGCCGACAACGTCGGGGTTAACGGCCTGCTTTTGGGCGTTGATGACATAGTCGGAAACCTTCTGCGTTTCCTCCGCGTTGAGGAAGTAGCAGTTGTTCTCCTTCATGATGCGCTCAAAATCCTTGTGCAGCTCCTTATCGACGATAACCGCCTGCTCAGAGGCGCAGATCATGCCGTTATCGAAGGTTTTGGAGAGCATCAGGTCAGTGCAGGCACGCTCAAGCTTCGCGCTTTTTTCGATATAGCACGGCACGTTGCCGGGGCCGACGCCAAGGGCGGGCTTGCCCGCGCTGTAAGCGCTGCGCACCATGCCCGCGCCGCCGGTGGCAAGAATAAGGGACACGCCCGGATGGTTCATCAGCGCGGTGGTCGCCTGGATGGAGGGCGTTTCAATCCACTGGATGCAGTTCTCCGGCGCACCGGCCTTTACTGCCGCATCATATAGGACCTTTGCCGCTTCCACAGAGCATTGCTGCGCCGAGGGATGGAAACCGAAAATAACCGGATTACGGGATTTCATGCAGATCAAGGATTTGAACATTGTGGTGGAGGTGGGGTTCGTCACGGGCGTAGCAGCGGCAACGACGCCGACCGGCTCCGCGATTTCCACATAGCCTTCCAGTTCGTTTTCCTCAACAATGCCCACGGTTTTTTCATTCTTGATGGAGTGCCAGATATATTCCGTGGCGAACATGTTTTTGATGATTTTGTCCTCATACACGCCGCGGCCGGTTTCTTCAACCGCCATTTTCGCGAGCCGAGTGTGGTTTTCCTGGCCGGCGACGGTCATCGCCTCCACGATTTTATCCACCTGCTCCTGCGTCATGTCCATAAATTGTTCGAGAGCCTTGAGCGCCTTCTGCACATGGTTGTCTACCATGGCGTCCACGTCAATCTCAGGGGTTTTCTTTTCCTGTTTTTCGTTTGCCATTGCAATCGCTCCTTATCAAATATTGATCGGGTTTTCATGCTGCGAAGATTGTTTGTTAATTATTTAACGACTACAGTATAACCGACTTTTTCTTTTTTTTCAACTAGAAAAAGGCACATGTTTTTTCACATTTTTCGTGCGAAATCCCCAAATCAAATCACCCAATGGCGATAGGGGAGAAAAAGCTGGGAATCCTGCTGTTACATTCCATAAAAAATGGATAGCGAACAGCCCTGGAATAAGCATACTGGCCTATTGTCAGTATTGCCGGAAACCCATGGTAAGATTATATAGCGGGGAAAATAGCGGGATGCATAAAAACCTGCGGTAAAAAGAAAGCGATTTTCTCAGTTGGATGGGCTACAGATCCCTATGAAATGAGAAGGGCGGGCTGCCAATGCAGCCCGCACCGTGGAATAACGGTTATTTTTTTAGGATCTCTTTTTTAATATAGGCAAAAACGGCATCCTCCCCCTCATCCCGCAGACGCGCAAGCAACGCTTCCAGCAGGGCCTTTGTATGCGGATGGATCAGATAGTGATCGCGGGAATGCAGATAATAATCCAAAGGGTCGCTATCCCGATAGGCGGCGCCGCGGTAGGTTTTGCTGGCCGCCATGCGATCGCAAAACATTTCCACCACATATTTAACGGGCATCTCCATGCCCGCAAGCCCGTGGCCACCCACCGGAGAATAATCGATCCAATATTCCAGATGGTGCCGGTTTCGCCCTTTGTGGTGCAGCCATGCGCTGCTGTAGCCTTTGGCGGCCCGTTCCGCTTCATTGGGGCTGCGGTTTCCCTGATAATATTTTACCCCTGGAATCCATTCAACAGGGGCATATTTGGAGAGATCATGCGTCAACCCCTGCCAATAAAGGCCCACTCGGAAGCAATGCTTCCGGACAAGCGCTCTATGATGGTGGACGGTTTTCAAATGCCCAAGCCAGTTTGCCATATATGATACACCAGCGTTTCTCAATTTCTCCCTTTAAATCACGATTCCTCCGTTTACACCGAGCACTTGCCCGGTGATAAAGGATGCTTTGCCGGATGCAAGAAAGGCGATCGCTTCAGCGGCCTCCCGCGCTGTGCCAATTCGGCACAGCGGCGTTTCCTCGCACAGGGCCTCCCGTGCCTCCTGCGTGAGCATGTTATTCATATCAGTATCAATCACGCCGGGCGATACGCAGTTAACAGTGATCCCGCTGGGGCCGAGCTCCTTGGCGAGCGCCTTTGTCATGCCGATCACAGCGGACTTGGCCGCTGAATAGTGCACTTCGCACGATGCGCCAACTTCGCCCCACATGGAGGATACGGTCACAATACGGCCTGCCTTTTGACGGATCATATGGGGCAGAACGGCCTGGCAGCAATGGTAAAGCCCATCAACATGCACAGCGAACATCCGGCGCCAATCCTCCGGCGTAATGTCTGTAAATAGTAACTGCTGCGCAATCCCTGCGCAATGCACAAGAATATCTATGCCGCCAAAAGCTTGTTCTATTTTATGCATCATGTTCGTTACCTGTTCCCGGTCGGCAACGTCGGCCTGAAAGGATAACGCATCCGCGCCCGACGCTTGCAGGCATCGGACGAGCGCTTCCGCTTTCTCCCTTTGCGCGCGGTAATGAACGGCGATGCGTATTCCCTGCCGGGCGAGCAGCAGGGCGGTTTCCCGGCCGATGCCGCGGGAAGCGCCAGTGATCAATGCAGTTTGCGCCATGAAAACCCCTCCATTCCAAATGGGTTAAAATTCGGAGAGCTGCAAAAAGCGGATCCCATCCGGTTTTGCGCTGCCCGCATACAACGCGCTGCCGTGCCGCCCGGTTTCGAGGTAATGGGCAAGCACTTGCTTTGCAGTAAAGGGCATGGCCAGATGCATCGCCTGATTGATCGGGATCCATTTCAACTCGCCCTCATTGCAGGCGGGCAATGTACGATCTGCCCTGTTCAACTGTGCGAAAAAGTAATAGTTCTGCCGCACCTCTCCGTTTTTCAAGCGCAGGGTAATGTAACGCAGCTCTGGGGGCGTGATATCCTGCGGCGTGATGCCGGTTTCCTCTTCCAGCTCGCGTAGGATACAAAGATCGGGCCGGTTGAGCTCCTCCGGCTCGAAGTGGCCGCCGACGCCGCACCAGGAGGGCTCCACAACACGGGAACCGACCCGGTAAAGCAGAAGCAGGCAATCCTCCCGCAGGATATAAATCGAAGTCATATTCCGAAGCTTCATTTTGTTCCCCTCCTGTATCGTCCCGTTGTGAAAGCCTTGTGAATGCCTACAGCCGATATGGAAGCAGGGCGCCGATTGTGGTGATAGAACCATCCTCCATCAGCACCTCGCACAGATGGTTATCGTCATGCACTGCGTCGATAAATTCCCGGCACCGGCCGCACGGCGCGCAGGCGCTGCCGCCGTCGTCCACTCCGGTTGCGGCAAGCTTAACGATCTTGGACTCCCCTGCGGTGACCATGGCCGCGACAGCGGCATGTTCCGCGCAGAAGCCCATTCCAGCGGGGTTTCAATGCAAACGCCTGTGTAAACATTGCCTTTATCCGTCAGGATTGCGGCCGCGACCGTTCCGGCAGTCGCCATCCGGGAAATTTTCCGCTCGTGAAGCACCCTTTTGGCGCAGGCCAGCAATTCGTCAAAATCCATATGGACTCCCCTTTTCGGCCGGCTTTGCGCCGCTCGTGTGGTTCGCTAAAAGACCTGTTGAAAGGCTGTTTTTAATCATATCGTTTTCGCTATATGAAGTCAAATGGAAATTCTCTTTGTGTCGAATTAGATAATTTCACACACAAGTCCAAAAAATCATTTATATGAATTGACTGAAAACGAAAAAGAAGATATAATACAAACACGAGCGAACCTTGATATGGATAGGGCGTTTGATTGCACCGTATCAATGCATCAAAAAGAAGGGAATGGTTTTAGGAATGAAACAGCAGCGCAGTCCCAATACTTACACGCCGAAGGAGCGCAATCTGTACCTGACCGGTCTGCTTGGGCAGAATATGATCTACAACATCATCGGCACAGGCCTTGTGTTCTATTTCCAAAGCGTACTGTTCATCCCGGCGATGGCGACCGGCGTTATTTTCGCAATCGCCCGCGTTTGGGATGCGATCAACGACCCGATGATGGGCACGATCGTCGACCGGACAAATACGAAGTGGGGCAAATGCAGGCCCTATCTTATTTTTGTGCCTGCGGCGGTATGCGTGATTACAATCCTCTGCTTCTGCAACGGAATCTATGGCTCGCAGAACAGCAGCACAGTCAATGGTCTAATTATTGCCTGGGCAGGCGTGTCCTACATCCTTTGGGGCATGACCTATACGGTAGGAGATATCCCGCTGTGGGGCATTACAGCACGTATGACAGATGATGAGAACGATCGTGCGAGCCTTCTTTCCCTTGCCCGTATCGCCGGAGGGGTAGGCGGTATCGTGCTGGCGATTATTGTCCCGCTATCTCAGGCAGTGGGAAACAGCTTAACGAAAAGTCAGGGCTTATCCACGCAAAAAGGGCAGCAATTCGGCTTCATCATCGTAGCGGTGATCCTTTCGGTGATCGGCTGCGGATTGTTTCAGCTTTCGAGCTTTGCCAAGGAGCGCGTAAAGTCATCTGACGAACACTATACGATCAAAGAGAATTTTCAGCTTATGTGGCGCAACCGCCCTTTCCGCCAAATCATGATTTCCAGCATCCTGCGCGCGCCGATTATGCTGCTGATGATGGTTGCGATGACGCTGCTTTCTTATTATTACGGAGACTATAACCAGAAGAGTTATGTTGTCTATATGATTGTGCTCGGCGGCGGCATCTTCGGCGGTCAATTTATAGCCATGGCATTTGCGCCAATGCTTGTGAAAAAGTTTGAGAAGAAAAAGGTTTATAATATCAGCAGCATCGCGAGCGGAATTGCTTTTGCGCTCATTTTTGTGATATATAAACTTGCCCCCAACAAGCTTGATCAACCGCTATGGCTGGCGATCTGCTGTGTTGTGTTTACGATTGCGGCGGCAGGCATGGGCATTGTCAACGTATATCAATCCGTTATGATCGCGGATACGATTGACTATGAGGAATATGAGCATGGCATCCGCCCGGACGGCGTTTTCTTTGCAGGGCAATCCTTCTGCACAAAGCTCAACTCCGGCATTGCGGCGCTGATCCAGGGCATCGTGTATTCCGTCGTTGGCTTTTCCGGCGAAGGTGTGGAGAAGGTAAACGCGCTGTTGGAAGCTGGGGCGAGCTTCAAGGCAGACCCGGCCTTTGAACCCTATCGCATGGCGATGTTCTTCCTGTGCTCCATTCCGCCCGCCATCGGCATGCTGCTCTCCGTGTTGCCGATGCTCCATTATGACCTGCCGGATAAAAAACATGCAACGGTGCTCGAAGAGCTGCGTATCCGCCGCCAGGAGAAGGCGGACAAGGAAGCAAAGTGAGAAATAGCAGTTTATCTTGCCAATGGTTGACAACGGGGAAGGCCTTCCACTATAATCAAGCAGGAGCCCAATTTATGATAAGGGAGCATCTGCAATGAGCATGAAAAAAACCTTTTTTGGCGCCTTGCCCGATGGCAAACCGGTAGACTGCTATACAATAGAAAACCAAAATGGCATGCGTGCCGAAATCCTAACCTACGGCGGCACGCTCAATAAGCTGTATGTGCCGGATCAAAACGGTGTATTTGCAGATGTTTTGATCGGTTTCGATACCTTGGAAGGGCATTTGAACCATTCTGATTATCAGGGCATGCTTGTTGGGCGCTATGCCAACCGCATTGCGGATGGGGCTTTTGTGCTCAACGGCGAAGAATACCATGTGACGAAAAATGAAAATCAAATCACCTGCCTGCATGGCGGCGGCGAGTTTTCCCACGCCGTGTGGGATGCCCAGCCTGTGGGAGAGGATGCGCTGCGCCTGAGCTATGAAAGCCCGGAAGGCGCGCAGGGCTTCCCCGGACGGGTAACCGCTCACGCAGTTTATACCCTGACGCAGGAGAATGTGCTTCGCATCGATTATTACGCCGTATCCGATCGGGATACGATTCTGAATCTGACGAATCATGCGTATTTCAACCTTGGCGGCTATGATGCGGGCCAAATCACCGGCCATATCCTTCGGCTGAATGCAAGCCAATTTATCCCCACGGATGCGCGTAATATCCCAACCGGTGAACTGCGCGATGTGGAGGGAACGCCGTTTGACTTCCGAGAACCCAAAGCGATTGGGGATGGAATTGATTCAGACTATGCCCCTATCGCCTCCTGCAAGGGCTATGATCATAATTTCTGCATCGAGCATTGGGATGGATCGCTGCGCGAGGCGGCCGAGGTGTATGAGCCGCAAAGCGGGCGTGTGATGCGCGTGACGACCGATCTGCCGGGTGTGCAGCTCTATACGGGCAATTTCCTTGCCGGGCATCCCGGAAAAGGGGGGAAGCCCGTCGCATGCCGCACAGGGTTCTGCCTGGAGACACAGTATTACCCCGATACGCCGAACCAGCCGGATTTTCCTTCCTGTGTGTTCCGGGCAGGCGAGGCGTTTGAGAGCACAACGGAATTTCAGTTTTCCGTGCGGGGCCTCAGAGATTGATGTTTCACATGCAGTGTATAGTGCTGGGCAAAAGCGCGGGCCTGATGCGGCCGTGGCGTTTTAGCCTGTCAAAAAAGGCCGCGTTTGGGCGGCCTTTTTTGATTCGTTCATAATGAGCAGACGGATTGATGTTCTGCCGGATTCATGATCGCATAAGCAATTCTTTGTTTATCATTGTGAAATCAAAAATTGATTGCTCCCCACTGTTTGACGGATGCCCCTGTTGAAAGGGAGGGGAGAACGACAGGCAAATGACGGATGGAGAACAGCAGTTACCAGCTACCGCCTTCCTCGCGGGAAACGCGGATAAAAATGAAATTTTGAATAAACTGCTTGCAAAAAATCCGTAGAAATGGTAAAATTTTAATAGCCTAGCTGCAATTTATGCAGCTTTTATTTGTTCGGCATCCAAAATCGCCCCAAAATCAAACATAGGAGGTCTTTTATGAACATTTTTCTCATCCTTGCCCTTGCGGCAGGGGCCGTAGCGCTTGTTTATGCGCTGCTGCTCGCGCTGAAAATCGGCAGAGCTGATGCGGGCACGGCGCGTATGAAGGAGATTGCGGCTTCGATCCACCAGGGCGCAAACGCGTTTCTTTTTTCTGAGTATAAGGTGCTGGTCATCTTTGCCGCCGTGCTGTTTCTGCTCATCGGCTTTGGCCTTGGCAATTGGGTGACGGCCATTTGCTTCATTGTCGGCGCGCTGTTTTCCACCCTGGCCGGTTATTTCGGCATGAATGTGGCAACGAAAGCCAATGTGCGCACCGCGAACGCGGCGAAGGAAGGCGGCATGAACAAAGCGCTTTCCATTGCCTTCTCCGGCGGCGCGGTGATGGGGATGTCTGTGGTCGGCCTCGGCCTGTTGGGAATCACTGCGATTTATCTGTTTACAAAGGATGTCAGCGTGCTTACAGGCTTTAGCCTTGGCGCCTCCTCCATCGCGCTGTTTGCGCGCGTCGGCGGCGGTATTTATACCAAAGCGGCGGATGTGGGCGCAGACCTGGTCGGCAAGGTGGAGGCCGGGATTCCGGAGGATGACCCGCGCAACCCTGCTGTGATTGCGGATAATGTGGGTGATAACGTCGGCGACGTTGCGGGCATGGGGGCGGATTTGTTCGAATCCTATGTCGGCTCCATCATCTCCGCCATCACGCTGGGTGTGATCGCTTTTACGGCAAAAGAAGGGTTTTCGGAAGGCGCGTTGTTCCCCATCTTCCTCTCCGGCATCGGGATCATCGCTTCGATTATTGCCACCTTCTGCGTGCGCTGCAAGGATGGCAGCAACCCGCACAAGGCGCTCAAGGTGAGCACCTATGTCTCCTCCCTTCTGGTGCTGATTGGCGCGGGCGTGATGAGCCAGTATTTCTTCCATGATTTCAAGGCCTTTTGGGCCGTGTTTGCCGGGCTTGTGGTCGGCCTGATTATCGGGCAGATCACGGAAGTGTTCACCTCCGGCGATTACCGCTTCGTCAAGGAGATTGCCAAACAGTCTCAAACCGGCTCTGCGACGACGATTATCAGCGGCCTTGCGGTCGGCATGAAATCCACGGCAATTCCAGTGCTGATTATCGCGGTGGGGATTCTGGTTGCTTATAAATTCTCCGGCCTGTATGGTATTGCCCTCGCTGCGGTGGGTATGCTGTCCACAACCGGCATCACCGTAGCGGTGGATGCTTACGGCCCGATCGCGGATAACGCGGGCGGCATTGCTGAGATGGCGGAGCTTGATGGGAGCGTGCGCGGCATTACGGATAAGCTCGATGCGGTGGGCAATACAACGGCCGCAATCGGCAAGGGCTTTGCCATCGGCTCCGCAGCGCTCACAGCGCTTGCGCTTTTTGCCTCTTATGCGGAGGCTGTTGGCATTACGAGCGGCATCAGCATTTTGAGCCCCGCCGTGATCTGCGGCCTGTTCATCGGCGGAATGCTGCCGTTCTTATTTTCTGCAATGACGATGGAATCCGTCGGCAAGGCGGCCAACCAGATGATCGAAGAAGTGCGCCGACAATTCAAATCGATCCCCGGCCTGATGGAGGGCACCGGCAGGCCGGATTATAAGCGTTGTGTGGAGATTTCCACAAAAGCAGCCTTACGGGAGATGCTGATCCCCGGTGTGCTGGCAGTGCTCTCCCCATTGGTGGTCGGCCTGCTGCTCGGCCCGCAGGCGCTTGGCGGCCTGCTGGCAGGTGCGTTGGTCACAGGTGTAATGATGGCGATCTTTATGTCTAACGCGGGCGGCGCGTGGGATAATGCCAAAAAATATATTGAAGAGGGTGCAAACGGCGGCAAAGGCAGCGAGGCGCATAAAGCGGCGGTCGTCGGTGATACGGTCGGCGATCCGTTTAAGGATACTTCCGGTCCCTCAATTAACATCCTCATTAAACTGATGACGATTATTTCCCTTGTTTTTGCCCCTCTAATCGCTCAGGTTGGTGGGTTGATCCATCTGT
>UQUZ01000054.1 GCA_900544375.1 uncultured Oscillospiraceae bacterium
AACGCGCCGCCGTTTTTTATGCCGGTGAGATTTCGTAACGCGATGAATACGGCGGAGTAGATAAATGTTAAATAAGCGTAAATTCAAGGGGGGTTTATTGACTTTTTGGACAGATCCCGTTATGCTTAACCATAAGTATATCTATGTGAAATCGGCAATTTGCCGAAGAAAGGAGGCGGCTACGGTGGAGGAAGTGATGGAAAAAGTGCTGCGGTCCGGAATGGATCTGCTTGTGGGAATCGGCCGGTATGCATTGCCTGCGCTCGCATTCCTGATCGTCCTGCGATGCCTGTTCTCCCTGTTGCGCAACCGCCCGCGGCCTGTCACGCTCGGCATTCTTGTCAACGGCGCGAATGGGGATGAATTTCTGCTGAACCACTGGGAAACCTCCATTGGCCGCAATAAAACCTGCGATATCTTTTTGGCTTATAATACGATCTCTAGATTCCATGCAGTGCTTTCCCGACGCAAACGGGGATGGACGGTTTTTGATACCTATTCCAAAACCGGCGTCTATGTCAATGGGAAAAAAATCGAGCGGAAATCTCCCGTCTATGATGGGGACAGCATTATGATGGGCAATGTCGTGCTCTTTTTGCGCGCGCCGGACAGCCCCCCGCCAGCAGGCTGGCGGGAAGCGGCTCAGATAGATGCGCAGCCGCAGCAGTTTCCCCAGCCTGTTGAAATGCCGGAGGAGGTTGCCTCTGCGGAACAGCCGGTTTTTGTAGCTCCGGCCGATGTTGCCGCGCCAGAGTATGAGGATATTCGCTCCAATCGGACGCCGGTTTTACTGGCTGAGTCAACCGGGGAGGTATGCGAACTCTATGAAGGGAGCTATTTGATCGGTCGGTCGCCGGAGGTGGATTTTACGCTGCCTGTGCAGACGGTTTCCGCCCGTCATGCCCGCCTGTCGCAGTATGAGGATGGCTGGGTGATTGAAGATCTTGGTTCCAAATCCGGGACGATGGTGAATGGCAAAAGGATCGGCGGGCCGCAGACGCTGTTTGATGGAGATCACATCAATGTGGGTGGCGTAACGCTCCGCTTTTATGAGGACTATACAGATTGATCGTTTACCAGAAGGTATGAGAAAAAGGAGGGAGACCATTGGCGAAGAAGAAAGCGGCGCAGAAAGCGCAGAAGCCCGGGCCCCAAAAAGAGGCGAAAATTCGCAGGAAGCGCCCGGAAAGGCCAATGAGCTGGTTTATCGTCCTGCTGATGATTACCATTTTTCAGGTGTGGTCTGCCGTCCAGACGATATTTGAGGAAGATGGAAGCTTGAATGCTGAGCTCGTGTCTATATTTGGAATTTATATTGCGATTGAATGGCTGTATGTGGTTTTGTTCCGCACAATTTTTAAAAAGAAGAGCTTTGAGCTTGAGCTGATCGCTTTTTTTCTTTCCGGGATCGGGCTGGTGATCTGCGCGAGCGTTTATCCGAATTTGCTACTAAAGCAATTCATTTCTGTGTTGCTGGGGCTTGCATTGTTTATCGGGATGGTCTGGTTTTTGGGCGACATCAGCCGGGTGGATGCCTCACGTGTGCCGATGGCTTGTGCGGCGTTGCTGCTGCTGGCAGTCAATCTGGTGCTCGCCAAAGCGACAAACGGCGCGCTTAACTGGCTGGATCTTGGCTTTGTATCGATCCAGCCTTCGGAATTTGTAAAGCTTGCGTTTATCTTTGTGGGAGCTGCAACCCTCGATAAACTTCAGTCGACCAGAAGCCTAACAAAATATATTCTCTTTTCTTTTGCGTGCGTCGGATTTCTATTTTTGATGTATGACCTTGGCGCGGCGCTGATTTTCTTTGTTACATTCCTAATGATGGCTTTCATGCGCTCCGGCGATATCCGCACGCTAATTGCGGTGTGCCTGGTTGCGCTGGCTGGAGCCGCGTTCATTGTGATTTTTAAAGGGGATTATGTGGCGCAGCGGTTCGCCGCCTACCGCCATGTGTGGGAATACAGTGATGGAAAGGGCTTTCAGCAGACGCGCGTGCTTGTCTATATGGCGAGCGGTGGGCTGTTTGGTGTTGGAATCGGCGCCGGAAAACTGAAAAATGTGTTTGCAGCTACCACGGATTTGGTGTTCGGTGTTTTGTGTGAAGAATGGGGGCTGCTGCTGGGTATCGTCGTGCTGCTCTGCTTTGTGGGGGTCACAGCGTATGCGGTGCAGTGCGCGCCGGCCTGTCGCTCTTCGTTTTATGCGATTGCGGCCTGTGCGGCGGCGGGCATGATGCTGTTCCAGATCGCGCTGAATGTGTTTGGCATTACGGATCTCCTCCCGCTGACTGGCGTTACGCTGCCCTTTATCAGTCGAGGAGGATCAAGTATGATCTGCGTGTGGGGACTCTTTGCCTTCATTAAAGCGGCGGATGTGCGGACATACCCCAAAATTAATCGCGCGCTGGATGCATCGTTCAGCAAACAGAAACAAGGGCTTTCGGCCACGCTCTAGGGAAAGGATGGGCGATTTGCATGAGGATTACTTCCAAACGCGCGCTGGCAATTTATGCCCTGATCGGCGCGTTTTTGATTGGCGTCGTATTTTTAATCGGCAGTTTTGCTGTTAATGGGGAAACTTGGGCGCTCAAGCGCTTTAATCAGCACCTCTTCACCGGCGGAAGCCTGACGAGCGCCGGAACGATTTATGACACGAAAGGCGTCATCCTCGCCCAAACCAAGGATGGCGAACGCATTTATAACGACAGCCGCCGTATCCGTAAAGCCACGCTGCATATGGTTGGAGATACGGCAGGCTATATTTCGACAGGCATCCACACCATCTTCCGTTCCGAGCTGACCGGTTATAACCTGGTGGACGGCGTATATCGCCTGATGGAAGATGGAGAGGGCAATAATATCCGCTTGACCATCAACGCGGAGCTATGCGCAACCGCGTTGGATGCGTTGGGCGATCGCAAGGGGACCGTTGGCGTTTATAACTATAAAACGGGCGAGATATTGTGCATGGTGTCCTCCCCCACTTATGATCCGGAGCGTAAGCCGACTGATATTGATACGGATAAAACCGGCAAATACGACGGCATTTACCTCAACCGCTTCTTATCCGGCGTATACACGCCGGGCTCCACGTTTAAAACCATCACAGCGATTAGCGCGATTGACAATATACCGGATATCTTTACGCAGAAATTCACCTGTAAGGGGAAAATGCAGACCAGCGGCGGCGTAATCTACTGCAATGAAGAGCATGGGCACGGCACTATCACCTTTGAACAGGCGCTGAATCGATCCTGCAACGTTGCATTTGCGCAGATTGCCATCCAGCTGGGGGCGGAGAAGTTAACCGCTACGGCTCAACAGCTCGGCTTCAATCAGGCGATGAAAATGGATGGAATCAATATCGCCATCAGCAAATTTGATCTAACCGGAGCGGATGAGCGCGGGCTCGGGCAGGCGGGCGTTGGGCAGCATACCACGCTTGCCAATCCCTATCACATGCTCACTATCATGGGCGCAATTGCAAACGGCGGCACGCCCGTGCTGCCCCATGTGGTTCAATCCATCGAAACACCGGGTGGCCTGGCGTTGCGCAAAGGCAAGGCGGAGACGGGCGAGGCTTACCTCTCAGCCGGGACAGCCTCTAAGATGGTGGAGCTGTTGCGGTCGAATACCGTGAATTTTTACGGCGACAGCCGTTTCCCACGCGGCATGCAGATCTGCGGCAAAACCGGCACGGCGGAGGTCGGTGGGGATAAGACACCGCATGCCTGGTTCGCTGGTTTCTCACAGAATTCGGAAACGCCATATGCGTTCGTGGTCGTCGTGGAAAACGGAGGCTCTGGCTATCAGCAGGCGATTCCGGTTGCCAATAAAGTGCTTGCAGCGGTTCGTGCAGCCTCCTAACCTGTGGAGGACGGCTATGCTGCCCATTGGGAGACAGCGTGTTGTATTTTTCGTTAGCAGCCGCTGTATAGGGAATAGATTGCTTTTTTATGGGGATTTGTTTCGCTTTTGGATAAGGATTCCACCCGCTTTTCTATTGACGCTAGGCAGTCAATCCTTTATAATTGTTTTCACGTGGCAAAGATTTTGTCCAAAAGGGTAGGAGTCCGGCGATTTTCGCCGGAGAGGGACATTATGTGCGCCGGATAAGACGGCGAAAATCAAGAAACGGGGTAAAATGCATGAGCTTTATTGAGTTCGATTCTGTTTACAAAAGGTACAAGATGGGGGAAATCACCATTAACGCTGCGGATGGAATTACCTTCAATATTGAGCAGGGCGAGTTCGTCGTAGTCGTCGGCCCATCCGGTGCCGGCAAAACAACGCTGCTGAATATCCTAGGCGGTATGGATGATTGCGATGATGGTAAGATCCGTGTGGCAGGTGAATTAATCAACGATTATGACCGCAAACGCCTGATTGAATACCGGCGCTATGATGTGGGCTTTGTGTTCCAGTTTTATAACCTGGTGCAAAACCTGACTGCGCTGGAAAATGTGGAGCTTGCCACACAGATCAGCAAGAAGTCGCTGCATGCGGAGAAGGTGCTTGAGCGCGTGGGCCTTGCCGATCGCATCCATAACTTCCCCTCGCAGCTTTCCGGCGGCGAGCAGCAGCGTGTGGCGATTGCACGCGCGCTGGCCAAAAACCCGAAGCTCCTGCTCTGCGATGAGCCGACGGGCGCGCTGGATTATAATACCGGCAAGCAGATTTTGAAGCTTTTGCAGGATACGAGCCGGGAAACCGGCATGACCGTGATCGTCATTACGCATAACCAGGCGATTACGCCGATGGCGAACCGTGTGATCGCCATGCGCAGCGGCCGTGTCCATAAAATTATGGTCAACGACAACCCAACGCCTGTGGAAAGGATTGAATGGTAACAATGAGCAAAGCCTTGTTAAAAGATACGTTCCGTTCAATCTGGAGGACGAAGGCGCGTTTTATTTCCATCATTTTGATTGTTGCGCTCGGCATTGGCTTTTTTGCCGGCATTAAGGCCACCGCTCCTGATATGAAGGAGACGGCCAACCGCTATTTTCTCAGCAACAACCTGATGGATTTGCGCGTGCTCTCGACCGTCGGGTTTGAGCAAGCGGATGTGGATGCGATCCGTGAGATTGACGGCGTCCATGCGGTAATGCCCGCTTATTTTGCGGACGGCCTGGTCAAAGTAAACGGCGAGAGCTTGATTGATATGGATGGCTCTGCGTTCAGCGTTCGTGCGCATTCTCTCAGCATGGAAATGCTGGCAGATTGGCAAAACGGAAAAAACGATGCGGAATATATGAACCGGCCCACGCTTATTGAGGGCGAATGGCCGAAAGATGCGAACGAGTGCCTGGTGGACCGCAGCGAGCTATCCACCCCGGATGAGTTCCAAATCGGCAGCACGATCACTATAGAGAGTGATCGGGAGGATCTGAACTCTTCTATGGAGACGACGGAGTTCAAGATCGTCGGCATTGTGGAATCGCCTTACTACATATCCTTTGAGCGTGGCAACAGCCTTGTCGGCAGCGGCAAGGTCGGCGCCTTCATTCTGGTGCCGGATACCGCGTTCAAAACAGATTACTATACGGATTTGTATATTAAGGTCAACGGCACGACAAAGAGCGACTTTGACTCTTACGGCGATGCATATGAGAAGCTGGTGCAGCCTGTTGTGGAGCAAATCGAGGCGATTGGGCAGGATCGCGCCCCGGTTCGTGCAGAGGTGCTCCGCCCTGAGATGACGGCAACGCTGGAGCAGGCGCGCCTTGACTATGCGCAGGCCGAGGTTGATACGAAGCAAAAGATTGAGGATGCCCGTAAGTCATTGGATGAGGCGCTCGAATTCGCGGAGAATGGCGACCAGATTCTCGCTGAAAAGCAGCAGGAGTTTAACGACTCATTGAGCGCCGCGCAGCGGGAGTTTGCTTCCGGAAAGGCGGAGCATAGCGCTGGGTTAAATACCTATTATCAAAGGGTAAATGAGTATAACCTTGCTGTGAGCAAGCTTGCTGAGGCAAAACAAACGGTGGCAAACTCTCAGCGGGAGTATGATAAAAACAAAGAGAAGCTGGATGCGGCTGAAAAGCAGATCAATAGTGCAAAATCGCAGATTTCGAACGGTGAAAATCAAATTAGGCTGCTCAAGCAGATGATTGCTACTGCTGAAACGGTAGCCGGTGATTTAGGCAGCAGCAACAACGCTTCCTATGAAGAACTGATTAAGCGCGCGGAGGAGATCTTTGGCCCGGACAGCACTGTGGTGAAACAGCTCAAGGAGCTCTCCAATATCACGGCAGGCGGTATGGTGCAGGAGGCCGCGCAGGCTTTGAGCAAATATTTGGGCGATTATAAGGATGATTTGGCCAAGGAAGAGGAAAAGCTTGCTAAGGCAAAGGCCGATTTGAAAAAGGGCGAGGCAGATTACGCCACAAATGAAAAAACACTGAAGGCTGCAAAAGCAAAGCTCGACGCCGCTAACGCGGAGATCAATGCCAAACAGGCGCAGCTGGATGCAAGCAAGCAGCAGCTGGATAGTGCACAAAGCGAGCTGCAACAGGCCGGGTTTGCATTGGATGTGGGTGAATTAACCCTTTCCTCCAAGCAGAGCCAGGCGCTCATGGAGATTGAACAGGCCAAGCAGAAGCTGAAAGAGGCAAAGCAGGCGGCGGTGGACGGTGAAGAAACCTACCAGAAGGCCAAGGCGGAAGCGGAAAACGAACTCTCCCGTGCAAAGCTGCGCCTGTCTGCCGGCGAGCAGAAGTTAAACGATTTAAGCAGCGCCAAATGGGTGGTGTCTGACCGCGACGATATCCCGGGCTTCACTGGTTATGGACAAACGGCGGACCGCACCAAAGCGTTTGCCCAGGTATTTCCGATCTTCTTTTTCCTGATCGCGGCGCTCATCTGCCTGACGACGATGACGCGCATGGTTGAAGAGGAGCGCACACAGCTTGGCACGCTTAAGGCGCTCGGCTATGACAATAAGGCGATTGTTTCGAAATATATTATTTATGCGATCCTGGCGAGTCTGATCGGCTCTGTGGTCGGCCTGGCGGTCGGCTTCGTGGTGTTGCCGCTGGCGATTTCTGCGGCGTATGGCATTATGTACACGCTGCCTACGGTGCATCTCCAGTTTATCCTGAGCTATGCGCTCATTGGCACGGCGATTGCGATCCTTTCCACAGTGGGGGCTACCTTCCTCGCCTGCTATAAGGAGCTGGCCACCTGCCCGGCGCAGCTGATGCGCCCGCGCGCGCCCAAGGCGGGCAAGCGTGTGCTGCTGGAGAAGATCCCGTTTATCTGGAAGCATTTGAACTTCACCTCTAAGGTGACAGTGCGCAATATCTTCCGTAACAAGCGTCGCTTCCTGATGACAGCGTTTGGCGTGGCGGGCTGCACAGCCCTGTTGCTGACGGGCTTCGGACTCAATGATTCCATCAGCGCTATCATCAATAAGCAGTTTAACGATGGCGGTATCGCCATGTATGACGCACAGCTCGTTTTGAAGGATCCGGTGCTGACCGACGGTTCCGCTGAGGCGCCGATCATCACACAGCTCAAGGAAAACGACGGCATCCAGAATGCGATGCTGACCTATATGAAAGTGCTGCACGGGCATTCTGAGCGCTCGGATGAAGAGCTGGAGGTAAACGTGCTTGTGCCGCAGAACAATGCGCAGCTTTCCGATTTTGTAAGGTTGCAAAACCGCCAGTCCGGCGCGCAGCTCACCTTGCCGGATGACGGCGTGCTCATTACGGAGAAGCTTGCAAGCAAGACGGATACCGAGGTGGGTGATGAGCTGATCGTCACGAAATCCGATGGTTCCGAGGTGCGCCTAAAGGTTGCAGGCATTACAGAAAACTATACCTTCCACTATGTTTACATTTCCCAGGCGCTATATGAACAGGCCTTTGGGGAGGAAGCGCAGTTTAACTATGTCATGGCGCAGCTCAAGGATGATATCAAGAATGAGAAGCCGGTGGCAGATGGCCAGGAAAATAACCAAAAAGGTCAGCTTGCGACCGAGCTGATGAAGATGCCGGAGATCAATGCCGTTGTTTATACTACGCAGACGATCGACACCTTCAATAACGTTATCAACGCATTGACCCTTGTGGTTGTGGTGTTTATCATCGCGGCGGCGGCGCTGGCGTTTGTGGTGCTTTATAACCTGTCGAACATCAATATTAACGAACGGGTGCGCGAGCTGGCCACAATTAAAGTGCTTGGCTTCTATGACAAGGAGGTAGATGCCTACATCTACCGTGAGAATGTGTTCTTAACCGTGATTGGCATTGCACTCGGCTTGGTCATGGGAATCTTCCTGCATCGGTTTGTGGTGAGTGTTGCGGAGGTGGACGTGGTGATGTTCGGCCGCACGATCAGCTGGCTGAGCTATGTGCTTGGAGCGGCAATGACGGCGCTCTTCGCGGTGATCGTCAACTGGATCATGCATTTCCGCTTAAAGAAGATCAGCATGGTGGAATCGCTCAAGTCCGTTGAATAACAGCTGTAGGTCAAAAGAATATTCACATTGGCGCTTGGCACGCCGCAAGGGGAGGTCTCCTCTTGCGGCGTGCTTTTTTGCTTTGCGGGTTTGTAAGTGGCAAGGAGCTGTGAAAGCATGTGAAAAAAGAGCGTTGTTCGATCAGGTTTAGCTGCCTTTTTTGATGTTTGAATTGACTTTTCTTTTGATTCGTTTTATAATAAACCAGCTAATAATTAACCGATTTATTATAAAACGGTTGATTATTAAGAAAGGAGGTTGATTGATGCATTCCTATCGGGAAATTGTGGGGAAGCTGATTCAACTCAACGCCCTCAAACGGATTAGCACCCACCGCGCGGCATCTGAAATCGGGTTGTATGACGGGCAGATGCCGCTGCTAGAAACGCTGGAGCGAGATGGTTGCCTCACGCAAAAAGCGCTTGCTGACCGGCTGCATGTATCGCCCGCCAGTGTGGCGGTATCGATCAAACGCATGCAGAAATGCGGTATTGTCGATAAAATGCCTTCGGAGGAGGATTTGCGCTATAATCGGGTGATGCTCACAGACAAGGGACGGGATCTGACCAGGCGCACGAGGGCGCTGTTTGACCGGCTGGATGAGGAGCTCTTTGCCGGATTTACCCTGAATGAGTGTGAGCAGCTCTATGGCTATCTTTGCCGCATGACGCAAAATCTTGCGAAAGAGGATTTGGAGGGCGCCGATATGATCACGCTCATGGCCAAGGAGCAGGAAGAGATGGAGCGACGTAGAAGGGAGGATCAGGGCTTATGATCAAACAATTCGCACCCTGTGTGAAGAAATATTGGTGGGCTGCGCTGCTCAGCCCTTTGACGGTTATCATTGAGGTTTTGCTAGAGGTGCGCATTCCGATGCTGATGTCCCAAATCGTGGATACCGGCATCACCAATCAGGATTTGCAATATATGGTAAACATGGGCGTTCAGATGGTTGCATTTGCGCTATGTTCTCTCGCGGCGGGTGCGCTTTCCGCATGGTTTGCTTCAATCGCCGGCATGGGGCTCGGCGCGGGGCTGCGGCAGGGCATGTTTGACCGTGTGCAGGATTTCGCGTTTTCCAATGTGGATCGTTTTTCCACCGCCTCCCTGGTCACCAGGCTTACCACCGACGTCAACCGTGTGCAGATGACTTTCATGATGCTCATCCGCGTATGTGTGCGCGCGCCCGTGATGCTCGTGAGCGCAACGGTGCTCGCCTGGCAGCTCAACGGGGAGCTGGTCACGGTTTTCCTCATTGCAATCCCCGTGCTGGGCGGGATGTTGGCGCTGATTGCAACGAGAGCCTTTCCACGTTTTCAGGTAATGTTGGAAAAATTTGATGGTCTTAATGCCCGCGTGCAGGAAACGTTGATGGCGATTCGGGTGGTCAAGGCTTTTGTCCGTTCGAAATTTGAGAAGGAAAAATTTGAAGTTACCAATGATGATTTAAAGCGCGCCAGCATCATGGCGGAAAAAATCCTTGTTTGGAACGGTCCGCTAATGACGCTCGCCATGTATGCCTGTATCGTTGCCATCGTCTGGTTCGGCGGTAAGCTGATCGCTTTCGGCTCAATGGAAACGGGCCAGTTGATGAGCTTTATTAGCTACGTGACGCAGATCTTGATGTCCCTGATGATGATTACAAACACCTTTGTGATGATCGTAATGTCGAAGGCGTCTGCCAACCGTATTTGTGAGGTGCTTCAAGAGATGCCGGATATCAGTGATGCACAGGCTGATCCAGCACTCGCCGTGCCAGATGGCTCAATTGAGATGCGGCATGTGTTCTTCCGTTATAATCAGGAGGCGGAGAAGCCCGTGCTTTCTGATATCAGCCTTTCGATCCGCTCCGGAGAAACCATTGGCGTCATTGGCGGCACAGGCAGTGCAAAATCCACCCTTGTCCAGATGATCCCACGGCTGTATGAGGCGGAAGAGGGAGAGGTGCTCGTGGGCGGGCACAATGTGAAAGATTATACGCTGGATCACCTGCGCGGCGCAGTCGCCATGGTGCTGCAAAAAAATGTGCTCTTCTCCGGTACGATCCGGGAAAACCTGCTTTGGGGCAATCCGGAGGCAACGGATGAGGAGCTGATCGAGGCCTGCAAGGCGGCGCAAGCGCATGAATTTGTGATGGCATTCCCGGATGGATATGAAACCAATCTCGGTCAGGGCGGCGTGAACGTATCAGGCGGGCAAAAGCAGCGGCTGTGCATTGCGCGCGCCCTGCTGAAGAATCCGAAAATTCTGATTCTGGATGACAGCACCTCCGCAGTGGACACCGCAACGGACAGCAAAATCCGCGAAGCGCTGCGTGCGCATCGAAGCGATACGACAACGATCATCATTGCGCAGCGCGTAACCTCCGTCTGCGAAGCGGATCGGATCATCGTGCTGGACGATGGTAAAATCAACGATATTGGCACGCACAGCGAGCTGCTCGCCCGCAATCAGATTTATCAGGAGGTCTATTATTCTCAGCAGGAAGGGGTGGCGTCCTAATGGCGGTCAATACCAAAGCGGGCGGAGGGCCAGGCGGCCCGATGCGCCACGGATTTCAAAAGCCAAAAAATGCAAAGCATACCCTAGGAAGGGTGCTGCAATACTTAGGCCGGCAGAGATGGGTGCTGTTGTTTGTTTTTTTCTGCGTGATCATCAGTGCGGGCGCAAGTGTGGCGGGCACCTATTTTCTGAAGCCGTTAATCAACGAATATATTTTACCGCTCATTGGCACAAGCCCTTCGGCAGCCGATTTTCTTCCCTTAGCAAAGGCATTGATCGTGCTCGCCTGCATCTATCTCGCCGGCGTTGCCTGCACCTATTTGCAAATGCGGCTGATGATCAGCGTTGCGCAGACGACGCTGACGGATATCCGGCGCGATTTATTCAATCATATGCAAGACTTGCCAATTTCCTTTTTTGATTCGCATACACACGGCGAGCTGATGAGCCGCTATACCAACGATGTGGATACGTTGCGCGAGGCGTTGAGCAACAGCGTTGTGCAGATGCTTTCTTCCGGGATCACGGTGGTGGGCACCTTTGTGATGATGCTGGTGTTGAGCCCAGTGCTTACGCTTCTGATCGTTGCAATGCTCGTGGTGATGCTTCTGGTTATTAAGGTTGTCGGCGGCAGGAGTTCCAGGAACTTTAAGCTCCAGCAAAAAGCGGTCGGCGAGGCCAATGGCTATATCGAAGAGCTGATCGAGGGCCAGCGGGAGGTGAAGGTTTTCTGCCATGAGGCGGCTTCCAAGGCGGGCTTTGCCGAGCGCAACGAAATTTTGCGTAAGGCTGCGACCAATGCGAATACCTATGCGAACGTATTGATGCCCATCATGGGGAATCTTTCCTATGTTAACTATGCTTTGACCGCTTGTGTGGGCGCGGTGATGGTGATCGGCGGCAAGCTTGATCTCGGAACAATCGCGGCGTTTTTGCAGTATACGCGCTCCTTTTCCCAGCCGATTACGCAGATTTCCCAGCTCTTCAACGCTGTACTTGCGGCGCTCGCCGGTGCGGAGCGGATTTTTGAAATCATCGATTTAAAGCCGGAGCAGGATGAGGGGTATGTGACGCTCGTTAATGCGAAGCGAAAGGAAGATGGAGCGTATATGGAGTGTGCAGAGCATACCGGACTCTGGGCCTGGAAGCATCCGCACGAGGATGGCACTGTCACCTATGAACCGCTCACCGGCGATGTTCGTTTTTTTGATGTGACCTTTAGTTATGATGGGCGAAAAACCATATTGAAGGACGTATCCCTTTACGCAAAGCCCGGGCAGAAGATTGCCTTTGTCGGCTCGACGGGCGCCGGAAAAACGACCATTACCAACCTGATCAATCGTTTCTACGAGGTGCCGGATGGTAAAATCCGCTACGACGGCATCAATATCCGGAAGATCAAAAAGGATGATCTGCGCCGCTCTCTCGGCATGGTGTTGCAGGATACCCACTTGTTTACCGGCACGGTTTTTGAGAATATTCGTTATGGCAAGCTTGATGCAACGCGTGAGGAGGTCATCGCGGCGGCAAGGCTGGCGAATGCAGATTCCTTCATCACCCGGCTGCCGCAGGGCTATGACACCGTGCTCACCTCGGATGGCTCTAATCTTTCGCAGGGCCAGAGGCAGCTGCTTGCCATCGCCCGTGCGGCGGTTGCAGATCCGCCTGTGTTGATCCTCGACGAGGCCACTAGCTCTATTGATACCCGCACCGAGGCGCTCATTGAGAAGGGGATGGATCGCCTCATGGAGGGCCGAACGGTGTTTGTCATTGCGCACAGGCTTTCAACCGTGCGCAATGCGGATGCGATCATGGTGCTGGAAAACGGCGAAATCATCGAGCGAGGAAGTCATGATGAGCTGATTTCCCAGAAGGGGAAATATTATCAGCTTTATACCGGGCAGTTTGAGCTGGATTGAAAAAACGTGCCAATGCGGAGAACCCGCATTGGCACGTTTAATTTTGTTATTTGAGGGAAGAGATTTATTGGAATGCCTTTGCCCATTCAATGGCGCAAAGCTGGCAGGCCTTGTTTTCCTGCGTGCTTTTTCGGTTATGGAATACCGTATCATTCCCGATAAAATACAGCTCCGGCGTTTCAAGCCGGTATAAATTGGCTCCAGTAAACGCCTTTTGCTTGCCTGCTTCCAGATCGACATATACCACTCGCTGCTCATTTACTGCGCCGCTTTCCGGCTCGCCCGCCAAGACGATCCGTTTCCCATCCGGGCTGACTGCGGCTGCGGCAAGCGCCTTGATGCCAGGGGCATCAAAAGCCTGTTCCTTTTGTGTGGAAAGGTTGTATACTATGCCGTTTTTGCCGATGAGGACATCGCCGCTGAGCAGATAATCCGTGCCGAATGCGCCCTCAAATTCTTTAAGTGTAGCTTCCTTCCCATCGCTGTAGCGCATAGCATTGAAGCCTTTCTCCGTTTTACGCAGGAATACAATGCTGTCTTTCGTTGAGCGGGCATAGTAAAAATCCGCGTTTGCAAAGCCGTGCGTCTGCGTATTGCCAGTGCGGAACATGACATCACGCTGTTCTGAGGTTTCCGCATAGTAGCGGCCGGTGAAAAAAAGCAGGCGGCTGCCGGCATGGTCTACCAATGCATCTGTCAGCAGAGTGAAGTCGGAGCGGGAACCGCCGTTTTTTCCGATCGTACGGCTTTTTTGCAGCAAAAAGACCTTTGTTGTTCCGTTGGAGAGGTCGAGCGTGTAGGCTTCTTCATAAATCTTTTCAGATCGATAAAAATCATCCTTTTTGGTATCGAGCAGCAAAAGCGCGTCTCCGGAGAATGGATCCGGCATTGTCTTCACTCGGAAGAATACATAATCGTAAATGGCGACTGGTGCATCCGAATTCGCCGTGGTAAACAGGCCGTAGCCATCCACCTTGCCGTCTCGCTTGAGGTAGGCGATCTTCGCAGGGATGCTCTGGTTGCTGAGGGAAACGGTGGCGGTGACTGTGCCGCTCGCCTCAATCTTTGTGAACCCGCCGTTTTTGTATTCATAAAATTCAAAACTTCCGTTTGGATCAGCAGAGTAGAAAATACCGTCAAAATCCGTCGGCAACAGCGGATGATCTGCAAAGGCCTCAGTGGTGCTCAACGCTTGATAGGCTGTAGCAGTGTTGGGATCAGCCTTTGGCTGCTCTTCTCCCTTTTTTTTGCCAAGGCCAAAGCCGAAAACGGCGGCCGATAGCGCAATGGCGGCAGCGAGCAGAACGCAGGTGATAATCAGCGGTTTCTTTTTCAAAACGAACATCCTCCCGATAGCTAAAATCGTTCAGCATACAGCTTATAATATTCCTTATTATAGAAGAAAAGAGACGGATGGGCAAGCTTTATTTGCTGGAAGGATCTCTGCGATCTGATAGAAATCAACCGCCATGCCGGATAGGCAATGGCGGCTGGTGGCCTATTGAGCGTCCCAAACAGGGGACATGTAGCTGAATTTACCGCAGGCGGGGCATTGCAGCAAGCGATTGCCCGCCCGGGCGGGCGCGAGCGCCCGCGCCCATTTGCCGGGCATTGTTACCGCGCCGCAGTTTGGGCAGATAAAATGCGCATTGCGCACAGGACGCATTCTTTTATATAAAACAATGAAAAGTGCGGCGGCGATAGTCAAAATCAAAAGAATCAGAAAAGCACGGAGTAAGATCTGCATGGAACCCCCTCCTTATCACACGGGATGGCGGCAGTTAAAAGCTATTTTGTTCATACTACCGCGCTGATACCGCCGGTGTCAAGATAAGAAAGCGTTTTTGTTATGCAGTACAGTAAGCAACCAAGCAAATTGGATTGCTGCTCGGCCAGCGCAACCATTTTTCAGCCGGTTTTGTTTATTTACAAAATTTGTGATTGCCGATTGTTTTGACGACCGGTCGGCTGAGCATCCATTTGTTTGTTGTTTTTTTGGGGTTATAATAGTAAATGGCGCCGCCGCTTGGATCCCAGCCATTGATGCAATCCTGCGCCGCCTTACGTGCGGAGTCAGCAATTGGCTTGCTCCAGTTGCTGTCGTTCAGGGCTGTGAAGGCGCCAGGCTGGTAGATTACTCCTGCAATCGTATCCGGGAAAGAGGCATGCTGCACGCGGTTGAGAATGACCGCGCCTACGGCGACCTGCCCCGTATAGCTTTCGCCGCGTGCCTCCGCTGAGATCATACGCGCGAGGAGGTTGATATCACTCTGGCTATATTTTCCCGTGCTTCCGGAGGAGCCGCCGCTATTGGTAATGCCGAGATATAACAAAGTTTTCGGCCCGGCAATGCCATCAACTGTGATGCCGCAATTTTTTTGGAATTTTTTTACCGCGCTCTGTGTGCCAGTGCCATAGATGCCATCTACCTTGCCGGTGTAGTATCCGAGGCTTTTCAGCTTTGTCTGCACCTGCCTTACCTCATTCCCGCGCGAGCCCAGTTTTGAGAGCACCTGCACGGATTCGTTCTTTTCTTCCCGTGTCACCGAGTAGCTGGGTGCAACAGCTGCAACAATGATGAGAATGTTCAACAGGAGAATCATTGTGACCTCCCATACCTTTTTGAGCCGCCGAATTGTCTGTTCGTTAGGCATATTTATGACCATTCCTTTCTTGCGCCAGGCCGTGGGATTGAGCGGCTTTGACGCAGCCAAAATTTCAAGTGGCGCCTATGCTTGAACAGCATAAAACGCAGGTTAAAAAAGAGCGCCCTTTTCAGTTGGGAATCTTCCTTCTCAGATCGCGTGAATCGTTATTACAATTTCCAGCGGCTTCAAAATTATCCCCATCGAATTCCAGCTGGAAAATTCATACATGCCGTGGTTTCGAGAGATGCTTAAGATGCAACGCGCGGAGGGGTGTAAAGAGAGGGAGAAAAAGGAGGAAAAAGATATTGAC
>UQUZ01000055.1 GCA_900544375.1 uncultured Oscillospiraceae bacterium
ACATGCAGAAATCCTGCATGTTGCAGCGCGTAACTTTATATATATGAACCATTTATTAATTCCTTCACCGAAAAAGTTCTTGCATTTTTATAAAAACTGCGTTATAATTTTAGTGAAATTTTATAATAGTTTGCGCTGTTTGGAGGTTAAAAAATGCAGCTTAAACAAACCGCTGAATCGCTTTGGTCAGATGCAAAAACCTACTGGAAACACCCGCCTGCCGGCAAATACATGCCGTTTAAAGAAATTGCCGCATACAGTGTGGGTGGTATCGGTGCCTACTTCATCATCACGATCATCTGGGCGCTTCAGCTATCTGTCGGTAATTTTATCATCGGCAATGCGATTGGTATCGAGCCGACCAAGATTTATCTCCTGTATCTCATTTCCGTCGCAAGCAGCTTTCCGCTGACAGCCCTGCGCGCCAACATCATCGATAATGCGCGCAGCAGGAAGGGAAAGTACCGTCCCTATCTTT
This sequence comes from uncultured Oscillospiraceae bacterium, assembly GCA_900544375.1. Taxonomy (GTDB): domain Bacteria; phylum Bacillota; class Clostridia; order Oscillospirales; family Acutalibacteraceae; genus Fimivicinus. Next base: position 479 of record UQUZ01000055.1, read on the forward strand.
TGATTATGGGCGTGCCTTCCATCCTTTTGGCAATTGGGTTTGTGTGGATGCCGTATGAATCGATGTCCATGTCCATGCGGATGCTGACGGTACTGCTCTTCAACATTGGCTTTCAGTTCTTCTTCAGCTTTTTCTATGATTCCTATGAGAATCTAATCTATGTGCTTTCTCCCAACACGCAGGAGCGCACCGATGTTTCTGCCATTAAGGCTGTTATTTATTCGATTGCGCCCTCGATTACCGGTATTGTCATGCCCTTAGCGGCAAAGTTTTTGACAAACGGTGATATGACCAATATGAAGCTCTACCGCTTCGCTTATCCGCCGATGTTGATCATTGGCATCCTGCTGGTAATCCTGGTTTATGCCAACACACAGGAAAAAATCATCCAAGCCAAAACGCATGTCGTTCAAATCAAGTTTATGGACGCTTTGCGTGCCGTGGCAAAAAATAAATATTTCTGGATCATCTCCCTTGCCGGGTGGCTAGGCTTTCTGGAAAATTCCTATGGCACGATCCTGCAATGGCTTTATCAGTATCAGCACGCTTGCACGGAAGGGCAGTATGCCCTCATTACCACATTGTATGGCAACTCTGCCCTGTGGGGCATGCTGATGGCTCCCTGGGCGATCCGGAAGTTTGGCAAGAAGCGTGTGCTTGTGTTTACCAATATCTTAAATATTATCTTTATCGCGATGATTTATCCGATCGTGGTAAATATCGATCCGGGGCTTGGTATCTGGCTTGTTATGATTTGCATGTGGATGAACGGTTTGGTAGGCTCCTTTGCCAATGTCCTCAATCCCAGCATCCAGGGCGATATCCGAGATTATCAGCAGTATACCACCGGCGAGCGGATTGACGGCATGTTTGCCGCCGTTGGGTTGATCGGCAGCGCAATCACCATGGCGACGAGCGGCGTGCTGCCCGCCGTATATGAAGCGCTCGGCATCACCACGGAGAACGCGGTGAGCATGGGTTACACAAACGCTTACGATGTGCTGTATAACCGTAATGTTTTTGTGAATGCCTTTGCCGTGCTCATTGGCCTGGGCGTTTTCGGAGCGATTATGAATGTGGTTCCCTATTTCTTCTATGATTTAACGGAAACCAAGCAGCGCGGCATGGTGAACGTTCTGAAGGTGCGCGCCCTGTTTGAGGATTACGGCAATAATGCCCTGTCGGACAGCGGTCTAGTAGAAACCATCGATCTGGTCAATGAAGCGCGCTATTATGTGGCGGAGCAGCCGTTGCCCGAAACAAAAGACGGAATCCGTGAAGCGAAAAAATCCGGCAGCCGACCAGATATCAAGGCTGCGAAAAAGGCATATAAAAATGCGATCGAACATAACCGCATGATTGAGATTTCCAGGTTTGTGATTGATGAAATGAATAAATTCAGCACGCTGGAGGTGCAGGAGCAGGTCAAGGTAGCAAAAGAAATTTATGAGGCCGGTCTCTCAAACCTCGTCAATGTAGAACCGGATGTGCTTGCAAGGGCAAGGGCGCTCCCGAAGGGCACAGAGGAAGAAAAGCTCTATCGCAAGGCTGCAATCAAAGAGGCGCGGGAGCGGCTTTATTCTAAGCGGATGATTCTCAAAAACTATCCCGATGGGATAGAGGAATTCGATATCACCGTTTTCGATCAGCTTTTTGCAGAAGAAGACCGTTTGGAGCTCGCCTTGGAGGAAGCTTTCAAAAAGCAGTTTGCCGCGAAGGACCAAAAAGACCGTGTAGCGTTTCAGCAGGCGAAGCAAGAGGTGCAGCGCGTTAAGGTTGAGCGCGCGAAAGTGCGCACAAAGATTAAGGAAGCGACCAACGCGAACTCCCTATATCACCGAGCCGCCAAGCCGTGGCTGGATGCGAAGAAGCTGTTGATTCAGGAAGAGAATTATAAGCATTACGACGAGATTGCGGCAATGTATGAGGAAGCGAAAGCACGTGCCGACGCGCAGCGCGCAAAGGAAGATGCGGATGACGCGGCCCGTGTGGCGCAGAAAAAGGCAGATAAAGAGCTGGCGCGCGCCAACCGAAGGCATAAATAATCGCATATTCTGCGCAGAACCGAATCGTGTATTCCGGCAGGTGGGGAATTCTCCAGCTGCCGGTTTTTTGTGATAAGGGAAGCGAGGATTGAAACCTTCTGTTTCATGATGCGCTAACCCCTGGATCAATCGCTTGCGGGCCGTGAATGTGGTCCGCATTTTGCGTTTTTCCTAGCTCCTAGCGTCAGCTCCATCTTGAATCGGCAAAAAGACTTCCGAGCTTTACCATATGAATTGCCTGTGTCTATTTTTTCAAAACCTCTATACAAAATGAAAAATATCAGTATAATTTTAGAAGATCATGGAAACGTTTGCGTTCATTTTTCAATCAATTGGGAAGGGGAAGAAGAAAATGCTCAATCAGCGGCAGATCGATCGAATGCTCACAAAGCTAGAGCGCTTTGAACATACCTTGGAACGCTGTTATTTTGAAAAAGTCGGGGAGTTAGACATGCGCGCCTATCCTGCCGATGGCAGCCACCATGCAATCCCGGAGGACAGCCTGTTTCGGCCAGTTGAAAAAGGCTGGCAGTGGGGCGGAGAGGGCTCCTATTGCTGGTTCAAAGGGGAGTTCACGATACCGGATGCTCTTGCCGGGCAGGATCTATTTCTGCGCCCGCACTGCGTGGGGTATGAAGCGCTCCTCTGGGTAAACGGCGTGCCCTTCGGCACCTTCTGTAATAAAATTCTGATCAATGACCATGGCAACCATTACTGCAATTTGATTCTGAAAGAGGCGGAGGCGGGGGAGCGCGTTTCGGTTGCGCTGGAATCATACGCCGGGCACTATGTGATGGGAACCGCCCCGTTTGAGCAGCAGGAGCGGCCAAGTTATCAGTATACCTACCGCGGTGCGGAAGTCTGCGTCAAGAATGAGGAGATTATCGGCTTTGCCCTCGATTTACATACTGTTCTCCAATTGGCGCGCGCCTTGCCTGAGCCGAGCTTTCGCCGTGGGGCCCTGATTGATACACTGACGCATGTGCATGAGACGGTTTATTATGATCCGGAAGCGGCCGGGCGGGATACGTTTTTGGCTGCGCTGCGCGCTGCGCGGCCCTATTTACAGGAGGCGTTGGCGGTGCAAAATGCACGGAGCGCGCCTTTTGCCGGTTTAATTGGCCATTCGCATATGGATACGGCCTGGCTGTGGCATATTGGTGAAACGGTGAAAAAATGCGCCCGCACCTATTCCAACCAAATGAGCTTAATGGAGCAGTATCCGGAATATACGTTTATTCAAAGCTCCGCCTATCACAGCGAGGTGATCCGCCGGAATTATCCGGCCCTTTTTGAACGGATGCAGCAGCGCGTACGGGAAGGCCGCTATGAGCCAAACGGCGGCGTTTGGGTGGAATGCGATTGCAATATCACCTCCGGCGAGTCTATGATCCGGCAGTTTTTGTGGGGGCAGCGGTTTACGCGCCGGTATTTCGGCTATACCTCCAATTGTTTCTGGCTGCCGGATACCTTTGGCTACAGCGCTGCTATCCCACAGATTATGAAGGGCTGCGGTGTGGATTATTTTCTCACAACCAAAATTCAATGGAATGATACCAACGCCTTCCCATATGATACGTTTTATTGGCAGGGAATTGACGGCACGAAGGTGTTTACCCACTTCAATAAAACACATATCTGGCCGGATGCAGAGGGCATCTATCATCATACGGTGGAAAGTGAAGAGGGCGACGTGGTGCGCCAAAAGCATGTTTCCAATATGCGGCTGCTCTCCTACGGCTTTGGCGACGGCGGCGGCGGCCCGCAGTTTGAGATGATTGAGGCTGCTCGCCGCTGCCGTGACACAGATGGCTGCCCGCGCGCGGAGCATGTGCGGGTGGGGGATTTTATGCAGAAGCTGGAGCAATCCGCCCACACCCCGGCAACCTACAGCGGTGAGCTTTATCTGGAGCTGCACCGTGGTACGCTGACCAATCAGCACCGAATCAAGCAGAATAACCGCAAGGCGGAAATCAAGCTGCATGATTTGGAGGCTCTGACCGTTCAGCGGGCAGTTTGTGATGGTCATGAAGCGAGCGAAGCGAAAATTGCACCTTTGATGGAAACGCTGCTCGTCAACCAGTTTCATGATATTCTACCGGGCACCTGCATCCCGCGCGCGCATGAGGAAAGCCTTGCTGAAACAGATGCGATGCTCAAGCAGGCGCAGGATCAAATTGAGGCAGTGACCGGCTTTTGCGGGGATGCGGATCAGTTCACGCTCGTGAACACCCTCTCTTTCGACCGTGAGGAGCCTCTTTTCCTGGAGGATCATCCGGGCAGCAGAATTGACGGGGGCTATCGCCAGCAGGCCTATACAGATCTGCGGGGCGATCGAAAACGGATCGTCGCGGATGTGCATATCCCAGCGATGTCAAGCGTCTCGCTTTGCTATGTGCCGGAGAGCGCACAGCCGGAGGCGGATTCCCCCTTTACAGAGTCGGGTCATACGCTCACTACCCCTTATGCAAAGGTGATTTTTAACGAGAAAGGTTATCTTTCTTCTTTTGTTGATTTGCAGAATAACCGCGAGCTGTGCGGGGAGGGGTATGCGCTCAACACCTTCTTGCTGGCAGAGGATGTGCCTTCGGCCTGGGATAACTGGGACGTGGATGCGGATATTCAATTGAAATTCCGCGATTGCGCGGAGCTGCTCTCCCGACAGACGGTATCCACCGGCCCGGTTGCCCACATCATCCGCAGCGTTTACCGGCTAACGCCGAAATCCACGCTGACGCAGGATATGATCTTTTTTGCGGATCGCGCGGAGGTGCGCTTTGATACGCGGATGGATTGGCAAGATGACCACCGCTTCCTGAAAACCGCCTTTGATACCTCTATTTTCACGGATTATGCACGTTTTGAGGTTCAGTTCGGCAATGTGAAACGCCCAACCGCACGCAACACAACGGTGGAACAGGCTAAATTTGAGGTGCTCAATCACAAATATACGGATCTTTCGGAAAGCCGCTACGGCGCTGCGTTGTTAAACGACTGCAAATATGGCATTTCCGTAGAAGGCGGGCAGATGCGTCTGTCGCTCCACAAAGGCGGCTGCCGTCCGGATTATAAAGGGGACCACGGCGTGCACGATTGCGTCTATGCCTTCCTGCCACATCAGGGTGCCTTTGATGTGAATCATGTCGTGAAGCCTGCTTACCAGCTGAATTATCCGCCTGTTTTGGCAGGTAAAGCTTTCACCGCCTTGCCGCTTGCACTGCCGGAAGCGGAAAATATCCTGGTGGAAACGATCAAACCCTGTGAGGATGAGGCGCGTGCTTTTATTGTGAGGCTTTATGAGGCGGAAGGCGCCTTTACGAATACGCCCGTGCGGTTCTTTGCAGGCGCAAAGAGTGCCGCTATCTGCAACATGTTGGAGGAACCGCAGGAGGGATTAGAGGATTTGGCGAAGGTTTCGCTGTGCTTCCACCCCTTTGAAATTAAAACATTGCGTGTAACCTACTAAAAAACGCGGCTGCCCTATTTTCAGGGCGGCTACGTTTTTGCAAAAAGTGGATCGCTGTATGCTGCCGCTTTCGGCATGCCTTAAAAAACCGGCGCGGGAGCGTTTGCTCCTTCGCCGGTTTCAGTGTGAAATCCAATTGATAGAAGGCGTATTTTTTTGCAAAACAAGGCGCAAAACATTGCTTGTCACCAGTTATTCCGCGCCGGTTTTCACCGCAGTCTGTAAAGCGATCTCCATCATCTGTGTAAAGCTTGTCTGCCGTTCCTGCGCGGTGCAGGCTTCCCCGGTAAAGGGGCAGTCGGAAATGGTGCAGAGGGCAAGCGCCTTCTTCCCGGCGCGGGCGGCCGTCATATAGAGGGCTGCCGCCTCCATCTCGACGGCGAGCACGCCCATCTTCCTCCATTTTTCAAGGCTTGCTGCATCGTCATAAAAGGTATCGGAAGAAAAAAGATTGCCCATTTTCAGCTCAATCCCCATTTTTTGGGCAATCCCATCCGCCGCGCAAAGAAGCCCATAATCTGCTATGGGGGCAAAGGCGCCGGGCAGTCCATATTGACGCGCAAAATCAGAGTTGGTGCATGCGCCAACCCCCGCCACAATATCGCGCACATGCAGCAAGGGGCTTATCGCTCCTGCGGAGCCAATGCGCAGGATGGATTCCACCCCATAGAAATGATAAAGCTCATAAGAGTAAATGCCGATAGAGGGCATTCCCATCCCGCTGGCCATCACAGAAATGCGTTTTCCCTGATAGGCGCCGGTATACCCCTGAATGCCCCGCACGTTATTCACGAGAATAGGATGCTCCAAAAATGTTTCCGCAATAAATCGGGCCCTAAGCGGATCGCCCGGCATTAAAACCGTTTTGGCAAAATCGCCTGCTTTTGCTTCGATGTGTGGGGTGGGAATTTGACTGGTGGACATTGTCGGATGCCTCCTTACTGTTTACGCTAACTGGTTGTGAACAGCTGGGATGATCGCGCTCGAACCAATGCGCGAAGCGCCGAGCGCCAAGAAGCGCTGTGCCTGCTCCAGCGTGCGGATGCCGCCCGCTGCTTTGATCTTTAGATGGGGAGAGATATATTTTTTAAATAAAAGGATATCCGTCTCGCGTGCGCCGCCGCTGGAAAAACCCGTTGAGGTTTTGATAAAATCAGCCCCAGAGCGGGATACGATTTCACAGATACGAATCTTTTCTTCCTGTGTGAGCAGGCAGGTTTCCACAATCACCTTCAGAATTTTACCGCGGGAAGCAACGCGGACAGAGCGAATTTCTGATAGAACCTCATCATCTCTGCCGGCCCGCAGCATGCCGAGATTAATTACCATGTCGATTTCTGAAGCTCCGCTGCGCACGGCCTGCGTCGTTTCCATGCATTTGGTCTGCGATGTTTCGTAGCCATTTGGAAAGCCGACAACTGTGCATATTTTCAGCTTTCCCTCCACATACTGCGCAGCCGGGCGCACATAACAGGGAGGGATACACACGCAGGCAACCCCGCATTGCATTCCTTCGTCACACAGGGTTTTAATTTCCGGCCAAGTAACCGTTTGGCTGAGCGCTGTGTGATCAATAGCGGATAAGATCGATTTTAATTCCATGATGAATCTCCTTTTCCCATTTTCCCTCATTCCAAGATAGATATATATATTTCACATAAAGCAAGCAACAAACAGTGTTTATTATACTTGAAATCACCAGGAAAAGTCAAATGTGCAGATGCCCGTTTTAGAGGCCCTTCAATCATGGAAAACTAAAATTTGCTTGCGGATTGGTCAAGGAAGCCGGTTGCCCGCGGTACGGTAGAGCCCATACCATTCCGCACGGCTCAGTGTGATGTCCGATGCGCGGCACATCTCAAGCAAATGCTCCCGGCTGGTGGTGCCGAGGATCGGCTGTATATTTGCCGGATGGCGCAGAATCCAACTGATTGCGACCGCGCTTTTAGAGGCTTGTTTTTCTCGGGCAATCTCTTCCAACGCGCTGTTGAGCTCCGGATAAGCTGGATTATCGAGAAATACGCCCCCGAAAAAGCCGTATTGAAGCGGCGACCATGCCTGGATGGTAATCCCGTTGAGACGGCAATATTCGAGGATGCCGCCATCCCGTAAGAGCCCGGCCTCGTTTTTCATATTCACATTGAACCCCGCGTCGATGATCCCCGTGTGCGCCAGGCCGAATTGTAGCTGATTGACCAGCAGCTTTTCGCCGAGCGCGCTCTGAAGCAGCGCCATCTGCGCAGCATTTTGATTGCTTACCCCAAAGTAGCGCACTTTTCCGCTCTGCCGCAGCGCCGCAAAGGCTTCGGCCACCTCTTCCGGCTCCATGAGCGTATCCGGCCGGTGCAGGAGCAGGATATCAATATAGTCCGTTTGCAGCCGCCTGAGGCTGCCCTCGACGCTTTTGAGGATATGCTCTTTCGAAAAGTCATACATTCCATCATGGATGGCACACTTTGTTTGAATCACGATCTGGCCGCGCAGGGAAGGGGCCATGCCTAGGGCGGAGGCGAACAGCGATTCCGACCCGCCCTTTCCATAAATATCCGCGTGGTCAAAGAAGTTGATGCCCTGCTCCATCGCGGTGCGCAGCAGCGATTCCGCCGCCTTGGTATCCAGGTTGCAAAGCCGCATGCAGCCCAGCGCCAATTCGGATACGCTGGGGCCAACGCCGCCGAGTTTGATTTGATGCATGTAATCAGCCGTCCTTTCTTACCCATATGATCATACGATTTCTGGCCGGAATAAACAATGGGGCTGTTCCAAACAGCCCCATTGATGGAAATTAAATTCATTGGCGTATGTGGGATTACCACTGAAAGTTTGTGAAGGTTTCCTTGCTGTCCACATCGGCATTCAACTTGCCGGGCAGGTTTGTTTCAACGTTTTCCATCTTAGAAGCAGCGTATAACTCCGCATAAGTGATTCTGCCAGTTGCAATATCTACGGTAGCCATAATGTATCCATCATGGTACTGCATGGTAATGGATTTGATTGTCGCAATCCCGCCGATCATCTGTTGTGCTCCGGCCTTATCGATGACGGACATGCAGCTGCCATAGCCGCCTTTGCCGACCTGAGGATTGGTTTCATCCTTGAGCGTGATTTTTATTTTATAGCTGCTGCCGCTTTTTGTGCAGGTGGCGTTTTTAACATACTGAGCTGTTAGTTTACTAGCCCAGCTGAACCCAGCAGCGGGGAAGATATCGTTACTGCTTTGGCCTTTCTTGACCGTAGTTTTTTCCTCTCCCAAAACGGCATTTAGAAGGGCACTCGGGATCGGAAGGACTCCCATGTTGGCTTTTGTGCCTGGGAATTGCTTTTTCACATTCACCTTACTGTATCCCGGCTTATCTGTTTTGATCTTATTCGCGGCTTTGTTATAATAGGCGACGATCTCAGCCACTGTTTTGGGCTGGCTCTCCTGCGGCGCTTTTGGATCGGATACGGCGGGCTTACTAGGCTCCTTTCCCGCGTTGGTAGGATCCTTTTGCCCAGCCACGTCGGTTGCTGGCTGCGTGGGTTCCGTAATGCTGTCGCCCGCCGTTGCGTCGTCGGTTTCCGGCGGCGCGCTTTCTTCGTTAGAAGGTAATGTGTTTTCTACGTTTGCCGCAGGGACGTTTGCACTCGGTTCCGTGCTTTCCTCGTCAGCTTTTCCCTTGCAGGCTCCAAGCGTAAAGAGTAAAATCAAGCATAACAACAGTGCGGTGAGCCGAGAGGCCTTTGGTTTCATCATATCATGTATCTCCTTTCTATATGCAGTCGATTGCTTGGCTTCCAATGAGCCTTCCAATAATCCCCCTTTCAAATCCGGTTCCTTTTTCACATTTATAGTAATCAAAAACAGGCCGGTTGTCAATCTGTTTTAAAAGAAACCATAATTCTTTTATTTTTTATTGAAAGAGTGAAGTATTTCCTTGGAACAGGCAATCGCTCCTGTTTTCATATCATTCATTTTTTGTAGCGCCAAAAAGTTTGTAACAAATTGCAGGCTTCCGCGTCTTATTAACAGGGAGGTGAAGGAGTGGCTGATGTCGATTTTGAGGAGGTATATCGAACCTGTTTCCGGCAGGTATACGCCTATGTTTTTTCCTTATGCGGGAACCGGTGCCTTACGGAGGAGGTAACGCAGGAAACTTTTTTTAAAGCTTTGAAGCAGCTTGATCGATTCCGGGGAGATTGCAAAATCAGCGTGTGGCTTTGCCAGATCGCCAAAAATACGCTTTTTTCTTTACAGCGTAAAAAAGAAGAAAAATTTTCCAAGGATCATTTTCTAGAGGAAGATCTTTTCGACCAGCTGCTCAGCAGGGAGGAGGCTTTTCAGCTCTATCAGCTGCTGCATACGCTGGAGGAACCGTATAAAGAAGTGTTTTCCATGAGGGTGTTCGGGGAGCTTTCGTTTGCAGAGATCGCCGCTCTGTTCGAGAAATCTGAGAGCTGGGCACGGGTGACTTATTTTAGGGCGAAACGAAAAATATTGGATTTATTTGAGGTGAAGCAAAATGGATCGGATCACATGTGATATCATACGAGATCTGCTTCCGCTCTATATCGACGAGGTGTGTAGCGCCGGCAGCCGGGCGTTGGTAGAGGGACATCTGCAAAATTGCCCAGCTTGTAAAGCGGAATATGAAACCATTTCAAAAAGGGAATTCTTTTATGACGCTAGGGAAAGGAAAGTGTTAGACAGGCTTTCAAAGCGATGGAAGCAAAGCAGACGAAAAATGCTTTTCGTCGGAGCCGCAGCAGCTTTGCTGGCAGCCTTGCTGATTGGGCTGATTGCATTTGGTTGCAGCATGAAGGTAATTCCGGCCGAGGAGATAGCGGTCTCCTCCCTTTCCAGGCTGGGAAACGGCGATCTGGCCTTCATCCTTCAATCGGCGGATGGAAAAACAGGCCTTCGTGAGCTCAGCTACTATGAGATGGATGGGAAGCTCTATCTCACCGCTACCACAACCCGCTTTCCACTTTTTTCAGCATCAGAGAGTGCGCAAAGTGGTTGGATCGTTCATACAAGGGATACCGGCATTCAGCAGATTGTTTATCAAGGGCAAGGGGCGCAATTGCCTGTCTGGGATGCGAATGCGCAGGTGGAGCTTGCTGATTCACAAACCGAGCGGCGTATTGAGGGGATGGAGAAGCTGGAGGATCTCGGCTCTGATGCGCTTTTGAAAGATATCTTTCAAAAGCGGGTCACTTATATCGGCGCAGCGCCCAAGGATATGGAACTGCTTGGCGCTCTACGGATTGAAACGGTGCTCGGCTCCTTTTCCATCCGGCTGACTACCTCCAGTGAACCATATGGTATTATATTGGATTTTAAAAAGCCGGTTGCGCCCGCAGATTGTAAAGCGTTTGATGCGAAAATGCGCGCCTATGCAGTATTGATACTCGCCTTGATCGATAACGGCGGCACAGTCGGATGGACCTATCAAAGCACTGCTCCGGATGGGAAGGAAACGGAGCTTACCAGGGTGTTTACCTTAGCGGACGCCAAAGCATTTGTGGGAGGGGATGTGAAGCGTTTCGCTGCAAATGAGGCCTCCCTACGGGAGCTGTGCGACCGGCTTGGGCTGTTTTAAATGATTCGGGGTGCCGCAGCTTTGCATGTTGCGGCACCCCGCAGTTGATGTGTTTGATGGATTAAAAGAACACCTTCTGCACCTTTTCATCTATTTTTTCTGTTTTTCCCGAATCATGGTATAAACACAGCTCCCCGGCGCCGCCCTTTGGATTTCGGATGAAGAAAAGCTCTTTCGTCGGGCTGTATTTGGCCGATCCCAGTAATACATGCTCGCCCACTTGTACCGCTTCCCCATCCTGAAGCAGGAAAAGGGCGGTATTACCATCAGCAGATTTTTGATAATACAGTAAATTACCATCTGATAATTGCTCTAAGGAACGCACGTCGTTTTCGATGAGCACGGATTCGCTGTAGGTGAATTTGTACAGAGTGCCGGACTGCACATTGCTGCCCTTGAGATAATAAACGGTATCTTTCGAAACGATATAGCGGGAAACGTTGGTGTCAATCTTCGTTTTTTCCGTTAAACCAGTGGCGGAGACTGTGGCACGAGTGAGTGTGCCGCCCTGCTCCATCTCTTCGAGCAGATAAAGGTGCGCGCCATCGTTAGAAAACGCAAAGGCGGTCTCCTGTGGCACCTGCTCTATCGCGGAAGATACAGGTTTCCCATCCTTTACCGTAGTCAGTGCGAGGGCGGGGCTCAGAGCCTGCTGGGCAAGCTTGGTCAACAGAGCTTCCCAGCCTTCCTCCTGTGCCTGTGCAATCCATTCGTCATCCAGCGCGGAGATCTGCAAACGATCCTTTTGATTGAGAGAGTAGGAGTAGGAAACGATTGCGGGAGAAGCGGCGCTGGCGGCGTAGAGGCTGTCTAAATGCAGGCCTCCCGCAAGCAGTAGGGAATTTGTGCCGGTGAAGGCGTAGCAATCGTAGCGCAAGCCGCCGAATAGAGCTTCTGCATCCAGCGAGGAGAGTTCTTCCCGAATTTTATCGCGCTTGAGTTTTTCGTTATACGCTGTGAGCGCTGTGTGATAAGCGCCGGAGCCATATTCGCTGAAATTCAGCAGAGAGTCCAGCACGCCGCCCACAAAATCAGTGAGCTTTGGCTCCTGTAAAGCTGCGTCCTCCTCCTTTTTATCATCCTCAATCAGATCCGTCCAGCTAAGCTGCTCTGCGCTGGGGCACAGGTAATAAAGCGGGCCGCCCGGCGCATATTGATCGAAACGAACGGAGGCTACGCCTTCGGCCACTAGCTGGGCGTTTGTAGTTTTTGTCTGTTTATAAAGTGAAAAAATACCATCCTGCTCCTGTGCCTTGAGATAAAAGAGCTCCCAAGAGGCCTGTGTAGGATAAAGGTGGAATTCGGCCACTGCGCGGTCCAACTCTGTTTTGGCGGTTCCGTTATAGGCATAGAGCACCTGACTGCCGCCTTCTTTCCGGAGATAGCAAAGCGGGCTGTCTTTTCCGCCGATTTGCTGAAAAGCGGTCACTTCGGTATCAATGACGACTTCTTCACGCTTAGGGAGGTGATATGCACAAAGCGTACCTGCCCCGTCCGTTTCCGCCCGCAGGTAAAAAATGGAGGATTCCTCCGTTAGCTCTTCCGGTTTGCCGGAAACATCCTGTGCGATCAAAAATTCCTTGCCGGCCTCACGACCGCGCGCAGGCGCGCCATAAAGGTCATATCCGCTGATGGACCCATCCGCTGCTTTGCGCAGGTTTGAGGGATAGAGCAAAAAATCCCCGGACGCGGTTTGGCTGACATATGCGCCGCCGCTCTCATCAAATGCATCCGCCACGCGGATGGGATCGTCCCCCGGTGACCGCTGTAAATAGAGCGCACCTTCCCGCAGATAAACGCATGCACTTTGCTCTTTTTCAGCAGCAAGACGCGCGCCTGCGAACACGACCACTGCGATCACCAACAGCGCGAGGATGGCGGCAACCCAAGGCCATTTTTTATATTGTTTCTTTTTTCGTTTCTTTTGCGTCTGTTTCATAAGCGGTCCTCCGGGCAAAAGCCGGCGCTGGCCCGGCTCTTTTTTGAACGATTCGGTTCCTTTTATTCTCCGACAATCCGGCTGGATTTATTCCTTTTCCGGTTTTCGGACGCTTACCGTAAGCTTTTTTTGGCTCTTTCCTTGCTGAGCGCATACGCGTTCCAGCGAAGCGAGGCGGCGCTCAATCTGCTTTTGGTTTTC
>UQUZ01000056.1 GCA_900544375.1 uncultured Oscillospiraceae bacterium
TCACCGCTATGTCAGCGCCCGTTGTGCAGAGCTGATGGGCAAGAATCTCGAAGAGATCAAGATGATCACCTGCCATTTAGGCAACGGCTCCTCCATCACTGCGATCAAGGATGGCAAGGTAATTGATACCAGCATGGGGCTCACGCCTCTCGACGGCTTCATGATGGGCACACGCAGCGGTGGGCTTGATCCGTCTGTGGTGACCTACTTGCAGGCAAAAGAGGGCTGGACGCCCAAGCAGACCGATGAGGTGCTCAATAAAAAATCCGGTATGCTCGGCATCTCCGGCATTTCGAGCGACGATCGTGATCTGGCCAAAGCGGCGGCCGAGGGCAATGAGCGCGCCCTCCTGACGCGTAAAATGCTGTGGTATCAGATCCGCAAATATATCGGCTCCTATGTTGCCGCGCTCGACGGTGTGGACGCAATCGTCTTTACAGGCGGCATTGGCGAAAACGGCCAGTTCATCCGCGCGGATATCTGCGGCAATCTTTCCTATCTTGGCGTTGAGATTGACAATGCGATCAATGCAAAGGCGCTGCACGGCGTTGAGGCCGAAATTTCCACACCCGCATCTAAGGTGCGCATTTTTGTCATCCCCACAGAGGAAGAATTGATGATCGCGCGCGATACGAAGGCGATCGTCGAGGCGATGTAATTCATCCATTTGTTGTGTTTTTAAAGAGGGCTGTTGCAAAATGTTTTTCATTTTGCAACAGTTTTTTTAGTCTGGCGTAGATGATTCCGCATCAACCGAAGGCCTGTTTTTCATGCAAAACTTGCCGCCTCCTAACGGAACGAAAAGCTATGCATCGCCTATGGGATTTGGCGGTTACCGGCTGTTTTTTATCAGGGGCGTATCAACAGTGAGCAGGATTTCTTAGGAATTCGGCGCCATTTTGATATTTATGATAAAAAAAAGCTGATACAATGAATAGAGATACGTCACATGTCTCGAATCAGGCTGGGTGAGCGCCTGGATAGCAATGGGCTAACCCAAAAGGAAAGGTGATTTACTGTGATCCCTGCTGAATATTGCAACCTGAATTTTCCTAACACAATCAAGAAGTGGGACGAAGCGGTTCCTCTGGGAAATGGCGATTTGGGGTGTTTGATCTGGGGTGGCCCATCGGCACTTCGGTTCAGCATTGATAAGGGCGATTTGTGGGATTGCACCGGCGGGCCTGTGGCTGGCGGGGAGTATACCTATCGGAATTTAATCCGCTTGGTCAAAAAGAAAAGGCAAAGGGAGATTGTGCGCATTTTTGATTTGCCCTATTATAAAGCAACGCCCACAAAATTGCCCGCGGGCAAAATTATACTGGATCTGAAAACAAGCGGTAATGTTAAATCCTCCCTCCGGCTATCAGATGCTAGTGCGGCCGTCGAGACGGGCGGTGTTGTGCTTAACAGCTTTATCAGCGCATCCCGTCCTTTGGGGATGATACGGATCAACTCTACAGACTGTGAATTTCAAATTGAGCCGCCCGCATATGGCGATCCTGACAGACGGCATTGGAAAAAATGGCTGCAAAATAAAAAGGCAATTAGCCAGTCTCTCAAAAATATCTGCTATGAGCCCTCCCGCAGTGAAAAAATCGAGAGTGGGGGCGCGTGCACCCAGTATTTTATCCAGACGATACCGGGCGACAGGTGCTACGGCATTTTTTTGTATATCCTCCGGCGGGAAAGCGAGACCGTTGCGGCTTATACAGTAGGGCTCGGCGCGCAAGAACAGCAGCTGATATCCGCTTGTATGAAAAGGCTGAAAGAGGCTGTGGAGGAAGGCTATGATTCAGTTTTTCAGGAACATGCCAAATGGTGGACGCAGTTTTGGAACAAAAGTGACCTGAAAATTCCGGATCAATTGCTTGAAAAAAACTGGTATCTTGGGAATTACCTGTTGGGATCTTGCTCGCGCAAGGGGTATTATCCAATGCCGCTCCAGGGTGTTTGGACGGCGGATAACGGAGAACTCCCCCCATGGAAGGGCGATTATCATCATGATTTGAATACAGAGCTTTGCTATTCCAGCTATGCTAAAGCAAACCATTTAGAAGAGGGAGAATGCCTGATCGACTATCTTTTTCAACTGGAAGATCAGGCAAAAAAATTTGCCGCCGCATATTTTGAAGCGCCCGGGATGTGCCTGCCCGGCGTGATGGATTTACAGGGCAATCCGCTCGGCGGGTGGCCGATGTATGCTTTATCACCCACCAATCAGCTCTGGCTGTGCCATCTGATCAAAAAGCATTCCGATTATTTGGGAGATCAAGCGTTTTTAGAGCAAAAGGCATATCCTTATATCAAGGAGTGTGCAAAGCTGATTTTGGCTCTCCTTGTCCGGGATGAAAATGGAGAACTCACCTTACCGCTTTCCTCTTCGCCAGAAATACACGACAATACCTTAAAAGCATGGCTTGCGCCCAATTCCAATTATGATCTTGCCCTGATGCGCTGCCTGTTTGAAGACCTCTACCATATGAGTATCGCTCTGAACCTAGAGGCAGACCAAGAGATATGGGAGAATACGCTTGCCGCTCTTGCTCCATTGTATACAGATACAGACGGCTGCCTCAAAATAAACAGATATGAACGGTTGCAATCATCGCACCGGCATTTTTCACATCTGATGTCGATCCATCCGCTGAGAACCCTCCGTTATGACAATGAGGAGCATCAAAAAGGAATCAGTGCTTCGATCCGGGATTTGGAGAGGCTGGGCCCCGACCATTATGTAGGCTATTCCTATGCATGGCTTGCAAATCTTTATACAGTGGAGAAAAACGGACAGAAGGCACGCGATACGCTGCATCTCTTTTTCCGCTATTTCTGCTCTCCGAATGGATTTCATCTCAACGGTGATTTTCAGGATCAGGGATACAGCAAGCTGAAATACCGCCCGTTTACGTTAGAAGGGAATTTTTGTGCGTTGGATGCATTGCAGGAAATGCTGTTGTATTCTGAAAACGGTATGGTTTGCCTTTGCCCGGCAATCCCGGAGGAGTGGGAAAACCTTTCTTTTACCTTGCGTGCGCAGGGGGGAGTGATGGTGAACGCAAAGGTAGAGCATTCGAAGGCGCGGGAGGTAACCTTGACCGCGCAGAGTGATTTGTGCATCGTGTTGTCAGGCGCGGGGATCGCTGAGAAAAAGGTGATGCTAAGGGCGGGGGTGCCCGAACGGATGGAATTTGAGTAGTTTGATACATGAATCAGAGGTACATAACGTTTTACCAGACGAGTGCAGAGCCTCTATTATCAGCATTTCAAGATAAAAATCAGCGTATTCCGCCGGCTTCAGGGCTCGGAATACGCTGATTTTTGGTTTGTTATTCTTATTTTGTCGAACAATATTTTCATGCGTCTTTCTCATTGAATTCTGAAAAAGAAGTTGGTATACTATGGAGGAAAGACATGCAAAAATAAGCCGGAATCCCTATGGCTGATCCGGCGTTCCTCACGGAATATAAAGGAGGGCAACTGCTTGCGTAAGGTGCTGAAATATCTCAAGCCCTACCGTACGGCGGCTATCCTGACGGTGTTTCTGGTCCTGCTGCACTCTCTTTCGCAGCTGATCCTGCCGTCAATGATGGCGGATATCATCAATGAAGGGATCACGCGCGGCGAGCTCAGCTACATATGGCGGGTCGGCACCATCATGCTGGCTATTTCCGCCGTAGGCGTGCTGGTGAGCATCTTAGCAAGCGCCTGCTCCAGCAAGGCTTCCACGGGCTTTGGGCGGGAGCTGCGCAGGGCTGTGTTTTATAAGGTAGAGAGCCTATCTCAAAGTGATATTGATAAGATCGGCACGCCGTCGCTCATCACGCGCTCCACCAACGATATTCGTCAGATTCAGGATATGGTGCTCATGGTGCTGCGCAACGTGATCAGCGCGCCGCTGATGATGATCGGCGGAGTGATCATGTCGTTTATCATGAATAAACGGCTGAGCATGATTATTTTTCTTTTGCTGCCTATCATTGTGGCGATCGCGCTTGTCATCGTAAAAAAAGTGATGCCAATGTTCGATGTGATGCAGAAAAAAACGGACCGCCTCAACCAGGTAGTGCGGGAGAAACTCAGTGGTATCCGCGTGATTCGCGCATTCAACCGCTCGGATTATGAGGATGGCCGTTTTGGAGATGCAAACCGCGAGCTCACAGGCACGGCTCTGCGCATTAATCGGATGTTTGCCGCCCTAATCCCGGTTGCGATGATGCTTCTTTATGGCACGATTATTACGCTCGTCTGGGTGGGCAGCAAGCAGGTGGATTCCTTTAACCCTGCAACACAGGCTGCTCAAATTGCGGGCACGGTGGGCAATTTGCAGGCGTTTGTGCTCTATCTGCTGATGATTATTTTTGCTCTTGTAATGGCGGTTTCCCTTTTTATTATGGTGCCGCGCGCAGCAATTTCTGCGCGCAGGATCGCTGAGGTGCTCGATCTGGAGCCGATGATTTTGGAGCCGCAGGTTCCGAAAGCGGCGGCAAAAGGGGAGAGCGGGCATCTCGTTTTTGAAGATGTTTCTTTTTCTTACCCGGGGGCGCAGGAGCCTGTGCTCAGCCACATCAGCTTTGAGGCGCGTGCGGGGGAGGTAACGGCGATTATCGGCGGCACCGGTTGCGGTAAATCTACGCTGGTGAATTTAATCCCTCGTTTTTATGATGTGACGGGCGGCCGTGTGCTGGTGGACGGTGTGGACGTCCGTGAGCAGGAGCAGGATATGCTGCACCGCAAAATCGGCATTGTTCCACAAAAGGCCTTTTTGTTTAGCGGCACAGTGGCAGATAATTTGCGCTATGGCAAGGAAGACGCGACCCAGGAGGAGATGCTCCACACGCTGGAGATTGCGCAGGCGCGTTCTTTTGTTGAGAAGCTGCCCAATGGGCTTTACGATATGGTGTCGCAAAGCGGCACCAACCTGTCCGGCGGGCAAAAGCAGCGCCTTGCGATTGCCAGGGCGCTCATCCGTCCGGCGGAGTTTTATATTTTTGACGATAGCTTTTCCGCCCTGGATTTCCGCACGGACGCGCGCTTGAGAGCCGCCATCCGCAAGTATTTTAACCGTGCCAATCTGATTATCGTGGCCCAGCGCGTGGGCACGATTTTGGACGCCGACCGGATTATTGTGCTCGATGAGGGCAAGGTGGCCGGAATAGGCACGCATCGTGAGTTGCTTGCAAACTGCCGCGTTTATCAGGAGATTGTAGAATCCCAGCTGGCGAAGGAGGAGATCGTTTGAAAGAACCGACCCTTTCAAACGAGTTTTGCGCCGATGGAAAGGAATGAATCATTAGAATGAGCAAACATCACTCCGCCGGACAGGGGAAGGATACCAGGCGAAATCTGCGCGCGAAGGATTATAACCGCAGCAAAAACCGCCGCCCGCCTAACGAGCGGCCGCGCGATGTGCGCGGGACGACGCTGCGCCTGCTCGGCTTGCTGAAGCCTTTTTGGCCCGCAGTTCTGCTCGTGCTGGTTACGGCGGTGCTTGGCACCTTTGTCACTGTGTTTGGCCCTATGCTGTTGGGCGACGCGGTAGACGCGATTCAGGCGCAGGTGGAAGTAAAGCTTGCAGGCGGCACAATGGATTTTGGTAAAATCGGCCGGATTTTGCTGCTGCTCGCGGGTCTGTTTGGAATGAGCGCTGTTTTCAGCTATGTGCAGGCTTATACAATGGCCGGCATAACGCAGAAGGTGGTGTGCGCAATGCGTGAGCAGGTGAATGAAAAGCTTTCTCGCCTGCCGCTTCGCTATTTTGACGGCCATTCCAAGGGCGATATCCTCAGCCGTATTATGAACGATATCGATAATGTGAGCAATACGCTGCAAAATAACCTGACACAGATTTTATCCTCTCTGGTGATGCTGATTTCTGTGATGGGAATGATGTTTTATGTGAGCTGGCGGATGACGCTGATCGCGATTTCCGTGCTTCCGGCCTGCTTGGTCGTCACATTCGTGATCTCCCGCTATTCCCGGCGTTATTTCCGCCGCCAGTGGGATCATATGGGTGAATTGAATGGTCATATTGAAGAAATGTATACGGGCCACAATATCGTCAAGGTATTCGGCCATGAGCAGAATGCAATTGCGGAATTTGACGAAATCAATGATGAATTATACCGCGTCAGCCGTAAGGCGCAGTTTATTTCCGGAACGATTATGCCGCTTTTGGGCTTTATCAATAATATCAGCTATGTTCTAATCTGTGTGGCAGGGGGAAGTTACGTCCTTTCAGGTAGCATCTCGCTGGGCGACGTGACGTCGTTTATCATGTATTCCAAGATGTTCACCCAGCCGATCGCGGATCTGGGGAATATCGCAAACAATATTCAATCCTCCCTCGCATCGGCAGAGCGTGTTTTCCGGTTGCTTGATGAGGAAGAGGAAATATTGGAGCAGCCGCTTCACACGATTGAAAAGGCGCGGGGGGAAGTCCGCTTTGAGCATGTGGATTTTCAGTACCTGCCGGAAAAGCCGTTGATTCAGGATTTGAATTTGGCGGCGAAGCCCGGGCAGCTGGTTGCCATTGTCGGCCCCACCGGGGCGGGCAAGACCACGCTTGTCAATCTTCTCATGCGTTTTTACGATGTGGACGGCGGTCGGATTACGGTAGACGGCGCCGATATCCGCGAGCTTTCCAGGGAAAACCTGCGGCGTCTGTTCGGCATGGTGTTGCAGGATACATGGCTTTTTGAAGGCACAATTTATGATAACATCGCCTATGGCCGGCCCGGCGCAACGCGAGAGGAAGTAGAAGCAGCGGCGCATATGGCGCGGGTGACGCATTTCATCCACACACTGCCGGATGGATACGATACGGTTCTGGAAGAGGAAGGCATGAACCTCTCGCAGGGGCAGCGCCAGCTCTTAACCATCGCGCGTGCCATTCTGGCCGATCCGGGCATTTTGATTCTCGATGAAGCGACCAGTTCCGTCGATACCCGCACGGAGGTGCTCATTCAGAAAGCCATGCAGGAGCTGATGCAAAACCGCACCTGCTTTGTGATTGCGCATCGGCTCTCCACTATCCGCACGGCGGATCTCATTTTGGCGATGAACCATGGCCGGATTGTTGAAATGGGCCGGCACGAGGAGCTTTTGGAGCAGGGCGGTTTTTATGCGGAGCTTTATAATAGCCAGTTTGCAGGAATGGAGCATCCGGCCTTGTGATGGAAGCCCCCATTACGAAAAAGTGTTTACGATCTATTTTCAATCTTATTACATGATTTAACGGGTCTCGTAGGCGCGTAGTTCGTAGGCAAACGTAGTTCGCCTAAGCACAAATCGGCCCTACAGGTTTCTGAAAATAACGCGTTCCAATCGTCTGCTTTCGTAAGCAGTGCCTATCTCGCTGATTTTTGCGGCGGGCTTTGCCGAAAACGGGCCCGCCGTATTTGCCCCTTGTAATCAATACATGTGGATTCCCAAACTATTATCCCGGCGTAGGGGCGAACACAGTTCCAGGCGAACATAGTTCGCCCCTACGCCGTAATAAAAAAATAGCCGGTAGCCCGCTCGCTCCCGTAGGCGTTACGTATCTCTTTGTTCCAAGGGATTGCGGCAGGCTTTGCTTTGTTACTCCGCTGCACTGCGTAACAAAAAATGCAAAGAGCCGTAGCGCCCCCCAACGCCGCGGCTCTTTGCACCTGTTAAAGCAGGTATGGAAAGGTGTATGACACGCAGTCACACCCATAAGTAAAAGATTCCCCCTTACTTATGTCCTATTCATCATAGCGGATTGACTACAAAAAAGCAACCTGTGGTTCCGACTGTGGCAAAATGAATTTTTGTTATTGCGTCTGATATGAACGAAAATAGTTTGTTTCTAGAAACATCTATGTGAGGGAGAGAAACATAGCATGTCGGATTTTAGCGATTTTTTGGAACGGCTCATTCAGGAAGATGGGTATTCGGTTTATGGTTTTGCGCAGGAAGCGGGCGTTGATCGGCCAACACTGCACCGGGTTTTAAAAGGGCAATTGGTCCCCAGCGCGCCTTTTTTTCAAAAGGTGGTAAAAACGCTTCGTCTGTTTCCGCAGGAGCGGGAGCGATTGTTAGAAAATTATAACATTCTAAAAAACGGGGAAAGTGTTTTTTATCAAAGAGCCTATATCAAAAAGCGGCTGGAGCGATTTAACGATTTGGCGGCAGGTTTTCCTCCAATTTCTGCTGGCAGGTATTTCGCCGGGCAGACGGAGCTGCTGCGGAGCAGCGTTTCCTGCATCCGGGGAGAGTATATGGTGGAAAACGTTGCCCGTCAAGTTTTTTTAGAGGAATTAGAGGGGCAGGAGCATCCTCAGGTATCCACCAATATGCTGGATGGGACGACCGGTGTGGGCAGGACGCTGTTGCAACTGTATCTGGAACAGAATGATCGAATGGAGATCCACCACCTAATCCGTTTTCATAAAAGCATCGGCTCCCATCCGCATAATTTAAAAATGCTGTTTGATGCACTGCTGTTTAGCTTTTCATCGGTAGACGGCTATGATCCCCGCTTCTATTATGAGAATGTTTCTCCCCATGCCAACCCCTCTTCTCTGTTTCATTCCTATTTGATTACAACAAAATGCGTGCTTTGTTTTTCTGAGGAGGATAAGCTTGCTGCTTTGATTCGCGAGCCTGAAATGCGGATGTGCTACGAACAGCGTTTTCAGCAAACGTTTGCAGATGCGCAGCCACTTTTGCGGCGGGCTGTATCGCTGGAGGAAGCATACCAAATGGGGGAAGCTTTTTATCAGGGCAAAAAGGCCAGGGATCAATTTATCGCTTCAGGCGGCTTTCCGTGCCTTGCGCTTTGCTGCACCCCTGGGCTCTTGTATTCGGCCAGGCGGGATGAATCGACCGGTGTGCGCACGATTGTGGAACGCACTTGCCGCCACTTTGAATGCCTGGAGCACAGCACCAAAACGTGCGTTGCGATGACAACGGTCGATTGTTTTTCTCAATTTTTGAAAACTGGCCGGAGCGATTCCTTACCGGAGCAATTTTTTCGGCCCTTCACGCATTCTGAGAGGATCTCCATTTTGAAACGGCTGCTGAGCTTGATTCAGGCAGGCCGAGTCGAGCTGCATTTGATGAATCCGGCACGCTTTCATTTTCCCGATCAGATTTCCATTCATGCAAGTGCGGATGAAAAATGCGTTATCTATGCGTATCCATCCAATGGCCATGGAGGCATCAATGTGCAGATTCAAGAGAAAACGCTGCGGCAGGCGATTTTGGGCTTTCTCTCCGGCCTGCCGGAGAGTGGGCTGCTTTATACGGTGAAGGAATCGGAAGCGATCCTGCGCAATTTGATTGCAGCGTCATGTGAGAAATCAGAAGGCGAGGTGCAATATGTCTGAGTTCAGTGAATGCCTGAGCTACTTTATCAAGGAGGGGAAAACGGATACAGCTCTTTTGGAGGAACGCACCGGCGTGCCGTGCAGCGTCATTGCTAGCTTCCTGAAGGGGAAGGAGCTCCCGGAGCAATCGGTATTTCGAATTTTGTTGCGTGAATTACCACTCACAGTGGAAGAAGAGCGCATTTTGTCGCATTGTTATTATGTCAGCAGTGTGGGCGAATGGACCTATCGGAGACGTTCCTATATGCAGCAGCAGCTCTCAGCGCTGGTTCAGATGATCCCTCGGGACACGGCTCGGCCTGATTGCAATTCGATTGAGCCCGCCGATTTCCACACGCTTCCGAAAGAGGGGATCCAGCTTTACCGCGGCCCGTTTGCCGTGGAGGGCGTTCTGCACCAGATTTTGAGCGAGGAGCTCAGCACGCAGGAGCGGCCAATGGTATGCACAAATGCAATTTTGCGGCAGGGGATGCTACAGCGCATCTTGCTTGGAATGTACCTCAGCGCAGGCGGGAGGCTGGAGCTGCGCCATGTCCTCCCGTTTACAAAGGATACGAAAACGGAGCTGAATAACCTGGAGGCGCTTTTTGGCGTGCTGCCCTTTTGTATCGCGCCGGGTTGCGCCTATCATCCGTGGTTTTATTATAGCACCGCGCCGCTCTATGCGGATGCGTCTACTCCATTCTCCTTCTATCTTTATACCAATCAAAGGCTGCTGTGGTTCACTGATAATTTGGAAACGGCGGCCCTTATCAGCAATGACGACTTATTGGCGGCGTATAGAGAGAGGTTTGACCAAGCGGTCAAACTCTCCAAGCCATTGATTCACAGGGCGCCTTCGGCAGAGCAAATGATTAACGCCAGCGCTAGCTTTTATGCCAGCGCCGAGCCATACCAAACCTATTCTTTGGAGCTTCAGCCATGCTTGGGGCCGTTCCTCACAAAAGAGATGATGGAGCGAGTGGTCAATCTGGAAGAGGATGGGACAGAAGAGCTTGCACACGCACTTTATGAGTATTATCAAACAACGACTCCCCGCATGACGAAAATCACCAGCATCTGCTGGGAGCGTGGGCTGGATCTTTTTATTGATGAAGGACGGCTTTGCGCGTTTCCTCCTGTTTATGCGCGTGCGTTTGACCAGCGGGATAGGCTAGAACTTCTCCAGCGATTTCATCAGAGCGTTATGGATGGAAAAAGTTTGCTCTATTTTGTCAATGAGTCGCGCTTTCCCTTTGCGGAGGTTTTCTCTCTGCACTGTCAAGGTGAGAAGAAAGCTTCCTTTGAAGTGCATGACAGGGTCACACAGCTGTATGCCAGCATTCTCTTTGAAGAACAGAGCCTGTGCGGGGCGCTTTATGATTTTATCCAATCTATGCCGGATGGAGAATGGGTTTATAGCAAGGAAGAATCGCTGGCAATATTAGAGCGTGGCGTTGCCCGCTGCGAACAATTGGTTCGGCTGGATTCAGAGCATAGGAGCGAGCCGTCGCAGGCGGTTGCAGCAGAATAAAATTTGGCTGTGCAGGTTGCGTATCATTCGCAATCCGCACAGCCATTGTTTCATTATAAAAATTAAAGATCGTTTCGAATCAGGTCGTCATACGTTTCCCGTTTCACCACAAGGCGGGCCTTGCCATCCTTGACCATCACGACAGGAGGGCGGGGGATCCGGTTATAGTTGGAAGACATTGAATAATTATAAGCCCCGGTGGAGAGCACAGCCAAAATATCGCCGGGCTCAAGCGTTTGAACGGGCGCATTTTCCTGAATCAGGTCGCCGCTCTCACAGCATTTGCCCGCGATGGTAACCGTCATATCCTTGGGGTTGTCCGCTTTGTTGGCGCAAACGGCCTCATAATCCGATTGATAGAGGATATAGCGCGGATTGTCGTCCATGCCGCCGTCAATGGAAACATAGGTGCGGATATTTGGGATGTGTTTCACCGCGCCGACTGTGTAGAGCGTAATCCCCGCCGTGCCGACAATGGAGCGGCCCGGCTCAATGAGAATATCAGGCGTTTCAATGCCGCAAAATGCGGAGTGCTCCTTGACAATGCGCGCCACACGGCCCATATAGGCGCCGTAAGCCTCCGGACGGTCCTTTGATCGGTATTTGATGCCGAAACCGCCGCCGAGATTAAGCTCCTTTATGGCGAAGCCGGTTTTCTTTTGAATCTCCGCGATGAATTCGATCATTACCTTGGCCGCGTGCTCGAAAGGATCAATATCAAAAATCTGGGAGCCGATGTGGCAGTGCAGGCCGCAAAGATGAATGCGCTCCATTTTGAGCGCTTCACGCACGCCCTCCAGCGCTTCACCCGTTTCCAGAGCGAGGCCAAATTTGGAATCAATCTGCCCCGTGCGAATAAAGCTGTGTGTGTGCGCATCAATACCGGGCTTAATGCGGAACATGATATCGGCCTTTTTGCCCGTATGAGCCGCAAGATCATTTAGGGTGTGTAGCTCGGTGAGGTTGTCCACAATGATACGGGAAATTCCTGCGTCAAGCGCCATTTGCAGCTCTTCCACTGTTTTGTTATTACCGTGCATATAAATCCGATCAGCCGGAAAGCCCGCTTGCAGGGCGGTATAGAGCTCTCCGCCAGAGACAACGTCAAGCCCCATGCCCTCCTCCTTGCAGATGCGGCACATCTCCTTGCAGGAGAAGGCCTTGCTCGCATAGAGCACATGGCCGTGGCCACTGTAGGTCTCATTCATGGATTCCACAAAATCCCGGCAGTGCTGCCGAATCTGTTTTTCATCCATGATATAAACCGGTGTGCCGAATTCTTTGGCGAGCTCCACCGTATCGAGCCCGCCGATTGTCAAGTGACCCTGCGCATTCACATCCAGGCAATCTGAAA
>UQUZ01000057.1 GCA_900544375.1 uncultured Oscillospiraceae bacterium
TGCGATTCTGCCTCTCCAATGAAAACGGCTCTTCGCCGCTTGTTATTGACCAGGCAAGCATTGCGCGCGCCAAAGGCGATTCCGGTGCAGAGATTGTGTCAGGGAGCAGCATCCCCGTCACGTTCAACGGCAGCCGGAAGGTTGCCATCCCGGCAGGGGGCACTATCTATTGTGACCCAGTGGATATGGAGGTGCGCGCGTTGGAGGATCTGTGCGTTACCTACTATGCGCAGGATTTTGGCATGGTGCAGACGATGGCCCTGTATGGCGCGACGACCTATCTGGCTTTTGGTAACCACACAGAAGATCAGAAGCTCACCGGAATCAAGCTATCGTTCGGCACATTGGTTTCTGTCGTTCCGCTGCTCAGCGGATTGGATGTTTACGCGGATGCGGACGCCTATTCCATCGTTGTCATCGGCGATTCAACCACGAGCAACGATATTCCAAAACTGCTTGCCAAGCGGATCATGGACGAGACTGGTGAAAATAAGGTAGGCGTGCTGCAAAAATCGATTGTGGGCAATTGCCTGCTCAGCGATGGCGTAGGGCCGACAGGAAGCATCTATGGCAAGGCCATGATCGACCGATTCCAAAAAGATGCGCTTGATCAACCCGGCGTGAAATATACGCTGGTAAAAATTGGGTTAAACGATATCCTGCATCCGCGCTGCTACAGCATGATCGGCCTGGTGCCTGAGGCCTCTGTGGAAGAGCTGGTGGCGGGTTATCAACAACTGATTGCAATGGCGCATGCGAACGGCGTAAAGATTGTGTTTGCAGAAATGTCTCCTTGGAAAGGTTACACGCGCGACCTGCTAAAAACCGGCCAAGTCGATTTGGAGTGGACGCCGGAAGCACAGGCAATGTGCGATCAGCTTACGCAATGGGTGCGCACCACCGATCAAGCCGACGGCGCAATCAACCTCGATTGCCTGAAGGATCCATCCGACCCCGCCAAGATGCCGGATGATTTCACAAGCGATGGAGCGCATTTGCTTGCACCTGCGCAGGAGGCGTTTGTCGCTTCTATTGACCTTTCGCTATTTGGGATTGAGGCGCCGGATCATCCTTTGACCACAGCGCCCTCCACGGAAGGATCGATTGTTGCGCCTGAGGAACCCACACAGCCCGCTGTGACGCAGGAGCCCACTGACACGCAAAGCGAAACGCAGGCACAAATAACAGCCGATGGTACTGAGACCACACCTACCGCTCAAACACAGGCGCCGGAGATTGCCGATACCGGGGATTCTCTTGTAGTCGGAGGGGCAGTGCTCGCTTCATTGGCAGCCTGTGGCCTTTTGATCGTCACACGCAAAAAGAAATAAGGCTTTTCCGGAAGCGTAGTCAGAACAGGGCGCGTTTTAAAACGCTCATTGCGGAAACTCGTCACGAAAAAACGCGGTTTCGGGCGTGCGAAGCCAAAAAATTGCTTGCGTGAGGCAAAAACAGTTTTAAAAGGGGATCTGCCGCAAAATGCCTTGCATTTCGCGGCAGATCCTTTTAACATTCTTCTTCAACGCTCAAGAGGCATTTTTTAAATTTCGATGGTCGGAAGTCTTGCCTCTTTTCGATCACTTGCATCAGTGTACAGGGGTACACATCGGTTTTCAGCCTGTACACTGATGCTTTCCTGTTTCAATAGCCCATTGGATTATATTGTGCGAATAAGCCATATCAAAAAAGACCACAGCGCCTCCATTCGCGCTGTGGTCTGAATCATTTTTACGCAGGGCTGCTCACAAGCCAAGCATCTGGCGGAACATTCCCTTTTCTTTCTGCGCCTTTTTGGGCTTATAAGGAGGCGGATTCTCCAGCTTCTTCTCCGCCCGTTTGCCTGCGGGAGAATTTAAATAGCGAACGACGGCCAGCACCGGCTGAGCAAGCGTTTCGCTCATATATTCCTTTGCATTCTCTACCAACTGGGGATCTGTGTGCATCGCACCGAGGATCGTCACCGCGATGAGGCTTTGCGTTTCATTTGTGCCATCCTCATAGATATCATCTAGGAGGTTAAACAGCTTCTTCATACGTTGTTTATCATTTTGCCGAATCGTTTGCATTGCAGCCGGCGTGCCATACTCACGGAAGAACTCCTCCGCAAGAAAGTCGCCGTATTTTTCAATATTGGCTTTATACATTTCGCGCAATTCAGGATACATGGTGGTAAACCGGCTGGCAAGCGTATTCGGATCATAGGCAAGTGCGCCGCTTTTCGCTGCGGATTTAGAAACGGGCGTGGGAAGCTTTGTTTTCGCAGTGCCACGATCTTTTTTCCCAAATTTTTGACGCACAGTGTCAGAAAACTCATTGCCGATATAGCGAATATCCTTGTCATCCGCCGTAGAAGGGTCAAACAGGGAGAGGGAGGCCTGCTTATAATCCTCATCGGTTGCCTCGGAGGCGTTGATATCTGTGCAGAGGAGAACCATGCGCTCCCCTTTATACGCAATCCGGACGGCTCCCTTCCCGCCTTGGAAGCTAATGAGCAGCTTGTCCGCCTGCTCCTCAATTGGGATTTCGCTTTTACGGACGCCCAGCGGGTAAACCGGCTCAAAGCCGTTTTCCTCTAAAACCGGTGAAACGCTTTTATAAATAAGCGCCAATGCCTCTTTTATTTCCATGCGGCTGACTCTCCTCCATTGGGATGCTTTTGATCCAAAAAATAATTATTGCTTATTATAGCATACCCGAACCGGTTTGTCATCCTATTCTTTTTCCGAGGCAGTATAAACGAAATCTTCCGGCGTCTGCCAAGCTTTGCCTTTGTGTGTAAAAAGCTTGCGAAACCTATGCTTGCTGTGGTAAGATGGATTGAAATATTTTACGAGGTGATAGGGTTTGCCCGTTTCAAAAGACCATATCCGAAATTTTTGCATCATTGCACATATCGATCACGGGAAGTCAACCTTGGCGGACCGGCTGCTGGAATTAACCCAATCTGTCGCCAAGCGGGATATGACAGAGCAGCTGCTGGATAATATGGATCTGGAGCGCGAGCGCGGGATTACCATAAAGGCCCACGCAGTAAAGCTCGACTATACCGCGCAGGACGGGCAGACCTATGAGCTTAACCTGATCGACACACCCGGCCATGTGGATTTTAACTATGAGGTTTCTCGCTCTTTAGCAGCCTGCGAAGGCGCGGTTCTGATCATTGATGCGTCGCAGGGCATTGAAGCGCAAACGCTGGCGAATACCTATCTCGCGCTGGATCATGATCTGGAGCTCGTTCCGGTTGTGAATAAAATTGACCTTCCCGCCGCAGAGCCGGAACGCGTCGCGCAAGAGGTGGAGGATGTAATCGGCCTGCCATGCATGGAGGCACCTCGCGTTTCCGCCAAAACCGGCGAGAATGTGGAGCAGGTGCTCGAACGCATTGTACAGGACATTCCTGCCCCCACGGGGGATGACGACCTTCCGCTGCGCGCCCTGGTATTTGATTCAATATATGACAGCTACAGGGGCGTTATCGTTTATGTGCGGCTGATGGATGGCTCCATCCGAGCAGGGGATACCATGCGCTTTATGTCCACGGGCGCAGAGTTTACCGTTGTGGAAGTCGGCTATATGCGTGCAACCGCAATGGAGCCCGCCGAGCGCCTCTGTGCGGGAGAAGTCGGCTATATTACCGCATCCATCAAAACAGTGCGCGATGCGCAGGTGGGCGATACCGTCACATT
Organism: uncultured Oscillospiraceae bacterium; assembly: GCA_900544375.1. Lineage (GTDB taxonomy): Bacteria > Bacillota > Clostridia > Oscillospirales > Acutalibacteraceae > Fimivicinus. The sequence goes on from UQUZ01000057.1 coordinate 3,687, forward strand.
GGCCAATAACCCGGCCGCGGAAAGCCTGCCTGGTTACCGCAGGGCAAATCCTATGGTATTTTGCGGCGTTTATCCGGCGGACGGCGCGGATTATGAGGCGCTGCGCGATGCGCTGGAAAAATTGCAGCTCAACGACGCTTCCCTCTCCTATGAGCCGGAAACCTCCGGCGCGCTTGGCTTCGGCTTCCGGTGCGGCTTTTTGGGGCTGCTGCACTTGGAAATTATTCAGGAGCGCCTGGAGCGCGAATATGATCTCGATTTAGTGACAACCATCCCCAGTGTTGTTTACCGAATTCATATGACGGACGGCGAATGCCTGGAGGTCGATAATCCCACCCACTACCCCGATCCCGCAAGGATTGATTTTTGTGAGGAGCCGATGACAAATGCTCATATCTATGCGCCCTCTGATTATGTCGGCGCGATTATGGAGCTGTGCCAGGATCGTCGCGGCGTGTTTCGGGATATGACCTATCTTGCCGCTGATCGTGTGGATATCCATTATGAGCTGCCGCTCAATGAGATCATTTACGATTTCTTCGATGCGCTCAAATCCCGCACGCGGGGCTATGCCTCTTTTGATTATGAGATTTCAGAATACCAGCGCTCGGATCTTGTCAAGCTCGATGTTCTGTTGAATGGGGATGCGGTTGATGCGCTGTCGTTCATCATCCATACGGAGAAAGCGTATGCGCGTGCGCGGAAGATTGCGGAGAAACTGAAAGAAAATATCCCGCGCCAAATGTTTGAAATTCCGATCCAGATCGGCATTGGTGGAAAAATCATTGCGCGCGAAACCGTCAAGGCGATGCGCAAGGATGTGTTGGCCAAGTGCTACGGGGGCGATATCACCCGCAAAAAGAAGCTGCTGGAAAAGCAGAAGGAAGGCAAGAAACGTATGCGTCATTTCGGCACAGTCGAAGTGCCGCAGGAGGCGTTTATGGCCGTGCTCAAGCTTGATGAGGACTGATTTTCGGTCCGGAAAGGCGGTTTTATGATGAAAACCGAGCAAAAAAACACCAAAAAAATCGTTGTAATCATCGTGGCCGTTCTGGCGATCCTGTTAGCTGTTGCCGGGCTAACCTTCTGGAGCGTCCACGTTTATCGGGCAAATAACGATCCGCAGCCGTCCGGCGTTACAGAGAGCGGAGGCGAATCCCTACTTGGCAGCAAGCCCGCCGGAGAGGAATCCCATACGCCGTCGAAGAACGGCAATGCCACTCAATCCGGCTCCAAGCCGACGAGCGGCAAGCAAGACGGAACAGATTCTTTTTCTGACCTTGGTATCCCAGAGGAAATCCTGGGCCAGCTGACCGACCCCAATGCAACGCTTCCGGCAGTAAAACCGGAGGAGACGGCAACAGACGCCGCCGTGTGGGGCTCTGAGGATGAAAAGCCCTCCGGCGGAACGCCGGTAAAAAACCTCAGCACCGTGCAGCAGATCGTCGCCTATTTTAACACGGCTGCGAACCAGGTGAAGTCAGGCAAGCCGGCCTTGGAGGCAAAGGCGACTATGCGCGTGCGGGAGAATATTACAGGCACCAGCGAGGCGGAAAACAGCAGCCAATCTTATAAGAAAGGCGCCAATCTTAACGACGTTTTCCCTGTGGCCGGGCAAAGCTGGGCAAGCAAGCTGGATGTGAAAGGGATCAAGAGCGCAACCTGTTCGGAAAAGGACGGGAAATATTACATCGCCATCTCGATGAAGGACGAGAAAAACCCAAAGCCTGTTACCAGCAATCATGGCAAGGCGTTCACCTGTTATGATACGGAAGAACTGATGGATCTGGCGGCCCAGTCCGGCGACGCCGAGGCGCAGGCGCTGCTTAAAAATATGAGCTTTTCCACCAACTACAGCGGCTGTAAAATCTCCTGTGTGGTGGATGCAAAGACAGGCCGCATGCTTTCGGCAAAATATTATACAGACGTAACAATGAAGATCTCTATTTCAAAACTATCGGTGTTTCCGATCAGCATGACAATGAATGTAACGACAACGCAGGCTTTCACCATGAAGTGGTAACAGCGTAAATGATAAGAGAGAACGAAGGGAAACAATCTTTATCATTTTCAACCGGAAAGGATTTTTTCAAATGAACCGAAAATTCGTTACAGTGTTAATGACAGCGTGCTTGATCGTAACTTTATTCGCAGGATGCGGCGGTAAGGATCAGGATGCCCTCTCAACGGGCCCGAATACCGGCGCCTCCTCCACTCAGGAGCCTGGCACAGTAACAGGAGCAGACGCCGCAATCCCGGGAGAATCACAGAATGCGGATGAGCAGGCCGGCGGCACAGCCGCCGCAAATCCCCAGGGCAGCAGCGGGCAGACGACAAACAAAAACCAGCCCGGCGCCTCCCCCTCAATAACGCAAAAGCGCCCCGGCAGCAGTGTGCCCGGCACAGCACGGCCAAACACTTCCCGCCCAACCACGACCAGGCCGGGCACTACCCAGGCAAACAGCAAGAAGGATATTGTTGAATACTTCAACAAAGCAGCCAATAAGGTGAAAACGGGCAAGCCGGGCCTGAAATATGATTTGAGCATGTCCATGTCCCTCGGGATACCGGGCTTCCCGACCTTTGACGAAACGGATTCCGGCTCCGTTCGGAAAGGCGCCAACTTAAACAAGGCGTTCCCGGTTGCCGGGAAGAGCTGGGCCAGCCAGCTCTCCTACACTGCGGTTAAAAGCGCAACACGAACCCTGAGCAACGGAAAATATACCATTAAAATTGTGCTGAACACAGAAAAGGGCATAACCAATGTTGCAAACAGCGCGCACGGGAAAGTGTTTACCGTCATGGATTTAAATGAAATCAACGACTCCATGCAGGAGGAAGGCATGCAGATGAAAACCATATCAAACACCTTCCACGACAGCAGCATAACTTGCGTGGTAGATGCAAAATCGGGCAACATGCTTTCGGCAACCTACACATTGAACGACACGGTTTCCGCAACGCTTGTCGCAGAGGGAATGGAAATTCCGCTTACAAACATAAAACTGAAAATGGTCACAAGCTATACGATGGATTGGTGAATGAGCGTCTACTAAAAGAGCGCATTGCAGCATATGCTGCAATGCGCTCTTTACTATCACGAAACACGAAATGTTTAACCCTGATACTCTGTCAATGCCTTGAACACATACCCTTGCTCTCGCGCCCAATCAATGATTTCGCCAAGCGCCGCCGTGTTATCCTTTGAAACCGCGTGCAGGAGAAGCACCGCGCCCGGATGCAAGCGGGCAGTCACCTTGTCAAAGGCATATTGCTTGCCCTGCTGCTTGTTGACGTTATAGTCCCCATAGGCGACAGACCAAAACACACTCGTATATCCTAGTGATTGTACGAGATCTAATGCGCTATCGGAATACTCCCCGGTAGGGAAGCGGAAAAACGGCGCGCTATAGCCAAAATGCTCGCGCAGATAGTTGTCGCACTCCTGGATTTCCTGTGCCATTTTCGTACGGCTGATGGTGGGGAAAACCGGATGGGTGTTGGAGTGGTTTCCAACGATGTGGCCCTCTTTTATCATGCGGGCGGCAATCTCCGGGCTGTCCTTCAGATAAGGCACTGTAACAAAAAAGGCGGCGGGCACCTTCTTTTCCTTTAACACATCGAGGATTTTTGCTGTATAGCCGTTTTCATAGCCACAGTCAAAGGTCAGATACAATACCTTCTGCGTAGATTTGGTATCGAGCGCAAGCGCATGGTATTTGTCAAATAACTTTTGATTATTGATAGAAATATCATGCGGCTTTCCATCCTTCGCCACGCCAAAACCGTAACCTACGCCCTTTGTCGAAAGGCCGCGGCTATTCTCAGGGTCCGTTACCTCAAAGGTGACGCAAGGGAGTGGAGAAAGCCCCGTATAGGTTCCAGCGTTTTCCTTTGCCGCGCCGGTGACACACTCGCGCCGAACGGGCTGCGCCTGTGCGGGCTCTGCGCTATTTCCACCAGAGGCGGTGGTAGACGCGGACGGCAGGGTTGGCACAGCTGTTTGGGAAGGAGCGCCCGGCAGTGTGACGCTCAGCTCTGGTGTGATTGTGTCCTCCTGGGTGGCGGAGGGCGGTGGGTTTAATTCCCCTGTTTTCTCCTCCCTAGAGCAAGCGGCGAGCGGCAGGCAGAGCAGTACTGCCAACATCAGGCTAATAGATTTTTTGTAGAATCGAATCATGTAATCGCTCCTTTTCTTCCCTCCGGGGGAAATGATGAGCGCCGGTTGAATTTCATTATATGACGTGCCCGTCGAACCGGCAACGATTTCCCTGCAATTGTAATGAGATTGTAATGTTTAAGAAGCCGCCGCCCCTCGGCAGGAGAGAATGCCGTCAGGGCGGCTTTTTGCCTCACTTATTTAATTGCCGACTGAATGCCGCCCACAATGTCTTCAACCGCTTTGACCGCCTTGCCCATATTGCGCTTCGCATGGCGTTTCGCGGAAGAGCTCATCATGGTGCTGCTGAGCATCGCTGTCGCGCCGCCGACTGCCATTGCGATGCCGATGCCTTTTGCGATATTTGATTTATTCGTGTGCATTTTTTCGCCTCCATCCTTATTGAATTCTCTCTTAGTATGTCTGCCCGAAAGTGAGATATTGATGACAGATTTTACAGCTCAAAATTTTTAAAATAAATGAAAAAGCAATTTCTGGTTTTCAAACGGCAGGTTGAATGGTATAATAACCTCACGAATCTCTAAGGAAGCAAAGCTTCCAAGAGCTTCGGAGAACATTGGCTTTCGAACCGCGCTTACGCTTTCGGTTCTCTGCTAAATAACCTCACGAATCTCAAACTTCGGAGAACATTGAAGCATTGATTCGGGCTGACGCCCTGCGGCTACGCCGCCCATTGCGCCTCGCGCAATGGAATAGGTAAAATAATTTTACGTGTCAAAAGCCTTCCCACAATCTGATCAACAGGAAGGGTATGGTAAGGCGGACGTTGCAGGGAAGGGCCCCAAGTAAACCGCCGTTTTTCATTTTGAGCCAGTAGAAAGGGAGATGCACATTTATGAATCGCCAGAAACGGGCGGCTGCCATTCATGATATCTCCTGCTTTGGGAAATGCTCTTTAACAGTGGCCTTGCCGATTTTGTCCGCGGCGGGAATCGAAGCGGCTGTTATCCCCACGGCAGTGCTCTCCACGCATACCGGTGGCTTTGCAGATTTCACCTATCGGGATCTCACCGCTGACCTGCGGCCGATTATGGCACACTGGAAGCGGCTGGGGCTTCAGTTTGACGCGGTCTATAGTGGCTATCTGGGTTCCTTTGAGCAGGTTTCAATCGTCCGGGATTTTATCGGCACGTTTCGTTCAGAGGGCACGCTCGTGCTTGTTGATCCCGCTATGGCGGATGGCGGTAAGCTATATAAAACGTTTGATCCGCCTTTTGTGGAGGAGATGAAAAGCCTCTGCATGCATGCAGATTTGATCGTTCCCAACATTACTGAAGCCGCCATGCTTACCGGGGAAACCTATCGGGAGGGCCCGTATGACAAGGCCTATATCGAACGCCTGCTGCACGGGCTTCTTTTGCTGGGTGCGAAACAGGCGGTGCTTACGGGCGTATGGTTTGATGAAAAGCAGTATGGCGCGGCAAGCCTCACGCTTGGCGACCATGCGCCGCATTATATATTTTCCCCCAAAGTGGAAGGATTCTATCATGGAACGGGCGATGTGTTTGCCAGCGCACTGCTTGCGGCGCGGATGCGCGGCCGCTCTTTGGAGGAGTCTGCGCGCATAGCGGTCGATCTGACCTGCGGCAGCATCCTGCGCACGAAAGCGGCGGGAACCGACCTGCGCTTTGGCGTGAATTTTGAGGAGGGGCTGCCCGACTTTATCCGTGCTTTAGGCTTGTGAGCTGCATTGAAAATTGATCCGGAAGGAAATGACGAAGAATGGCATCCTTAAATATTGTGCTCGTGGAGCCGGAAATTCCGCAAAACACCGGCAACGTAGCCCGCACCTGCGCTGCGACAGGCGCGCGCCTCCACCTGGTCGGCCCGATGGGCTTTACAATAGACGATAAAAAACTAAAGCGCGCGGGGCTTGACTACTGGCACCTGCTGGATATCACCTATTACGATAGCCTTGCAAGCTTTTTTGGAAAAAACAGCGGGCCTTTCTATTATTTTTCAACAAAGGCTCCAAACCGTTACAGTGATATCAGCTATCCAGATGGCGCCTATCTCGTATTCGGCAAGGAGACCAAGGGATTACCGGAATCGCTTTTACACGAAAACCCGGAAAGTTGTGTACGCCTGCCGATGCGAAAAGGCCTGCGCAGCCTAAACCTTTCCAATTCCGTGGCAATCGGCGTTTATGAGGCGCTGAGGCAATGGGATTTTCCCGATTTGCAGTGGGAAGGGAACCTGACGCAGTATTGTTGGGAAGAATAACCGCCGGGCTGTGGAGTTACCGCAGGCCAAACAGAAAGGAAGGATTCTATATGGATAAAATCCGCATCATCACCGATACGAGCAGCGACATCTCCGTAGAGGACGCCGAGCGCTGGGATATCGAGCTTCTGCCGGTCCTTTTCCAAATCGACGGAAAGCCCTGCTATGAAAGCATTGATTTCACCAATGAAGAATTCTATGAAATGATGCCGGAGTACGAAAAAATGACGGCTGTGCAGATCCCGGCCGCTGTGTATCTGGATCGGTACGATAAGGCCTGCCGCCATGGCTATACAGATGTGGTCACCGTTACGGCAGGCAGCTCTTTTATGACAACTTGGCGCGCAGCAGATCAGGCACGGGCGCTGTTTTACGCACAGCATCCGGACGCACAGCTGCGCATCCATGTAATCGATTCCAAAACGTATTCCATCGCGTTCGGCGCGGCAGTGTTGCAAGCGGCACAAAAGGCGGGAGAAGGCATGGCGTGTGCTGATATCCTTGCCTTTTTAGAGGATTGGTTCCGGCACATTGAGATCTATATCACTTCATTCAGCATGCGATATGTTCCCGCCAATGGGGCGTTTGAAATCATGCGCTCTATCGCAATAGCGATCACGCGCGCCTTTCCAATCGTCCGCGTTTCGCAGGGGGAAATGGAGCCGCTTGAGGGCACCTATGGGGTGCAGAATACCTTTACAAAATTTGTGGAATACTGTCGCGAGGCAATTTTTGCAACGCGCTCCCCTTATTTTATCACATATGCCAAGCGGGAAAAGGAGGCGAAGGAGGCCGCCGAAACGCTGGAGGCAGCGTTGGGCTATCCGCCGGAGATGATCTGCCAGATGGGCGCCTCTACAGTGTATGGCAACGGTCGCGCAGCGGTTGCTGTTGTATTTCAGAGCGGCAAAGCAGAATAAAGGCAGTTCTCTTTTAAAATTTTACTAACGGTAAACCGAAAAAGCGGCGCTCAGGGCTATGAGCGCCGCAGCCTGTTTTTCAGGCCGAATAAACACTGCAAGATGGAAATAAAATCATATCAGCCAGAAAGGGCTTGACTTGGAGTCCACTCCAGGTGCTACAATCATGCCAAAAACAATCGGAGGTGATTGCAATGACCATTGCAGAGGTGAGCAGGGCTTATGGTTTAACCGCGGATACGCTGCGTTATTATGAGCGGGTCGGCCTGCTGCCGCACGTCCATCGCAATCAAAGCGGCATCCGGGATTATACGGAGCAGGATTGCGGATGGGTGGAATTCATCAAATGCATGCGCGGCGCAGGGATCCAGGTAGAGGCGCTGATCGAATATGTCGAGCTGTTCCAGCAGGGGGCCAGTACACAGGAGGCTAGGAAACAAATTTTGATTGAGCAGCGGGAGCAGCTTTTTGCCCGTATGCAAGAGATGCAGCAAACGCTGGACCGGCTGGACCGCAAAATTGAGCACTATGAAAAGTGCATGAAGCAGGCCGAGCAAAAACTGCGGCCGTTTGAACCATAAGTTCTCCACAGAGCGTCCTAATCAAAACCACTAGTAAACTAGTGGTTTGCTCAGACCCCAGAGGGGTCAGTACT
>UQUZ01000058.1 GCA_900544375.1 uncultured Oscillospiraceae bacterium
GATTGCATCTCTTTGATCCCGTGGGGCCAATTGGCTTTGCTTTGTTACTCGCTTCACTCGTAATAAAAAATAAAATAAAAAAACTGAAAAAATTTACATTCTTCATTTGTATTGATGCTGAAAGGAGTTGAAAGGCCCGTGAACAAGCCCTCTGAGCTCAATGGCTCCCTACAGGACGCTGTCGCAAACTATTCAAAATCAATCGCCCGCGCGGCCTTCACGTATCTGAAAAACACTGCGGACGCAGAAGATATCACACAGGAGGTCTTTTTAGCGCTTCTGGAAAAACAGCCCCATTTTGAGAGTGAAGAGCATCTGAAAGCCTGGCTCCTCCGGGTTGCCATCAACAAAAGCAAAAATGCGCTCAAAAGCGGCTGGTTTACAAGGACGCAGCCTCTATTTGAGGCGCTGCCAGCACTTTCTCCGCAGGAGAATGAAGTGTTATCCTGCGTCCTTTCTCTGGATGAAAAATACCGGATACCAATCCACCTTTTTTATTATGAAGGGTATTCCATAGAAGAGATCGGGAAAATCCTCCGGCTCAACCCCGCAACCGTTGGCACACGCCTTGCGCGTGGGCGTGCACTGCTGAAAAAAATGATTGGAAACATCGATTGAAAGAACAACTTTTGCACTGCTCTCAAAAGAATTTCGTGCTTTTCTCACACAGGCAGAAATTTCAGTTTCACCGAAACCGAAAAAATCACCTATCTATTTAGAAAGGAATGGTCATTGATATGAAAACTGAACAAATGAAAACCATATATCATCATGCAATGGAACAGCTTCCGTTGGATGGGCTGGAAGGCCGTACACTAGAGAAGCTCTCATCCGCTAAAGATAAAAAGCGCGGCTTTCCGGCAAAGCGGATTGCCGCCGCGGCTGCCGCAGTGATGCTGCTCTGCGCCACGGGCGCTTTGATTCTATCGCATACCACTCAAATTGAGCTCACAAACACACAGGGCAGGGTTTCTGCACATTATACGCCGTTCTTTCCAAAAGAGGTAAACAGAGCGAATTGCCTGGTGAATCGAACTGAGGAAGAGCTGTTCCACACAAAAAATCTCGCTCCATTTTTAGGAACGGTTGAACGGATTCGAAATATCCGGGTAGATCTCAACGGTGCGGTTTCTTACCGGGCAATTGCCGATGTGAGCGTAAACAAGGCCTATCTGGGCAACGTGGAGCCCGGCAGTACCGTATCTATCCTGCTTCCCTGCTCTATCGGGCGGGGCGAATGGGCGACAGGTTCGGAGCTTGCCGCTTCCCTGCGGGAAGGCACGACCGGCATCTTTATGCCCATTGCCTACACGGTGGACTCCTATTGGGAGGAGAATGGCGCACGCATTGATTTGAGCGAGCTGGCACCCTATGGATTAATGGATGGAGAGCGCTACCTTTTCCTGCAAGGGGAGGATGGCAAGATGCAGTTTGCGCAGTACGCTTATCCATCACTCCAAGCGGATGCATCTCTAGGGGATATCGAGGCATTTGCGGAAAGTTTTTGGAAATAACGAAATTGTGCAAGGGGCTGTTGCAAAATGAAATGTTTTGCAACAGCCCTCTAATTCTGCGTTTATTCATGCATGACGCAACGCGCCCTTCCCCTAACAACCTGTAGGCCGGGTCTGCAACGATAGAACGGGGCCGCCTGCACACTAAAAGCAACCTTTATTTCCCAATAATTAATCCAATCATAATCATGGAGTAAATCACAAAAAAGACTATCGTGGCCGCTCCATACTTTTGCAGGTCAGAATCACCATAGCGCAGAGCACAGATTGTTTTATATGCGTATACTAGACCAAGGGCAAGAAAAAGAGATATAAATGAAGAAACAACCAGCCAAGCGCCAGGAGATACTGACATACTAATCCATCTCATTGACAAATCAAGTCACCTCCATGCCTTACAGGTTCCAAAGATGTTCCTCTGTTAGCTGCACATAAGACCAATCTCCCCAGTCAATTGAAAATCCCATGCCGAACGGAAGGCTGAAATCAATATGGTTTAAGAAGTATCCAATGCATTTATGGGCATATGTAGCAAAATGATTGACCGACGTCGTGCTGGAGTTATTGACTTTCCCTTCAAAAAATACAAACCCCGTCGCGGAAAGATAATGCGTGCTCGTTCCATGGGGCTGAGAAGAAATGGAACTCACAGGAATCCCGAACTCCATCGCATACCCATAGCCGCTGCCATCTTGCTTTAATTCATTATATGGCACATCATAAACATCCTCTCTGCTCTCCGTGACATACTGTAGCTTTTCATTTGTATAGCTTATGTTATACGTATAGGAATAGCAGCCCGACGCCGACTGAGGGATTACGCTTGTCGTCGTATCTCTGGATAGGCCAAAGGCATCTGTCGCTCTAAAAATCGGCAGTGTCTCCCACTGAAAAATGCCCGCAACACCATATTCCCTGCCCGCCGAGATCAAAAGGATCACCAGATGCAGGGTTCCTCCATTCAGTTTTCCGCTATTTCCCGGAGAAGGGATAACGATGTCGGACAATGGTGCGCGCGCGGCCTGAACCTGTTCCCGCATCGTTTCAAACGTTTCTTGCTGCGCAAGCTTTCGCTCCTTGACCGCTTGCGCATATGCGTTCTCATCCACTGTATCCATTTGGCCGGGAAACAAAGAGGATTCCACATAATAAGTAGATTTCGCCGTGATCTGCGTTGCGTTTTGAATCAACTCCATTTTATCCGCAGAGAGCTGCCGAATCATCTCGCTTGAAAGCGCAAGGGACGCCAGCTTTTTTTCGGCGGTTTCTATAGCAGATAACCCCCGGTAGTCGGCGTTTTGATAGGTAACCGTCTCTGTGCTTTCCTGCGGCTTCCCTCCTGCTTCCACAGCCTGAGCAGGCAGCAAAAAGGTGCATAAAAGCAGAATTGCGATCCATCCAGTCATCCATCTTTTGGTTTTCATTGATTCCCCTTCTTTCTTTATATTTATGGTCAACGAAAATGCACAGCCTAAAAATTTACAGTTTAAACCGAATCGTTCATTTCGTTGCATAAAGCTGATCATTTTCAATTCATGACAGAATTATCTTCCCCTTATTTATATCACTCTTCCATAAATTAGTCAATTATTGTTTTAAAATAATATATAAATAGATCGGAAATTCATTTATGATAGTAGGAACCATGCATTAGAAAAGCAGCCTGTGAATTTGGCAATTCACAGGCTGCTTGTGTTACGACGATTCTCAACGCTTTTAAAAATCGCTCATGTATCTTTTACGTTTTCTTTTCATCATCATGGATCATGATATTGCTTGGTTTCTGCGACATTCCTTTTTACAAAATATTACATTTGAGCACGACCGCCAGTTCAACCTCTGAGAGCGGTTGTGGCCCGTCCTGTAAATCTTTCAGCGTAATTTTTTGCAATGCATCTTTGTTGCCGTTGCCATAGAGCAGCGCCATTACGACCGTATCCTGATTCGGGATGAGCTCCAAGGCTTTTTCGGCTATAACGGGCACAGTAAAAGCAAAGTCTTTTTCCAGCGGATCGTTTTGCGTTGTCTTGCCGCCCGCAAAACCGTTTTCACTCCCCTCGTCTATGAGATTGATTGCCCACCAGAGCGATCCCTCCCCATGGGCGGAAAAGAGCAGCACGCCCGTATCGCCGACGGCATTGGTGTTGGACGTTTCCCCTTTTTCAGTCATCTTGCCGTTCTCATAAATCTCAAACCACGCAAAAATAGATTGAGGCGTGCCATTCCAATGATATCTAAGGTAAAACTGAGAAAGCCCGTTCTCCGTAGGGGCTCCATAATTGATCTTCTGCTCAATCTCGCTGACCTGCGCGCCATCCAGCGGCTCGATTCGCCTTTGGTGATTCATAGAGCAGGCGCTCAGGGCAAAGAGCAACGCAAAAAATACCGCAAGCATTCTCTTCATATGCTTTTCCTCCCAATGTTGCTATCATCCTAGGCGATAAGGGCCCAACGTTCCCAGCACAAAGATTGATACATTGTTCATTTTTAAAAAAACACCATGAAAATTTTGCAAAACCTTTTTCATATCGCTTTTTCATTTCATTAAAACATTCTATTATCATCCGGCAATATTACGTGAGCATTCTTGATAATGGTTGATGTGCTCAAAATTTATGGAATACTAATTTACGGTGTGTTTTTCGATAAACATGTTGATTTATATACTTTATATGCTATATTTTTGTATGGAATAAGTCAATCATTTTCCATAAATTTATATTACAAAATTTATCATCTATAGATTCCGGAATCATGCTGCACCTTCCATGAAAGCAAGCAGCCTGTGAATTTGGCAATTCACAGGCTGCTTGTGTTACGACGATTCATAACACTTCTAAAAACCGCTCATGTATCTTCCCGTTCGTCGCCAGCACGTCGTTGATCTCCGTGGCCGCCAGCATTTCCCCCTGCCAACCCGTCACGCATCCGCCTGCCTCCTGTATGAGCAGCTGCCCCGCCGCATAATCCCAGGGTTTCAAATGCCGCTCAAAATAGGCGTCGATCCGCCCACAGGCCACATAGCAGAGGTCAAGCGCAGCGGAACCGGAACGGCGGATATCCTGGCAGGCCAGGAATACCGTTTGGAACCGCTCAAAATTCCGGGCAGCTTCTTCTTTATAATAGGGAGCAGTGCCGATTGCCACCAGGCAGGAGGCGATCTCCCGCGTTTGCGTGCATTGGATCGGAACGCCATTGCAATAAGCTCCCCTCCCCCGCTGCGCTGTAAACAGCTCCTCGGTAAACGGGTTATAAACAGCGCCGAACACCACCGCTTGCCCATCATAAAATGCCAGTGAAACCGCGCTCATCTGATAGCCGTGGATCAGATTTGTCGTGCCGTCGATGGGGTCGAGAATCCAAGCAGGCCGCCCGCTATAATCCACATTCTCCTGCTCCTCCGCCAGAAAACCCGCCTGTGGGTGAAGCGCCAAAAGCCGCTCCTTCAAATAGGACTGCACGGCAAAATCCACCTGCGTAACATAATCTGCCTGCCCCTTCACAGTGACCTGCCGCGCCGCTTTTTCATCCATCACGATCGCTTTGGTCTCCAGCACCAGCTCCGCTGCCCTTTGAAAATCCATCAAAATCCCCGCCTTGTTTTGGACCGCCGCAGATCACTGTGCGGCGGCCCATTTATTCTATCCTGTTATGATATTTGATTCTTTTTCCGCGTCACCGTCAATACGGCTACTGCAACAGCCGCCAGGCCGAACGGAATCAGGCCGAGTACCCGCTCGCCCGTATCAGCAATAGAGGGCGTGGGCGCCTCTTCTGCGGAAGGAGCGGCGCTTTCCTCTGGGGCAGGCGTGGGCTGCTCCGGTTGCGTTCCCTCTGGAGTGGGTTCTGGCCCATCCGGCTCTTGTGCAGGAGGCTCCTGAGAATCCGGCTCTTCCGGCCGCTCTGCTTGGATCAAAGTCAGCGCGCCGGTTTGCGGGTCCACCCGCATGAACTGGCTGTAATCCCCTGCCGCCTGCACAGTGCGCTGCGTATCCGAGAGGCAAAGCCACAAGATAAATTCCATCACCTGTGTATCATAGATGTAGCCCACATGCTTTAAATCTTTCAAAAACCATGTCTGCTCCGGCAAAAGGCAGGTGGAGGCGTCGATCACGCGATCTCCGGAGAGGTGGTTGTGCGTAGCATCTTGGCAGGAAGTATGCTTCTGCTGATAATCGGCCGGCAGTGTTTCATCTAAGAATGCACAGGTTGCATAGCCTGAGGTATATTTCGTATCGATCACGTTATCATTTTGCTCCCGGTAAGAGGGCGTAAGCGGCACACCCTGCAAATTATAGTGGGAAACAACATTGATCTTCGTCCCCGTTTCCATCGCGGCCCGAAACAGCTCCGGCAGCTTCTCCTGCACCTGATAATGATATGCATCAATCCGTGCAATCAGCTGTGCATCCGTTTTTTCGTCGAGCAAATAAGCCTTTGCCTCCTCATAATCCTCCAGGGCAATTAAATCCCAAATGCCCGGCATCGTCACAAAGGTATCCTGGAATACTTCATCATAAACGCGGCCCTTTAGATTTGCCACCAGCTCATCGAGCACTGGGAGTAGAATATCGATCACACCGGCCTGATCAAGCGCGTCGAGCAGGAGATTCACCACCTGCTGCCCCGCAACCTCCTTGAGAATTCGAATCAAGGCGTCTTTATGGAACTCGATCTTGCCCGTGAAGAGATCCCCCACGATGGTCGTCCCTGTAAAGGCGGAAGACAGCATGGTATAATTATCAATATCCTCACTTCCATACTGTGCAAGATAGGCGGCAATGATCGTCCCTCCCATGCTGGAGCCAATCAAGTTTACTTTATCATGGCCAGTTTCGCGCTTTGCTCGCTCCACATAGCCACGCAGTTCTTTCGCATGAGCCATGGGGTCGAGCCGCCAGTCGTAGTTAAAATAATATACGTGATCGGCGCCTATTTTCGCAGCGGCCGCACGCACAATGGCAGGCTCGTTGGTCAGGTAACCTTCCTCATTGACAAACTCCGGATAGTTCGCCATTGATTCCGGATAGACCGTAGTGGTAATCGCATAACGGCTGCTCCCATCCGGTTGACAAGCGAGCGGCTCCAGCAGGGCATACACGGCAGGCAGCACCTCGTCGCCAAGCGTTTCATAGTCCTTTGTAACAGCAAAGCGTGCAACCGGGCCCGCAATTTTACCCACGAGCTCCAAAATCGCCTGCGTGTCAGGTGCAAACACCTGTTTTTCCCGTTCCGTGCCCGCATCCATCACCAGCGGCCATGCATTCATTCCGCTGACGACGATCAGCGGCGCCGTATCACAATTGCCCACAGCAAAGGCCGCCGGTATTCCCCCCATCAACAGCAGCACAGCCAAAAGCAAACAGATTACCTGACGACACTTTTTTTTCATAATTCTCTCCCTCTTTCCCAAATCTCTCATGAAAAGATTACATGATTTTATTTGAATTGTCAATAAAGACGGTAAAAGAAATCACCGCGGATGCATCTTCCTTGCATACCGCGGCGATGTTTCTGTAAAAGATTTTGTAAAACCGGCGTCTCGCCCGAATCACTTTTGCGATTTCACTCAGGGCTTACCCCTTGGTCAATCGAGCAAAATTGGCCATCAGCTTTTTGGTGCCTGCTTTTTCAAAGGCGATCTCCAGCAGCGTATCATTGCCCATCGGCTGTGCGGAGAGCACAACGCCCGTTCCAAATAGCTTGTGCCCCACCGTATCGCCCACCCGGTAGGAGCCCGCAGGCGCAGAGGGCTTAGGCGCCGCCGGGCCAAAGGAATGGTCAAACGTTTTCTTCGGCTTTGCGGCACGCTGTACAGAGGGCT
This sequence comes from uncultured Oscillospiraceae bacterium, assembly GCA_900544375.1. GTDB lineage: Bacteria > Bacillota > Clostridia > Oscillospirales > Acutalibacteraceae > Fimivicinus. Next base: position 7,339 of record UQUZ01000058.1, read on the forward strand.
TCTGCTGGGAGAGCGTGACCTTGCGCTTCTCTTCCACAAGCCCCTCCGGAATCTCCTCTAAAAAAGGTGAGGGCGCGTTGTGGCTCGTGCTGCCGTAGAGCATACGTGTGCGCGCGTGCGTCAGATACAGCCGCTCTTTGGCGCGCGTAATGCCCACATAGGCAAGCCTACGCTCCTCCTCCATTTCACTGGCAGAGTAGAGCGATTGGATGCCGGGGAAAATTCCCCTCTCCATCCCCGGGATGAATACCACCGGGAATTCCAAGCCTTTGGCGGAGTGCAACGTCATGAGGACAACGGTATCCGCCTCCTCATTATAATTATCAATATCCGTCATCAAAGCGACCTCTTCGAGGAAGCCATTGAGATCGCCCTCTTCGTTATCCTCACTGTAGCGCAGAAGGTTGGAGGAAAGCTCCTGGATATTCTCCAGCCTGTCCTGATAGGTTTCACGATCCAACGCAAGGGAGTCGAGGTAGCCCGTATCTCGCATTGCCTTTTCAAACAGCTCGTTGAGCGGCAATTCCTCCGCCGCCTCGGCAAGCCCATCAATGATCTGGGTGAATGCCCGCAAACGCGGCGCAGCCCGCACCAACTGCTCATATTCATCCGCATGGGAAATCACTTCGTAGAGGCTCAGGCCCAGCCCGGCCGCAATCTGTGCGGCATGGTTGATGGTAGTTGCGCCGATGCCGCGTTTAGGCTCGTTGATAATCCTGCGCAGGCGGATATTATCCGCCGGATTACTGATTACAGAAAGATAAGCAAGCGCATCGCGAATCTCCTTGCGCTCATAGAAACGGTGGCCGCCGATCACACGGTATGGCACGCCCATACGCACAAAAGTGCGCTCAATTGCGTTTGACTGGGCGTTCATTCGATAAAGAACCGCATGATCGCTCCATTTTCTCCCTCCCTTGACGGAATCCATAATGGTATCTGCGATAAAGGTGCTTTCCTCCTGCTCGTCAAAGGCGTTATCCACCACAATTTTTTCCCCGGGGCCGTTCGCTGTCCAGAGATTTTTGCCCTTTCGCTCTGTGTTATGGGAAATAACAGCATTGGCTGCATCCAAAATATTCTGAGTGGAGCGGTAATTCTGCTCCAGGCGGATCACTTTTGCCTTATGATACTGCTCCTCAAAGGAGAGAATGTTCTCTATTGTAGCGCCTCGAAAGCGATAAATGCTCTGATCGTCGTCGCCCACCACGCAGAGATTGCCGCTGCCTCCGGCCAGCAGGCTGGTAAGCCGATACTGTGCATGGTTGGTGTCTTGGTACTCATCCACCATCACATAGCGAAAGCGGTTTTGATAGCGGGTGCGCACCTCCTCGTTTTCCTCCAGCAGCTTCACCGTATTGACAATCATATCGTCAAAGTCCATTGCATCTGCATCCCGCAACAGCTTCTCATAAAGCCGGTAGGCTTCGCCAATCTTGCGCAAGCGCACATCGTCGCCCGCATCGTTCAGATAGTCTTCTGGGGAGATGAGGCTATCCTTTGCATGGCTGATCTCATGCAAGAGCGTTTTGTGGGAGAGCATTTTATCATCAATGTTGAGCAGCCTCTGGCATTCCTTCATCACACGCTTAGAATCATCCGTATCATAAATCGTAAAGTGGCTGGTATAACCAATGCTTTCCCCATCCCGCCGCAAAATGCGGGCGCAGGTGGAATGAAAGGTGCTTGCCCATATATCCTGCCCATCCGGGCCGAGCATTGCCTCCAGCCGCTCTTTGAGCTCACCGGCCGCCTTATTGGTAAATGTAATTGCAAGAATTTGCCACGGCTTCGCAGGGCGAACAGCCAATAAATCCGCGATCTCATCGGTATATTCCTGTGTGCCGTCGCGGTATTCCTCCAGCATACGGATTTCTTCTTCCGTGAGAGATACCGAAAATTCCCGAGCGCCATATGCGCATCCATATTTCACAATATTGGCAATCCGGTTGACGAGCACAGTCGTCTTTCCGCTCCCTGCCCCCGCCAAAATCAACAAAGGACCCTCTGTGGTAAACACAGCCTCCCTCTGCATCGGATTCATACGTGAAAATTCTTTTTCCATAACCTGCCTGCGCAGGGCCTGCAATTGCTCCTGAGTCATTATGCACCGCCTAAACTATGTAAATATGGAACCCTATTTTGATGAACTTCTATTTTTTTAAAAATGTTTCAATCCGATATCGAGGGCGCGCCTTCACTTCACTATAAATTTTGCCGATATATTCTCCCACCACGCCCAAACAGAACAACTGGATTCCGCCCAGCAGCCAGATGGAGCAGATAATTGCCGTCCAGCCGCTGACTGCAACGCCGCAGATTTTGGAAATCAAAGCATATAACAGCCCGATCACACTTAGGCATCCAATCAGGATACCAGCCGCAGAAATAAGCCGCAAGGGCCGCACGCTGAAGGAAGTAATACCGTCCATCGCAAAGGCAAGCATTTTGCGCAGCGGATATTTCGATTCCCCCGCATAGCGTTCACTGCGGTCATAATATACATAGTCGGTAGAATACCCAATCAGCGGAACGATCCCGCGCAAAAACAGGTTGACTTCCTTGTATTCCGACAAGGCGTCCAGCGCCCGCCTGCTCATCAGCCGGTAATCCGCATGGTTATAAACCGTTTCCACCCCAAGTAGATGCATCACCTTATAGAAGCCGAGTGCGGTCGTCCGTTTGAAAAAGGTATCTGTCTCCCGCTTATTGCGCACACCGTAAACGATATCTGTGCCTGCATTGAATTTATCAATAAATGCCTCAAGAATATGGATATCATCCTGCAAATCCGCGTCCATAGATACCGCACAATCGCAATATTTACGTGCCTCCATCAAGCCGGCCATCAGTGCGTTTTGATGGCCACGGTTATGCGCAAGCTTTAGGCCGCATACAAAAGGATTTTCCCGATGCAGCGTTTCAATTTTCTCCCAGGTGGTATCCTTACTACCATCATCCACCAGCAGAATCCGGCTTTCAGGGGCAATTTTTGATTTCCGCTCCAAATCTGCCAAAAGGGGTGTGAGTTCCTCCACTGTATGCTCAATCACTGCCTCTTCATTATAACATGGAATGACCAAATATAAGATTCCCATCCGCTATGACCTCCTTTTTACCAGACAGGGACGCCCTTCATTTTGTACAGCGCGCCTTCTCCCCATATGCAAAAATATGCACTGCCTTCAAGCCGCTTTGTGGCCCCCTGCTTAACGACCCTACGCACAGAATGCGGAAACCGGATGCTTTTTCCCTCTTTGCGGGCAGGCATCCGGATTCTTTCCCTTTTTGAATAGAATTATCACACCATACGCGCAAACCATCCCCCACAAAAATGGCGTTGCCGCATCGCGGCAGGAGGCGTTTCGCGCCGACAGGCATTTTTTCAATGCTTCAAACTTTGTTTGAAGCTATTCTATCATACGAAACGCACCCTTCATAAAAATGGCGTTGCCGCATCGCGGCAGGAGGCGTTTCGCGCCGACAGGCATTTTT
>UQUZ01000059.1 GCA_900544375.1 uncultured Oscillospiraceae bacterium
TTGACTGTCAGAATGACGAAAGTGCGTTGACATGTTCATTGAATTTTGGTAAAATAACAAACAAGTATACAGAGATGATCGTGCCTATACTGTTCTTTATCGGCTTCAATTCATATGCGGGTGGGAACCCGCATATGTTTCGATAGTAATAGAATGAGCACTCACTCGAAAAAGGAGGAAGGTACCTTGTTAACAACGACCGACACCAAAACCATGGCGTACATCAATCTGTTCGGCGTTCTCGGCACGCTGGAGAATCTGTGTGCGCTGGATCCCAACGCCGGTGCGCTCCTGACCAACAAAAAGCCTCTTTCGATCGGCTTTGAGGTGAAAGGGGGCCCCGCTGCCACGATCACCTTCAAAAACGGGCGCTGCAGGATGGAGGAAGGCGTTGAAAAATGCGACGTAAAGCTTCCCTTCAGCTCCTGCGAGAAGTTTAACGGCTTGCTTGACGGCACGACGACGCCGATCCCCTCCAAGGGCTTCGCGCATCTGAAGTTCCTGCTTAAGAGCTTTGTGCCGCTGACCGATCTGCTGGCAAAGTATCTGCGCCCGGAGCCAGAGGACATGAAGGATCCGGAATTCCGTGCAATCAGCACACGCCTGACGCTCTATACTGCGGCGGTTGCCATTTCTCAGGTGGCTAACCACGATAAGAGCGGCATTTTCAGCACGGGCTTGATTCCGGATGGGGACATCGCGATGAACGTGAACGGCGATATCGGCGTGACGCTGCGCGTGCGCAATCACCACATGGTTACAATTAAAGACCGCTGCGACAAGCCGCGTGCGGCCATGACCTTTGGCAGCCTTGAAATTGCGGGCCAGCTCCTGCGTGGTGAAGTTAGCGCCATGGGCTGCATCTGTGATGGTTCTATCGCCATGAGCGGTATGGTAAACATGATCGATAACGTCAACCGGATTTTGGACCGTGTGTCCATCTATTTGGCGTAACTCAGGAGGTGACAGGAATGAGCTTTAAAGTAAATACTTATGAAAAAAGCCGCGCTGCTTTTGACCGCGCGCTGAAAGTCATCCCGTCGGGCATTTATGGCCATCAGGGCCCGTCCGAGGGCTGCTATATCCCCAATAACGCTTTCCCGCTGTATTCCTCCCATGCGAAAGGTTCGCATTTCTGGGATGAGGACGGTAACGATTATATCGACTACATGTGCGGTTACGGCCCTAACGTGTTGGGCTACTGTGATGAGGATGTCGATAAGGCGGCGCTCGCACAGCTTAAAAAAGAAAACTGCGTGACGATCCCCTCTTCGATCATGGTTGATTTCGCGGAGCTGTTGGTTGATACGGTCGCTTCCGCTGATTGGGCGTTTTTTGCAAAGAACGGCAACGATGTGACGAGCCTTGCCGTGATGACCGCCCGCGCTGCGACACACCGCAAGAAGATCGTTTTCTTCAACGGCTATTATCACGGCGTTTCTCCCTGGACGCAGAAGCTCGATTATTCGGGCGTGCTGGAGGAAGAGGTCGCCAATAACCTTTATGTTAATTTTAACGATTATCCTGCGCTGGAGAAACTATTCTCCGATTATAAGGGCGAAATCGCCGGCCTGATTGCCCAGCCTTATATGCACGGCAATTTCAACGACAACTTCTTCCCGGACGAGGGCTATTGGCAGAAGGTGCGCAAGCTTTGCGACGACAACGGCGTTGTGCTCATTATTGACGACGTGCGCGCGGGCTTCCGCATGGATCTTGCAGGTTCCGACCATTATTTTGGCTTCAAGGCTGACCTGATTTGCTTCTGCAAGGCGCTGGCCAATGGCTACAACGTGTCCGCCCTGTGCGGCCGTGAATCCCTGAAGGATGTTGTTAGCGGCATCACCTTTACGGGCAGCTACTGGATGAGCGCCGTGCCGTTTGCGGCAGGTATCGCCTGCATCAATAAGATGAAAAAGCTCAACACGCCCAAGCTCTTTGACGAGCTCGGCCGCGAGTTGACGACGGGCCTTGTAAAGGCGGGCCAGGAGCATGGCTTCCACCTGATCGCATCCGGAATGCCCTCCCTGTTCTACCTGCGCATTGCGGATGACGATTCCCTAATGCTCCATCAGGAATGGGTTGCCGATATGGTGCGCCGCGGCATCTTCCTCACCTCTCACCACAACCACTTCATCAACGCGTCCCTGACGCATGAGGATATTAACCATACGATTGAAGTGGCGGAGGAGTGCTTTAAGATCCTGCGCAAGAATCATCCGGAGATCGGCTGATTGATGAGATAATCCGGTTGCTCTTTTCAGGCGGCCGGCTGAATTGCACCTAACCGCGCGGAGCGCGGATGGATAGAAACACGAAATAAAGGAGGAATTTCCACATGCCATTAACAAAGCAGGAGTGGCTTGACCTGGAGGCGAAGGCCAATCAGCTCAGGCACACAGCCTTGGATACCACCCTCATGGCGGGCAGCGGCCATATCGGAGGCAGCCTGAGCTCGATGGATATCCTAACAGTGCTCTATTACAAGTACATGAATATTAAGAAGGATGACCCCACTTGGGCGGACCGCGACCGTTTCATCCTCTCTAAGGGCCATATCGGCATCGGCTATGCCGGCCTTCTCTGCGACTTGGGCTGGAACGATCCGGAGCAGCTCAAAACCTTTAACCTGACGAATTCCAAGATGGGCGTCCATCTGGATTCCAATAAGGTTGTGGGTGTAGACGCCTCCACAGGCTCCCTGGGCCATGGCCTTTCTATCGCAGTCGGCACGGCTCTGGCCGCCCGCGTTCAGAAAAAATCCTACATCACCTATTGCCTGCTGGGCGACGGCGAGTGCGACGAAGGCTCTAACTGGGAAGCAGCTATGTCCGCCGGCCAGTTCAACACCACGAACATGATCGCCTTTGTTGACCGCAACCGCCTGGAGATGGATGGACCGACAGAGGACGAAATGAAGCTCGAGCCCTTTGCGGATAAGTGGACGGCCTTCGGCTTTGACGTGAAGGAAATTGACGGTCATAACTTTAAGGAGCTCTGCGACGCCATCGATTATGCGCTCGCGGCGACCGAAAAGCCCGTGATGATCATCTGCAATACGATCAAGGGCTGCGGCATTGATTTCATGGAGAACGATTTTAAATGGCATTACGGCGCGATTGATCAGGATATGCACGATAAGGCCGCCAAGAGCCTGGATGCCTATTATAAGAAGCGCATAGAGCGCGTTGAGAAGGAGGCGAAGTAACCATGGCAGGAGGACTTGTTTATACAGCAGTCGGCTCTGAAGCGATGGCGACTGCAGAATACTACGGAAAGGCAATGTGCGATCTCGGAAAAGAGCATCCCGAAATTGTCGCTCTGACAGCTGACCTTGCCGGTTCCACGAAGATCGGCGTATTCCGTAAGGAGTTCCCTGAGCGTTTCTTCAACGTCGGCATTGCGGAGCAGAATATGTTCGGTATCGCCGCCGGTATGGCGAAGGCGGGCCTGGTTCCCTTCGTATCCACAATGTCCGCATTTGCAACCATGCGCGTTGCCGATCAGATCCATGCGGATATCTGCTATCAAAATGTTAACGTGAAGATCATCGGCAGCCATGCCGGCACTTCCTTTGGCCAGGCGGGCTCCACCCACCACGCGATCGTGGATATGGGCTGCCTGCTGACCTTCCCGAACATGACCTACCTCTGCCCGGCGGACGGCATGGAAACCGTCAATGCAATCCGCGCCGCATATGAGACGCCCGGCCCGGTCTATATCCGCATCAATCGTGGGTTTGACCGCCTTTTGTATGAGGATACAGAGTATGGCTTTGAGCTCGGCAAGGCGCACACCGTCCATGAGGGCACAGATCTGACCGTTATCGCATGCGGCTCCTGCGTGTATCAGGCGTTGCAGGCGGCCAAGGCGCTGGAGGCCTCCGATGGCCTGAAGATCCGCGTGCTTGATATGCATACGCTCAAGCCCCTTGACGTGGAAGCAGTGCAGAAGGCAATCGTTGATACCCGCCGCATTATCACGGCGGAGGATCACAGCGTGATCAACGGCCTGGGCAGCCAGGTGGCGAGCGTGATTGCCGATTTTGGCAAGGGCTGCGCATTCAAGAAACTGGGCCATCAGGATAAATTCGCGCCGATCGGCCTGCATGAGGATATTATGTCCATGGTTGGCATTGACGCCAACGGCATTATGGATGCAATCCGCGAAGTCATGCATAAGGACTTTGAAGAGGATGATTCCTGGGATGACGAGGTATAAGGTTTGAAGGTTTTTTCAAACCGCGGAAAGGATGATTGTATCAATGGCAATTACGAAAGATGATTTGTATTCCAGCAAAATCTTCCTGAACGCCGCGCTGCCTCTTGCAAAAGTCATCGCCATGGATATCCCGAAGCTGGGCGATAAATTTAAAAAGACGCACGCTGTCATTCAGGTAAGTGCCCTGGATCCGGACAGCCCGGAGGGAAAGGTTGGCACCCACTTCGTCATCAACAGCGGCGAATGGCTTGTTCATGCCGGCCGGTTGACGAGAAACCCTCATATCGAGCTGGAATTCCAGAGCATTCCCGCATTGAATAAGTTCTTTAAAGGCCAGATGGGGCCGGATTGTATTCCAAAATTCCACCTGAAGGTGAAATATGTGCCGGATCTTATCTCCTTTGTAATGGTGCTTCTAAAGATGTCGAAGCTGCTTGGCGCGACAGAGGCTCCGGAGGATGAGGAGACGAAAAAGCTGATGGTCAAGTGCTTCTTCTATCTGGTCACAAGCGGCATCAGCCAGCTCAATAAAGCCGGGCATGAGGAAATCCATCAGTGGGCGCTACAGAGTCCGGATCGTGTTTATGCCATCGGCGTGGACGGCCATCCGGATGTATCTGCATACATCCGCATTAAGGCGGGCAATTCGAAGGCTGGCCGTGGGACCTATAAACGTTCCCTGCCGTTCTTCAACATGCGGTTCCCGACCTATGATGACGCATTGGGGATTCTGCTTGGTACGGCTGATATGCTGGATTCCCTGAAGGCAGGCAAGCTCATTCTGGACGGTGCGCCGGAATTTGCGGGCCAGATCGGCAATTTCATGTTTGCGGTTGCTGATTACGCAAAGGGCTAAGGGCGCGGAGAAATTGGGCGAGCCCGTTTGATACGGGAAAGCTTTGCCTATTCCTCTCAGTCAGGCGGCCCGCCCGTGTGGATTTTTCACGCGGGCGGGCATTCTTTCCATCAGGGCAGAAACAGAGTTATTATTTCTGCCCGCGAGAATCTGCATTGGATCGCGCGCGGCGCGGGATGCATTGTACTACAAGATGAAATTGCGGGAAATGTGATCTGTTTTGCCTGCCTCTGGTTAGAAAGCGGCAGGTAATCGAGCAGGATCCTCCCGCCAGCGGAACGGAGATAGGTTCCAATGGAAAACAGCAGACGAAAAGAAAAACAAAACCCCTTTGAAACAACATCGCCTGCGCGCAGGCAACGCATTTTTGAGGCTGCCATCCATGAATTTGCCACAAAAGGCTTTAACGCTGCCAACATCAACATTATCGCTCGCGCCGCCGGTGTGAGCATCGGCTCCATGTATAGCTACTTTGCCTCTAAAGAGGATTTATTTTTGCAGGTGATGGAGTATTGTCTGCAAAGAATGTATCAGCTTCTCTCAAAGGTAAACCGCGAGCAGGGCGTGGTGGAGACGTTCCGTGAGATGCTGTCGATCGCGCGTGATGCGGCGCGGCAGTATCCAGAGATGAACCAGATTTATCTGGACTGTTCTTCCCAAAGCCTGGTCAGCCTATCCGAACAGCTTTCGCGTGATGCGGAAGCTGTTACGGTAGAGCTATATGCTCAAATTCTCACAGAGGATCAGGAGAAAGGCCGTGTGCGCGAAGATCTCGATATCGCGGCCGCTGCTTTTATGCTCGATAATCTTGTGATGATGTATCAATTTTCCTTTGTGTCGAATTATTATATGGAGCGGAAAAAGCTTTTCCTTGGAGGAATGCTTTCCGATGATGAGGAAGAGGTTATTGATGCGATGGTGGATTTTGTCCGGCGTGCAGTAGAGTAATGGATTTAAAATGAAAAGAATGGGCGCGTTGCATCATACATGCATAAACGCAAAATTAGCGGGACTGTTGCAAAATTATTTCATTTTGCAACAGTCCCTTTTTAAAGTTCGAGAATTTTAAGAAGCTGGGCGTGCAGGGGAGAAACGCCACCGTGCAAATAGGGGCCGGTGAGCAGCCGCGTTAACAATCCAATCCTTCCTTTTCGGATTTTTCGGCGGATAACATTTCCGCAGTTTACGATGCATTTCCAAGGGGCTTGATCTCTTTACGGTAAATGTAGCGGAAATAGATCAAGCACAGGGCAAGGGAAAACAATTCCGCAAAGGGGAAGGCCCACCAAACTGCGTTCAGCCCGCTGAATCGGGCCAGCAGATAGGCGGTAGGCAGCAAAATCACCAGCTGACGCACCACGGAGACAGAGAGGCTGAGCATACCGTGCCCCAAGGATTGGCACACGGAGAGCATGCAGATGCTGAAGCCTGCAAAAACAAAGCTGAGGCTGATGGTGCGCAGCGCGGGCACGCCGATCTGCTGCATCGTTTCCGAAGCGTTAAAAATAGAAAGCAGCTTGTCCGGAATTAGCATAAAAATCGCAACGCCGATGATCATGATGCACGTTGCATAGAGAATGCTCAGCTTAATGGTTTTCATCATACGATCGGGCTTCCTTGCTCCGTAGTTATAAGAGATGATCGGTACCATGCCGTTATTCAAGCCAAAGATCGGCATAAAAACAAAGCTTTGCAGTTTAAAATAAACGCCAAACACAGCTGTTGCGGTGGAGGTAAAGGAGATTAGAATTTTATTCATACCGAAGGTCATCACAGAGCCGATGGATGCCATGATGATTGACGGAATGCCGACGGAATAGATTTTGCCGATCACCTTAGCGTTAGGCCGGAAGCCCTTCAAGCGGAGTGTAATTTCTTCATTTTTCTTGATATTGAAAAGCAGTGCAAGGATAGATGCCACAATCTGCCCGATTACAGTGGCCAGCGCAGCACCTGCGACGCCAAGCTTTGGAAAACCTAAAAGGCCAAAAATCATGATCGGGTCCAGGATGATGTTGATGATAGCGCCCAGCCCTTGGGTGATCATCGTATAGAATGTGCGCCCAGTCGATTGCAGCAGCCGCTCGAATGTGAATTGCAGGAACATGCCGAAGGAGCATACACAGCAGAGCATCAGGTAAATAGCGCCGTTTTCTACAATTTCCGGGTCGGTCGTTTGCAGCAGGAAAAAAGGTTTAGAAAATAAAACACCGATAACCGCGAAGAGCAAATAGCTGAGCACAGCGAGAAAGATGCCGTTCTCCGCTGTTTTATCGGCAAGGTCAAAATTCTTTTCCCCTAAGCTTTTGGAGAGTAGCGCGTTGATGCCGACGCCTGTGCCGGAGCCGACCGCGATCATGAGGCTCTGAACGGGAAAGGCGAGAGAAACGGCGGTCAGCGCATTTTCACTTAGCTGGGCGACGAACATGCTGTCGACAATATTATAAAGCGCTTGCACCAGCATGGAAACGATCATGGGGAGGGACATCGTAATCAGCAAGCGGTTGATGGGCATGACGCCCATTTTGTTTTCGGCGGGGCGTTGTGCTGTTGTTTCATTCATAGAGAGCCCTCCTGTTTTGAATAAGATCCAGCAGGACGCCTACAGCGCCCTCGATGCCGAGTGAACTGCTGTTCAGTGTGAGATCGTAATCCTGGCATTTTCCCCAATGGCCAGTGGAAAAGTAGTTATAGTAAGCGGCGCGAGCTTTATCGTGCTTGAGCACACAGGCCTGCACTTCGTCCGCTGGGATGCCGTACTCCTCTTTTGCGCGGTGGATCCTGTCAGCTATGGGCGCATGTATAAAAACACGCAGACAGTTTTTTTGATCACGCAGCACATAATTGGCGCACCTGCCCACGATCACGCAGGGCCCTTCGGCTGCGATGCGCTTGATCACATCAGCTTCCGCGATAAAAACCTGATCAGATACCGGCAAATTCCGGCTGCTGAAGGAGAGGTTATATAAGAAGCTCGAGGTGCGGCGTTGCTCTGCTTCTTGAATGAATTCTTCAGAAAGGCCGGTTTCTTTCGCGGCGATTTCAATGAGTTTTTTATCGAAAAAGGGGATTTGCAGTGCAGCTGCAAGCTCTTTGGCGATTTTACTCCCGCCGGAGCCATATTCCCTTCCGATCGTGATGATATCGGGCATTTAATCTCCTCCTTTGATAAGACGCTGAGGTTTAGTGTAAAAGAGAATTTTTTATCTGTCAAGCGGTATGGCATGAATAAAATGAAGAATATATTGAGAATAAAACAATAAAAAGCGCTTTTGCAGGAGCTTTTATTGGCTTTCGCCCAAAAAAGGTGGTCACACAGCGAAAAAATTCGGCACGGGTATACGAAGAAAAGGCAATGCGAAAAAAGCTCCGCATTGCCTAGCTGCTTTTGTTTTTATGCTGTTTTTTTATCTTTTCTTTTTAGGCGCCAACCGACGGGGCGGCCTTTTCTCTGCGCCGATTTCAATCGCCATATTGGCTAGGCCCCACACCAATAATAGAATCATGATGAGGAGGGAAAGATAGTAAGCCGCGCCGAATCCCACAGATTGGATTTGAACTGCCACATCGGCAATTGAAGGGGCACCCTGTAATAGGGAAAGGATTCCTGCGTTGGCAGCGCCGGTTTCCTGCAATTGAGCGAGTAGCGTGCCGATAGGGATGGAGCCATCTGTCAGCATAGTGGATACCCTATGCATGGGGATCAGCGCACACAGCATGAAAATTGCACCTATGCCAGAGAGGCCGGCTGTGGCGGCATAGCGGCTGCTTAGCAGGGAACAAATTACGAGGATGAGCACAACGGCCAGCGCCAGCGCAAGCAGGATGCACAGCGCGATGATGGCGGGTTTTAATGGCTGCATTGCGTCAAGTGCGAAAAGCTTATCAGCCGGCAGCTGCCCATCGCCGGAAAAAAATATTTCCTTCAGGCTGAGCGCAAGCTCGCTTTCTCCTGCTAAAATCACGGAGTAACGCAGTTTCAGCAGGGGGGCCAGGAAAAACACAGGGAACGCTGCGGCAGCAACCATGGCTGTGAGAACACGGGCGGCATATTTCATGGCGGAGCACGATCCTTTCCAATCTGAAAGTATCAAGGAACAGCGGGTTATTTTTTCTTTTCCCAAGAGGAGTTCAACGCTACCGTGCGGTTGAAAACAGGATGCTCCTGCGTGCTGTCAGGATCAACGCAGAAATAACCCTGGCGCATAAACTGAAAGGTATCGCCTGCCTTTGCATCCCGAAGACTACCCTCCAGGCGGCAGCCAGTCAGAGTGATCAGGGAATCCGGGTTGACGTTTTCTTCAAATGCATCGGTATCCGCCGGGTTTTCGGTGCGGAACAGCCGATCATAAAGCCGAACCTCGGCCTGAATGCTGTCAACTGCACTGACCCAATGGAGCGTGCCCTTAACCTTGCGGCCGTCCGGGGAATTGCCGCCCTTGCTTGCAGGGTCATAGGTGCAGTGCAGGCAAATGATATGGCCGTCGTCATCCGCTTCGTAGCCTGTGCAGGTGACGAAATAAGCGCCCTTTAAGCGGACCTCGTTGCCGGGGAAGAGGCGGAAACGGAAAAAAAGGAAGAGTCAGAAGCGGCGGAAATGCCGGAGAAAAGCGGAGAGGAATCATAAACGGATGTTATATATCAGCAGAGAATATGTTCAGGACAGTCTCGATAAGTCAGTCGCCCCCGCGGCTGTGTGTGATAGCGGGGAAACTGTGGTATTCCAGACCAGGGACTGCTACGATGACAGCGTGACCTGTGGAGAAAGGCCCCTGGGAGACCGCAGGGACGCGCTGGGAAATCCGGCCACAGGCCCATTGTATATCCATGGCGCCCGGCCGGGGGATATCCTGAAGGTGGAAATCCTTAAA
>UQUZ01000060.1 GCA_900544375.1 uncultured Oscillospiraceae bacterium
AGAGGATTTATCCGGCGAGGGGCTGACTGCAATGGTAATCGGCCGCGTGACCCACATGGCGATGGCCGAGGATTATGCGAAAGGCTTCGAGGATCAAAAATATTCGGGGAACGGTTTTTTCTATCTCATTCACACGCCTAAGGATTTAGAAACGGGCGAGGGGAATCATATGGGAATTGCAACGCTCTGCCCGGAACGGAAAGAATAAAAATGCGCAAGAATGCGCGAGGAGGCCCTAAATGCTGGAGAAAGAAAAGCTCACGGCACTACGCATGCGTCGGCAATGCCTGTCCGCTCCTGCGGACAAAGAGGAATACGACCGGCTCTATCGTGACACGTCTCCGGTGCAGAACGTTTACTTTCACGGCTTCGGCCAGCCGCCGTGCATAACGTTCCGCGCAGATTTTGATGATTTGGAATATAATCGGGTGCGGCAGAAGCAGCGCATTTTGGTCAAGGGCCGTTTTCAAAGCGGCAACGTCGGCTTTATCGAGGCGGAGGAGCTGGAGCTTTTTGCGGGCCTTTACCGCAAGCCGTACAAGCCCTCTCCCACGCAGGAGATGCTTCTTGCGCTCATCCGGAGGGAGGGGCCCATGAACATTGCCCTGATGAAGGAGATGACAGGCCTTCTGGTGAAGGAGATCACGCCCGCCCTGCACAAGTTGCAGGCCGCCTTTTTTATCTTTGAGGATCAGCCGGACGGCGAGTGGGATCGGAGCTGGATGCGCTTTGAGGAGATGTTTCCTAACGTGGATGTAGAGCGATATTCGCGGCAGGAGGCGCTTAGGATCGTTTTGCGGCGCTTTGCATACCGATATGTCCGCTTCACGGCTATGGAGGCGAAATCTTTCTATAGCTTGCCGGAAAAGGAGATTGTGCAGGCGGCACAGGCGCTCGCGCAGGAGGGTGTGTTTATAGCAGATGGCGACGGCTGGCTGCTCGCCTCTGACTTTGCGCTTTTGCAGCGAGAAACCTTTACGCCGTTTTTCGGCGTATTCACGCTGCACCGCAATGATTTTCTCGTCAAGTGCAATGAATACTGGCTGAAAACGCAATTTTGTAGGCCGGATGCGGACGTGTTGCAATACCTACTGATAGACGGCCGTTTTCAGGGCGCGGTAATGGGGCGTTTCCGATATGGACCCTATGAGATTGAGAACATTGCGCTGACCCTGCCGGAGGCGGAGGCGCATGCGCGCCGGGTGGAGATTCTCGCGGCGGTGGACCGCATCAACCCTCATAAGGAAAGCCCCGTCATGCGCTATTGCGGTGTGCCGCTTTGAGCTTTCAAAGCGAAAAAGAAAAACAATTTGCTGATCGACTTGCCGCCTCGTCTGCTTTGACGGGGCGGTTTTCTATTTGCGCAAGATGTGTGATTTTGACTTGCGGACAACCACCATTCGTAGTATAATAAAAAGAATCATGGGGGATTTTACCCCTGTGAAGATCGTTTGAATGCGGAGGAAACCGGCTTGCTTCAAAATGCGGAAAAAATGGATCAGCCTGTGAAAACGCAGGCGGAATATACAGCCCTACTGCACACGGTGCTGGGCGTCCGCTATGGTGATGCGCCGCGCGCCTTTGTGCACACATACGGGTGCCAGGGTAATGTGGCGGATGGCGAACGCATCAAGGGCATGCTTGCCGAGATGGGTTATCTATTTACGGATACTGTGGAAAGCGCAGATCTGGTGCTCTATAACACCTGTGCTGTGCGTGAGCACGCGGAGGATCGCGTGTTCGGCAACGTCGGCGCGCTGAAAAATCGAAAGGCCGCTCGGCCAGGCATGGTCGTCGCCCTGTGCGGCTGCATGATGCAGCAGCCCCGCGTGGCGGAGAAAATCCGCAGGAGTTACCCGTTTGTCGATCTTGTATTCGGTACACATGTGATTCATCGCCTGCCGGAGCTTCTATACCGGACCCTCTGCGGTAGGAACCGCGTGTTCGAGCTGCCGGATGAGGCGGGCAGCATCACAGAGGGGCTTCCCGTTGTGCGAGATAGCAGCTTCAAGGCGTTTTTGCCCGTGATGTACGGCTGCAACAACTTTTGCAGCTACTGTATCGTCCCTTATGTGCGCGGCCGCGAGCGCAGCCGCATGGTGGAGGCCGTGCTGGAAGAGGCGCGCTCCCTCGTGGAAGCGGGTTACCGCGATATCACGCTTTTGGGGCAAAATGTGAATTCCTATGGTAAGGATTTAGAAACGCCTGTTCCCTTCGCGCAGCTTTTGCGTGAGATCAACGCCATCCCCGGCGATTTTCGAATTCGTTTCATGACCTCCCACCCCAAGGACTGCACACGGGAGCTGCTTGACGCAATGGCGGATTGCGAAAAGGTTGCAAAGCATCTGCATTTGCCCGTTCAATCCGGCAACGATCGAGTTTTAAAAGAGATGAATCGTCGCTATACGCGAGAGCAGTATCTTGAGCTGATCCGCTATGCGCGCCAAGTTATGCCGGAACTCTCCTTGACGAGCGACGTGATCGTCGGGTTTCCTGGCGAAACGTATGAAGCGTTTCAAGACACGTTGTCACTCGTGGAGGAGGTCGGCTTCACCTCCCTGTTCACATTTATCTTTTCTCCGCGCGAGGGAACGCCCGCTGCCAAAATGCCCGACCCCGTTTCCCGGGAGGAAAAGGGCAGATGGTTCCGCGAATTGACCGATTTGCAGGAGCGCGTTGCCAGCGCGCGCAATCAAAAGCTGCTGGGCAAGCGGTTTCGTGTGCTTGTGGAGGGGCCGGGCAAAAAAGCAGGCCTTCTGGCCGGGCGCACAGAGGGCAACCTCGTGATCGAATTTCCAGGCGGCGATTCACTGATTGGCGAGTTTGTGGAGGTTGTGGTAACAGAGGCGCTCGCGTGGATATTACGCGGCCAAATGGAAATATGACAAAGTCATATTTCCATTGTGAAAATCGCTTGCAGGCTGAACGCCTGCATTCTGCAAGCCTGCGGGCTTGTAGAACCGCTTATGGAATAAATTTCCGCGTTTTATAGCGGCAGGCATTCCGCCAGGAAAAGTTAGATCCAGCATTCTTCTGTTCGATCAGAGCAGTTGAAATAAATTAAATTCATTTTAAGGAGATTTCAATGGACATTATCAAAATGGCGCGTGAACTTGGCGCAGCAATTCAGCAGGACGAACGTTATCTGAATTTCAAAAAGGCCCGTGAGGCAAACGAAGCCGACAAGCCCCTCAACGACCTCATCGGCGAGCTTAACCTGATTCAGATGAACTATCAGCAGGAAGCGCAGAAGGAAGAGCCCAGCGAAGAAAAAATGCAGGATTTTGATCAGCAGTTCCGTGCGATTTATGCACAGGTAATGCAGAATCCCAACATGGTCAATTACGAAGTAGCCCGCAAGGAAGTGGATGGGATGATGAACTATCTCATGCAGATCTTGACCCTTTGTGTCAATGGAGAAGATCCGGCCACCTGTGAGCCGAAGGAAGAGCATGATTGCGGCGGCAACTGCTCCGCTTGCAGCGGCTGCTGATAGAGCGCAGGAGGGGGGGCCGTTTTGCGGCCTCCCGTTTTCAAAAGAAAACGACTGATTTGAAGCAGGGGGGCGCAAGCCGGCCGCTTCCTTGCGCATGTGTGAAAGAAAGGGATGGTTTACCCCATATGGCACCGTTAACGCCGATGATGCAGCAATATCTGGAGGTTAAGCAGCAGTATCCCGACGCCATTCTGATGTTTCGACTGGGCGATTTTTATGAGATGTTTTTTGAGGATGCGAAAACCGCCTCGCGCGAATTGGAGCTAGTGCTCACCGGGCGGGACTGCGGGCAGGAGGAGCGCGCGCCGATGTGCGGCGTTCCCTTCCATAGTGCGGATAGCTACATCGCCCGCCTAGTCGCCAAGGGCTATAAGGTGGCCATCTGCGAGCAGCTGGAGGATCCGGCGCTCGCCAAGGGCATTGTCAAGCGGGATGTGATCCGCGTGGTCACGCCCGGCACGGTCATTGAAAACAGCATGCTCGATGAATCGCGCAATAATTACCTTGCCTGCGTCTGCGTGGGGGAAGATGGCGCCGGGCTGTGCTTTGCAGATGTTTCCACGGGTGAAGTGCATCTCACGGATTTTTCGGCGGACGGCTGCGAGGATGCGCTGATGAATGAATTCGGCCGGTATATGCCGAGCGAAGTGCTGATGAATGCCGGCGCCGCAGTGCTGCCGAAATTCAAATCCTTTCTTTCCAAGCGTATGAATCTTACGGCGGAACTGCTGGAGGATGAGCAGTTTGATCTTGCCGCCTGCACCGGCCTTGTGCTGAGCCATTTTCAGAAGGCCTCGCTCGATGAATTGGAGCTTTCCAGCGCGCCGGATGCAGTGCGTGCCCTTGGCGCCGCGCTCGTCTACCTCAAGGAAGCGCAGAAGGCGGAGCTCGATAATATTCGGGAGCTTGATTTTTATAGCAGCGCGCGCTTCATGCGCCTTGACCTCGCCGCACGGCGCAATTTGGAATTGACGCGCACCATGCGCAGCGGCGAAAAGCGGGGCACGCTGCTCTGGGTGCTAGACCGCACGAAAACCGCCATGGGCAAGCGGCTCATCCGCTCCTGGGTGGAGCAGCCGCTTTTAAGCTGCGCGCAGATCAGCCGCCGCCTGAATGCGGTGGACGAGCTGTTTAGCGATACAATGCTCCGGCGCGACGAGATCGAAAATCTGACCGGCATCTATGATCTTGAGCGGCTCATGACCCGCATCGCCTACGGCACCGCTAACGCGCGGGAGCTCAGGAG
This sequence comes from uncultured Oscillospiraceae bacterium, assembly GCA_900544375.1. GTDB lineage: Bacteria > Bacillota > Clostridia > Oscillospirales > Acutalibacteraceae > Fimivicinus. Next base: position 4,743 of record UQUZ01000060.1, read on the forward strand.
CCTTTCGGCGGCGATTGAAAAGCTCGCCCCCCTGCGGGCGCGGTTGGAAGGCTGCAAAAGCGCGATGCTGTGTGAAATTTTTCGGGATATTGATCCGCTGGAGGATCTTTTCGCCCTCGTTGATTCCGCGATTGTGGAGGAGCCGCCCTTTACCGTGCGCGAAGGCGGCATGATAAAGCCGGGCTTCCATGAGGAACTCGATACGCTCCATGCCCTCGTCACGGACGGCAAAGGCTTTTTGGCGCAGATCGAGCAGCGCGAGCAGGAGCGCACCGGAATTAAGAAGCTGAAAATTGGCTATAACCGCGTATTCGGTTATTACATAGAGGTTTCCAATTCCTACAAAGAGCTGGTGCCGGAGGATTATATCCGCAAGCAGACGCTTTCAAATTGCGAACGGTTTATCACACAGGAGCTTAAGGAGCTGGAGTCGAAAGTGCTCGGCGCGCAGGAGCGCATGGTGCAGCTGGAATACCAGATTTTCAGTGATGTGCGCACTCGCGTGGCAGACGAGCTTTATCGCGTGCAGCGTACGGCCCATGCCGTCGCGCGGCTTGATGTGCTCTGCTCTTTTGCGCAGACAGCCGTTTCCTACGATTATACGCGCCCGGTTGTGGATGCGAGCGATCGGTTGGAAATTACAGACGGGCGACACCCCGTGGTGGAGCGGATGCTGGAGGATGCGCCCTTTGTTCCCAACGATACGGCTCTCGACTGCAAGGATTACCGCTGCGCCATTATCACCGGCCCAAATATGGCCGGTAAATCAACCTATATGCGGCAGGTAGCGCTCATCACGCTCATGGCGCAAATTGGCTCCTTTGTGCCCGCGCGCAGCGCGCAGATCGGCGTGGTGGACAGCATTTTCACCCGTGTTGGCGCGTCTGACGATTTGGCGGCGGGGCAGTCTACCTTCATGGTGGAGATGAGCGAGGTGGCCTCGATTCTGCAAAACGCTACGGCCAAAAGCCTGATTTTGCTTGATGAAATCGGCCGCGGAACCTCCACCTACGATGGCATGAGCATCGCCCGCGCGGTGCTGGAATTTTGCGCCGACTCTAAAAAGCTAGGGGCGAAAACGCTGTTTGCCACCCATTACCATGAGTTGACCGAGCTGGAAAACCAGGTTGCGGGTGTGAAGAATTACAATATCGCGGTGAAAAAACGCGGTGATGAAATCACCTTCCTGCGCCGCATCATCCGAGGCGGGGCCGATGGAAGCTACGGCGTGGAGGTGGCAAAGCTCGCGGGAGTGCCTGTGAGCGTGGTCAAGCGTGCGCGCGTTATTTTAAAAGCATTGGAGGGAGGCTCCCGTTCTGGCGCGGGCCCGGCCGAGATCCCCGATGCGGCTGAACTGCCCGAGGAGGAAGAAAATCCGCTTCTCCAGATTTCCATCGCTGGAAATACAAGCGCGGAAATCATGGAGCAGTTAAAAAATATTGACGTCAACACCCTTACGCCGATTGAGGCGCTGACCATGCTGCATGAATTGGTCCGCAAAGCGAAACGATAATTTGACAAGCGAAGCAAAAGCATTTTTATAGAAGGAGAGGACGCATATGGCAATTTACATGAAAGAACCGTCGCACACCTTTGGAGAATACCTGCTGATCCCAGGCTATTCCTCCACAAAATGTATCCCTGCAAACGTGAGCCTGCAAACGCCGTTGGTCAAATATAAAAAGGGGGAGGAGCCGGCGCTGATGCTCAATATCCCGATGACCTCGGCGATCATGCAGTCCGTATCGGATGATAAGATGGCGGTTGCATTGGCGCGGGAGGGTGGCCTGTCCTTTATTTATGGCTCCCAATCCGTGGAGAGCCAGGCCCAGATGGTCGCCCGTGTGAAGAGCTATCGTGCGGGTTTCGTCATCAGCGATTCCAATATCTCCCCAGAGGCAACGCTCAAGGATATTCTAGCGCTTAAGGAGCAGACCGGGCATTCCACCGTTGCGGTAACCGAGGATGGCAGCGCGCAGGGTAAGCTGGTGGGCCTTGTCACGAGCCGGGATTACCGTGTCAGCCGCATGCCGCTGGATATGAAGGTCCGCGAGTTTATGACTCCGTTTGCAAGCCTAATCACCGCCCAGGAGGATACTTCCCTCAAGGTTGCGAATGATATCATTTGGGAACATAAGCTCAACTGCCTGCCGATTATCAATCAGGAGCAGCGGTTGGTTTCGATGGTGTTTCGTAAGGACTATAATTCTCATAAGGATAATGAAAATGAATTGATCGACGCTTCCAAGCGCTATATCGTGGGCGCGGGCATCAATACGAGGGATTATGCCGAGCGGATCCCGGCTCTGCTGAAAGCGGGGGCGGACGTATTGTGCATTGACAGCTCAGAGGGATATACGGAATGGCAGAAAATTGTGCTCGATTATGTCAGGGAGCATTATGGGGATTCCGTTAAGGTCGGCGCGGGCAACGTGGTTGACCGGGACGGCTTCCGGTTCCTCGCAGAGGCGGGCGCCGATTTCGTAAAGGTCGGCATCGGCGGCGGCGCGATTTGCATCACGCGCGAGCAGAAAGGCATTGGCCGCGGGCAGGCAACGGCCCTGATCGAGGTGGCTGAGGCACGTGACGAATATTTTAAGGAGACGGGCGTCTATGTGCCGATCTGCTCAGACGGCGGCATTGTTCATGATTATCATATCACCCTGGCGCTTGCCATGGGCGCGGATTTCATGATGCTGGGCCGGTATTTCGCCCGCTTTGACGAAAGCCCGACCAAGAAGGTAAACGTTAACGGGAATTATATGAAAGAATACTGGGGCGAAGGCAGCGCCCGGGCCAGAAACTGGCAGCGCTATGATATGGGCGGCGCAGCGAAGCTGTCGTTTGAGGAGGGCGTCGATTCGTTCGTGCCCTATGCGGGCAGCTTGAAGGATAATGTGGAGCTTTCCCTCTCCAAGGTGCGCTCCACCATGTGCAACTGCGGTTGCCTGACCATTCCGGAGCTCCAGAAGAATGCGAAAATCACGCTGATCTCCTCTACGAGCATTGTAGAGGGCGGCGCGCACGACGTGGTGCTCAAGGAGAGCAGGCCGATTCTGTAATAGAAAAAAGCTATTCTGAAATGCGAATTGCCCGCGCAACGTTTAGAAAGGAGATTGCCATGCCGAAAATTCAGGTGCTGCCCCGCCATGTGGCCGAGCTGATTGCGGCGGGGGAGGTTGTGGAACGGCCCTCCTCCGTTGTAAAGGAGCTAATGGAAAATTCGATCGACGCGGGCGCAAGCGCGGTTACGCTTGAAATCCGGCGTGGCGGAATCACCTATATCCGCATCACGGATAACGGCTGCGGCATTGCGCGCGAGGATGCGCCTACAGCCTTTGTCAGCCATGCAACGAGCAAGATTAGACGGGAAGAGGATTTAAACGGCATCGGCACCTTGGGTTTCCGCGGCGAGGCGCTGGCCTCCATAGCAGCGGTTGCGCGCGTGGAGCTCTTGACCCGGACGCAGGGGGAGCCGGTGGGCACGCGGCTTTGCGTTGAGGGCGGAGAGCAGACGCTGCTCGATGATGCGGGCTGCCCGCAGGGGACGACGCTGATCGTGCGCGATCTGTTCTATAACACGCCCGCTCGCATGAAGTTTTTGAAGAAGGATGTGTCCGAGGCAAACGCTGTTGCAGGGGTTGTGGACCGCGTGGCGCTCTCTCATCCGGAGGTTAGCGTCCGCTTCATTCGGGATGGAAAGGAGGCGCTTTTAACCCCCGGCGATGGAAAGCTAATCAGCGCGATTTATGCGGTATACGGGAAGGATTTCGCCACGGGTCTGCTCCCGGTGGATTATGAGCTGAGCGGCGTGCGTATATCCGGTTTTGCCGCAAAGCCGCTGGCCGCGCGGCCAAACCGCACAATGCAGCTTTTCTTCCTCAATGGCAGGCTCGTCAAAAGCCGCACCGCTATGGCTGCTCTGGAGGAGGCCTATCGCAACACGATTATGGTGGGAAAGTTTCCGGCCTGCGTGCTGCATTTGCACGTGCCGAATGAAACGGTGGACGTCAACGTTCATCCTGCAAAGATCGAGGTCCGCTTTGCCAATGAAAAGCGTATTTTTGACGCGGTTTATTATGCCGCAAAAAATACGCTCCAGCAAAACGATCCGCGCCCACATGTGGAGCTAAAAAAACTGGACGCCCCTGTGGAAGCAGCGCGGCCGCCTGCGCCGGAGCAGATCACGATCCCCCAAAAAACGGATCATTTTTGGGAGCGTGAAACGGCAGCCTCTTATATCGGGAAAAACCGCCCGCAGCAGCGGCTGGCATCCCCCATATCCGGCTATGCAGCGGGGGAGGAGCCGGATACAGTGGACGCTGCGCTGCAAAAGCGCCGGGTACAAGGGCCGAAGAAAGCCCATCCAACGGAAAAGATAGATGAGAGCGCTCGTCGGAAGCGGCTAGAGCCCGCCCCATCGCTCGCGCCACAAGCGGAGATTGCCCAGGAAATGGATGCGCCCGCCGCACAGGAAACAGGGCGCTCCGTAACCATGGCGCAGCCTCCAAAGGAAGCGCCGCCGTTTCGGGTGCTGGGGGAGGCGTTCCGCACTTATATTGTGGTGGAGAGCGGGAAAGACCTGCTGCTGATCGATAAGCATGCCGCCCATGAACGGATGCTCTATGAGCAGCTTCGAAATGAGGCGAGGCGGGCGGATCGGCAGCTTTTGCTCGCGCCCGTGGCGGTAACGCTCTCAAAAGAGGAGTATGCGGCCGTTCTGCAAAACCTGGAGCTATTGCGCCAGGCAGGGTTTGAAGCCGAGGATTTCGGGGCGGGCACAGTGCTCGTGCGCGCCTGCCCGATGACGCTTGCGCAGGAGGATGTCTCGTCTCTGGTGCAGGAGCTGGCGGGTTACCTGCTGGCAAACCGGCGCGAGCTGATTCCGGAAAAGCTCGATTGGCTTTTTCACAATGTTGCATGCCGCGCC
>UQUZ01000061.1 GCA_900544375.1 uncultured Oscillospiraceae bacterium
CGGAAAAGCGGCGGAAGATACTCCGCCGCTTTTCACGTTCAGCCAAACTTTTTCATCCCTATTTGATTGTTTGAATCCCGCTCGCCCGAATCGAAACACCACCCGACTTTCCGTTAATTTCTCATTGCTTTTTCTCCTTCTGAAATCCGATCTCCGTCTGTGCGGGATCATTGAGCAATTTCCCCGTGTAATCAAACCTTGACCCGTGGCACGGGCAATCCCATGACAATTCCGCCGGGTTCCATTCAAGCCTGCACCCGAGATGCGGGCAGCGCACGGTGACACAATACGCGCCGCCGTCCGGCGTTTTATATACGCCCACCTTCTCCCCTTCTACCTTGACGACCGCAGCTGTGCCGTTCGGGATTGCAAAAAGAGTCTCCCGTGGGATTTCAAGCTTTTCCTTTGCAATGCTGTAAACCGTCTGCGCGCCGTCGATCAGCAGCTTTGGCGTGCTGACGAAAGGATGGAACCGTTGTGGGGAAAAAACGGGCGCGTCCCCGTTCTCCCGCCCGCAGATAAAGTCCGTCAGAATTTCCGCGGCAGCCATGGAGGAGGTCATCCCCCATTTCTGAAAGCCGGTTGCTACATAAACCCCCGGCCATTTTTCACTGAGCAGGCCAATATAAGGGATTTGATCATGCGGCATGCAGTCCTGCGCCGCCCAACGGTATACGGCCTTGCAGGCTGGATAAAACACCTTTGCACTCTGCATCAGCTGCTCAAAATTGCCGCCCTCTCTATTTTTGCCCGTGCGTGTTCCCGCCCCGCCAAAGAGTAAGAGGCCCTCCGCGTCGCGGAAGGAGAGGCTGTTTTTCTCCTCGCCAATATACATCCCGCCGACAGGCGCGGCGTTTTCAAGCGCCAGCACGTAGGAGCGCTCCTGATGCATGCGAAAGAAGAAAAAACCGGGTACGTTGACGATTGGGAAATGCGTTGCGAGCACCACCGCCTTTGCGTGGATCACACCACCGGGAGTGAGCACCTCTCCCGGGCCGATTGCCGTGGCCATGGTGTGCTCGTAAATTTCCATATCTTGAACAAGTGCAGCGAGAAATTGGAGCGGATGGAACTGCGCCTGCTTTGCAAACCGCACGGCATTGGTCACCGGAAACGGCAGGTCCGTTTTGACCACCAGCGAGGCGGGAATGCCCAGAGACTGCGCGGCAGCAGCCTCCCGCTGCGTTTTTGTCCCGCCCGACGTGCTGTAAACATAGGCGTCCATTTCCTGCATGGCACACTGAGCGCCAATCTCCGCTGCCATCTCCCAGAAGCGGTCAATTGCCCGTTGGTTTGCATGGGCGTATTGCCGCGCGCGCTCATGGCCAAAACGGCGGATGAGTTTATCATAAATAAGACCGTGCTGCGAAGTGATCTTCGCCGTTGTGCCCGCTGTTACGCCGGATGCGATGCTTTCCCGCTCGATCACCGCCGTATCCAACCCGGCCTGCCGGAGACGTGCCGCTGTCAAAAGGCCTGCCATTCCACCGCCAACCACAACGGCATCCTTTTTTAAATCTCCCACAAGGGTTGGAAAATGAGGCATTTCACTTGTCGCTTGCCAAATCGAATCCATTCCTATCAGCCTGCCTTTTTTCAATCGTTAGCAGGATATAGTATGCTCTGACGGAGAGAAATCATCCAAAAAAGCCCCATATGCCGCAGAATTCCCGCAGCACATGGGGTTTACTCTCAATTTTTTATGGATTTTTCAACGTAATGGAATGCAGGCCATAATACCGCGCCTTTGAGGTGTTGGCCCAATGCTGCGGATTTGGCTCCACATCGGCCAGGCCATAGTATGGGGAATACATATTCTTTTTCACTCGGACGTCTCTGAGCGCCACATCAAAGCGCCCCGCGGCCTTCTCCTGCTCAATATAGGCCTCTCGCTCCTGAATCTGCCGGTATGCTTGCGCATTATCCAAATACGTTTCGCCATACATCACGGCCGCGCCCACCATGCAGCTCACAAAAACAAGCGTTTGGATCACCCGCGGCGCTGTTTGATCCAGGCGAATTCCGGCGTACAGCGTCCCTGTAGCGACAATTGCGCATGCAACCGATCCAAATGTCGCCCGGGCTGGAAAATACGGCACAAACAGCATAGCATAAACCCCTGCCAGCGCGCCAAGCAGATAGATCCCGCTGAGCAGCATCCTCTGGCGCTTTTCCCGCTTGCCCTCCGGGCCAAAGAAATGCAGCAGGGCAAGGCACACAGCATAAAGGGCAAACACGGGGAGCAGGTAATAAAAAAGCTTGCGGTTGCAAACGGTAATGCCATTCCAAAGCCTCTGGAACGCCGTGACAGGCACGCCAAGGTTATTTTCGAGGCGCACATGGTTGCCCGGCGCGGCAATCATCACAGCAAAGCCCACGGCGGCGCCCGCCAGCATGCCAACCGCCCACCGGGGGATTCGCCCCTTGTTGGCCCGGTTATAAAGCAAAAACAGCCCCACGATCACGAGAAAAGCCGCGCCGGAGTTTTCATTGGTCCAGCCGGCGATCACCCCAGCCGGGATAGAAAGCAGCAGCCACCACCAGCTGCCGGCCGCCGGCCGGGCCGCCTGCACATGCAGCCTCAACGGCAGCAATGCGGCCAACCGCAGGATCGAGCCCCACATATAATTTGCGCTCCCGTCTACCCACAGCATGGTCTGCCCATATACCGGGATAAAAAACCACACCATGAGATGCACGCCGAAATATAACGCCGGGCTATGCCGCCCCGTGCCCTTGCAGTGCCAGTAGATCAGCCCTGTGAAGAGAAGATACCCCACCGTATTGACCACATTGAACACAGGCTTCCCCCACAATAGGAACAGCTGCGTCAAGGAATGTAAAATCAGCCGCCCATTCATTGTGTGATAATGGGCGCGCATGGATTCAATGATATCAAAGATATGCTCCACCCGTTGATTTGCCGTGCCAAAGATAAAGCGATAGTTATAATCATCGGCAATCAGCGCCGTTTGCAAGTTAAATGCATAAAAAAAGGCCGCGCAGACAGCGGCAATCACAACAAAAATAGTAATCCGAAGCCAGCGCCTCGCCTCATATGTAAACCGCATGCGATGCATAAAGCCCTGCGGCTCACACCGCTGCGCAGCGGCTGCGGCTGGTATCCGCTCCTTTACCTGCATAAATGCCGGCACACTCCTTCCCTCTCCAATACGGGATGTTCCTATTTTACCCAAGCGGCCTACAAAAGTCAACGTTTTTTACGGAACGTGAAAAACGCCCACGCAGCCTCTAAAACTGCCTACGAAACATGGTATCCTCCTGCGTCAGGCTTTCCACGCTTTCGTAGCCCAGGCGGTGCAGGAGTTCCATCACATAGGGATTATCAACCGGCGTGCGCACAGGCGCTGCCTCGCCATAATGCGCCACGTGGAGCGCGCCCTCCCCCCGCGGAATCAGCCGTTTGGGGCCGCCTACGCAGCCGCCCACACAGCCCATGCCTTCCAAAAAATTGCCTTGAATATCCCCCTGCATCAATTCATTGAGCATCTGTTTGCAGGCGGGCACGCCATCCGCCTGACGGGCTCTCAGTGGAATATGCCTGCCGGGGCGCAGCCGTTCGAGCGTGGTCTTGACCGCTTCACTCACGCCGCCAGTGTGTGCATAGATACGCCCTGCGCGGGAGGAATGATCGCGTAAATCCTCTTTCATATTTTCCGGATCAACGCCGGCAAAATCAAACACATCCTGTATTTCCTGGAAGGTGAGCACAAAATCAACCGCGTCTGCGATATCGGCCTCCCGCGCCTCCGCCTTTTTTGCAACACATGGGCCGATAAAAACCGTGACGGCGCCGGGGACAAGCTGCTTCACCGCGCGTCCACAGGCGATCATTGGGGAGACGGATGCCGGGATATGCGGCGTGAGGCTCCCATATACCTTGCGGATCATGGCAATCCAGATCGGGCAGCAGCAGCTCGTCAGGAGGAAATCCTCCTCCGAACGCACCAACTCGTCAAAATCAAGCGCCTCCTTCAGCGTGAGGATATCAGCAAACAGCGCCACCTCCACCATGCCCGCGAAGCCCAGCGCCTTAAATGCAGAACGCAGCCTGCCCGGCGTGACCCGCTCGCTGAACTGGCTGACGAAGGCAGGAGCAATGAGCGCGTAGACCGGCGCATCCTGCTTGGCAACAACGTCCAGCACGGGCAGAATATCCTTGCTCTGCGTGAGCTTCTGCGCTTTGCAGGCGTCTACGCACAGGCCGCACCCTGTGCAGGCCTGCTGGTCGATTTCAATATTGCCATTTTCATCTCGGCGGATGGCATGAAACGGGCAAGCGCCCTGGCAGGCGGATTCCCCCTCCCCGCAGTCGCAGGGGGCGAGCCGCCAGATCGGGGCGTAGCGCTTTGGGTTAAGCAGGCAGTCAAGCTGGTGCGGGTCAAAATCAAGCTTTTCCACCTCGCGCAGCGCCGCCTCATGCCCGCCCGCAAGCGCGCCGCGCGCAAGCTTTTCATAAAGGGCATAGAAGGTTTCCATAACAATCATTCATCCTTTCACGGAGGCCTTCCCCTATCCGGTTTCTCCTGCCGAACAGGATAAGCGCCGCAGGAAAACACCATTTTCCACACGATTCTCCACTTTTCAAAACCGGCATGCAGCCTTTTGCGCTTAGTATGCGCCGCTTGCCTCATACGATTCGATTTTCCAGGAAAAACAGCAAAAGCGGAAAGATCACTGCCCCGACCCAGGCGATTACAACATCGTCCACCGGATAATCCGGCGCGCCCCGCCCCGTTCGCTTCTCCCGGCGTACGGCGGCCAGGCTTTTCACAAATGAGAATAAAAAAATGAAAAATGCCGGGAGCAGCAGGTAAACCGCATAGATGAACGGAACGCCAATATAACCGTACCAGGATGGCAACCTGCTCACGCCAAAGCCAAAAAAAGCGGCGATACAGAGCCAATAAACCCACCGCGCGCTCAGACGCAGATTGTAAAACATCTCTCGTTCCTCCTCCTTTCAGCTCGGCAAAGAAAACCAAAAATATACGCCGCCGCTCTTGTTATATACGCCATAACGCGCTCTGTGCTGATCTAGAACCGCTTTTACAATGGCAAGGCCCATGCCGCTGCCCCCGTTTTCACGGGTACGGGATTCTTCCGCTCGATAAAACGCGTCCCACAGATATGGCAGATCCCGTTCGGCAACCGGCGGTCCCTCATTGAATACCTCAACCACAACGCGGCGCTTTTCTGAAAATGCCCGCAGCTTGACCGCTTTGCCGGGCGGCGCGTATTTCACCGCGTTGGAAATCAGGTTCCGCAAAACCAGGGCCATCCCCTTTTCATCCGCCGTCACATAGAGGAATTCTGGAACCTCCAGATAAAGAGTGAGCTGCTTTTTTTCGATGCCGGGCTGGAAATCCGCAAGCTGCTCGCAGATGAGCGCGTCAATGGCAAAGCAAACGGGGCGCACCGGCAGATGCCGCGTGTCAATCCGGGAAAATGAGAGGATCTGCAGCACCATCGCATCCATGCGCTCCGTCTCGCCGACGATCCCGGCGAGATAAGCCGGGTGCTTTTCCGGGGCAATCCCCTCCTGCATCAGCTCGCTGTAGCCCCGGATAACGCCCAGCGGCGTTTTCATCTCGTGGGCAAGCGCGTTCGTAAAATCCCGCTGGCGCTGGGAGGCGCGGCTCTGCGTTAGATAAACGGCCTGGAACTTGCGCGTGAGCAGCGCAATAAAAATGCAGAGATAAAAGAAAAACAGCACCGCGAGATAGACGCCGTAATCACTCAGCGCGTCATACAGCGGGTAATTCACCAGATTGACGGAAAGGTAAAGGGCGGGTCCTCCGTTCTCCGCCGGACGGACGCAGCTAAGCAGGCTGTATGCGTTTTTCACCGCATTATTGCTCCAGCTAAAGCCGTTCACCGCAAAATCCGTAAGCTTGCCCGTGCGATACTTCTGATCCTCTGACCGCGCCATCCGGGCAGCTTCCCGAAAGGCGCGCATGATGTGCCGCTGTTTACCGCCCGATTCGTTTTGCACCGCATAGGAATCCTGATTCCCCACAAATTCAAACCGCAGATCACCATTTAAAACGATTTGTTCTGCCTGCTCCAGCTGGTCCGGAAGAGAAAAGGCGATGGTTTTCGTATCCGCAACGTTTTCTTTCTTCAGCGTTTTCCAATTCATTTTATTCTGATACATTTTCCATACAATCTGGGTTGGATAAACCACATTGCCCTTCCGATAACCCGTAACGGAAACAAGACGGCCTTGATGCAATGCCTGCGTCAAGGCAGCGCGTTCTTTCTCCGCCGCATCGTCGAGCGCCACATAAAGCTGGGCGTCCACCGTTGGAAAATTTGAATCCATAGACCAAAGGCTTAGGTAGTTTCCGCTTACCGCCCGGATGTGATCCACATCCTCCTCATATAGGATCAAGCTTAGAAATGTCCCTTCCTGCGCAAACTGCCGCACATATTCCTGCAACAGCTCAAGATCGTTCGGGCTATAGGCCTCCGCATCATGCTGCTGGTAATATGTGGTTTGCGCCAGCCGATTAGCTATCAATACGCTGATTGACAGCGGGTCGGTTCCATACTCGTTGCTTCCCGCTTTGCCTACCACCAGCATCGTGCCGGACGTGAAAAACAGCAGCAGCAGCACCAGCGCCGACCTGCGCGTTTCTCGCCAAAACTGCCGGTCCATATGCATCCCTCCTTCGCAAAACAGCAGATGAGGCTTACCCCTCCGGTTCCTCCGGCTCGAAGCGGTAGCCCGTTTTGATCACCGTGCGGATCTCTCCGGCTCGTCGGCCGAGTGCCTTACGCAGTTTTTTGATATGAGTGTCCACGGTGCGGATATCGCCGTCATAGGCATAGCCCCATACCCTGCGCAGCAATTGCTCGCGCGAAAGCACCATTCCCCTGTGCTCCATCAAACACACCAGTAGCTCGTATTCCTTCGGTGTAAGGGAAATCGGGGTTTCATCCACCGATACCTCTCGGCGCAGGTCGTCCACCTGAATCCCGCCCATTTCCAGCATGCGCGCGGTCAGGCCCCTCCCCTTGGCCCGCTTGATAAGCGCCAGCGCCTTCGCGTGGAGCACGGGGAGCGAAAACGGCTTCGTGACATAATCATCCCCGCCGAACCCGTAGCCGAGCAGCTCGTTTTCCTCTCCGCTGCGCGCGGTCAGGAAAATGACTGGCACGGGATTCTCCCGCCGCAATGCACGGCAGACGGTCAGGCCGTCGAGCTTTGGCATCATAATATCGAGAAACACGATATCAAACGCCTGCTCCTCCAGCTTAGCCAGCGCCTCCTCCCCATCCCGGCAGGTGGTCACATCAAAATCCTTCGCCGTAAAGTAATCCCACAGCATCATTCTCAGCTGTGGCTCATCCTCTGCGGCCAGCAAACGGTAGCGCATCGTCTGCTCCTCCTTCTATTCCTGATGAGGATATTGTAATTCCCCTATATGTATTCTTTGTGTCTTTCCATCGGGTAATATGAAACGCGCCCAATTTAGCACTCGTTATAATCGAGTGCTAATGTTTACACTTCCGTCATAAATGATATCTATTTTTTTCATAAATACCGGGTATGCTAAAATCATTGATCCGGGGAAAACCGGATGGAAGCAGAACATAAACAAAGCAACCTAAAATACGGATAGAATCTGAAAGAAATGGAGCGATCGGCTATGTTTGAATTAATTCCCCTGACCCGCAGCGAGCGGAATATGCTTAAAGAGTTTGACCGTGATTTTTACCGGATGGAAAAAGATTTTCGCCGGGAGGAAAAAGAAATTGCCTCCATGCGCACCGATATCGTTGAAAAAGAAGATTGCTTTCTTTTGCAGGCGGAGCTGCCCGGCTTTTGCAAGGAAGAAATTTCTATCGACATCGAGGACGGCTGCCTAACCATCCGCGCCGTGCATAACGACGCGGAAGAAAAAACGAAACACCCATTCATCCGCAGGGAACGCCACTCCGGCGCGTATGAGCGCAGCTTCGACCTCACCGGCATCGAAGAGGATGCAATCACCGCCTCTTACCGCCACGGTATTTTGGGGCTGACGCTGCCGAAGCGCGGCGCCAAAAAGCCCGAGAGCCGGCGCATTGACATCGGCTAAAACAAGCGGAGCTGCGAAGGGAAGGACCTGGCTGCTCCGCTTTTTTAAAACGCCGCTGAAAAAGGCAAAACCGCTTGAACAGATCAATTCAGGCTGTCCGCAGAGAAGGGAAGGTTATGACAATGAACGCACAAAAATTTACACAGAAATCTTTGGAGGCCATCGGGCTAGCCCAAGATACTGCCATTGAGTATCAAAATATGCAGGTGGAGCAGCAGCACCTGCTCTACGCCCTGCTAACCCAGGAGCAGGGGCTCATCCATGAGCTGCTCGTCAAGATGAAGGTGGATACGCAGGCCATGCTGTCGGATCTCACCTTCCAGCTCGCCAACATCCCCAAGGTAACGGGCACGGGCCGGGAGGCTGACAAAATTTATGTGGCGCAGGATGTGGATCAGGCGTTGAACTCGGCTGAAAAAATTGCCGCCAATATGAAGGATGAATTCGTCTCTGTTGAGCACCTCTTTCTCTCCCTGCTCGACAACGCCAACGATAAATTGAAGCAGCTTTTCAAAGACTATCATATCACAAAGGACACCTTTTTGAAAATTCTGATGGGGGTGCGCGGCGCCACACGTGTAACGACCAACACGCCGGAAGATACCTATGACGCGCTGAAAAAATACGGCGACGACCTTGTCGAGCGCGCGCGCAGCAAAAAGCTTGACCCGGTCATTGGCCGGGATGAAGAAATTCGCAACGTCATCCGCATCCTCTCCCGTAAAACAAAGAACAACCCCGTGCTCATCGGCGAGCCCGGCGTGGGTAAAACGGCCATCGCCGAGGGTCTGGCCCAGCGGATCGTGAAGGGCGACGTGCCCGGCAGTCT
>UQUZ01000062.1 GCA_900544375.1 uncultured Oscillospiraceae bacterium
CGCCGACAACCATTTTTCCAATGCTTCAAACAAAATGTTTGAAGCTATTATACCATAAATCATGAAGGATGCAAAAAGTTATCACTACTAAACCTGGCTTTTTTCAAACATAAAGAAGCCTCCTGCGGGATCATTCGGGGGCTTTAAACGGATCACTCATTATCGTAGCAGATCGCCTGGAAATCAACGTTATCCGCACGCATCGCGCAGGCAAAGCAGCCCTCGTCCCCCAGCACCGACGCGCCGTCCAGCCCGTCCACCGTAAACAGATCGAGCTCATACGAGCCGGGGGAAAGCTCGCCGGGCAAATGGATTTCGCCCGCGACCCGGCAGCCTTGCGCGCTGCCCGCGCTCCAGCGTCAACACCCGCTTTTGTGTAAAGGCATAACGCTTGCCATTATAGATGACGAACTGCCGCAGAAAATCCTTCTCTCCAAGCTGCCTGCCTCCATACCGGACGGACAGGATTTCCCCACGCGGGCAGACCTAGAGGCGCAGTTTCTCTGTTTTCAGCAGAAGCTGCGCGGGATGACAAGGCCGCAGGGCGACGGCTGGCTGACGCCAGTCGAGCCCGAGAACGCAGCCAACGTGCGTCTGGGCGCGCCCTGACGGCAGTGTTCACCGTTGTGCACTGATGCTTATATCAGCCAATAAATTGAAACTTAGCTCAACCATCACAAAAATCACGTCCGCCGGAATCCAAACGAATCCGGCGGACGGATTTATGAAACCAAAATTCACCTATTACCCAACAATCGCCCGGTAAACCCAATTCACAAAATTGATCGGAATCAGCTTCACGCCCAGCGCCTGAAGCTGGCTGTTGCGCTTTGACTTCACCTCTGTGATATTCCCCACGCTGCGCAGCGTAAGGCTACGGCGCAGCTCCGCCGCCGTAGCACCCTCCTTGACCGGGCCGGTCACCGTGACCCGCTCGCCCGGCAGAAGGTCGAAGAAATTATCCGTCAGGTTGCCGTCAAAGAGCGGGCTGTCGATGAACAGGCTGCGCGCAAACGTGTCGGAGGAAACCGTCACACTCGCCTGTCCGCCCTCCATTGCTACGTCAAAATCAAACTTGCAGTTCGGCAGGCGGCAATCGCGCTCCTTTTGGAAGAGCACGGTCTTGCGGGAAACGGTTGCTCCGTCCGCGCCGTTCAACTGTGCGATGAACACGCAGTCCGCACGGGGCGTGCCCTTGAGCAGCGCCTTGCACTCCATGCGCGCCACACGGGCCACGTTCGTCGCGGCGGCGTTCACCGTGAAATGTTTCTCAAACACTGGGGTTCCATCGAACCGGAACACCTTGCAGGAGAGCGATCCCGTAAAGGGATCCGCCTTGTCATTGATAACAAAAAGTCGAAGCTCCTCCTTCGTATCCTCAATCGAAACCATCACCGGCTCGTTGAAGTGGCGCGCGCCGTAGTGCAGGGCCTTAAAGCGGCCGAAATAGTCGATCCCCGCCCAGGAGCACACGGGCCAGCAATCGTTGAGCTGCCAGTAGAGCGAGCCGTTGCAGCGGCCGCGGTTGCGCCGCCAGTGCTCGGTTGCGTCCCGCACGCCCTCAAGCTGGATCATCTGCGTGAGATACAACAAATCGTCGAACCGCTCTGGCAGGAGATACTGCGAGGCGATATAATAGATCATCTTTTTGTTGCCGCTGGGGCTTTTCTGATGGGCGTTAAAAACGTCGCTTGTCAGCGCCTTATCCGCAGGCTTTGCAAAAAAATTGACTGTAGAGATGCTCGGCATGGATTCCAGGCCGAATTCGCTGCAAAAGCGCGTTAAATGCCTGCGGTAGAAGTTCAGGGGCTGCAAGCCGTGCCAGACCTGCCACAGGTGCGTGTCGCCCGCATCATCGCTGTGGATCCCCTGCATATAGCCCGTGCCGCAAGGGGAAGCAGAGATAAACGGCGTTTGATCATCCAGCTTTTTCACAAAATCGGGCAGGATCTGATAGAAAAATTTCTCCGTCCACTGGTTCAGTTTGATATAGGCCTTCCAGCCCATGGACATATCCTCAATCTCATTGTTGCCGCACCAGAGGGCCAGGCTCGCATGATGGCGCAGCCGCCGCACGTTGCAGGTGATCTCCTCCTTCACGCTCTCAAGGAATGCATCCTCATAAAACGGATATGGCGCGCAGGCAAACATGAAATCCTGCCAGACGAGGATGCCGTATTCGTCACAGATGTCATAAAAGGAATCCGTTTCATAATAGCCGCCGCCCCAGACGCGGATCATATTCATATGCGCATGCCGGCAATCCTGGAGCAATTGCCTCTTTTTATCATCGCCCGCGCGGGTGATGAGGGAATCCATCGGGATATAATCGCCGCCTTTGGCGAACAGCGGCACGCCGTTTAACACAAACTGGAAGTTGTGCCCCCACTGATCCTTTTCCCGGTTGAGCACGATGGTGCGCAGGCCGATGCGCTTCGTATCGGCGTCGAGCGTCTCCCCTGCGCCAACTGCGCAAAGCTCCGTTTTCACGGTATAGAGCGGCTGGATTTCCGCGTTGGAAAGATCGTTCGTCCACCAGAGCTGTGGGTTTTCCACCGTAAAGGCACATTCCGCCTTCGGCCCCGCCGCCGTTTTGCGGCCCAGCTCTTCCCCGGCGGGAGACAGCAGCGTGAAAACAAAGGAAAGTGCCTGATCCGTTGCATCGCCAGCCGCTTCGGCGCGGGCCGCAACGGTCAAATCCACCACGCCGTCGTGATGGTGCTGGCGGATTTGGCATTCCCGCACACGGGCCGTTTGATAGCCGTGCAGGGAGATATCACGCGTTATTCCGCTGATCGGGATCGTCGGACCCCAATCCCACCCAAAATGGCAGTGTGCCTTGCGGATGTGGGGCACACCCGGCACGCTCTGCGGGCAGCCGGGCACGTGCTCGCGCTTCTCCTCCTCCCGCAGGAACTGAAGCGGAGAGAAGAACACGATGCGCACCTCGTTTTCCCCTTCACGCAGATATTGCTTCACGGAAAAGTCATACCTCAGGTGCATATTCTTTCCCCGGCCTGCAAGAATGCCGTTTACAAACACTTCGCACAGCGTATCGAGCATCTCGCAGTGGAGAAACACCTCGTCCATTTGCAGCAAGGCCTGGTCCACGAAAAAGGCGCGGCGGTATTCCCAATCCCTTTCCGCCACCCATTTGCTTTTTTCCTCATTCTGCCCGATAAAGGGATCGGGGATTTTGCCGAGCGCCAGCAGGTCGCCATAGTTGCAGCCCGGCGCTTCGGCGGGCATCCACTCCCCCTGCCCCGCCTCACGGAACTGCCAGACGCCCCGTGCGCCGTTTAATGATTGTTCGAGCATAGATAACACCCTTTCGGAATTCTATTTGCGCTTTATCGCACTTCAATCAAATTGGTTTCTTTCTGTTGGAAATTTCGCCAAACGCTGATGGTTGCAAGGCACAGCGCAATCGCAACGGCCGCCAGCGCGATCCACATAAAAATCGTCGCATCCCAGGAAAAGCGGTTGAGCAGGTATCCCGTGCCGAAATTGGAAATGCCGCACCCGATATAGGCCACGCTGTTAAGAAAACCGGACATAGAGCTTGTGCGGCCATACCGGCTGAAATGCAGCGGGATAAACGTGATCATCATCACATTAACCGCAAACATGGAGGTTGTAATCCCCGCGAGGCACAGGATCGTGAGAAGCATGCTCCGGTCGCCCCAGCAGAGCAGGAGGCTCAAAAGCCCCAGCGCAAGGGCAAAAAACACGCTTGCCGTTGCCGGCTCGCTGCGGGTATAGCGGTTAAGCCACTTTGCAAGGTACGCGCCCGCCACATTGACAATGGGCAGGATCATCGTAAGCAGCAGGGAAATGCTGCTGTCCGCCGCAAAGGTTTCAACAATATAGGTGGGCACCCACTGCGTTACGCTGTCCTTCAACGTGCCGTGCACCGCAATCGGGATGAGCAGCAGAATCAGCCCGGAGGATGCGAAGAGCGAGAGGAACTGCCGCAGCGGCAGCTTCTCCCCGCTTGCCCGCGCCATCTGTGCGGCAGGCGGCG
The DNA here is from genome assembly GCA_900544375.1 of uncultured Oscillospiraceae bacterium. Classification (GTDB taxonomy): domain Bacteria; phylum Bacillota; class Clostridia; order Oscillospirales; family Acutalibacteraceae; genus Fimivicinus. The sequence goes on from UQUZ01000062.1 coordinate 4,025, forward strand.
GCGCGACCCTTTCCATCTTCGGCAGCAGCCATCCCGTGCCGAAGAACCAGACCAGGCTCACAGCCAGCACGATTAGGCCGCACACAAGAAACACACCGTTCCATGGGAGGAATTTCAGCGCGAGCATGCTCACGCCATAGCTTGCGAGCGTGCCAAGAGGCACGGTTGTGGAGATGTCAATTCCAAATTTCGATTTGCCTTTTTCATCATAATACTCCCCCGCAAGGCGCAGGATCGGCGACCATACCATCGACTGCACAAAGCCGTTCATCCCCCAAAAAAACAGCAGCACCCCGTAGCCGTGCGCAAAAAACAGCAGGAGATTGCACAGGCTCGAAACCAGCAGCCCGCCGAACACCATCTGGCGCGGCGCGATCCGGTCGCCCAAAAAGCCGTTGATAAACTGGCCCACGCCGTATGTAATAAAAAAGCAAGAGGAGACGGAAGCCATCTGCGCCTTTGTGAAAAGGCCTAGTGTGTTCAGCTCCGGCATGACAGCCGAAAAATTCAGCCGGCAGATATAGGTTGCAAAATAAGCCGTCCAGCAAAGGAGGAACAGCCTCTTCTCACAGGGCCCGAACCCCACACGGTTTTTACCCATTCTTTTCCCCCGCATCCCATAAAGTTGACTCTGCTTACTATACCATTTGCGCCGCTGAAAAGCAATCGTTTCACAACCATTTTTCCAGAAAGCAGCGGCCTCCCGCTTGCTATTCCCGCGCCGTTGGTCTATACTGGATGCGACATAAAATCACATTACAGGAGGCTCCCATGCCATGTCACTGACCCAACAACTCACCTGGCTACTCGATACCACGCAGTCCGAAAAGGACTATATCGAATCCGTGCAGAAAAGCGGTATTTTTGAAAATACAGTCGCTTCCGCCTATCCGCAAACCGTCACGGCTCGCCTCGTCCGCGAGCATTTCACGGATACGGATTGCGGTAAACGCAAAAAAGCGCTCATCGTCGGCTTTGACGGCGCGCGGGCGGACGGGATGCTCAACCTTGTGAAATCCCGCGACCCCAAACTTGACGTCACAAATGAGAACAGCCCCCTGAGCGCCGTGTGCGCTGTGAAGAAGCAGGGGGGGCTATATCTGACCTATGCGGGCGGTGAGCCGGGCGATAGACAAACGAAGCAGGATACGAGCACCGCGCCGGGCTGGGCCTCCGTATTAACCGGCGTCTGGGCGCGGGAGCATGGGGTTTACGGGATGGAAACGATGAACAGTGCGTATCCAACCGCCCTGCTGGAGCTTGCGCGCCGGGGCGTTTCCGCCTGCTTCTACGGCCTGTGGGAAACGCACTTTGCCAACACTTATAAAGGCGAAATAGAAACCGCCCAAAAAGAACGCCTGCCGCTCGAATACCTGCACTGCAAAAGTGAAAATGATTTGCACGGTCAACTTCTGCGCGCAATCGACGCGGATGTGGACTGTATTTTCGGCGTCTACGAGGGGCCGGATAGCTGCGGCCACGGGGTTTCCTTCACCAACAACAATTATTTGTATGCAAAGAGCATCTCCGATTGCGACCGATGCGCATATGAGCTGATGGAGCGTGTCCGTGCGCGCGATACTTATGAGAATGAGGATTGGCTCATCCTCATCACCTCCGATCACGGCGGGCATAAAAGGAGACACGGCACGCAGAAAATTCAGGACAGGATGACGTTTTTGGCAAGCAGCAAAAGGATCGAAACACTGTAACCGTTCAGAATTCGGTAGAACAAAACGGCTATTTCACAGATACCTTTGCCCAAGAGAAAGGATCGATCTATTTTATGCGAAAAGCATTGTTAACCTCCCTTCTATGTATCCTATTGCTACTTTCCCTACTCTCACCAGCGATCGCTGCCGGTGAAACCGTTCGGAGCACTTCGGTCAAAATAACAAGCGATCACTATATCACGGACACTTTCTGCGGCGTTCCAGCGTATTACAATAAAAACAGCAATATACAATGTAACGAATACATTATGAGGTTTTATGACCATGCATTTGGGTTAGATGTTTTTGCCTATAGCAACACCGGATTGATCATGATGTCAAACGGTTATGAATTTCAAAAAACGACCGTTCCAAAACCGGGCGATGTATACTATGCCCCGGCTGAGAAGCGAGGGAAGCCTTATGACCATTGGGCAATCGTGAAGCAATACAATGCGAAGGCGCACACAATTACCCTGATTGAGCAAAACTTTTCCTACACGGAGGGCGGAATCAAATATGCCAGCGTCAATCGGGAAGTGCGTTTCCCTTACAGCACTTATGACGTGTTCACCCCCATCTCCACAACAGGAGCAAATCATCCTACGCTTCATTTGCCGGAAACGACCACAACCCAAAAGGCGACAGCCACGCGCCCTGCCCCCGCCACAAGCCGACCGTCCACCCGGCCGAATGCCACTCAGCCAGGCGCCGCGAGCACAAGCCGCTCGCCCTCATCTGTCGGCGCCGGGCATGTGTTAAAAAACGAAGCTGTGGATTCTGCCTCCACATCTTCTTCCCATGTGAAAGCCTCTCTAGAAGCTTCCACATGCACAGCATCCGGTGATACGCAAACGGAGCTCATTACAATAGGCCCAAACGAGGAGGCAACCCCGCTGTATAATGATTCTGAACCAGTTTCACAAGCGGCAAACGCAATTTCACAGTTGAACCGTTCATGGATCATCCCCGTCATAGCTGCCACTTTTCTGCTGCTTGCAGGCGGAATGATTTGGCTGCTGATTCGGCGCAAATCCAGCAAATAGATGGTTTCTGAAAAAGGCACGCTGCAAACTATAAAGTTTGCAGCGTGCTTTTTTCGCTTACCAGAATAATGCTTCACCGGATAGCAACGCGCTCACCCATGAGAATTCCCCCTCCGCACCCCCGCACGGTCCGTCAGAATCTCCATCATACGGAATGACGCTCTGCTCCAACCAGCCTGAAATAACCCTGCCGCTACGTTTCGTACTCCACCTGCCACATACCGCGCTCTTCCATCGCCCGGCGTATATCCGAAAAGGAGTAGCCAAGCCTTTGGAGCGCGTTTGCCACACGGCGGCGGTCTTTCTCCGTGCCCTGATAAGAGCTTGCATATTTGGTTTCCAGCAACATGCCCAGCCTCGCCAGCGGGTCACCCTCAATCCCACGCGCCGCCTCATAGGCCGTATCGCGTGCAACGCCGCGAGCTGCAAGCTCCTGCTCAATGCGGGCAGGGCTAAACCCCTTGCGGCGAAACAACTCATCTGCAAGGCTCTGCGCATAGGTTTCATCGTTGATAAGCCCAAGCTCCACCATGCGGGCAGCAGCAGCCTGCGCGGCCTCACGGCTGAATCCGCTGCGCATGAGTTTGCCGGCGAGCTCACGCTCGCAGTGATCGCGTATTTCCAGCAGACACAACGCCTTTTGCTTCGCCTTATTTTCCTCTACCAGGGCAGCAAACGTTTCAAACGCTGCCTCATTGATCTCCATGCCGGAGAAAAGCCCGCAGGTCAGCCAAAATTCCCGGTTTGTCGTCAGGCGGTATTCGCCGTCGAGCAGAATATGAATCTTCTCCCCCTTGCCCTGCTGTGCCGTGAGAATCATGCTTCGTCGTCATCCACAGCGATATCGAGCTTCGCTCGCGCCGCCGCGCGGGTGGTCGGCTTGGCCGCCGGCGCCGCCTTCGGCGCAGCGGGGGTGGGAGCCGCCTGCTCCTTCGCACCTGCGGCGGGTGCAGCGCGCCGATCATTGGTCAGCTTGCCGAGATTCGCCCGGATTTTCCCCTCAATCTCATCCGCCAGTTCCGTATTCGTGCGGAACAGTTCCTTCACATTATCACGACCTTGCCCAAGGCGGCTGTCTCCATAAGAAAACCACGCGCCGCTCTTCTGGATAATATCGAGCTTCACGCCGATATCCAGCAGCTCGCCCTCGCGGGAAATGCCTTTACCATACATGATATCGAATTCCGCCTCTTTAAAAGGAGGCGCCACTTTATTTTTCACGATCTTCGCCCGCGTACGGGAGCCGACGAACTCGTTCC
>UQUZ01000063.1 GCA_900544375.1 uncultured Oscillospiraceae bacterium
CTCCAAAACACTCCTTCACATTCACTTTCCAGCGGTTTGTCAAACTTTACCCAATTGCCCCGCGCTATTTTCAACAGCTGCGGCAATCACCGCCCGAAGCTCTTCTGCGCCCTCGCCAGTCACAGCAGAGAACGGGATTTTTAAAATCTCCGGATATGCGGCGAGCTCCTGCGTCAGCGCCTGTGTGCGTGCAGCGCGCTCCGCTTTGTTGAGCTTGTCGCATTTGGTCAGGGCAATGACGAAAGGATACTGCATCTGAGCTAGATAATCAAGCATCGCAAGATCGTCCGCGCTCGGCGGATGGCGCATATCAATGAGCTGCACGACCAAGCGGATCGTCCGCCTCGAGCCGAAATAGCCTTCCATCATTTCCGCCCAGCGTTTTTTTTCAGATTGCGCCACCTTTGCATAGCCATAGCCCGGCAGGTCTGTCAAGCGCACACCGTCGAGCGCGTAAAAGTTGATCGTGATTGTTTTGCCCGGTTTTGCGCTCACACGGGCCAGGCTCTTGCGGTTGAGCAGCTTATTGAGCAGGGAGGATTTGCCGACGTTTGAGCGGCCGGCAAAGGCTACTTCTGGGGTCGTACAGGCGGGTAGCTGCGCAAAGGTGCCGCAGGCCATCTCAAAGCGGGCGTTGTCGAAGCGCATGAAATCCCTCTTTTCCATACAGGAATTTTACAACAAAAACCGTGCTGCTCACTGCGCCACCGCAGGTTGCTGCCGCGGATTGATATGCGGCACCGGGTCGGCAGGTTTTTCCGTGTCCGGGGCGGCCGCGTCCGGCTGATTGGTTTGTGGCAGCAGAGCGGTGTGGAAAACGGTGGAAAGCTCGCTCGCGGGTACAAACTCCACGCCGGCTTTCACAGCGGGATCGATCTCCGCAAGGTCCGGCAAGTTGTCCGCCGGAATGACTACGGTTTTCACGCCGGTGCGGTAGGCGGCCATGGATTTTTCCTTAAGGCCGCCGATTGGCAGCACGCGCCCCCGCAGGGTAATTTCGCCTGTCATAGCGAGATCGCGGCGGACAGGTACGTCCGTCAAAGCGGAAACGAGCGCTGTCGCCAGCGTTACGCCGGCGGAAGGGCCATCCTTCGGCACTGCACCTTCCGGCACATGGATATGGATATCTTTTTCTTTATAAAAATTTTGATCAATATGCAGTGCAGCTGCATGGCTACGGATGAAGCTGACCGCCGCATGGGCTGATTCCTTCATCACGTCGCCGAGCGAACCGGTTAATTCCAGCTTCCCGGTGCCATCCATCACGGCAACCTCCACGGGCATCGTCTCTCCGCCGACAGAGGTCCAGGCGAGCCCAGTTACCACGCCCACCTCGTCGCGGGAGCGAAGGGCTTCCTGCTTATATTTCTGCGGCCCGAGAAGGTTTTCCAGATCGCTTGCCAAAACCGTGACTCGTTTTTTTTCTTCCGAGGCGACCTGCACTGCGGCGCGGCGGCAAAGGGCGGCAACGGCGCGCTCAAGCTTTCTCACGCCCGCCTCGCGGGTATAGCCGTCGATTAGCGCATGGATAGCGTTATCCTGGATGCGCAGGGTGCGCCCGTTCAGGCCGTGGCGTTTTGCCTGCTTCGGGATCAAATGGTTTTTGGCAATGTGAAATTTTTCCTCATGCGTATAGCTCGTCAGCTCGATGAGCTCCATGCGGTCAAGCAGGGGAGCGGGAATCGTGCTGGCGTCATTTGCGGTTGTGATAAACAAAACCTTGCTTAGGTCAAAAGGAACTTCGATATAATGATCGCGGAAGGCAAAATTCTGCTCGCCGTCGAGCGCCTCCAGCAACGCGGAGGCAGGGTCGCCGCGATAATCCGCGCCCACCTTGTCAATCTCGTCGAGCAGGATAAGCGGATTCGAGCTGCCGGCCTGCTTCACTGCGTCGATAATACGGCCCGGCATCGCGCCTATGTAGGTTTTGCGGTGCCCGCGGATTTCCGCTTCGTCATGCACGCCGCCGAGCGAAATACGGGCATAGCTGCGGCCCATTGCCTTGGCAACGGAGCGCGCAATGGAGGTTTTCCCCACGCCGGGCGGGCCAACCAGGCAGATGATCTGCCCCTTAATATCCGGTGAGAGCTTGCGCACCGCCAACAATTCAATCATGCGCTCTTTCACTGTTTTAAGGCCATAGTGGTCGCGGTCGAGCTGCCTGCGCGCGGCCTCTAAATCCAAATGGTCTTTGGTGAACTGGTTCCAGGGCAGCGCGAGAACGGTATCGAGATAATTGCGCAGAACAGTGGCCTCTTGCGAGCCAGGGCTCATTTTGAACAAGCGGCCGCAAGTTTCGAGCAGCTTCTCCTCTGTTTCCTGCGGCATGGCGGCGGAAAGGATCTTTTCCCGGTAGCTTTCCGCTTCGTCCTGTGGATTATCCGCGTCGCCCAATTCCTCAGAAATCGCCTTTAATTGCTCTCTCAAAAAATATTCGCGCTGATTTTTGTCCATTTGCTCCTGCACATGGTGCTGAATTTCCTCCTCTACGCTCAGAAGCTCTGTTTCCCTCGTGAGGATGACGGAAAGCGCCTCAAGCCGCTTGATGGGGTTGAGCTCGTTTAAAATGCGCTGTTTTTCCGCGTAGTCCAGCATAATGTTGCCCGCAATGAAATCCGCCAGATCGCCCGGGTCGTCGTTTGAGAGGATCGCAAGCATCATATCGGGTGCAACTTTAGGCGCTACTTCCGCGTAATCGCCGAACAGATCCTTGATGTGGCGCACCAATGCGGTTTGATATAAGTCGTCCGCCGCTCTTGCGCGGACAGTGCGCTTTTCGCGCACAATGCCGCAAAGGAACGGATCGTCCTGTGTCAGTTCAATTAACCCCGCGCGGTAACGGCCTTCCACAACAACGCGGATATTATCTGTGCCGGGCAGGCGAAGCACCTGCCGCACAGAGGCAACAACGCCACAGGCATATAAGTCAGACTGCTTTGGATCGTCCTCTTGTAAATCTTTTTGAGCAACGAGAAAAATTTCTCGCTCGCCTTCCATCGCTGCATTGAGCGCGGCGGCGCTTTTTTTACGGCCGATATCAAAATGCAGCATCATTTTTGGAAATATGACAAGCCCGCGCAGTGCGACGACAGGCAATGTGGCAATTTGTAATTCACGTTTCATTGTTTATGACCATCCTTTCGCTAAAACGTGCAGGAAGTATGCAGTATGCATATTCCTTGGTAGTTCATTATACAATACAGGGGCAGAACAATCAAGGCGCGCCGCTCCGGTAAATTTTACGAAAGAATGTGTGACCACAAAGGTTTTTGTAGGAAAAGCGGAAAGGTTCCAATGCTGTTGAAAAAACGGGAAAAAGCGAAAAGAGCCGTTGCAAAAAGTTTTGCGTCAGTCCCTTTGAAAAAGCTTTTTGATCTTTCCAGAAAGATTTGAACCTCAGACACACAGGCTTTGATGATGCAGCCGTATATCCGGCCGAAGCCATGCCTGTTTCATCTTCCCTGCGCCAATTGTGAAAAATGGCCGTTCAAACTTTGTCTTTTTGCCTTCTGAAAAAGCTGGAAAGACAACAAAAAGTTTACAGTTATAATTGCGTCATATCCTCCGATACTAGGAAGGCAAACGCGAAAAGTAAATTTTGAATGAAGGAGTGTATATCACAATGGCAAGAAGCGGTAATTCTAGTATCGTCCCGGAGGCGCGCGAGGCGCTCAATCGTTTTAAGATGGAGGCTGCTAACGAAGTTGGCGTAAACCTCAAGCAGGGCTACAACGGCGACCTGACCTCCCGTGAGGCCGGTTCTGTTGGTGGACAGATGGTCAAAAAGATGATCCAGTCCTACGAAAACGGCATGAAATAAGGTTTGCCTGAATCGGCAAAATGGGGAAGCCGCGCATTGGCGTCGGCTTCCCCTGATTTTTTCAAAAAAGCCCTTATTACAGCTCCAACAAGTTTTCCGATGCGTGCCCGGTGAGTAGCAGCAGGGCGCAGATGCTCAACAGGGCATAATCGGGCAGAGGCGTATGCAGCGTGATGCGTTTTTCACAGGGCTCCAGCGTATGGCCATCGAATGTGGTGATGGCACGTTGGATGGTCACTACGGGAGCCGTATCGGAAATGCTGGAAAGCGTCAGGGTATCTCGCGCGGTAAGCCCGCAGGTTAGGGCAGTGGTGCCCGTGTGCAGCAGCATGCGCGCAGCCGCCTCGTTTTCTGTTTCCAAAATCGATATAACCCCGTCCGAAAGGGAGAGCTGGCCGCAAGAAATTGCCTGCTGGGATTTAAAAATAAGGATGGCCTGCTCTGCTTGGATGGACTCCAAGCGGCTGGTTTCGCACAATAAAAACCGGGCCTGGCCGATGGCATATTGCGCGGCATGCGCCCCACAGATGTGAAGCACGCCGCCATAACGCTCTAAAATTCGGCAAAGCGGGAGCCGAAGTGCCGCATCGTGCTCCTCCCCCAGTAAAAAAACCGGTATCATTCTGCCGCCCCCTGCAAACCGTTTCCAAATATTTGATCTACTCATCGATAGTCTGGTCAGGATCCGGCCAAATATGCATGGTGAGAAACGGGTCAGCCGTGGGTATTCAATTCCTTTCAGATGGATTAGGCGATTTTTAGCCAGATTTTAGCGCCCTGCCATACAGAAAATGCGGCAAAAGTATGTCGCCTCTGCGCATCTGATACAAGCGGCAGAAAGCCCTGTTGCTTGACAATGATAAGCGGAATTTGATATGATACTCTTTAGATAAAAGATTTCTGCCGTTGATTGGATGCATTTTTGGGATTTGCTTTGATGGGCGAATCGTTTGAGGGTCTCGCCCGTTTGACGGGTGCATCAATGAGGAGTGACCATAATGATGAATACAGATCATCTGTGCATGAGCTGTATGCGTGAGATCGGTGATGAGAATCAGTGCCCATACTGCGGCTTCCATGCGGATTCGCCGCAGCTTGCACCGTATTTACCCTTGCGCACAGTCGTAGCAGAGCGCTATCTGGCTGGGAAACTGCTGGATTATAATGGCGATGGCGCTACCTATATGGGCTGGGATCTGGAGATGAATGCGCCGGTTACCATACGGGAATTTCTGCCGGATTCCATTGCTGAACGCCGCGAAGATTTAACGCTCGTGCCGATGGCGGGCTGTGAAATTACATATCGGGATTGTTATCAGAGCTTTTTAGAATTATGGCGCAAGCTGGCGCGTATGCGTGGGCTTTCTGCGCTTATTTTGGTGTTTGATATTGTGGAGGATCATGGCACCGCATATGCAATTTCTGAATATATGGAGGGCGTCAGCCTGCGGGAGTATCTCCTGCGCAGCCCCTCCGGTTATCTCTCATGGGAGCAGGCGCGGATTCTGTTTATGCCGGTGCTTTCCACCCTTGGCACATTGCACAGCGCGGGAATTATCCACCGCGGTATTTCTCCAACGACTCTGATCGTCGGGAAGAATGGGAAAATGCGGATTACCGGCTTTAGCATCTGGCAGGCCCGCACTGCACGTGGCGATCTTACAGCGCAGCTATTCCCGGGCTATGCAGCAATTGAGCAATATGGCTTTGAGGGGCAGCAGGGCCCTTGGACGGATATCTATGCCTTTAGCGCCGTGCTTTATCGAACGCTGATTGGCAGCACGCCTCTGGAGGCGACCTCCCGCGTGACAAATGACCGGCTGATGGTGCCAGGCAAATTTGCAGAGCAGCTCCCCGCGTATGTCATTAATGCGCTGATGAATGGTCTGCAAATCCTGCCGGAGGATCGCACGCGCACAGTGGATCAGCTTAGAGCGGAGCTCTCCGCGGCTCCGGGCACCTCCACAGCCGCTATCGCCTATGCCGGGAAGGAGGATGCGCCTTATCAGGAGCCTGTTCCCAGCGGGCGGAAAAAAAGCGCTTCCGGTTCGAAAACGGCGCTGATTGCCGGGCTTGCAAGCATTGCGGCCTGCTTGGTGATTTTTGCAGTTCTTTCCCTGACGGTATGGCGGGAAGATATCGGTATGTTTTTCACAGGCGGAGCGAGCACGCAGGCCTCTTCTAATGCGCCGGAGCTCGTTAAAGTGCCGGATTTTAGGGGGCTCAATTATAACAACATCAAGAGTAATACGGATTATACAAATGCCTTTTTCTTTGAAACGGAATATCAGGATAGCGATACACAGGGCAAGGATGTTGTCCTCTCCCAGAATATTGCATATGGGACGGAGGTGCCCAAAGGCTCAACCATCAAATTAGTTCTCAGCAGTGGGAATGAAGAGATCACGCTGCCGGATTTTAAGGGGCAGAATTATGCCACTGTTAAATTAAAGTTGGAAGAGATGGGCTTCCAATGCCGGGCCATTGTGGAGAAAAATGATGATTCGGAGCGTGCGGGCAAGGTAGCAGAAATGCTTACGACGCCGGAGAAAGGCTATAAAAAGGGCACCGTAATCTATGTAAAGGTTTGGGGAGAGGTCGAAACAAAAGAGGCTTCCCAGATTGTAATCACAGTGGTGCCTGAGGAGTCCACCGGCACATAATCAAGGGGAAAGGAGTGGCTTTTGTGGTGATTCGTGCTTTTATGCCGGAAGATAAGGATTGTTATCTTGCTATGGGCAGAGATTTCTATGCCGGGGAGGGAACGCTCTTTCCCATCTCCGATCAAAAGCTGTTGGATACCTTTGACTGCCTGATGCGGGGAGAGCCGGGCCTGCGCGGCTGTATTCTGGAGCATGAGGGGCAGGTTGTGGGCTATGCGTTGCTGGTGTTTTACTGGAGCTGTGAGGCGGGTGGCCAGACGGTGCAGCTGGAGGAGCTTTATCTCTCCGAGCGGGTGCGCGGCTGCGGGCTGGGCTCGCAGTTTATGGAATGGTTGCTGCGGGAATACGAGGGCAGTGCAAAGCGGTTTCGCCTGGAGGTTTGCCCGCGTAACCAACGCGTTAAAAAGCTATATGAGCGCTATGGCTTTGAAATTCTGCCCTATGAGCAGATGGTGCTTGAAAAGAACTGATGAGGGCTGATACATTCCACCCGGCAGGGGGCTGCGGCAAAATGCTTA
>UQUZ01000064.1 GCA_900544375.1 uncultured Oscillospiraceae bacterium
TTCTTTGCCCTGATCCGACACGGTTCGACCTGGGGCAAAGAAGTTTTTTATTTATTTGATTAGAGCAGGAAAAAAGCGGGAAAACTGAGTATGGACTATTTTTCATAGACAAGCATATTAATGTAACAGGACTGTTACTTTAAGGAGGACCCTAAATGCAAAAGTTATGGACGATTTGTCTGTCTCTCATGATGGGCATATCCTTTGTGGCTTCTTACCCGGCCGCCCTTGTAGAAGCGCCGGCTATGAAAACGCCCGATGAAAGCCTGGAAGCTATAAAAGCTAAGGCTTTTATGGATCCGCTGGACCAGCTCGTCCAATCGTTTCCCGACGATTTCAATACCTGTACTCAGCCGCAGGAGACTGCGCAGCCGTCTTCCTCTGAGCCGGATGCTTCTGCTTCCGAAGCCTCCTCACCTGATTCCAGCAGTCAAGAGGCCGCGTCTTCCGAGCCGGCTGAGCCTGCGGAAGCCTCCGGCGATCCCTCAGAGCCCGCTATACCCGCTAATTCCGACAACGCTATAGAGCTTTCGGAATTTTATATCCCGGAAATTCCATTGTCCCAGGAGCTGCAGGCTTACACTTACCAGCAGTGTCAGGAAAAGCAGGTCAGTTACGAACTGGTTTTGGCCATGATGTACCACGAAAGCAACTATGATCCCTCCGCAGTGAGGTATTATGAGGATGGCTCTTCTGACAGCGGGATTATGCAGATTAACAGCATCAATTCTCAATCCTTATATGAGCTTTATGGGATCACTGATCTTCAGGATCCTTATGAAAATATTTTGGCAGGCGTCAGTATTATTTCCGGCTTTGTCCATCAATACGGCGAACATGACGGCCTGATGGCCTATAATATGGGCGTGGGCGGCTATCAAAACGCCATTGCCAACGGAACCTATACCACCACCTACGCTCAAAACATCATGGCAACCAAAAGTGAAATCGAAGGCCTGCGGCAAAACGCCTGATCTCTCTTGAAAACCCGCTCTGCATCCTCTATAATAAAAGCATTACAAAATACGGAGGATTTTATGAGACTGGATAAATATTTAAAAGTATCACGGCTGATTAAGCGCCGTACCGTGGCAAACGAGGTTTGCGATGCGAAGCATGTGCTGGTCAACGGCAAAGTGGCGCGCGCATCTTACGAGGTAAAGGTGGATGATGAGCTGGAGATTACAATGGGCGGCAATGTGCTGCGCGCCCGGGTGAAAAGCGTCAATGAATATGCAACAAAAAATGACGCGGCCCTGATGTATGAGCTGCTGAAATAAGCGGTTTTGATACCATCGTAGAATAGATAGACCGGAGGGAAGGGCAAAACAAGCGCGCTTTTTGCCTTTTCTGCCTACATAAGCCCTGCTTGACGCAGGAGAAGAAGGAGAGAAACGAATATGACAAAAAGGAAGAAGGTTTTATGCATTGTGTTGGCCGCCCTGCTGGCGCTGGCGCTAATCGGCGGCATTGTCACTGCTGTTGTGCTGCATAGCCGCACAGATCGCAATGATCAGCGGCGAATCGCTTTTAACGCCCCGGCGCTTACTGGCGACTATGCGGTCGTTGCGCCGGCCTCCGGGAGCACGCAGCGCAATGTGACGGCCACGGTTTTCGACAGTGAGGATACGCCAATTGAGGATAACCCCGTGACCTATCAGCTGGATCAAGAGGTGGAGGGCGTCACATTGCAGGATCAGGTCTTGACGGTAACGAGCGAGCTTCAAAAAAGCGTTACCCTGCGCGTGACGGCTACGGACGCGTCTCCGGATGCTGCTGAGCCAAAAGTATCCGTTACCAAGAAAATTCGGCTGGTCAAAGATGAAAGCCTTCAGGATATTCCGGCCAACCCGCTGGAAAAAGAGGGATGGACGCTCTTCTACAACGATGAGTTCGATGGGGACACGCTGGATGCCGCGCATTGGTCGCCCTACTATCTACGCCACTGGACGGATTATGACGAGCGGACAAAGGCGGATTTCTTCTTCCAGGATGGCAGCCTTGTTCTGCGCTGCCCGGAGGGGCTGGAGCGCTGGAGCTCGCAGGACGGCAATAAAGTGACGGGAATCATGTCCTTTGAGCGCGACCACCTGCACAAGTTTGGCGAAATAGGGAGCGGGGCCACCTATAACCGTTCGATTCCCACCTTTGACGGGTTAGCCACCAAATACGGCTATTTTGAAATCCGTCTCAAAATGCCTTCCACACGGGATGGCAGCCATTTCGCCTGGTGGATGGTCGGCACGCAGGATGACCAAAATGCGGGCGCGCAGCTCAGCGGCGAAAAAGCCCCCTATTATGGCCATTATTCGAATCAGACCGCTGAGTTTGATATCATCGAAACCTATCTCGCTCCATTGGAGAAGATGAAGGCATGGCGGCCTGTTATCCATCCCAACGGCTCCAATGAAATCGAATACCTCTGGGCGCCGGAGTCGGAGATTCCGGGCGATCCATCCAGCGAATATCACATCTATGGTTTTGAATGGGATGAAAACGGAACGAAATTCTATGTAGATAACAAGCTGGTCAACGAAACGGATCGTTCGCCTAACTACCGGATGATGACGATTTTCTCCGTTTATGCCACAGGCGGCATGGGGGAGGATGCAGGCATCTACCCGAAGGATACCTACATTGATTATTTCCGTGTGTATAAGAAAAACGAGCCCGCAAAGGCCTCCAGCATCATCATTAATGGCGGTGAAACGGCAGACAGCCTTCTCGTGCCCGCCAGCGGTAGCTGGACAAAGCAGATGAAGGCAGAGATAATAGACCAGTTTGATCAGCCTGTTGCAGGCACGGTCAAATGGAAGCTTTCTGAAACGGTGGATGGGGCGGTCCCCACTTCTACGCCTTCCGTTGAGCGGAAAGGCGTGGCCATTGACCCGGTCACCGGGCTTTTGACTATTTCCGCCGGTGCGGATTTGAATCAGGATATTTTTGTCACGGCATATCTCAGCGATACGGTTAGGCAAACGGTTCATTTCCGTCTATCCGATGCGGAGCCTATGGCGCGCCGCGTGCTCTTCAATGGAGATACGCCCGCTACGATCAAGGCAGGGGAAAGCCGGAAGCTTTCCGCCAGGCTGGAAGATCAATATGGGCAGGAGCTTTCCGGCCACCGGATGCAGTATGCGATCGTGGCCGATCTCGCCGCCGTGGAGGAGAAACAGGTTGAGGGCGTGACCCTTGCTCAGGATGGTACGCTTACCGTTGCTTCGACTGTACCCAAGGGGACGCAGATTATTATATCTGCTCGCAGCATGGGGCGGTATGATCACGCTGTGCTGACTGTCGGATAAAGTTTTTTAATCAAAAGGGGCTGTTGCAAAATGCCTTGCATTTTGCAACAGC